>JAADJD010000055.1:96660-180342 GCA_013150955.1 Calditrichota bacterium
CACGCATCGCGTGGGGTGGGGAATGGAACATCCCGATAATCCCATCCGCTGCCTGTAGGGCAGCAATATTTATTTTGCCCCTTCAGGGCGGAATGAATTAATGTTGGGTTTTCTCAATCCCGGGGCGATGCCCCGGGCTGATGTATTTTGCCCTTTCAGGGCGGAATAATATATGAATGGAGCATCTTTTTCCAGGGGTGTTACCCCTGGTTACCGCATTGCGCTCCTACGGGGCGAAGGTTTTTTAATGTTCCCATCCACGGAGTGTTACCCCGAGCCACCGTATTTTGCCCCTACGAGGCAATTTGCCCGAAGGGCAAAAGGGCAAACATATGTTAGCCCCACGCAACGCGTGGGGGGACATGAAATGCCCCAATATTTAAACCCCGCTGCCTGTAGGGCAGCGATATCTATTTTGCCCCTTCAGGGCGGGATGGATTAACGTTGGATATCCCCAATCCCGGGGCGGTGCCCCGGGCTAACGTATTTTGCCCCTTCGGGGCGAATTGCCCGAAGGGCAATGATAAATGTGCCCCACGCAAGGCAAGCCAGGCATCCCGGCGGAATTCAACCCACTGTGCTGGCGAAACCGATTCCTTCTTTAACCAATCAATCGAACTAAAACCTGCACAACCCGAACAATCACTCGCACCCATTTTTCTAAAATTTGAAAAAGAAGGTCAGACGAAGGAAAACATCCGGTGGCAATCCCGCACCCCCAAGAAATTCACTGTACAAAATGGATTCCACATTGGGAATCAAATGAATTCCCTTGACCGGTTGATAATCCATTCCCGCCAGCACCAACAACGCGGGATTATCTGGATTAAAAGGCAAGTATTCAAATGGTATAACCCGCCACACTGGAATCAAACAGACGATCGAACCGCAAAAATAGTTTTTTCTTCGGAGATATCTCCCAGGCACTAAATGCCGATACCATCTCCAGCGTAACGTCCGGGCCAGAAGGATTCTGTCGCACCTGACGTGCCAGCTGCAATCCAATCCACGAACGGCTCTGTCGGTACCCCAGCACCAGCTGAACGGTGTACCAATCCGCATTTCTCCCCCGCAAATCATTGTAATCCCCATACACTTCCACAACCCAGCCCGTTTCCGGATAATGCCCCACCGCCAGCATGTACTTTTTCCCCAGATTGTCATCGCTGGCAACGCCTTTTCCATTTCCAATCATCGCATGAAATTTTAAAGGAACTCCGGGTACGGAACCCTGCACGGCAATGCCCAGGTCACGGGTACTCCCCCACCTCTGCAAATCTAACGGAGTTTTCTCCACCGGACGATATGCCCAGAGTTGCTCTATGAATGCAAAGGTCGGGGTGGGAGCGATGCCCAGATACAGGCGGGCAAACGGCAACGTCCATTTCAGATAGGCATCCTTTACAAAAGGAACGGCCTTTCCCGAAAGAAAACCATTGCGAGAGGGATTCAATTTACCCGGATGGGCCATTTCCAGTCGAAAACGGAGAGAAATTTGAGGTGCGGGAGTGTGATCAACCGTCAGGTAAATGCGGCGAATCCAGAAACCATTGAACCGTTTCAAATCATTTAAATGATGGTTGGCAATCCAGTAATAATCTCCAAACATCAAACCGCGGAACTGAAACGTACGTTGTTCCGCAGACACCAGGGTTCCCAAAAGCAGCAAACCAAGGAAGCCCCATCGAAACCCCTGTCTCATCTGCTGCCCCGTTAACTATTCCTTTAACTGCTTATCGCCCGAATTTTCCGACTTAATTTCCTTTTGAAACTCCCGAATGCCGCGTCCCAGATTGCGAGCCAGTTCTGGCAGACGCTTGGCACCAAAAAACAGCACCAGCACAAAAAGAATGACCAGTAATTCAGGAAGTCCAATTCCACCCATGGCGCTCTCCTTTGCTTTCTTAAAAATTACGGGCTGGCAACCGAATTTCAAATGCGAAAACCAAAATCCCGGCTATTCATCCGCATCCGATTCCGGGTAATGGAATTTAACCACCTCCGTGCGCTGCAGGGCATCCCGGATGAGCCCTTCCACATCCAGGCGGGATTCGGCTTCCTCTACCACCTCCCGTTTTGCCCGGGTTACCGGATGCCGGGGGACAAACAGGGAGCAGCAGTCCTCATACGGTTCAATGGAAATTTCGTAAGTGCCCAGCTCGCGGGCCATGTCCACAATCTCCTCCTTATCATTTCCCGATAGCGGGCGCAAAACCGGTAATCGTGTCACCTCATTAATCACCATCAAATTGCTGAGGGTTTGCGAGGCGACCTGGGCAATGCTTTCGCCGGTAATCAGTGCCCTGGCACGCTCCCGACGGGCAATTCGTTCCGCCAGCCGCAGCATAAAACGCCGATACAATACCACCCGATAATCCGTGGGGGCCTTCAGCATGATTTCCTGTTGCACTTCCAGCAGCGGCACCAAATATAATTTGGATGCGTATTGATACCGGGTTAACAACTGGACGATGCGCTGGGAATTCCGAATGGATGCGTCGCTGGTGAAGGGAACGCTATGGAAATGCACGAAGATGATCTTTACCCCGCGCTTCATAATTTTAAAGGAAGCCACCGGGGAATCGATACCGGCGGAAAGCAGGCTCACTGCCCGTTCACTGACCCCAACCGGGAGTCCCCGCGCACCCGGAATCCGTTCGGCATACAGAATGGCAAAGCGGTCAAAAATCTCGATATGGCAGGTCATCTCAGGATGACTTAAATCCACCTTAGCGCCACTCTGTGCCTGTATGGCCGCCCCCACCCGAACATTCACTTCCTGAGAATTTAACGCAAATGCCTTTTGCGAACGCCGGGTTTTTACCCGAAACGACTGGAAACGATACTGCGCCATCAGTTCACAGGCCACCCGCTCAATCACCCCAATGTCCTGTTCCACAATGACGGCCGGAGCAAAGTAAGCGATTCCAAAAACCCTTTGCAAACGCTCCTGAACCCGCTCCCAATCGTAGTCCGGCGGTAACAACACGGCCATCCGGCCATGAAACCGCCTGACCTGTTGCACCCCGGTGTCCTTCAATGCCTGTTTAATATTTCGGATCAGCTGATTTTCAAACAGATGGCGATTTTCTCCCTTTAACCCCACCTCGGCATAATGCACCACCACACATGGCTGAACCGATGAATCCACCCGGGACACGTTTTCCAGCAGCGCTTTTTTCATAACGGGCAATACTACGAAATATCCACCCGTTAAGCAAGAAGAAAGGTCGGTTACCGCGGTTCGAATCCGTTCTGTTTTCCCAACCCGGAGTAATGGCACCACCTGGATTCAGGGGATTTGTCTGTCCAGCCGGAACAACAGGTGGGTGCTTCCATTTGTCCATTTTTACGGAGCCCTTCCTGGCTCCTGCCCGGCACACGCCTGCATAACGCAACAACACTCACAGTTTTGAACCTTGATTATGCATTAGAACCACGAATGAACGCAAATAAAACTAATAAAATACATTGGATTGTGTCTGGATGAAAATGTGTTCCGTGAATTATTCGCGATTTTGTGGATATTTTTGGGTTTCATTCGTGTGATTCGTGGTTTAATGCATTATTGGGTTAAAACCTCAGGATCCCAATTTTTTACAGATTTTCATGCGATTGTAACAGAATTGTAACATTGGCATGTTAAACTATGCATCTGCTAAAAGAAAAAGGAGCAATAGACAATGACGAATGGAAAGTTTGGTAATATGCGACTGATCATCCTGACCCTTACACTGGGATTGCTATTTCAGGCGTTCGGGCAGACGATTCAGGTGGACGAACGCCTTCCACGGTACAAAAAGGTTCGCGGGATTCGGGGCAATGCGAACAGCATTGGCTCGGACACCATGAACAACCTGATGACCCTCTGGTTAGAAGGGTTCAAAAAATATTATCCCATGGTGAACATTCAGGTGGAAGGGAAAGGATCCTCCACCGCTCCGCCCGCACTGATTGAGGGTGTGGCCCAGTTTGGCCCCATGTCTCGAAAGATGAAGGCCAAAGAAGTGGATGCGTTCGAAAAGAAATACGGTTTCAAGCCCACCGAAATTCGCGTAGCCCTGGATGCCCTGGCGGTTTTCGTCAACCGGGACAATCCCCTGGACTGCCTGAGTCTGCAAGAGCTGGATGCCATCTTCTCGTCCACCCGCAAACGGGGCTATCCCGAAGACATTACCCGCTGGGGACAGCTGGGATTAACCGGCGCCTGGGCCAACAAACCCATCAGCATCTTTGGACGGAATTCCGCCAGCGGCACTTACGGATTCTTCAAAAAAGTGGTTCTGAAAAAAGGTGACTACAAAAGCACTGTTAAAGAACAACCCGGATCCGCATCGGTAGTACAGGGCATTACCAAGGATCGTTATGCCATCGGTTACAGCGGGATCGGCTACATCACGTCCGGTGTAAAGGCACTGGCACTGGCAAAAAAGAAGGGCGGCCCCTGCTACAAGGGCACCTACGAAAACGTGATCTCCAAAAAATATCCGCTTTCCCGATACCTGTACATCTACATCGTGAAAGCCCCCAACAAACCGCTGGATCCGCTGGTGCGAGAATTCCTCAAATTCGTGCTCAGTTATGAGGGACAGAAGATCGTAGTAAAAGATGGCTATCTGCCGCTGCCCTACGACGTGGTGCAGGAAGAACTCAAGAAATTGCAATAACATGAATTCAAGGGATTGAGATCCACTACGACTTATGAGACAGCCAAGAGGACTTGAGGAAAAAACATCGGCATTTCGCCAAAAGACCTATCGTCGCGACCGTCGCGCCCGATGGGTCATCACCATCGCCGGTTATGGAATCATCGCCAGCATTGTGCTGATCTTTGTTTACCTGGTTCTGGAAAGCCTGCCGCTTTCTTTCGGTGCGTCTGTGAAACGCATGTTTGGCTGGGGACTTCCCAATACCGAACGCGTATTTCTGACCGGAGTGGATTCCTACCAGGAAGTGGTTTACTTCCTTACCGCAGACGGAAAAATCCGATTTTTTCGCCTTCAGGATCAACGGGAAATTCGACAGGACTCCATTCCTCTTCAGCCCGATGAATCCATCCTTGCCGCCTCCAAAGGCAGCCTGAACCGCGAATGGTTTGCTGTGGGCACTGATGCCGGGCGGGTGTTCACCGCACGCATCCGGTTTGTGCCCCACTATTCTGACACCGGTCGGGTTATTCTACCTGAATTTGAACTGGATGATACCTTTTCCATTGCCGCGGATACTGTTCATCCCCACGTGGAACGCCTTGTCTTCCGCCAGAACGAAGATGACGCCCGTTTCTGGTTGTGGGAAAACCACGACGGTCAGCTGGTTCTTCGGCACTACGATCCGGATTTTGAGGAAACGTACACCGTTCCCATTCCCGCAGAATGGGGCGAACAGAAAGTGACCGCCCTAACCATGAGTTATAGCGGCGATCAGATCGCCGTGGGAGTTTCCGGGGGCGACGTCTACTGGTTTCGGTACAGCGATGGCGAGGTGGTGCTTCAGGATCGATTCAGCGCCAGCCATCAGCCCATCAGCGCACTGGCCTACCTGATTGGGGACAATGCGCTGGTGGTTGGGGACACAGATGGGCAGGTGACAGTCTGGTTTCCGGTGCGCAGCCACAGCCAGATTTTCAAGATGCAGCCCATTCACCGTTTCCGTGCGCATCCCGCTGCGGTGGAGCAGATCTATCCCTCTCCCCGGAACCGAAACTTCCTGACTATCGATACCCGCGGAAATGCCCATTTGAATTACTCCACCACCAGTCGCACCCAGCTGGAATTTCAGCCCGCCCGCGATCGCATCCAGGCAGCCGCCATCGCTCCCAAGGCCAATGGCATCGTGGTTATCGACGCACAGCATCGCATCGGGCATTTCTGGCTGGATAATCCCCACCCGGAAATTACCCTGAAAACCCTGTTCGGAAAGGTCTGGTACGAAGGATATCCCAAACCGGCATTTGTCTGGCAATCTACCGGCGGATCCGACGCCTTCGAGCCGAAATTCAGCCTGGTTCCGCTGATCTTTGGGACGTTCAAAGGCACCCTTTATGCCATGTTCTTCTCCGTTCCGCTGGCCCTGCTGGCAGCCATCTACGTTTCTCAGTTTGCACCCCACTGGCTATCTCGAATCGTAAAGCCCACGGTCGAAATCATGGCGGCACTGCCCAGCGTGGTGATTGGTTTTCTGGGCGGCCTGTACTTTGCTCCGCTGTTCGAAAAACACCTGACGGCCATCCTGATTTTCCTGATCGCCCTGCCACTGGTGTTCATGATCTTCATTCTGGGATGGCGGCAGGTGCCAGAGCACCACCGCCTGCGCATCCCCATCGGTTGGGAATTGTGGTTTACCGTTCCGGTAACCTTTCTGGCCATTGCCCTGTCCCTGACATTAGCCCCGCATGTGGAGCAGTGGTTTTTCGGCGGCGATCTAAAGCAGTGGATTTACACCGCACTGGGCATGACCTACGACACACGGAACAGCATTGTGGTGGGTTTTGCCCTGGGCTTTGCCGTTATCCCCATTATTTTTACGGTGGCAGAGGACGCGCTAAGTAACGTTCCCGAATCGTTAACCTCCGCTTCGCTGGCTTTGGGAGCCTCCCGCTGGCAAACGGTGCGACGGGTGGTGTTACCCGCCGCTGCAGGGGGAATATTTGCCGCCGTGATGCTGGGATTCGGTCGGGCTGTGGGAGAAACCATGATTGTGCTCATGGCCACCGGCAACACACCCATCATCGACCTGAGCCCGTTTAACGGTTTCCGCACCATGAGCGCCTGTATTGCCGTGGAAATTCCCGAAGCGCCGGTGGGCGGTACCCTTTATCGAGTGCTTTTCCTGACTGCCCTGTTGCTGTTCAGCTTTACCTTTATTATTAACACCCTCTCTTCGGTGGTTGGTGAACGGTTGCGAAAAAAATATGCGAGATTTTAAGCGATGAAAGATCGACGCATCAGTTACTTTCGGCAAAAAGGCGATGCTTACATTATGGGCACCAGCATTGGTCTGGTGTTGTCCCTGCTCATGGTCGCTTTCATCATGGGGGTGATTCTGGTCAAAGGGCTGGGATTCTTCTGGCCGTCCAACTTGCTTTTTGTGAAATTGGAGGATGGAAAAGCCTATCTGGGGGAAGTGACCGATCGGGAAGAAAAAACCGTCATCGACGCATCTGGAACCTCCCGGCGCCTGAAGGAAGTGCAGCTAAAAATCGGGAATCGGGATTTGTACGGACTGGATTTCATCTGGATCCCGCTGGATGCGGTCGTTAAACAAACCTATCCGCGTATGGCCATCACCATCGAGCGGCTTGAGTACGGAAATTTTTACGGTTTCCCACAGCGCTTGCATGCGATTACGGAGACGTGGCTGGCAGAAGAAAGCGGCTTCATCCGTCGGCTGCAGCAGTGGCACGATCGGGCGGTGGAAAATCGCAAGCGAATTGCGAAACTGGAGAAGCGCCTGAACCGGCTACTGGAACCCCTGTCGCATCTGGAGCGAGAAATTTCGTTGCTGGAGATTTCCCCACAGGCTCAAACCCCCGAAGGGCAGGCCAGGCTGCAGGCGCTGGAGGAAGAAATTGCCCGCATGGAAGCCAGAATCAGCGATCGCTACGAAGCGCTAAATCGCCAGCTGGAGAAACTCCATCAGGAAAACGCGCAATTAATACTGACCGTTCAAACCGCCGATGGGGCGGAAAAAGCTATTCCCCTGGAAAAGATTGTCCGCTTTTATTTTCCCAATCAGATGAATCTTTTCCAGAAGAGCGCCCTTTATGCCAGCAAATTGTGGGAATTTGTTTCGGCGAATCCACGGGAATCCAATACTGAGGGCGGCATTTTCCCCGCCATCTTCGGAACGGTTCTCATGGTACTCATAATGTCCATTGCCGTGGTACCCTTCGGAGTGATGGCCGCCATTTACTTATCGGAATACGCCCGACAGGGCCCGGTCGTTCGCCTGATTCGGCTTTCCATTAATAATCTGGCCGGGGTGCCTTCCATCGTGTTCGGTATCTTCGGGCTCAGCTTTTTCATCTACATGATTGGGGGTACCATCGATCAGCTTTTCTTCAGCAGCAAGTTACCCGAACCCACATTTGGCACCGGGGGCATTTTGTGGGCATCGCTTACACTGGCCCTGTTGACCCTTCCGGTTGTGGTGGTGGCCACAGAAGAGGGCATCCTGGCAGTTCCTCAGGCCAACAAAGAGGCGGCACTGGCACTGGGCGCAACCCGCTGGCAAATGATACGGAAAATTGTGCTCCCCAATGCCATGCCAGGCATTTTAACCGGGCTGATCCTGGCCATCAGTCGCGGTGCAGGGGAAGTCGCCCCGCTAATGATCACAGGCGTGGTCAAACTGGCTCCATCGCTTCCGCTGGATACGACCTTCCCCTTTCTGCATCTGGATCGGAAATTCATGCACCTGGGCTTTCATATTTACGATGTGGGCTTTCAGTCGCCCAACGTGGAAGCGGCAAAACCCATGGTCTACACCACCGCACTGTTGCTCATCCTGCTGGTGGTAGTATTGAATATGATTGCCATTCGCATGAGGAACAATCTCCGCAAAAAATATAAAATGGCAGCGTTTTAATGGAACATGAACTGATAATGGGTGAAACCATGGTCGAAGTCAAAAAAACCGAAAATGACGTTCAGCTCCAATTCGAATCGCCAAAGACTGATTTTGATTCCATATTGGAAGGCGAGCATATTGTCATCGAAACCATCGATTTAAATTTTTACTACTCGCCAGAGAGCCATGCGCTTAAAAACATCAATATAAAAATTCCGGAAAAGAAAGTTACCGCATTCATCGGGCCTTCGGGATGCGGGAAATCCACCCTGCTGCGCACGTTCAACCGGATGAACGATCTGATCCCCGGCGCCTACCTCACCGGAAAGGTGATTATCGAAGGGCAGGATATTTACCGGGACAACATCCGGCTGGAAGAACTGCGCAAGAAAGTGGGCATGGTGTTTCAAAAATCCAACCCATTCCCCATGTCCATCTGGGAAAACGTGGCCTTTGGCCCCAAGGTGAATGGTATTACTGATAAGACCCTGCTGGATGAGATAGTGGAATCCGCCCTGAAGCAAGCCGATTTGTGGAAAGAAGTTAAGGATCGGCTTCATCAGTCGGCACTGGATCTGTCCGGTGGTCAACAACAGCGCCTGTGTATTGCCCGTACCCTGGCAAACAAACCGGACATCATCTTGATGGACGAGCCGGCCTCGGCGCTGGATCCCATCTCCACAGGCAAAATCGAGGAAACCATCGAAGAACTGAAGCAAAATTATACTATCGTGATCGTCACCCACAACATGCAACAGGCGGCACGCATTTCCGATTACACCGCCTTTATGATGCTGGGCGAGCTCATCGAATTCGACAAAACAAAAGTCATATTCACCAATCCAAAGGTCAAATTAACGGAAGATTATATTACCGGTCGATTTGGATAATCGCCCAGAACAATGTAAACTACGGGTACTGAATTAAGCAGGAGAAACGGTTTCATGAAAGAAAAAATGAAACAATTGCTGGAGAGCATAAAGAAGGACATCATTTATCTGGCCAACGAAGTGGAGCACGCCCTGCGGCAGTCCATGAAAGCGCTGGAGAAGCAGGACACCGATCTGGCACGAATGGTGATCGAAAACGATGAGGCCATCGATAAACTGGAAGTAAAAATTGAAGATCAAATACTCACCCTGATGGCCCTTCAGCAACCGGTGGCCATCGACCTGCGTTTTATTGTGGCTGGACTGAAAATGAACAATGATCTGGAGCGCATCGGGGATCATGCAGTCAACATTGCACAAACGGCCATCCAACTGGCGGGTGAACCCTACATCAAACCGCTGGAAGATCTGCCGCGAATGAGCGAAATTGCCTGCGATATGCTGCACGAAGCGGTGAACTCTTTTATTTATCAGGATTCGGAACTGGCCCGACAGGTCTGTGCCCGCGACAGTGAGGTGGATGAACTGTACGACAAGGTAGTCAAACATTTAATCGAAGTTGTGAAGGGTAAGGTCAATCAACTGGAGCAGGCGTTTGCCCTGGCACGGGTGGCACGGGATCTGGAGCGGGTGGCCGATCTGGCCACCAATCTCTGTGAAGATGTGGTCTTCATGAAAGAGGCAAAAATTATCCGGCACCATCTGGAAAAATGAATCGAGCAACCTGTTTGAATGCATATTTGCATGAAAAATGAGTTTTAATTCATTATTTTTAAGAAATTATGAGAAAAAAATCTCGGCTATTGGAATTTTAGGGCAAATGAAATAAATTTAAGCTTATTTTTTGATTGGATTGGCGGTCGGTATTTCAAGGAGGCATTGTGGGCAGGCATTACCAAGGTGTTCTGTGTAAGGGTAAATGGACCCCATTCAGATGGCTTACCCTTCATCCCCCTTCAGATGAGATTTGCTTCCGAAATGCCTTCAAAACGAGTCGACTTCGAAAGATGCTGGATCTAACAATCAACATTCGAATATTTGTGCATGCAAATTTGTTGTTTACCCTCTTTTCCCGTCAAAAGAGGGTTTTTTATTTCCCATAACTAAATAAAATCACAGGAGGAGCTATGAGGCTTTTTAAGGTAATGTTACTGGTGTTACTGGCCACATCGGTGGCATTTGGTGGCACCATTAAGGGAGTGGTGAAGGATGCCACCACTGATGAGCCACTCATTGGGGCCAATGTGGTTCTGGTGGGATCGGCCCTGGGTACCATCACCGATGAGGACGGATTCTTCATTCTGGAGAATGTGCCGGAGGGGAAATGGCGCATTCAGATTAGCTATCTGGGCTACATGGATTTTTCCAGAATGATCACCGTAGGTTCTGGAGAGGTAAGCATCGAGGCGAAACTGAAACCGACCGTCTTCGAAGGGCAGGAAATCGTGGTTGAGGTAAACCGGGCAAAGGAACGTCAAACCCCGGTCACGTTTTCGGAGGTAGACCAGGACGAAATCCTGCGCCGATACGCCACTCAGGACGTTCCCGATCTTCTGCGTGCCATTCCAGGCGTATTCACCACCACATCCGGTCTGGGTGAAGCCGAAATTCGAATTCGCGGCTTCGATCCGGAGCACATTCAGATCATGATCAACGGCGTGCCGGTAAACGATCCTGAATCCCAGTGGGTCTACTGGTCTAACTGGACGGGTCTTTCCGGTAACGCGGCTTCCATTCAGGTGCAGCGCGGTGTGGGTGCCTCCCTGGTGGGCTCCGGAGCATTTGGTGGTTCGGTGAACATTGTAACCGGGCGTTACTCTGCTACACCCAGCCTGACCCTGCGCAGCTCTGTCGCTGGATACGTGACCAAAGGCGGCTATCTGGGTACCAACCGCATTGCCGATGGTCTTGGGGGTTCCCAAACCTACAATCCTTTCAACCAGGCGTTTTCTATTGATTACGTCTCCGGATTGTTGGCGGACGGCAAATTAAATCTCTACCTGCGCTACGAGCGGAAGTCCGGTGATTATTACATTAGCAACACTTATTATAACGGACACGCTTTTTATCTGGGACTGCAAAGCATTCTGGGTAATCACGTGATTACCTTTAACGCCCACGGAGCCCCTCAACGGCACAATCAGGCCCGCAGCATGCAGGACATGAACCTGCTCAAAAAACTGGGCCGCGAATACAATCGGTACAACCATCCGTATCAGGAAAACTATTATTTCAAACCGCAATTCGAATTGCATCACGACTGGGCAATTAATGATCGTTCCTTCCTGAAAACCAACGCCTTCCTGACCTTTGGTCGGGGCGGTGGACGCTACCTGCGAAACGACTATTTTGACGTCAACACCGGTCTGGTAACATTCAAACAGGTTTCTGCAGCCACAGACGCGAAATATTTTGGTCGCCACGCTCGTTTTATTTACGAAATGACTGGAAAGGCACTGACCGGCTACATCCCTGAAACCAATGAATTTGTCTATAATGGAGATACCACCACGGTGTCCAAAGCACGGAACCTGATCAGCAGCACTTATGCCCATTCCTGGCGGAACGATTCGCAGAACCATCACATTCAATACGGATTCAACACGGCCTATCAGAACAAGTTGAGCGACATGATTACGATTACGCTGGGTGGTGAAGCGCGCTACTGGAAAGCCCGTCACTTTGCCCAATCTTTTGATTTCCGGATGTTCGATTTGAATACCGGATCCGTTAAACGGATCGATGAAGTTCAGCTGCGTTACGATTACGACGGTATCGTGATTAATACCTCCGCCTTTGGACGTTTGTTGATCAGCCCGATCAAAGACCTGACGGTTATGCTGGATGGTCAATATGCGCGCTACTCCTCCCGCGTGGAAGAGCGGCCCATTCGGGTTTACGATTTTGCAGCTCAGAAGTGGACCGACATTTACTACTACCAGACCCGGGACCTGAAAGACGAAAACGGAAACCCAAAATACAAGGACAGCGACTACCAGCGGGTGTTTACCTTCTTTATGCCTAAGGCCGGTTTTAATTACAACATTACCCCGGAATTCAATTTCTTTGGAAATGTCAGCGTTTCCAAAAAAGAACCCAAAACAGCCGACTGGTATAGCCGTTCCAGTGGTCCTGGTGCTAACCAGCCAAAAGATGAAAACGGAAACCCGATCGAGCTGAAACCGGAAAGCCTGACAAACTTTGAAGCTGGAATGGGATACTATGGCCGCTATGTTATTTTAAAAGCCAATGCCTACCTGATGAACTTCGAAGACAAGATCGAGCGCGTGGTGAATCAGGCGGGTGAACTGGTAACCATCAATGCAGGGAAAGCCCGGCATATGGGTCTGGAACTGGAAGCCCGCTTCCGTTATCATCGCTGGGATGGACTGCTTTCTGCAACCTACTCCCGCAACCGCTGGCAGGAAATGAATGTGCAGAAGATTTTTGGCATTGACAAAGAAGATGTGGTCAACAAAGTGGTGCCTTTTGCTCCCGAACGCATTTTCAATGCGGAACTGGGGTACAACATCAAAGGTTTCCGTTTCGGTTTGTCCACCAGTTACTGGGATGAATATTATGGTAACTACGACAATACCGCAAAGTTGCCCGCTTTCTTCGAGCTGAACGCGGTGATTGCCTATCACTTCAAGCTGGCCGGTTCCGATGTGGATATTCGTCTCAACCTGAACAATATCACCAATCGTGAAAACTACACCCGGGCTGCCTGGACACGTGACTTCAACCGGAATGATGACCTGGCCGGGAAATATTACATGTATGTTGTGCAGGCACCGCTGTTCCACACATTTCTGACCACGCAAATTACGCTGTAAATCAACTTCTGGTACCGGATAAAAGCGGGTTTCCACCAGGAAACCCGCTTTTTTATTGCTTTCAAAAAACATTCCATTTGCTTTCCTGTGGAAAAAGGATTGCTTAATTTTAATAGATTGGATCAGAAACATGGAACTCACAAAAAATGGACTACCGGGTTTCGGTCATCGTGCCCACCTTCAATCGATCATCCACACTTCCGCGAGCTCTTCAATCCATTATGAACCAAACTCTGCCACCCCACGAAATCATCGTCATCGATGACGGTTCTTCTGACGAAACGGAAACGATCGTCACCAGGGATTTCCCGGAGGTCATCTATTTCCGGCAGGACCATCGGGGGGTTAGTGCGGCACGTAACCGGGGGATTCAAATGGCCACCGGAAACTGGATCGCCTTTCTGGATTCCGACGATGAATGGCTGCCCACCAAATTGGAGAAACAGGTTGGCGCCCTGAAAGCCAATCCAGACTACCGCATCTGTCACACCAACGAAATCTGGATTCGCCGGGGAAGACGGGTTAATCCCAAAAAGAAACACCAGAAATATGGAGGACACATTTTTGTGCATTGCCTGCCTCTCTGCATCATCTCCCCTTCTTCGGTTTTACTGCATCGCCACCTGTTCACCGAACTGGGTATGTTCGATGAGCAACTCCCTGCCTGTGAGGATTACGACCTCTGGCTACGCATCTGCGCGGTTTACCCGGTCCTGTACCTGGAAGAACCGCTTATTGTAAAACACGGAGGCCATGAGGATCAACTCTCCCGCCAGTTTTGGGGGATGGATCGCTTCCGGATTTACGCGCTGGAAAAAATCCTGCGCACCGGGGAATTGCCAAAGGCGTATCAAATTGCTGCCCTGAAAGAAATTCTCCGTAAAATCTCCATTTATTTACAGGGAGCCCGAAAGCGCCAGCGGTGGGAAGAAGTCCAGCGATACCAACAGAAATATGATCAATACCAAGAATGGTTACAGCGAATTGATAAAACCCCGTTCTGAGTTCACATCAAATTCAATCACTGTCCGGGGTGTGGGAAGGACAGCTGCGTTAATACAGCCAGTTGCCGGGAGTTTAATCCCCACAATCCATTTTGAAGATAAAACACCATGTGGCCAATTTCGGCAAATTGAGTGGCAATCAGTCGCGCCCGATTCCCATCGGAGCAAACCAGCAAATAATCCCGCTCTGGATCCAGTGGAAAACTTTCCACTTCATCGACCAGGGATAAAAAAGGGCGATGAATCAGGTGGGGATAGGTCAACGGCAGGCGCGATCGTTCATTGTCTTCGCGCAGATCGACCACCACAGGCTGGTGGTCTTGCACAAAGGACAGGAAATCGTTGCTCTTTACCGCCCGGATTTTAAAGTGTTCGCCAGCAGCAATCCAGTAAACAACACTGGTGGTGGTCAGGAAAAATAACAGCACCCAGAAATCTCGATGAGGTCGCATCACCTTGTTGCCCCCACACATTTTGGATTTCCCCTTCCCCAACAGGCGGCACTCAACCCATCCGCCCCCAGGAATAACCGGACGTCACTCCCGCGGATTAAAATATACCACAGGCGTCAAAAATGAAACAAAATTTTGCAGGAATAAACTGGTGGGTCACCCCCGTGGCAAGAAACGAAGCAAGAAAATCTTAAAATACACCACGCGGAAACTCACGTTGCGTAGCATGAATGCACGAAAACGATCCCTCAAACCCATGGCAATCTCCCTATGTTTTTCCATACACCTTTACTCTACCATCGGTGCAAGGCGCTTCGGGGTTTAGGAAAAAGAGGGGCTAATTTCAATATTCGGGATGGGAACGTTCCGTTGAGCAGTTTTTTGTAGATCAGGCCATTGATCCAAATAATGCATCAAACTACGAATTACGTGAATGAAGTAAAAAAATATCTGCAAAACAGCGAATAAATCCTGGAACACATTTTCATCCAGCTATCATCAAATGGATTTTATTATTCGTTTTAATTCATGTAATTCGTAGGCTATTGCATAATCCGGGATCAAATGGATTTTATTGTTTTTGTTCGTGTTCATTCGCGTCATTCGCGGTCTAACGTATCCTTTGGATTAATTCTTTAACTCCGTTTTTGCCCGCTTTGCCAGGGGATGTTTTGGAAAATGGTCTAAAATAAACTGGAACGTTTTCCGGGCTTCCTCCACATCACCCTTTCGTTTCAGGCACATGCCCAGGTGATAACGCGCCTGAACATAATACGGATGGATGTCCAGCGCTTTTCGGAAATGATAACAGGCCGCGGCGTAGTCTTCCCTTTGAAGATAAATCTCTCCCAGCTCATCCAGCGCGTGAATGTTTTGAGGATCCAATGCCAGTAACTGAGTAAGCAATTTTTCGGCTTCATCCAGCTTTTCCTTTTGGATCCAGATGTAGGCCAGGGTTAAATACGCCGGTTTAAATTCAGGGTATGTTTGAATGGATCGCTGCAACATTTCCACAGCACGCTCATCATTTTTTTCCCGATGGTACTGAGTGGCGAGCAGATAGTATTCATATTCGGGTGCCAGCTGCCGAATCCGGGTTAGCAGCTCCGCCGCTTTTTCTTTATCCCCACCCGCAATGGAAGGCGCCATCTGATAATAGTTGTATAAAGCCACCATGGCATCCACGTAGTTGGGATCTTTCTCCAGCGCCTTTTCCCAGTATTCTTTCATCTTTCGCGCACTTTTCATCTTGCTAAAAAATCCACCCTGATTAATCTTAATGCTGTAAGCATTTCCCAAACGGAAATACACCTCGGCATTCTGAGGATCTTGTTTCATTGCTTTTTCCAGGTAGGCAATGGCCGGATCGGGTTGAAAGCGGGATAATTCCAGAATAGCCGCCTGAATCAAAACGCGAGGATGCTCCGGATGGCTCCGAAGAAGAGAATCGACAATGACCTGCGCAGCTGAATAGCGATAGGTTTTAAATAATGAATCGACCCGTGCCACGGCTCGCTCAAATTCTATTGACTGCGCATATCCAATCGCCCACAAAATCCCCAGAAGAAGAAAAATCCGCTTACCTGATTGCATTCGATTCCCCGCGTTTTTTAATTATCATAAAAAGAAGCGAAAATAAAGGCAATGAAAGTTTTATTTTCTCATGGCCAGATCAACAGGCGCTAAAATAAAAGGCAACTATGGACAATTTGCCCCAGCAGCGGATAAAGAATGATCCCCTCGCCGGCCATCCCGTGGATTCCCTGATCCGGGCACGGGGATTTCAACTATCCCGCGGCAATAACATTGCGGATCTGCCCCAGTACCTGCCATTATCCCGGCAGCAATTGGATGATTTTTTCACATTCATGCACCGATACTCCCATCGATTGGTCTTGCACGATCTCTTTCGACTCCAACCCGAATGCAAGGCGGAAGACCTCACCCATTACGTTTCTTCTAACAGTTTAATCCGGATACTTGCACAACTGGAGAACTTTGGAATGATTTCCCGGAAATCCGATGGGAGAATTGTTATCCACTTACCCGCTGATCTGACAGTCGGATGGATTCTGGAATGGTACATCGCAACCCTCATGGAAAACGTGTTTGCCTCCCCGGCTCTCTTTAACGTGGGCATACTGGGTACAGATACCGGAGGCGATTACGACGTTCTGGCCAGCTGGTTAAACCGTCTGGTATATTTCGAAGCCAAATCGGCGCCGCCTAAGGGTATCCACAATCCAGAAATTGCCGCCTTTCTCAAACGCATTCAACAGCTGAAACCCGATCTGGCCATCTTTTTTAACGACACCCACCTGCGGGTTAAAGATAAAATTGTCCTGATGTTCGAGGAGGAACTCATCCAGTTAAAAGGCATCGAAAGCCTGAAGCAATATCCGGTATTACGCGTACAGGAGCAAATCTTCCATATTCAACACTCCATTTACATCCTGAACAGCAAACGCGACGTTCGCCAGAACCTCAAAGTGGTTTTCCATGACTATCTTCAGCACCAGGGGGTTTTCAATTGGTTATTCTAACAATGGAGAAAAGAGAAAACGAAAGAAATGCATCATAAAAATAAAATGTTCAGATTACCCGAAATTGGGCGTGCTTAAAGGCCATCAATTCCTGTTGACTGAATCGTGCCATCGACCGGACTTTTCAGGCAAACCAACAATTCAATGCTAATCAGGAAATGCCTGGGCTTTCACTGGCCACGGCCAAAATGATTTTTCACTTTCGATTTATTCCAGGCCTGATTAAAATAGGATGACATCAAAGAAAGGAGGACTTATGGTTCGTAAGGTTTCCATTGAATATTGCTATGAATGAAACTACTATCCCCAGGCCGCCAGTTTGGCGGAGGCTATAAAAGATGCTCTGGGCATTGAAGTTGAGCTCATCAAATCTCGCGGCGGAGTGTTCGAGGTGGAAGCTGACGGGAAGTTAATTTTTTCTAAACGAAAAGAACACCGCTTTCCAGAGCATCAGGAAATTCTGGATGCATTGCGTCAACTTTAATCATTCCTTCCGCTTTTCCCTCTGGTTCGATCGTAGCCAGAGGGAAAGCATTTCTACAGCCTGAATTTCCCTTTCGATTTTGCCATCCAGCCATTTATATTGTTCCGTTAAAACAACAAGCGAAAAGACAGGGATGGGCATGTCTACCCAGCTGCGACGCATGTACTTTCTGCTAAGATTTATGCGTATTACACTGCCCTCGCTGACGCTGTTGGGTATGCTGGCCATGATACTCATTGATCAACCCTGGGCGGACTGGCTTTACGCCGTGGCACTTGCCGGGTCGGTCGGGATGTTTACCAACACCATTGCCATTAAGATGCTATTCCACCCTCTGCATCCGACCCCACTCAACCGCCAGGGGGTAATCCCCCGCAACAAAGAACGCATCGCCTACGGACTGAGCCGCGCCATTGAAAATAATGTACTCAATCCAGATCAAATATTGGATTACATCGAACACCATCAACTCATCGATCAGGGATTGATTAAAGCCGATAAATATCTGGAAGATTACCTGAGAGATCCCCAGAACCGCGAACGCATCATCGGCAAAATCATTGAACTTTCCGAAAGATTATTGCCAGAGCTTATGGACAAATCGCTGACCTGGGTGGCCTCGCGGGCGCGCGAATTCGCCTCGCAGCAGGAAATCCGGGATCAACTGCACAAAGCTATTGTGGAAGGGCTCACCCGCTACCTGGACAAAGAAGAAAATCGCCAGCAAATTTACCATACCGTTCATCTTTTTTTAAGGAATAACCTCCCCACATTTGCCGAACTGCTGTACCAATTTCTGGAAAAATATCAGGAAAATCTTTCGGGTATTCGAAAATATCTGACGCGAATTGCGGCCTTGGCAATGGAGGTGAATCCAGAACGGATTCGGGAAGTGATGGAAGAAATGCTGGAGAATCCCGAGACCCGTCAACAACTCATTGATTTTATTGATCAGGGAATTAACCGGTTTTACAAATACCTGGAGGAACCGGAAGTTCGCGATCGCCTCTCCGAATATCTGAATCGATTCCTGATCTGGTTCGAAGAACAGGGAGTTCCCGCAGTCATGCCTCATATGATCACCTTTCTAAATGATTATCTAAAACGACCTCAGAGCTGGGATACTATAAATACCGTGCTGGATCACCTCACCCGTTTTTTAAGAGAACGCGCCCGGATTTTTTTCCAGCAGCCTGAGCAAAAGGAAAACATTAAGAAATTTCTTCGTCGCTTAATCGTTGAATTAAACATTCGGCAAATCATTCAGCGGAATCTGGAAAGTCTTCCCATGGACAAGTTCGAAAGTGTCATTATGCAGGCTACCGGGGAACACCTGGCCTGGCTGGAGATCCTTGGGGGTATCCTGGGTGCCATTGCAGGATTAAGTTTCATCCACTGGGAATTTATTTTTGTCCTGCCAGCCTTGATCCTGTCGGTGTTGATCATAGAGAAAGGGCTGGAGATGTTGCAAAGATCAAAGCGGGCTGACTGAGCAAACCTGATTTTTTTCTACACTAAGGCTCACCGCAATGAAACTGTCTTACTTCCAATAGACTCAAAAACCGCGAAAACAAATCATGCGTATGACCACAGTAAAAACGTCCCGTCTTCAAGCTCCGGAGAATGTAGACCACATACTCCAACAGCTGCCTCCCCTTAACCAAAAAAGGCAGGGAACCATCCCTGCCTGCTATCTAAGTCGGGGCGGCCAGATTTGAACTGGCGACCTTGGCGCACCGCGCCACGCTGCTAACCAGGCTGCGCTACAACACCCCCTGCTCCTTCAAAAATCGACCAATCCCTCGTCCCTTAATCCAGCGTTCCCGACGCACCGCCGACGAACGCGTCGCATGATACTCCCACCACACCAACACCCACGGAATCCCACTCCGCGTGGAAACCGTATCCCCACGATTGTGCCTCAAAAACCGCGAAAACAAATCATGCGTATGACCACAGTAAAAACGTCCCGTCTTCAAACTCCGGAGAATGTAGACCACGTACTCCAATAGCTGCCTCCCCTAACTAAAAAAGGCAGGGAGTCTTCCCTGCCTGCTATCTAAGTCGGGGCGGCCAGATTTGAACTGGCGACCTCTTGGTCCCGAACCAAGCGCGCTAACCAGACTGCGCTACGCCCCGAATTTCCATCCTTTCAGCAACATTTACCAAAGAGCCAGATTTAAACTGGCGACCTTGGCGCCATGCGCCACGCAGCGAACCAGGCTGCGCTACGCCCCGAATTCCTATCCTTTCAGCAACATTTACAAAAGATCCACATTTGAACGGGCATCCCTGGCTTCTCGCTTCTACGCACCGCAAAAACTTTCTGTCTTCCCACTTCAGAAATTTCGTCAAAGCTCCTCGGTCTTAACGGATGCCCTGACCTGACTATTCATTCTCCCAATTTTGGCGGCAAAATTTAGAAAGATTTTCGAATCAATTCAAGCCTTTTAAAAATATGAATGATTCAATGGGGGAAACGAATAAAGCTCAAAGAGGTTCCTGATTCGGGTGCATCCAATCCATCAAGTAAATACAATGGTCTTATTCTCGTAAACCAATGTTTTGTGCTGTAAATGCCACCAGACGGCTCGTGCCAGAACAATCTTCTCCAGGTCTCGCCCTTTCCGAATGAAATCAGCAACCGTATCGGTGTGGCTAACCCGCACCACATCCTGCTCGATGATGGGCCCTTCATCCAGATCGGCCGTCACATAGTGACTGGTGGCTCCAATGACCTTAACCCCTCGCTCATATGCCGAATGATACGGTCGCGCCCCCGGAAAAGCAGGCAAAAACGAATGATGAATGTTGATAATGCGATTGGGATACTGCTGGACAAACTCCGGGGTCAAAATCTGCATGTACCGAGCCAGCACAATAAAGTCAATGCGATATTCCTTCAATAGCGCCAGCTCTTTAGCTTCCTGTTCCCTTTTATTTTCCGGGGTGATGGGAAAGTGGTAAAAATCAATCCCGAACTGCTCAGCCACCGGCTTCAAATCCAGATGGTTGCTAATAATCAAAGGGATGTCCACAACAAACTCTCCGGTTTGCCAGCGGGATAGAATATCATACAAACAGTGGGGAAGTTTCGACACGAAAATAGCCATTCGGGATACTTCCCGGGAGAAATGAAGCGTCCATTTCATCTCAAACCTTCGGGCCAACAGGGTATCGAAATATTCACCGATCTTTTCCCGGGGAATCAAAAAATTTTCCAGTTCCCACTCGATGCGCATAAAGAAAATTTGCTTGATGGGATCCACATACTGGTCCAGATAAATAATGTTCCCCTGATTTTTTGTGATAAATTCGGTAACCGCAGCAATCAATCCCCTGCGGTCCGGGCAATGGATCAACAAAATAACGGAATCCCCATGCTGATTGCGTTGCTGTTCTCCAGCCATCTTTTCCGTTTCATTATTTGAATGCAGGTTAAAATGTCGGTAAAAATGGGGAATCCTTTATGCCGAAAATTGGGAGGTATGAAAATGAAATCATCATTCCAAAAGAGTCAGGCTTATTAACATCCCAACACTGTGTATTTTCTGACGATCCAGAACCGGAGCGGAATCAGATTCCAGGAAGAATTCGATTTGCCTTTACTCCGGGATGGCCATACGGGTTAAAATCAGGGTTGAGGCGCTATCAAATGTTCCAATCTCATTCCCCTGATAATCCATCATAACCAATCCTTTGAGCAGAACATATCGCTTAACCAGCCCCAATTCTGTGTAATATTCAAAATAAACCACATCGGGATCCCATTGCCCATTCCGGTCATAATCCGTTAAAACCTGAACTTTAATTGCCTCTATTTGATAATCTTCCAGAATGGTGACGCTTTCCTTCCCCACGATTTTCTTGTGAACTGGAAATGCATTGCCGTTTTTTGAACGATACACCCACTCCACATCGATGAAAAGAGGATACATTAAAACGCGCAACGGTGGTTTCAGAACGACAATGCTATCGGCAGAGAAAGAGGTAAATGGTATTCCCCGACCGGCCATCTCGATATAAAATAACGCTTCTTTTGCATCCGAAAACAACCGATGGTTAAATCGCACCATGGGACCGGGTTTGAGTTTGGGTAAACCGACACCGACAAAACCTTCTACATAAGCATATTGATAAAAACCATCATCCGCATTATTGTAATAACTCCGAATGATAACCTGATCATCCCGGATTGTTCGAAATTCCTGAAATTCAAAAGCTTTCGCCTGATTGGGTAATGTTTTCGTTTTATGAATCACAACCCGCAATGTTTCCTCCATTGTAGCCGGCGTCAGCAAGGTATCCGGCTGGACGTTGAAAAAGGCAGTTTCATACCGGTACTCCCAGAACATCCCAGAAAACAAGGGATACCGAAAAGTGGCAACTTCATAAGCCAGAGGGTCCTTTTGCCGCTCACAGCTTATAAAGATTACCGAAACAAAAAATAGAATGCCCAGGTAATACATCTTTTTTCCTTTCATATCGCCTCCCGAAATTGAGGTTCAAACCGGAATGTTCGATATGTCTTTTCAATAAATCTTATCGGACGAATTTGAACACCAGCGCCTTTTCCGTTTTTCTCAAATTCGCACTCGTTTTCGAGTGTGAATTTATTGAAGGCACCAACAAAATAAAGAAAAAGAAAATGATTTCAAATTCTGAACAATTTTTTTGCATTTCCAACCAAATCCCGACTAAATTCATTTAGAAAAAAATTACTTGATGCAAATGAAAAAATTAAGAGCATTATGTATAAACCCCTGGATTTACGATTTCAGTGCTTACGACTATTTCAGTAAACCCATCGGATTATTATACGTGGCCGCGTACTTACGACAGCGCGGGGTGGAAATCGATTTTATTGATTGCCTGGACAAACATCACCCAGAATTACTGGCCAGGCAGGGACGCACCAGGCCCAAGCTTCGAAAATTTGGAACCGGTCCATTTCACCGGGAGATTATCCCCACCCCACCCATGCTGGCATTCATTCCTCGACGATATGCCCGCTATGGCCTTCCAGAAGATATCTTCCGGAAAGAACTAAAACGCCGTGCCCGTCCAGATGTGGTGCTGGTCACGTCGTTCATGACCTACTGGTATCCCGGCCCTCAGCGTGTGGTCCAGCTGGTTCGGGAAGTCTTTCCAGGTGTTCCCGTTATTCTGGGCGGTATTTACGCCACCCTGATGCCCGACCACGCCCGTGAGGTGGTTCAACCGGACTACATAATCCAGGGGCCAGGAGAGATTCAGGTGGCTCAGCTGCTGGCCGATTGGTTTCATCTTCCCGAACTCAAAGAAAACATTCCCCGGCACATCGATGAGTATCCCTACCCGGCGTTTGATCTGTATCGCAAGCTGGACTATCTTATCGTGATGACGTCCCGGGGATGCCCCTTCCGCTGTACATTCTGCGCCACCTACAAAATCGATGCGCAATTCTCCCAACGGCATCCAGAAAACGTTGTCGAGGAGATTTTGACACAGACCCGGCGTTTGCGGGTACGGGATGTGGCCTTTTATGACGACGCCCTGCTGATGCAACCCGAAAAACGCATCAAACCGATTCTGTGGGAATTGCTGCGCCAGCGACATCAATTGCGATTCCACACGCCAAATGGATTGCACGGCCGGTTTATTGATGAAGAAATGGCCTACCTGCTTTACGCCAATAATTTTCGCACCATCCGCATCAGTCTGGAATCGGTTGCAAAGGAACGACGCCGGGATATTCACAACAAGATCACTCCCGGGGAAATGACCCGCGCCGTCTACAATCTGGTCAAAGCGGGTTATCAGCCCAAAGATATCGAAACCTACATTATCATGGGCCTGCCCACCCAATCGATCGATGAAGTGGTAGAAACCATGCTGTATGCCCATAGCCTGGGGGTCATTATTCGACTGGCGTCCTTTTCACCCATTCCGGGAACGGTGGATTATCAGCGCGCAATTGAACAGGGCTATTTTCCCGCCGATGCCGATCCGCTATTGACCAACAAGACCATCCTGCCCCTGTTTCGCACCCGGGAGGCTTACGAACGTTTTCACCGAATCAGTCAGCTAGCGCACATGCTGAACGAGGGGGCCAAGCGAGGCGTATCCCTCTTTCATCCCTCAGATTTCCGAAAGGCGCTGAAACAAGCACTGGAAGATTTTGCCCGGGAACTGGAAGAAAATCCGGTCATGGAAGCAACCGGTGCCCGGGAATGACTCATCCCGGATGAGGCACTCACCGACGAATGAAGGGTAACCCCGGATTTTTCATTATCTTACGAATTACACGAATTCCAAAAAACCCAGATTATGCATTAGAACCACGAATGGCACGAATTAACACAAATAAAAACAATAAAATCCATTGGATTAGATCTGGATGAAAATATGTTTCGGAGTTTATTCGCGATTTTGTAGATATGGTTTGGTTTCATTCGTGTGATTCGCGGATCAATGCATCATTCGGGTTTATTATCCCAGAAAATGAAATTCCAGAAAACCTTTTCCTGTTCTACAAAACTTCCAATTGCTTGAATGAAATTGTGGGCTACCATCGGTCAGGATCAATCACTCAGGCGCAGAGACAACCATCCTCCCAGAGCCACCACTGCCAGACTGATGGCCCAATCCACCCAGCCAATGGGAAAACCCGGGAAAATGGCGTAGAGGGATGCGACAACCAGACCCAGAATAAAGTAGAATGTCTCCCGGGGGTAGGTTTTCAGCAATATTTCGATCATCCGGGCAAACGACCAGATTCCCGCCAGAATTCCCGTACCCAGAATGGCCAGCGGAAGAAATTCCAGATGTTTCACGGCACGGATCACCACCTCGTATTGTCCCAGCAGCACCAGCATAAACGAACCACTGATTCCCGGCACAATCATGGATCCGCCCGAAAGCACCCCGGCAATCAGGAGCAAAATTACCGCTCCCGTAGATAACTGAAAAACAGCTCCAGTAACATTTCCCGATTGATGTTCCGCCGAATAGAGTGAAAATCCCACAATGATACACATGCCCAGGAAAAAACTAACCCCCGATACCAGCGTCAGACGCATGTCGGTATGAGAACGGTAAATCGAAGGAATCGACCCTGCAATAAGGCCAATAAAAAACAGATAGGTATAATTCGGATAATGCGTCAATAAATAGTCCATGATCCAGGAAAAAATTAAAATGGCCAGAACGGCACCGGCTCCCACTTTCGCCAGAAATTTCAGATATTCCATTCGGCGTTCGCGGTTGGTTACAATTTCTCCGATGGCCTCAATCAGGGGTTCGTAGATTCCCAGAACGACCGCCATGGTACCGCCAGAAACACCGGGAATGATATTCGCAATTCCGATCAATCCGCCTTTAAACATCAATTTTAAATGATCTTTCATAGCTGCCACCCTTTCCTGCCAATTAATGGTACAAATTTAAATGCCTCTAATTCAACTTCGGTAAATCCGCTGTCTGTTTTTTCGATGACCTTCAGGATTTGATGGTTTTCATCCCCCACGGGAATAATCAGCCGCCCGCCCCTGTTCAGCTGCTGGATTAACGCGGGCGGTACGGCCGGAGAGCCCGCAGTGACCAGAATCCGATCATAGGGCGCATGAGCAGCCCATCCCAGGCTGCCATCCCCAACGGTAATGGCCACCCGGTAGTATCCCAGACCCTCCAGAATGTGTCGGGCTTTGACGGCCAGTGCCTGGATCCGTTCCACGGAAAAAACCCGATCGGCCAGTTCCGCCAGAATGGCCGTCTGGTACCCGCTACCCGTCCCCACTTCCAGCACCTTTTCATCGCCCTGCAGTTCCAGCATCTCGGTCATGATGGCCACCGTGGTGGGATGGGATATGGTCTGGCCATAACCAATCGGCAACGATTTTCCCGAATACGCCTGGCTGCGGATGGCGGGATCGACAAAAAGGTGTCGCGGAACTTTCCGAAACGCATCGATGACCCGCGGATCGCGGATGCCCGCACCAATGACCAGCTCTTTGACCATCTGTTCTCGCCAGCGTTCAAACATGCCCAAACCAACGTTGAAAACTTAACTTCGCAATTAAAAAAATAAAGTCCAGGGTGTCGGCAACATTGCGAATGGCGCTGGGTTGCCCCTGGTATACGGTGGGAATTTCCACAAACGCCATGGACACCTTTCGCCAGCCCAGGCGCAACGCCAGTTCGCTTTCCAGATGAAATCCATTCCGCTCCATTGGCAGTTGGTACAACACCTGTTTGCGGTACAGGCGAAAACCGCATTGGCTATCGCGGATCAACCGTCCCACCAGCAGAGAAATAATTAATGAAGTTAGCAAATTCGAAAGGATGCGATGAAACGGCATCACTCCCGGAATTCGTTTTCGATAGCCCAGAACCACATCGGCCCCACTCGATCGCAGCGCCCTGACCATGGCCGGAATGTATTCCGGCGGATGTTGCAAATCGGCGTCCATGGTAATGATGGCCTCCACCTCCGGGCGACCGCTGAAGAAATGAAATCCCGTCTTTAACGCCCGCCCTTTGCCCAGATTTCGGGAATGGCGCAATTGATGGATCAGGAGTCCCGGAAACAAAATCGGTTGAACGGGTGGATTCGACCCGTCATCAACAATTAAAATCTCCATTTTCCAGGGGTGAATGGTTTTCTGGATATGCTGCAATTTTTGTAACAGGACGGAGAAAAACCGGGTGGTATTAAATACCGGAATAATCACGCCCAGCACCGGCTCCTGTTTCTGAAATGCCCCCTGTTGTTGATCGTTCATCCGATTGTCCGTCCGTGCCTGCTTTTGTCCGTGGAACCCCACATTTTCCGATGCACAGTCCCTCCCGCCCATCTAAAAATAAGAAAAAGGGGAATCTTTCGATTCCCCTTTGCTTGTCGGAGCGACTGGATTCGAACCAGCGACCCCCACCACCCCAAGGTGGTGCGCTATCCAGGCTGCGCCACGCTCCGACAAAATTCGCCTAAAATTTATAAAACCCAATTCCGAAAATCAAGACCTTTAACAACTCCATCCGCTCCCTTTTTCGATCTTAATCGTTTAATTTTCAATGAATTACCCATTCCGTGTTCTTTATACCCCATCAACCCCTGAAAAAGTTTCCGATTTACCATTAATCTTTCGGGGAAACATCTTTTTGCAACAGATCAAGGATTTCCTGGATTTCCAGTCGAATCTCTGCCAGCAGCGTTTTCAAACGGACATCTTCTTTTCCGTCCTTTTGCTGCCGGAATTGCTGCAGCCGCTCGCGGATCTGTTCTTCGTTCAATTTTTCCTCCACGAAAAGTTTCTTGATGTAGAACAACATTTCCAGATCTTTTTCCACATAATAGCGGTTGCCCCCGCGGTTCCGGATTGGCTGGATCTGGGGGAATTTCTTTTCCCAATTTTTCAAGATGTGATCGCTGATGCCCACCATGTCGCACACCTGCCGGATGGAATAATACAATTTTTTTCGCGGTTTCTGAATGCGCATGGACACCATTCCTGTTTTAATTGAATGAATATAAATATCCCGCATCTTATTTATCAAGAAATAAATGCTGCCGGAATAACAATTGATAAATGGGGCTGAAAACGGCAGGCCATCGAAGCATTGCCCAGCGCATCCGGTACCACCCGTAGTTTCCATTTTCGATTCTGGACAGCAGTTTAGACATGGGCTCAAAGGGGAAGATAGGGATTCGCGTCAGTGCCATGGAATTTTCTGCAGTGGCTCTCCAGAAGGTGTTGCCCAGTCCAACCCGATAACCCGCATCCCGTGCTGCCCGCAAGACCCGGGCATTCACCAGTCCAAAAGGATAGGCCACGCTAACGACCGGCCCTCCCAGTGCGGCCTCCAGCCGGTTCCGGGAATCCCGCAGTTCCTTTTCCAGCACACGCGCGTTTAAAAAAGGCAATGCCCGATGGGTGAGCGTGTGAGAGGCCACCTCCCAGCCGGCCGCCTGCAATTCCCGTAACTGCTGCCAGTTTAAATGGGAAAACTGAATTCCTCCCAGATTCACATCCCAGGCATTTGGCTTTCCCACAAAGTTCACCACTACACACACCACGGCACGGAATCCGACCGATTGCAAAATGGGATACGCATGATGGTAAACCGATTCGAACGCATCATCGAAGGTTAAAATGAATGGCTTGGCGGGCAATGGGCGATTTTGCAACACATCCAGGAAAGTAATGCTGCGATATCCATGATCCTGGAAAAATTGCATCTGTTGGGCAAAGGTCTCCGGTCGAATGGTATTCACGCCCAGTTCGGCGCGGCGATCGATTTTATGGTATACCAGAATGGGAATCTGACGGATTCGATCCAGAACCTCAGGGCTCAGCGCCGGTATCCTCCTCTGCTTCCACATTCAAATCATACACTGGAACAGAGAGAGCCTCTGCCAGGAAGGGATTGGTGACGTGTCCCTCATAGATGGCCAGTCCCGTGCGCAGTTCGGCATCCTGCCGCATGGCCTCTTCAAATCCCATTTCGGCGATTCGCTCCAGGTACGGCCAGAATGCACTGCTCAAAGCCTGAGAAGCCGTAATGGGCACCACGCCGGCCAGATTGGGGACGCAATAGTGAATTACCCCGTCCACTACAAACGTGGGATTGGCATGGGTGGTGGCTTTACTGGTTTCCACATTCCCACCTCTGTCCACCGCCACGTCGACCACCACACTGCCCGGGGGTAGCAAGCTGACCATTTTCTTCGTGATAAGCACGGGCGACCGGGCATCCGGCTGATGCACGGCCGTAATCAACAGATCGGTCTGGGGCAACACCTGCAGCAGGTGTTCCTCGGTACTCAACAGCGTTTCCACATTGGGTGGCAGATTGTTGCGCACCTCTTCCAGGCGACGGAATTCTTTGTCCAGCAATACGACATGGGCACCCAGCTGGGCAGCCATCTGCGCGGCAAAATATCCCACTGCACCGGCGCCGATGATCGTTACTCGAGTAGGCGGTACTCCTGTGATATGGGCCAGCAGTTTGCCCCGTCCACTATTCTGCTTTTCCAGATAAAACATGCCCTGCTGAACGGCCATTTTGCCAGCAATTTCGCCATTGATGGCCATCATGGGACGCTTTCCGTCCCGGGTGGTGAACATTTCATAAGCAAAACAGCTGCACCCTTTTCCCAGCAGGTTCCGCGCCAGTTCCAGATTATTCACGAAATTAAAAAAGGCAAAAATTTTGTGTTCGGGACGAATCAGGTCGTACTCTACCGGCATGGGGCCCTGTATTTTCAGAATCGCTTCCGCCTGCGAATAGAGTTTTTCGGAAGAAGGGACAATCAGTGCCCCCACTTTTTCGTAGGCTTCATTCGACACCAGGCTATCCTCACCGGCCCGGGCTTCCACCAGCACCTGATGTCCCCGTTTAACCAGCTCCTTAACCACAAACGGCATGGCCCCCACACGATATTCGTGGGGACGTATCTCCAGAGGTATGCCAAAGATCATAATAGTTGACTCCTAATTTGCTTTCCGGGGTACAAACATAACTTTCACTTCCCGGGAAGGATCGAGGATTTGCCGGGTCAGTTCCCAGACACTTTCCCGATCCACCCGATCAATCGCCTCTAAAACCGCATCAATGGTTTCCAGCCGATGGGTGTAAATTTCCATCTTTCCCAGACGCGACATGCGCCGGGCGGTGCTTTCCAGTCCCAGCATCAGGCTACCTTTTAACTGGGACTTGGTCTGCTGCAATTCCTCCGGTTTCAGGGGAACCTTACGTAGGGCTTCCAGTTCCTGTTCCAGAAGCTGCTCTGCTCGATCCAGGTTCTTTAAATCCGTACCCAGGTAGATGCTGAGCAACCCGGTGTCGTAGTAAGTATCGATATAGGAATAAATCGAATACGCCACCCCATGTTTTTCCCGAATGTTCTGAAATAAACGGGAACTCATGCCACCGCCCAGAACGGTGTTCAGCACCAGCAATTCGTACTTGCGCGGATCATTGTACGGCAAAGCGGGGAATCCCACACAGATATGCGATTGATTGATGGGCCGGGGATAAACCCATTTTCCGCGTCCATTCGTTTCCGGGGTATTGAGCGACCAGGGATGATTGGTATCCGGAAAATCGAAATAGCGAGCGCACCAGTCTACCAGCTGTTCGTGATCCAGATTGCCCGCAGCAGAGATGACCACATTCCTGGCATAATAAAATTGATGGTAGAATTCCAGCAAGTCCGCCTGGGTCAACCGGGACACGGTACGGACTTCCCCCAGAATCGGGTATCCCAATGCGTGTTCCGGAAACAACGCGCGGGACAGATAATCCTGAATCAATTCGTCGGGACTGTCTTCCAGGGACTGGATTTCATCCAGAATCACCAGCCGTTCCTTTTCCATTTCTTCTTCGGGAAAGCGGGAGTGCAGCAGAATGTCTGACAGGACATCGATGGCCCGGGGAAGATGTTCATCCAGAACCTCCGCGTAATAGCAGGTTAAATCCTTGCTGGTGTAGGCATTAAGATGACCGCCCACAGATTCCAGGCTCCGGGCTATTTCCAGCGGGGAACGGCGTTCTGTTCCCTTAAACATCATGTGTTCCAGAAAATGCGCGATGCCGTTTTTCTCCGGCGTTTCAAATCGCGTTCCTGTCTTCACCCAGATCCCGATGGACACAGACCGCACTGAGGGAATCTGTTCCGAGATGATGGTTAATCCCGAGGGTAAAACCGTGCGATTTATTTTTACATCCACCATTGTTTCCATAGCATTCCTTTCCGACGGCGCAATTTACAGCACAATCCCGTTTGGTGCAACGTCAGGTTCTTGCTCCAAATAAAAGCCTTTTCCCGTTTAGAACCATCGGGTTCTTCAAACAATACGCATCCGTACCCGATTTCGTCTGTAAAACCATTTGCTTTCACCCACTTTATACCCGACCATCGCGGTTACTCGACCTGTCATTTTTTATATTCGTCCAATTACCTGTCTTGCGCCAATTCACAAACCGCGGGTTCAGGATTTCATCCCAGATTATGCATCACCACGAATCACACGAATGGAAACAAATAAAATCAAAAAAATGCATTGGATTAATTCTGGATGAAAATGTGTTCTGGAGTTTATTCATGGTTTTGTGGACATTTTTGGGTTCCATTCGCGTGATTCGCGGTCTCGTGCATGATTTGAGTTCATTGCGGACCCATCAAATTCCCCATTCATTTTTTTCTGCACCGGTCGAGCACGCCAAATCTGGAGAATAAAAAACGGGAAACCCACCCCTGGGATTCCCGCCCTTCGACGCCGTATGGGTCCGATGTTTATTTCTTAAATGGTTTACCGTCCTTGCGATCTTTTCGGTCGGGCTGTCTTTGCCCGTGCCGACGCAAATATTCCTTGCGGCTCAGGTTAAAACGCCCTTCCCGGTCGATGTTCTTCAAAATCACATGCACCTTATCGCCCACCTTCACGATGTCGGTGACCGTACCAATCCTGCGCGTATCCAGTTCCGAAATGTGGATCAATCCTTCCTTACCCGGTAGAAATTCCGCAAATGCACCGAAATTGGTAACCCGCTTAATGACCGCTTCGTATTCTTTACCCACTTCCGGTTCCTCAATGATCGCTTCGATCATCTTCTTTGCCTTCTCGGCCATGGCCACGTCCTGAGAGGAAATGATGGTAAATCCCGTACCGTCTTCAATATCGATCTTCACTCCCGTTTCTTCGATAATCTGGCGAATGGTGCGACCACCCGGTCCAATCACCAGACCAATCTTATCCGCAGGAATGACCAGGGACAGGATACGTGGCGCATAGGGAGAAATCTCAGCCCGTGGCCGATCGATGGTCTGTTCCATGATGTCCAGAATTTTCAACCGGGCAACTCGGGCTTTCTCCAGCGCTTCCTGCAGGATCTCGTAAGAAAGTCCCGAAATTTTAATATCCATCTGGAAGGCGGTGATGCCTTCGCGGGTTCCGGCAACCTTGAAGTCCATATCGCCCAGATGATCCTCATCGCCCAGGATGTCGGTCAGGATGCGGACTTCGTCCCCTTCTTTGATCAACCCCATGGCAATTCCGGCCACATGGCATTTCACCGGCACGCCGGCGTCCATCAGACTTAGCGAGCCAGCACACACGGTGGCCATGGAAGACGATCCGTTGGATTCCAGAATATCGGACACGATTCGGATGGTGTAGGGAAAGCTATCCTCATCCGGGAGAACATTTTTCAGGGCACGTTCGGCCAGGTTCCCATGCCCGATTTCCCGTCGACTGGGTCCGCGGAAGGGCTTCACCTCGCCCACACTGAATCCCGGAAAGTTGTAGTGCAGCATGTAGCTTTTGCTGGATTCTCCTTCCAGGGACTCGATGATCTGTTCATCGATTTTGGTTCCCAGGGTGGTGGTGGCCAGGCTCTGGGTTTGTCCGCGGGTAAACAGGGCCGATCCATGAGCACGGGGGAGAATACCCACCTCGCAGGTCACCGGGCGAATGTCATCCGGTCCGCGCCCATCCAGCCGCCGATTTTCCTCGATGATCATGCGGCGGACTTCGCGTTTCTCAATCTCTTCCAGCATTTCTTTAATGGCGCTGCGGTACTCTTCGTAATCCTCGCCCAGGGCTTCCATGACCTCATCCCGAATCTCCGACAACCGATCGCGCCGTTCTTTTTTCTCTTCGATCAAAATTGCCTCTTTAATTTTAGGCAGCGCCAGTTCTTCCACTCGCCGGGGCAGATCCTCCGGAATTTCCGGTTCGGGAATTTCCATCTTGGGTTTGGCCACTTCGGCAATCAGTTCCTGCTGCAGTTCAATGATTTCTCGAATATAGCGATGGCCAAATTTGATGGCCTCCAGCATCTCCTCTTCTGAAATCTCCTGAGATTCGCCTTCCACCATGGTGATGGAATCGTAAGACCCGGCGATGACCAGCTCCAGGGTGCTCTCTTCCAGCTGGGAGAAGGTGGGATTGATGACAAACTCGCCACCAATTTTTCCCACCCGCACCGACGCGATGGGTTTCTCGAAGGGAATGTCGGAAATGCACAGTGCCGCCGAGGCACCAATACCACCCAGAATGTCAGCATCGTTCTCCTGATCGCTGGAGAGAACAAAGACCACCACCTGGGTGTCGTTCTTAAAATTTTTGGGGAAAAGGGGACGAATGGGTCGGTCAATTAAACGGGCGCTGAGGATCTCCTTCTCGCTGGGGCGCCCTTCGCGTTTAAAAAAGCCACCAGGAATTCTCCCGGCGGCGTAAGCACGTTCCTGATATTCCACAGTCAGGGGAAAAAAATCGATATCCTCACGCGGTTCCTTACTACAGGTTGCGGTTGCCAGAACCATGGTATCGGCATATCGGACCAATACCGCGCCGTTGGCCTGCTTGGCAACTCGACCGGTCTCAATAGAAAGGATCCGGCCGCCAATTTCTCGTTCTTTCTTGACAATCATAATTCTCTTAACCTTTTTATCTTCTTAATCCCAATGCATTGATAATGGCTCGGTAGCGTTCGATGTCCTTCCGGGCCAAATAATTTAATAATCGCCGCCGCTGACCTACCAGCTTCAGCAGTCCCCGACGCGAATGATGATCTTTACGATGCGTTTTTAAATGCTCCGTCAATTGAAGGATCCGATGCGTTAGCAGGGCAATCTGAACTTCCGTCCGCCCGGAATCTTTCGGATTGGTACCAAATTTTTTGATGATTTCCAGCTTTTCCTCTTTGGTCAAAGCCATAAACGCGCCTCCAAAATTATATTTTCTCACAAATTTCTTTATCCTTTCTTAATTGAGTTTTCAATGCCTCGATGGTGCTGAACTTTTGTTCAGGACGAATGAATTTCTTAAACAAAATGACCACTTCTTTTCCATATATTAAACTTTGAAAATTAAATATGTGAACTTCAGAAGTCAAGGACTCAATATTATTAAAGGTCGGACGATATCCGATATTCATCATGCCTTTGTAACGCTGCTCTCCCAGAATCACGTCCACCGCATATACGCCCCGTGCCGGGATGATTTTGTGTGGATCAACGGGCTCGATATTGGCCGTGGGGAATCCGATATCCTTTCCCCGACCATCCCCTTCCACAATGCGCCCTTTTAAACGATACGGTCGCCCCAGAAAAGTAGCTGCTTTCTCCACCTGCCCTTCTTTTAACAATTGTCGAATCAGTGAGCTGCTAACCACTTCGCCTTCAATTTGAACCGGTCCCACCCGTTCCACCGAAAATCCGAAGCGCCTTCCCAAATCGATTAAACGTTCAAAGGTGCCTTCCCGATTCCGTCCAAAATGATGATCATAACCGATGACCAGGTCGCGAACACGCAACCGATCCAGTAAAATGTCCCTGACAAAGGTTTCGTAATCCAGGCGGGCAAATTCAGGGGTAAAAGGAATAACCAGCACCTGATCGATCTGAAATTGACGAAATTGCTCCAGTTTCTCTTCCAGATCGGTGATTAACTGGACCGTTCCTTTGCCCAGTACAATTTTGGGATGCGGTTCGAAGGTAACGATGGTACTGAGGCGGCGGTGATGCCGCGCCAGCTCCTTCAGTCGGCGAATCAACTGCTGGTGCCCCAGATGCACTCCATCAAACGATCCCACCGTGGCACTGGTATCCTGCTCCAGCTTTAAATCCTTCCAATCGCGATATATTTTCATGACCCACCCGCATCCGTTCGTTTGTGCTGCGCTTCCACATCCTGAATGGATAGCGCATCCTCCAGGCGATAGGGACCAATCCGGGTCCGAATCAATGCCCGAAGATATCCCACCGTTCCCAACCTGTTGGCAATATCCCTGGCCAGGGTACGCACGTAGGTTCCCCGGCTACAGAGGATGCGAATTTTCAAATAATCCTTTCCCCAATCCAGCAACTCCAGTTCGTAAATACGAACCGTTTTGAACAACCTGGGCACCGCTTTGCCTTTACGGGCCAGCTTGTACAACCGTTTTCCCTGAAACTTTGCCGCCGAATAGGCCGGGATCTCCTGCTCAATCTCCCCCACAAACTGCTGCAGGACGTCTTTCAGAAGGGCCTCGTTGAGTTCGGGCACCGGCGCTTCCTGAACCACCGTTCCTTCCGGATCCAGGGTGTCGGTTTGTTTTCCCAGCTGAATTTCGGCCACATATTCCTTGGGCAGATCCATTAACCGATCCACCTGCTTGGTGGCCCGTCCCAGACAGATCAACAAAACGCCCTCGGCAAAAGGATCCAGCGTACCGGCATGCCCAACCTTCTTTATACGGGTAAGATTTCGGATTTTTTTCACCACATCAAAGGACGTCCAGTGGGCTGGTTTGCGGATTACCAGGATTTCACCCGATTCATTTGCTGCCGCTGTTGTCTTCATCCTGATCTTTTTTGATCTGTTTCAACAGGTTTTCGATTCGCTGGGCGTACTCAAAAGTGTCGTCGATGAAAAACCGCAATTCGGGGATAAAGCGGACTTTCAGATGGGGCGCCATTTCACTCCGGATAAAATTTTTGGCCCGATTGAGCACTTCCAGGGACTTCTCCGCGGCCTCGCGATCTCCCAGTGCGGTAAAATAAACGGAGGCGATGCGCAGGTCTCCACTGATTTTTACGTGGGTGATGGTAATGAATCCCTTATTGGGATCTTTGATCTTCCGATCGACGATCACGCTGATCAGTTTTTTAATCTGATCGGCCAGCTTCTTCTGGCGAATGGTTTCTACCGCCATTTTCGCTCCTTACCTGTAATCTGGATGGGTTTCCGCACTTCCCTGTACCGCCATTCCGTCGACCCCTTCAGCAGCGGGCAAAATGCAACCCGAAGCCTTCTCCACAATGCTTTAAATAAATTCCAGGGAATGATCCACAATCTGGGCCATTCCGTTGTTGTCAATCAACTTAAAAATGGCGTTCATGTTCTTTTCCACGTACTTGAAATCGTTACCGATCTGCACAATCCCCAGTCGCGCGCGTTGCCACTTGTCCACAAAGTCCACTTCGGCAATGGAAACGTTATATTTGTGCCCAATGCGATCCTTTATGCCGCGGATGATCATGCGCTTTTCCTTTAAAGAACCCGCACCGGGCAAGTACAAATCAACCGTTAATACCCCGATTACCATTATTCCATCAATTGGTTTTGCTGACCTGATCCAGGGTTCGGGCTTCTTTTACAATTTCGTAAGCTTCAATAATATCGCCAACTTTGATGTCGTTGAAATTCTCCAGCATCATCCCGCATTCGTATCCGGCCTGAACTTCGCGGACGTCCTCTTTAAACCGCTTCAGGGAAGCCAGCTTCCCGTCGTAAATTTCTACATCGTTTCGAATCAACCGGACATTGCTGTTCCGGGTAATCTTGCCATTCAATACGTAACACCCGGCCACCGTTCCCAGTCGGGAGATCTTGAAGGTCTCGCGAACCTCGGCGGTACCCAGCAGAATTTCTCGCTCTTCGGGTTCCAGCATTCCTTCCAGCGCCTTCTTGACATCCTCGATGGCATCGTAGATCACCTTGTAGAGGCGGATGTCCACATGCTCCTGTTCGGCAAGTTCTTTGGCCTTTGGGGTGGGACGCACGTGGAAACCGATGATGATGGCATTCGACGCTGCAGCCAGCAGGACGTCCGATTCGGAAATGGGGCCAACCGCCCGACGAATCACTTCCACAGCCACTTCGTCCTGGGACAGTTGCAACAGGGCATCGGCCAGTGCCTGTGCAGATCCATCCACATCGGCCTTCACCATGATGTTCAACTTCTTCACAGCTCCTTCGCGAATTTGCCGCGAGAATTCGTCCAGCGTCATGGTGCGGGTCTTGCGGAAGTCCTGCTCGCGCTTTAACTGCTGCCGCCGTTGGGCAATTTCCTTCACCTTCTTCTCGTCCTCCATGACCACAAACCGGTCACCCGCTTCGGGCACGCCATCGATACCCAGCACCTGTACCGGCGTGGACGGCCCGGCCGACTCCACCCGTTGCCCGCGTTCATTCAACAGGCTGCGCACACGTCCCCAGTGCTGGCCCACCACAAAATAATCGCCGACCCGCAGCGTACCTTCCTGAATCAACACCGTGGCCACCGGGCCTTTGCCCTTGTCCAGTTTGGCCTCCAGCACCACACCGCGGGCTTTTTTGTTGGGATTGGCCTTCAGCTCCAGCAACTCGGCTTCCAGCAGAATCTTTTCCAGCAATTCATCGACCCCCTGCCCGGTTTTGGCAGAAACTTCCACCACCTGGTACGTTCCACCCCAATCTTCGACCAGAATATTCCGTTCTGCCAGTTGTTTGCGAATGGCCTGGGGATCGGCGTTGGGCTTGTCGATTTTATTAATGGCAATCACGATGGGCACACCGGCTGCGCGGGCATGGTCGATGGCCTCTTCCGTTTGCGGCATGACCCGATCGTCTGCGGCAATCACCAGCACCACAATGTCCGTAACCTGCGCTCCCCGCGCCCGCATGGCGGTAAACGCTTCGTGACCCGGCGTGTCCAGAAAGGTAATCTTTCGGCCATCTTCCAGTTCCACTTCATAAGCCCCAATGTGCTGGGTAATGCCCCCCGCTTCTCCCGCTACCACGTTGGTGTTCCGGATATAATCCAGCAAGGAGGTTTTCCCATGATCCACGTGTCCCATGATGGTGACCACCGGTGGACGCGGCTGGAGATCTTCCGGACGATCTTCTTCGGATTCTTCTTCCAGAATCTCCGCCGCAAACTCCTCTTCCTCTTCCACCTTGTAACCAAACTCTTCGGCCAGCAGCTTGATGGTATCCATATCCAGCCGCTGGTTGATGGTCACGATAAGTCCCAGTTCCAGACATTTGCGGATAATTTCCGAGGCCGGAACGTCCATCAGGTTGGCCAGATCCTGCGTGGTGATGAATTCGGTAACTTTAATAACGTTTTCTTCAATTTCCTCTTCGTCACGATCTTTGACTTTTTTCCGCTTTTTACGCCCGGTACCCGCATCGCGCATCTCTGCCAGGGTTTTCCGCAGGGTTTCTTCCACCTCTTTCTGATCCACTTCCTTTTTCTTCTTCCCGCGTTTCTTGCGCCCTTCTTTGGCGGGTTTCACCACCTCTTCGCCTTCTTCCTCTTCCTCAATGGCGCGCAGATCGCGTTTAAACTTTTTGCCTTCTTTGCGGATCATTTCAAACGCCTTGCGGCGGCGGGCTTCCCGTTCGTCTTCCAGTTCCTTCTTGGTCTTCTTCTTCCCTTTTTTCCGCTCTTTCTTGCGTTCTTCTTCCAGCGTTTTTTCTTCCAGTTGCTCGGGGGTCAATTTCGGTTCCGCCCGTTCTTCCGCGGCGGCCTTTTCAATCAGGTCAGCGGGACGGGCTTTTTTACCCTCCTCGCGAATGCGCTTCAGAATACGTCGCTGGCGCTCCCGCTTTTCACGCTCCTCTTCTTCCAGACGCTTCAGGTACTCCCTGGCCATGGGGTGATCCACAATATCGCCCACCTTGGGCTTGGGTTCTTCTCTGGCTTCTGCAGGTGTTTCCTCAGCCTTTTCTTCCGTTTCCGGTGTTTCCACAGCGGCTTCGGCTTCAGCGGCAGGTTCCTCCCCTTCCTCTGCCGTTTCTGCCGGGGGTGCTTCCGGGGTAACCTCTTCGGGCTGGGGTACGGCTTCAACCGTGGTTTCTACCGGTTCTTCCACAGGGGCTTCAGGGGATTCTGCCGGGGCAGTTTCCTCGGGTTTAATCTCTTCCACCGGTTCCGGCGATGCTTCCGTCGGTGCCGTGGGCGTCTCGGCCGTCTCCCTGGGGGTTACCTCCGCAGCGGCCTCAGCCGCCCGCTCCACACTGGCCGCCTTCTGTTCCTCTAACTTCTTCTCCATGCGGCGCTTCTGCAACTTCTCGGCCGCCTTCTTTTCGTGGGCAAACCGCTGCAAAATCTCATCATAAACCTCATCGGTGATGATCATGTTCAGGCCTTTAACGGTATAGCCCTTCTTCTCCAGAAATTCCTTAATCGTTCCCGAGGAAAGATTCAACTCCTTGGCGACCTGAAATAATTTTCGCTTTTTCTTTGTGGTCACTGCCATTGAAACCCCTAATTTAGATGTTTTAAAAACCCTCTTGCCATTTCCCCACGACGCATTCCGATGATCTTGAACCGATCGATTCCCAACCAGGTGCGCCAGGGAAGATCATCTTGCATGGCGAACACCGGCACCCGATGCCGCTCGGCAATCCATCGGATGCGTTTCGCCGAATCCGCCGAAATTTCTTCGCTAAGCAACACAAATGCAATCTTATTTTTTTCAATATTGCGTTTCACCGCTTCAAATCCCAGTTCCACCAATCTGGCGCGAAGCGCCAATCCCATTAATCCCACCAATTTCTCGTTCAATCGAATCTTCCGTTCTGTTTCACCGGTCATTTCATCTCAAACGGCTCATTTTTCTGGGAAGAAACCGTTGTTGCCAACGATTGCCCCGGAGCCGCATACACCGTTAAATGTTCAGCTGCTGCAGAATCTTCTGCGCTGTTTTCTGGCCGATTCCCGGAATTTCCAGCAGTCCCTGCAGGCCCAGTCCTTTTACCTCTTCTGCGGTCTTGATACCGGCTTCCTTCAGTTTTTCCACAATTTTGGGACTCAGACCAGGTATTTCTTCAACCGCCATATCGGTATCGGCTTCGGCGGTCTTTTCGTAGTACTCGGATTCTTTAATCAACTCGATCTGGTAACCGGTCAGCTCTTCCGCCAGCTCCAGATTGACCTCCCCGCGTCCCATGGCAATGCCCATGTCCTTGTCTGGAATGATGGCCACTGCCATTTTCTGATCTTTTTCGACCAGCACCCGCAGGGGTTTGGCCGGGGTAAGAGCCCGCGCAATGTAGACTTCCGGTTCCGAGGAATAGGCAATTACATCGATCTTTTCGCCATTCAGTTCGCGCACCACGGACTGAATGCGCACGCCACGCATGCCCACACAGGCTCCCACGGGATCGATGCGCTTGTCCATGGATTCCACCGCAATTTTGGTGCGTTCACCCGGACGCCGTGCCACGGCCTTGATTTCCACGATGCCATCAAAAATTTCCGGCACTTCGATTTCAAACAGACGAATCAGGAACCGCTTATCGGCACGGGAGACGATGATCTCCGGTCGACTCCCCTGCCGGCGGCGCCGGGGACGATCGAAATCTTCTTCCTCTTCCAGTAACACTTCCGGCTTAACCACTTCCTTAATCAAAGCTCGCACACTCTCGCCGCGACGCAACTTCTCGCCCGGTATGCACTCCTTTCGGGGCATAAACATCTCGGTTCGGTCTACATTAATAAAATAGCCCGCCCGCGTTTCCTGATGCACATCGCCAATGATGATTTCACCCACGCGGGAGCTGTACTCGTCATAAATTTTTCGTTTTTCGTATTCCCGAATGCGCTGCAACAGGGTTTGCTTGGCAATGTTGATCAGACGACGGCCAAAATCCTCCGGGTTGACCACTTCGGCCAGAATTTCCCCTTCTTCCACATCGGGATCAATCTTTTTCGCTTCTTCCAGGGAAATTTCCCGTCGGGGATCGGTCACTTCTTTTACCACTTCCTTTTCCACATACAGCTCCACGTCCCCCCGATCGATATTCACAATCACATCGAATTCGGCCTCTTCCCCGTATTTACGCTTCATCAGGGTGACAAATATATCTTCCAGAATGTCCCGCAAATCCTCTTTGCTGATGCGTTTTTCTTTGGCGATTTCGCTTGCGGCAATAATAATTTGACTCTTCATAAATCCCATTCACCTCCAATAAACGGTTTACCATTTGATCTTTACCTTTGCCAGCTCGATGGCGGACAAAGGGATGGTAACATCTTGTTTTTTCACCCGGAGCACGATGGCGCCTTCCTGCACTTCCAATAGCTCTCCGGTCACTTCCCGACGGACATCCTGATCCTGATACTGTACCTTCAGCATCCGCCCGATGTTTTTCCGAAACTGCCAGGGCTGCGTCAGAGGACGATGCACGCCCGGCGAAGAAACCTCCAGCCGATAGGAACCCGGAATGACATCGTGCATATCCAGAATATCGCTGATCTCCTGCGTCAAACGGGTGATTTCGGCCAGGGTAATGCCCCTTTCCGTATCGGCATAAATACTCAGCACTTGATTGTTCCCCGAACCGCGCATTTCCAGATCCACCAGATGATAGAATTGCTCGTCAAACAATGGGCGGATGAGTTCCCGAACTTTTTTCAGAATTTCTTCTTTGTCTTCCATCGTGCTCACTTAACCTGCTGATAACAAAAAAGTGGGTTTAAAACCCACTTTCCAGTCCGCAAATTTAACGGTATGCACTCGTAAATGCAAGTGTTTTACTATAAATAAGCGGGGCAAGTTCCTTTTTAGCCGGGAATGGCTGCCGATCAGTCCAGCAACAATCCAGCCAGCAGGGGAATCATGATCTCATGGTGTCCCACAAAATAGTATCCCTTGCCACCACCCAGCGTGGGACGCTCTTTCACGTTCACGGTGGGACGATAGTGACGAATCATGTCGAACACGGCGGTGAAAAAATCGTAAGCGGGATATTTTAAATTGCGCACGACGGTCAGAGCCTTCAGGAAAACTTCCGGCAGAATCACCGCCGATCCCACATTCAGAACGATGCTCCCTTTCCGCAATCGGGTAAGTGAGTGGGAAAACACCTGAAAATCCAGCAACGATTTTTCCCCGAATGCCGCCCCATCCAGGTTGGGGTGCTGGTGAATGATCTCGGTGCCCAGGGCTGGATGGATGGATACCGGTACCTCGTGCTGCACACAGGCCGCCAGCAAACTCAAATGAAGATTGGGCGCCTTCTCCTGAATCAGGCGCTCCCCGATGACCTCGCCGTATCCTTTATCGTTTCCCCTGTTCCGGGAGAGGGCTTCGTTAATAAAAGCGGCAGTTTCTCTGGCCATCCCAAAACTGCCATCCTGTAAAGCAGTGGCCACATCCTCGCTGGTAATGCCCCACATGGCAATTTCCACGTCGTGGATCACCCCGGCGCCATTCATGGCCAGATGCCGAATGTATCGGCGCCGGATGAGCTCGACGATCACCGGATTCAATCCCACCTTGATCACGTGAGCCCCCATCATCCAGAGAATCATCTGATCATCGGCAATGGCCTGTCGGTAATGTTGCACAAATTCCTTGAAATCCTTTGCAACCAGAATATCGGGAAGCATGGAGAGGAAGGCCTCCAGGGAGGTACTGCGATTGGGCACCCGGCTAAAATCGGAGATGGCCACCTTGCTAAAACGTTCCCGTATGCTGTAGGTCTTAATCCCTTCAAACGTGAGTTTGGGATACCGACTCATGACGATCCCTTTTTATTTAATCTGGGCTTCTAACGGAAGGGGAACCCCTTCAATCTTAATCAATTCTGTGGTGATGGAACCAATCAACACCTTGGATTTCATCAACACCGGTAATTTGCGCTCATCATCGGTTAACCACACCCACAACTTTCCTTTTTGTTTAAAAATGGCTTCGCCCTTCAGCCGGGGTTGTACTTTAATGCAATCGAAGGTTCCGGCTTTGACTTTGATCCGCTCCTTTTTTTGGATGATCACCTGCAAATCGTATACCTTGCGATTGTCGTGATTGCTCATGACTACCGGTACCCCCACTTCCAGATCCTGGGTGCGGACGTAATAAAATGCGGCCAGCACATCCAGCACATATTTGGGGATGGGCACCACAAATTCTTCCTGCTTTTTTATTCGTAACGGCTCATCGCTGTGGTAACGAATCATCCGCACATATGCCTTGCCAAACAGTTGATCGTAATTCACGAACAGATCGAACTTATAGCCGCCCTCGCGCAACTTTTTGGTAAACCGCCAGGAAAAAATCCCCCGTGCATCCACAATGCTCTCCACCTCATCGCGCACCTTAAAAATCAGATCAAACGTTTTCGTCGACCGTGCCGTGGAGACGATCCGATACGACGGGAAACTGTCGTTTACCACAATCTTTTCCCGAACCTCCATCGTGGCGTACCCGGCTTTGATGAATCCGTAGCGCACCACAAAGGTCAACTTCTCCCCCACATCAAAGGCACGATTGGGCACCACGCGATCCAGCCTCCGCGGGAGCGGTTCCGCATCCACCAGCGAGTCCGGCACCTGCTGCAGGGTATCCACTGCAACCTGCGGTTCAGCGGGCGTTTCTGACCTCACCCATTTCTGACCCAGCAAAAACGTGGCCACCCAGAGCAGCCCCAGCCCCAAAACAGTTCTACCGGTCTTCCGCATCAGGATTCCTGCCTTTTCCATTCTCCTCAAACGTCACCATAGGATGATCGATTGGTGCCGTCATCCACTTGAACGTATAAAATAAGTCCCCGCTGCGGTAAACACACCCGTTTTTTTTATTTCCGGGAAGACCCACTCCGGGGAATCGGAGAAACCGGGGCCACGGATAAGAACGTGAAATGGAGGAAAGGAGGTACCCTGTTGCCAGTGCCTGACAGGTTTTCATCCAGCAATGGTGTCGAATGATGGTTCTCAGGTGTCCAGAATCTGGCTCTTCAGCTGCAGCACCGTGCTTTTCAGGATGGGATTGCGACCAATCTCTTTCTGGATTTTCTTGTGACTATGGAGAATGGTGGTGTGGTTACGGTTCCCAAACTGATAACCAATGCGAATGAGGGATTCGCCGGTGACTTCCCGCGAAAGGTAAATGGCAATCTGTCGGGCCAGCTGAATTTCCCGCTTGCGGGAGGTGCCGATGAGCACGTCCACCGGAAGGTTGAAATAATCGGCCACCACCTGCTGAATGTGTTCGATGTCGATGCGCTTCTTTCGCATCCCCAGTCCATTGAGTCCCTGCCACTGAGGATAAATCTGGGCCACAATAAATTTGGCCTGATCCAGATCCAGCGGCTTGCCGATGAGAGAAATTTGCGCAATAATGCGAATCATGGCGGCGTTAAGGAGATGCATGTCCGTGGTTAGATTTTCCACCAGGAAATCGATGATTTCAGGATCCAGCTCCAGGCCATTTTGTTCCAGATGAAAGTGGATCAGTTTCCGGCGGGATTCCACCGACGGGTAGATCAGATCCACGATTAATCCTTTCTGAAAAAAGGAGATCAGGCGCGGATTGAAATGCACCAGGTTGGCCGGCGGCACGTTGACGGTCAGCACGATCTGACGGCGCTTCTTTTCCAGCTCCATCAGGATGTACAAAAGCCCCTCCTGCGATTTGGGCTTGTTGGATAAAAACTGAATATCATCCATTAAAAATACATCTGCAGAGGTGAGCTTTTTCTTAAAATTATTGATATCAGCATGTTGGAGAGCGTATACATATTCATTCAAGAATTTTTCGGAATTGATGTACAGGATGCGTGAACGCGGCCGTCGCTCCTGCACATGATTGCCAATGGCATGCAGCAGGTGGCTTTTTCCCGTACCGACCTCGCCATAAATTACCAGGGGATTGAATTTGACTTTGGTGGTGTGGTTGGCAACGTATTCAGCGGATTTTAAGGCCAGCTCGTTATCGTTACTGACAAAAAAATTGCTTAAACGACAATTGGCATCCAGTTCACAATCTTCGCTGGAATACCCTTCTGCCGGTGCCAGCAGGCGTTCCTCCGGTTCTTCTTCCACTTCCTCCAGCGGCTCCTTATCCTGGCGGGACGGGGCAATCAGGAACTCGATGCGCGCACGCAATCCAAACACCTGCCGGACTTTGGACTCCAGCAACTGGCCGTAATGGGTGTCGATCCATTCAAAGAAAAACCGCGAGGGAACCCGCAGGATGAGCGTTTCGTCCACGTAGGATACGGGGATGATCGGCAGAAACCAGGTTTGCAGCGTTTGCAGGGAGACTTCGTTTTTGATGGCTTCCAGGCATTGTTTCCATCGGCTTTGAACAGAGGCATCAGAAGGCTTAAACGAGTCAGAGATCGCATTAGCATTGTGTATACTCATAATACGTACGCCACCCAATAATTTTCTATACCATCGTCCTGTGTTATTTTCCTGGGTTAAATAAAATATTCAGTAAACAATCAGAGTCATCGCCTCGAGCTGACCAATTATATAAAAGTCCCCCCAAAAAAATCAAACGAGTTGAGAAAAAATTTTTAAAAAAATTAGTTTCACGTTAAACAAATTTTCCAGACCAATATTTTACTGAGACTTAAGCGGGATGAAAAAATTTTTCCCACATTTTTTTCAATTCGTTTGATTTTAAGAGATGATTTTTTTAAACTTGTTAGCTTTAATGCATGGAATGAATCAGAAAAGGAGTGGGCTATGGCAAAGGTGTGTGAAATCTGCGGAAAGAAGCCGATGTTCGGGAATAACGTCAGTCACGCCAACAATCGAACCCGACGACGGTTTAATCCCAACCTCCAGAAGGTTCGGGCCATTGTTAACGGCAAGACCCGCCGCATTACGGTGTGCACCCGATGCATCCAGGCCGGAAAGGTCGTTAAAGCGGTGCGCTAATTCCAAATTGACTGCGTCGATTTGCTCCCCAATGGCTCCCTGGCATTGGGGATTTTTTATTTCCCTTACAAGCACCTTTTTTATCCATTTCGTAACACCGCTTCTCTCGAAAAATTCCCCCATAGAAAAAACAGGGCCGCACCAAAGAGCGCATTATCCCAGATAATGCATTAAACCCAGATTATGCAGTAGCCTACGAATGACACGAATGAACACCAATAAAAAGAATAAACCCAGATTATGCATTTGGGTTAATTAAACTCTTCGTTGTAAAACGAGGGGTGCAGGTAATAATCCCCAAACCCGGTTCGATCGATAAATAAGAAGACCTTCCGCAGCTGATAGTAGCGCCAGATTTCGTAAGGATAACTATCGATTTCAAACGGATGGCGCTCAATGTCATCGGGCTCTCCAAACTTGATGAAGATCCGCCCCCGATCGGTCAACCAGCCGGCCTGGGTCATGGTCGAAAAATTTTGATTGGCAAAATTCACCCGACGGTAGTATTCATCCATTAACTCGTTTTTTTCCGTTTCCGGATTGGGATCCATTTCCTCCCAGAACCGTTCGAAAAAGGCTTTCTTTTCCCGGTACGACTTCTTCAGCACCCGACGAATGGAATCCTCTTCAAAAATGTACACCAGCTGCTCAATGGCCATGTCCAGATCTTTGGGGGATTGCGGGGTAATCGTCCAGAAAAAGGAGAAGATCTGATTCAGCTGGAACTTCTTGCCGTCCTTGATGGCCTCCAGATAAAGCGAATATTTGTTGCGATCAAACTGATAGCGGTTCAAGCGGATGAAATGTTCCTGAAAGGCCGGCTCCCCAAACACCAGGTACTGATTGCGCAAATCCAGTCGTCCCTCCTCATCGTATACCCGATAATCGATTCGCAGGGTGTCCCCGGGATTCCCCAGATACGTATTAAAATATATGTAGATATTTTCATCATCGCCGGAGTAGTTGCGGGTTAGATTGGGTTCGTAGGCAACAATGCGCCCGCTGCTGTCGCGCTCCACCCGACTGAGAAACAGAATATTGCTGATCATGAAGTTGTAGTGCTGGTAATCGGGCATCTTGAAATGGATTTTTCGATTCACCTGTTTGTTGGTATTTTTATCCAGCACCGTAATCACCGCCTCATACTCCCCGCTCTGGATGGGCACATCGATGGTAAAAGTGTTCATGGTGGTACGGGAGTTGGTTTCCTCGAAATGTTTCACCCACAGGCGCTTTTGAATGGAACGATTAAAGAACACCTCCTTACTGGCATCCATGATATAAATCTCCAGCTGAATTTCGGCAGAGTAACCGGTATCCGCCTGCACAAAGGTAATGTCGTCATTAACCATCTGGATAAACACCCGCACCAGGGTTTGTTGACCATCGGGGGTGAAGGTGGGGAAAATTTCGGCGCTGAAATAGGGCAACCCGATTCCACTGAGTTGCGGCGTGGCCATATACTGAGCCCTGGCCGTGGAAAGCCCGAATCCCAACACGGCCAACAAAATGGCCCAACGGAGTTTCATGATGAATTTAACCTCTCTACATGTCCATACAATTCATACTCGGAGGCATCCACAATGGTAACCTGACGAATTTGTCCACCTGCCAGGTCACCCGGAATGTCCTCCAGGATGACTTCGTTGTCAATTTCCGGGGAATCGCCACGGGTTCGCCCAAATGCCAGGCGGTTTTCGGGATCCACCTCGTCAATCATGACCGCAACCGTTTGACCAATCCACTCTCTGTTTTTTCTAAATGAAATCTCCCGTTGAAGTTCCATGATTTCCTGGTAGCGCGCTTCTTTCAGCGCCTCCGGAAGGTCTTCCATGGCATAAGCGGCGGTATTTTCTTCGTGGGAATAGGTGAACACGCCCAGTCGGTCAAATTCCATTTCCTGCACAAAGGCTTTCAGCGCCTGAAAATCGGCGTCGGTTTCTCCGGGATGCCCGACAATCAGCGTCGTCCGCAGGGTGACGTCCGGAATCCGCTGACGCGCCAGCTCGAAAATTTCCCGGATACGCCGCGAGGAGCCACCGCGCTTCATAATTGCCAGCATCCTGTCCGTAATGTGCTGAATGGGCATATCCAGGTACGGCACCACCCGCGAGCTACGGGCCATAAAGGCAATCAGTTCATCCGGTACCGTGGTGGGATACAGGTAGTGAAGCCGGATCCACACAAGCCCTTCGATTTGCTCCAGCTCCTCCAGCAAATCCACAATGCGCGGTTTTTGATAAAGATCCACCCCGTAAAAGGTTGTATCCTGCGCCACCAGAATCAATTCCTTCACCCCGCGTTCAGCCAGCATCCGGGCCTCGGCAACAACCTGGGAAATCGGCCGACTGCGATGGCGTCCACGCATCAACGGAATGGCGCAAAAGGCACAGGTGTGGTTGCATCCTTCGGAAATCTTCAGATACGCATAATGGGAACGGGTGGTTAAATAGCGCTGTTCAAACAGGTATTCCGGCGGAGTGTCATCCGGGAAGTTTAAAAATTTCAGAATATTCTGATAATCTTCGGTACCAAAAAAGGCATCCACGGCCGGCAATTCCCGTCGCAGTTCACGGGCATAACGCTGCGATAAACAGCCACAAACCACAATCTTTTTGGATGGATCCTGCTTCTTCAATTGTTCCGCTTCCAGAATCGCGTCCACAGATTCCTGTTTGGCCAGATGAATAAACCCACAGGTATTGATGATGACCACGTCGGCCTCTTCGGGAGAGTCCACCAGCTCGGCTTTTCGGGCTTTCAATTGCCCCATCAAAATTTCAGAATCGTACACGTTCTTTGCACAGCCCAGCGTGGTGATATGGATACGAGGGGGTTTTCCGTTATGTTTATTGGATCCAGCCATGCGCATCCTAAGAATTTTCAGTAATCGATTCCGTCTCGAATAACCCATCCACAAACGTCTGGGGATCGAAGACTTCCAGGTCTTCCATCTGTTCCCCCAATCCCACATAGTGAATAGGTATGCCCAGCTGATGAGCAATGCCGATCACGCTTCCTCCTTTGGCGGTACCATCCAGCTTGGTTAAAATAATGCCCGTCACGCCAACGGCGTCCACGAAGTTGCGTGCCTGATTGAGGGCATTCTGCCCCACCGTGCCATCCAGCACCAGTAATACCTGATGCGGCGCCTCTGGCAGCACTTTCTGGATCACCCGTTTTATTTTCTTCAATTCTTCCATTAGATTCACCTTGGTGTGCAGGCGGCCGGCGGTATCCAGGATGGCCACATCGGCGTTGCGGGCAATGGCAGCCTGCACCGTGTCGTAAGCCACCGCGCCGGGATCCGCCCCGCTCTGATGCTTCACAATATCCGCTCCCAGCCGCCGCGCCCAGACCTCCAGCTGCTCGATGGCAGCGGCCCGGAACGTATCAGCCGCACCCAGAACCACCCGCTTACCCCGCTGCTGAAAACGATGGGCCAGCTTGGCAATCGATGTCGTCTTGCCCGTTCCGTTCACCCCCACCACCAGAATAACAAACGGTTTTGCCGGCAGCGTCTCTTCCGGCACATTCACAGGCGGGAAAATGCGAATAATCTCTTCCTTTAAAATACGGAACAGCTCTCGTGGATCCTCGTATCGTTCCTTTTTCACCCGTTGTTGCACGCGTTCCAGAATGGCCAGGGTGGTTTCCACCCCGACATCGCCCGAAATTAAGATTTCCTCAATCTCTTCCAGCAATTCGTCATCAATGCGGGAACGGGCAACAATCACCCGCGAGATTCGATCGAACACCTGGCTTTTGGTGCGCGCCAGCCCCTTGCGCAGCTTATCCAGAAATGCCGCCATGGATTATGCTTCCTTTCCTGTTGAACATTCGCTTTCATTTCATTTCAATTTGAAAATATAACCAAAAAGCGTGCACTAATCCACCCCTGTGGAAGATCGTCGAAAAACCAGGTGCCCCACCAGAACGCTAATCATGACCACAAAAATGCCGGGAATGAATACCTCGGCCGGGAGAATCCGCTGCCGATAGGCCAGCCAGAAGATGATCAAGGTGAGCTCACCCCGGGGGAAGGTTCCCAGCACCAGAAACAGCAGCGGCTGTTTTCGGTAACGAACGTAAAGGCCAAAAGCAATGGCCAGCAGGATCAGGGCGGCCATCAAAAAATTAAAATTCTTCCAGATGAGATAGGTATGCTGGAACGCCATGACCATGGCGCGACCCATGTCGGTAAAGGGGATCAGAAAAAAGAACGCTCCCACCTGCAACAATCGCTGCCGCTGAAACTTTTCCACCGACGGGATCATGCTTTTTAGAAACAGCCCGGCCCAGAACCCGATGAAAACCAATGATAAGCCGGTATTGTAAGCCAGATTCAGGGAAATGAAAAAAATCCCCATGGCCAGAAACAGGATGCTATTGGTGGCTGGTGGCGATCGCCGCGCCAGATAAAAAGAAAACCGCTGACGCATGAGGATGGGCAGAGAGAAAAGCAAAAATAAAAGGAAGTACATCAAATCCAGCACCGTAAAATCCCGATGCAAATTTTGTTTGATGGTATCAATGGCCGCGATGGCAATGATGGCCAGTAAATCCAGCGAAAGGGCCATCTGCAGCAGATTGGTGGTTTGCTTTTTCACCAATCCCGTTTCCGACAGGTAGCTTTGCGCCACCGCCCCGATGTTGATACTTAAAAACGCGGTGGTTAAAAACAGGGTCGCCCACCAGTCTTGACCGGTCACAAAGAAAAAAGAAATTATCCCCACGGAAAGGATCGTCAAACTGGCCAGCACGGTGCTGAACACCAGATTCTCACCATCCACCCAGCGGAAAAACTGGGGATCAAAGTTTAACCCGATGAGAATCAAAAACACCAGCACCCCGATGTGGTTGGCAAATAACAGGAAGACGTTATTGTCATTAAACACCCGGTTCAGGATCTGGGGATAGTCCGACAAAAGCAACAGAAACGCCCCGAACAGGGCGCCGGTCATCAGGTAGGCCAGAAAATCCGGCAATCGGAGCCGCCGGATGACCACCAGCGTTAAAGCGCTAATGATGTAGGCAAACGCCAGGTAGATAAAAAACTGCCCAACCAGTTCTTTCATGGTGCCCTTTCATCGCCCTTTGAAATTTGGATAGTCGAAATTGAACCGCCGTTGATAATAAAATCGGGTGAAATAAAATCCGGCTAACGCAATTCCAAAAAAGAGGGGAAATTTCATGGAAATCCACAACACGAAAAAGAAGATGCCCATCTTCAGCGTGATGATTGCCCGTTCGGTAGTGGGTTGACGCAACATCCAGATCATGAACGGCAGGGTTCCCAGAGATATCAACAGGATGAGATCGTCCTTCATTACCCCACCACCAACCAGTGCCGCCGCCATCAGCAATCCACTCCACCGAATGGTGGTGCGAAACCCATATTTCACTGGAAAGGTGATCTTCCGGGCAGCGGCATCGCCATCGCGATCGGGAAGGGTAGTTAACAGGTACAAACCGGTGTTAAATGCCAGGTAATTCAACGAATTCAGCAAAAACGATTTTCCCAGCGGTTGCGCCAGGCTCCAGCCCAGCGCAAAGGCCAGCCACCCCATGGCCATGTTGGCCCAGAGTCCCCAGAGGGGGCGGTTCTTTAATTCAAACGGGGCATAATTATACAAATATCCGGTAACCAGAATAAACGCCAGCAAAAGCAACGCAAACGTCCGGTTGATGGTGAGCGCCATTCCCATCGCCAGCAGACAGGTTAGAACCGCCTGAATGTAGCCATGGGAAAGGGGCACATGCCCATCGCCCAGCAGGAATAGTTTGCGATTCTGCCGATCGGAATCCACATCCCGCAGCTGATTGAAAATAAAACTGCCGCCCATGGCCAGGGCAAACGTCAGCATGGCCAGCCAGACCGGATAACCCAGCGAATGAAACGTGAGCTGAAAAGACATTCCCGGAAGAAAGTACGGTGAGGGAAAAGAAGCCAGCAAGAAACCGGCCAGCAGGGTGGCCCACCCCGGAAAAAACAGCATGGGGCGCATCAGAAAAACATAGTCCAGATACCGTAACCAGCGGCTGGACGGACTGGTCATCACCGCAGCTGTGGCCTGTTTGTCTGAAAACGTTTTCTTCACCCGTTCCCCATGTTATTGATGGAGTAAAATTAACGCCACCCCAACTCCCGCAAGGTCGGCCAGCAAATCCTTCCAGCAAAAATGATTCCCCGGCCGCCGGCGATCCCGAAATTCTTTGGCCAATCCCAGACTAAACGCGATGCTGGCCCCCACCCAGGGACTCCGTTCCGGTTCCATCTGGAACTGTCGCTGGAGCACCTGGGCGGAGAATACGGTCATCATCAGGCTGCCCATGAAATGATGGCCTTTGTCCGGGGCAAACCAGGGATCGCCCCCCTGGCCGGTGGGGGAAACGGCGGAGTCGGTCTCTACCACCTTATGGATCGTAAAAAGGGAATGGGGCGACTCGTTCTGAGCCACTCCAGGTGCTGGCAGGAGGCACACCCCAACCATGATGATGGTCCACAACGAAACCATTTGGCGAACCCATCCTTTCCGACCATTCGATTTAAAAACCAAACGCTTCATGCGGCCTCCTGCTCAATCCAAATCTCACATCGTGCTTCCGCCTTACCACCATTCCCCGGTAATTGCTTTTTTAAAAATGGATGGAAATCCGCATGCCCACCCATCCTGTAGAGGACGGGACCGACTGCGGAATGAAGCCGGAAATATCCATGGCTGTATCAAACTCGAACAAATACGCATCCACGTAAGCATCCACAATCGTCAACACATAGGCCAGCCCCAGGTACCAGGTGAACGTATTCCGTTTTTCCTGATAGGCCCGAATCCGGGTGCTCCGCCATTGTCGATGGTAGTACACCACCCGCTGCAGGAGCAGTGCGTTTACCCCGAAAACCAAAACGGCTTTGGCATATTGATGATTGTACACCTGTCCCCAGCCCGGTAAAACGGCGGATCGCAACATGGCCCCGGTAGGGGACTTCAGGGGCTGATCACTGAGTAGCTTCAGCGTGTCGATGACCGCTGTATCCCCCCTGGCTACCGAACGTTCCATTGCCCCCAGCAGGGAACTTCCCCCCAATCCCCATAGAATAACTAAAATTACAATAATTTGCCGTTGCATTCAATCATCCACTGCACGGTTGCACAAAAACATCACGATCGCCAGGCAATGCATTCAATCTCCACCAGCACGTCTTTTGGCAGCCGACTGACTTCCACGGCAGAACGCGCCGGTGGATTTTCCGGGAAAAATTCCGCGTACACTTCATTCATCAGCGGAAAATCGTCCATGCGTTTTAAAAAAACCGTGGTTTTTACCACATGGGAAAGGTCGGTGCCCGCGGCCTCTAAAACTGCGGCCAGATTTTTTAACACCTGACGCGTCTGTACCTTCACGTCCCCCTCCACCAGCGCCCCGGTGGCGGGATCAATTGCAATTTGCCCGGCGGTAAAAACCAGCTGCCCAACAACGATCGCCTGACTGTAAGGGCCTACTGGCTCAGGGGCATTCCGGGTGTACACCACCTGTTTCATATGTTGCCTCCCCTATTTTGACTGATTTGGTTAACGATCCGATAAATCCTATTGTTGAACAACACCCGAATCACATCAGCACCCGCTCGATGCTCCCCTTTCCCTCTCGAATAATTTCTACCTCATCATGAATGATCTTGATGATGGTCGATTCTTCCGCATCGGGCAGGGGGCCCGCGTCCAGGAACACTTCCGCGTGATGGGCATAGCGCTGCATGATTTCTTCCGGATCGTTCAGCAGCTCCCCTTCTTCAATATTGACCGAGGTGTTGGCAAGCGGATGTCCCAGCGTATGCACCATGGCCATCACAATACGATTGTCCGGTATGCGGATGCCCACCTCTTTGCGGCGTGTCAACATCAACTTGGGAATTTCGCGGGTGGCTTCCAGAATCACCGTATACGGGCCCGGAAAACAGCGTTTCAGGATTCGAAACGCAAAATTGGATATGCGGGCATATTGAGACGCCTGTTGAATGGACTCGCAAATTAAACTGATGGGTTCGAATTTGGTTTTGCCTTTCAGCCGGTAAATGGCCTCCAGCGCGTGCTTTTTGTACAGACTGCAGCCAATTCCGTAAACCGTATCCGTCGGGTAAATGATCAACTGGCCATTCTCAAGGGCCTCAACCGCTTTGTTGATCGACCGTTGATGTGGATTCTCCGGGTACACTTTGAACCGAATCATGCGGATTCATCGCCTCCAACCGTATCGTGTCGGGCCACCATCCAACAACACCAAAAGTAGAAGATAAAATAACGGCCTATGTTTTACAACAACTTATTCAGTCAATGCAGGAAGGGTATTACCTTCAAATGCAACATCGTCTCTCAAGATTCACCAACGGCTTTGCTGAGGGAATATTTACCCGATTCGCACATTGAACGGCGAGTGACACGAATGAAGCCGAAAAGCAGGAACCACTCGGAAGTTTTTTCATCCACAAACCGTTCCAACGGCGAACGAAACAAGCGCTGATTTGATTTTGTGGGGAATTTTCAATAAACCAAGATTATGCAATAGCCTACGAATGACATGAATGAACACCAATGAAAATAATAAAATGCACTTAATTCTATCTGGATGAAAATGTTTTCCCGGATATATTCGCTATTTTGGTGATATGATTCGAATTCATTCGTGTGATTCGTGGTTTAACGCTTTATTTGGGTTGAATCATTTTTCAGTCCGTGCAATCATGATGGTTGAAAACAGCCCATCCGGCTTCAGGCTGTCACTCCCACACCGGGCAACACTCGTGACCACAAGCGATCCAGCCGCAAGTTGCGGCTCCCGGTCATCAACACGGTGGTACGGGGTTCCAGGAAGGGCTGCAGGGTTTCCGGCACCTCTTCGGGATCCCGACACACTTTCACAATTTTGTTGGTGTGATTGATCTGGCGAATGCCCTCTGCAATATAGCGGGCCCCTTCCCCCACAGTGATGATCACGTCGATTGGCAGCGCGGAGATGTAATACCCCGCCTTTAAATGGGTTTCCGACACCCGCGGGCCGGGATCGCGAATATCTCCAATGACCAGCACCAGCAGATTGGAATAGGGACGGAATTGCACCAGACTTTCACAGGCCTTGCTCACGGAGTTGGTGGTGGCATCGTAGGTGTAATCCAGGAAAAACATGTCCTGAGCGGTAATCAAATTCCCCCGATGCTCCAGCACATTAAATTTTTCTTCCAGCACGTCCCGAATGCTGGAGAATTCAATCCCCAGTACCCGCGCCGCCGAAATGGCCGCCAGCGCATTGTAAATAAACGCAGAGCTGTAAACATGGAGGTGGAATCGGTAAAAATCGTTTAACATGAATTCGATCCCCTCCGGCCCCAGATAACGAATGTTCGAGGCGTAAAAATGCGCATTGGTGTTCAGACCAAACTTGATGATCCGCCGCGTATGGGAAAATTTATCCATCGCACTGACCAGATCGTCGTCCATGTTCAGGATGGCAAAGCCATCTTCGGGTAAATTGCGCACCAGCTCCACCTTGGCGTCGGCAATCAGATACTTATCCCCCTGGGATGCCAGATGGGCCTCACCAATGTTCGTCACGATCCCGATGTTGGGTTCGGCCACGCTGACGGCCAACTCGAACTGCTGCGGATTGATGATGCCCAGCTCCAGAAGGGCGTACTGATGCGATTTGTTCAGCTTTAGCAGGGTAGCTGTCACCGCCGATGCCGTGGAACAATCCAGCGGCGTTTCCAGCACATTGCCAAATCGGGAAAGAATGGTGGCCAGCATGCGTTTGGTTGTGGATTTTCCTTCGGTGCCGGCAATGCCAATGATGGGAATGTCGAACTGTCTGCGGTGATCCAGAATCTTGCGCAGGTTCAGTAATATATAATCCGAAAGTTCCTCGTGGGTATCCAGAGAAATTTCGTCAAAATAGAGCTTTTCGGGTGACTTGCGATCTGACAATTTGCCTCTCCAGGATTAATTTGGGTATTTCAATTGTTCAGAGACCAACGATGGTTCTACATTATACAAGCCGGGAACATTTTGATTATGCGTCAAATCAAAAAACCCAAACTGGTTTAGATAACGTTTACGGCGTAACAAAAATGGGGTTCCCCATTTCAGGATGTGAGAATGACTTGCCATTAACAATCCGTATCCAATTGGAATCTATAATTTAATTCCAAAAACTGGCAAAACGTAATCGAAAAGGAAATCGTTACCTCACCCCCGGTGGCATTTCCGGGCCTCAAAGCCTTTTACCTAAATCGACCGTTCCCACAAAAATTTAACCCGGATTTTGCACAAGCCGCCGAATTCCACGAATTATCACGAATAGAAATAATCCAAATTATTTATTAGACCGCGAATGAACACAAATAAAAACAAATTCCTGGAAGCCGACATTTTACTAAGCAAAACTTACCGATACCTGAACAAATCATTTTGCTTGTAACGGTTGATTTGAACCCAAATGATGCTTTAAACCGTGAATCACGCGAATGAATCCGAAAAATATTAACAAAATCGTTAATATCTCCCGGAACACATTTTCATCCAGATACAATCCAATGTATTTTATTTGTTTTATTTGTGTTAATTCGTGTAATTCGTAGGCTAATACATAATCTGGGTTTATTATTTGTGTTCGTGTCATTCGCGGTCGAATGCATCATCCGGGTTAGTGCTCATTCATGCAACCGGGAGGGAGGGCATTTCTCCGGGTTAGATGAACTGAAGCTCGGGAATGTAATCCAGCTTTTTGTAATAAAAGAGGTAGTGAAAATACTCCCGTAATTGCTGCCAGATGGCCTCATCGGGTTCATATCGGTAAAATTGTTCCAGCAGGTCAGCGTAATAATCCCAGTCATTCAAATGATCCCGTGCATACCACCTGGCAATGCGAGGAATGTTACGCAATCCCAATTCGCGCGCGTTTTGCAGATCTTCCAGTAACCGGGTTTCCCGAAAATCTTTGCGAACTGCCACCACCGCATGCACGAAGGCAAACCCCATTTTTTCCGACCAGCTTTCAATCAGATCCAGTCGAATATCGCTTTGCAGATCCACCTCCAGCGCGGCATTCCCGGTGTAGCAGCAGGCTTCGTGGGTGGCCAGGGCATCGTCCACCGAAAGAGGCAGCTGCACCGCCTGCCAGGCCGGCTCAATCTCATAAATTTCATTCAACACCAGCTGGGCCAGCACATGGTAAGGATCCTCCGGCGGCTGAAACGCAATAGTCTTCAGTTCTCGCATGGCCGCACGGAAAAACAGCAGACATACGCGCCCTTCCTGTTCGCTGAATACCGTTACATCCCTGACCAGGCGAAGTTCCGATGAATAGCGCGCATATTCCAGCGGCGAAATCAGCGCAATGTCCAGTTCCCCCTGAATCAACTGCTGACAATTCCGCAGTAAATCGCCACGCACCACCCGAAACGGATGCTTGTAGTTAGGATCCTCCAGCAGGAAGGTCAGCGGCTGACAGATCAAATCATTTGTAATCCCCAACCGGTTCATTCTGACGATGGCTCCATCGGCTTTCTCTGGATTCGTTTGGATTAAACGCGGGTAAAAACAGGTAACAATCGGTGCCCTTGTTCAATTCGCTTTCAAAATAAATAATCCCATCATTTTCCTTGACAATCTGATACACAATGGACAGTCCCAGACCCGTTCCAAATGTCTTGGTGGTAAAGAAGGGATTGAAAATTTGTTTCAAATTTTCTGGGGAAATGCCACACCCGTTATCCCGGATCAACACCAGCACGTAAGGTTGTTCAGTGATTCGGGAATGGAACGGCTTCCGGGAAAATCGTTCGGCAACCTTTTCCCCCGGCAAAATGCTAATCTGAATTTCCCCGTCCTTTTCAATCGCCTCGATGCTGTTTAAAATCAGGTTCATAAACACCTGCTGAATCTGGGAGCTATCCACGTAAATCTCCGGTAAATCCGGGTAGAGCGATTCGGTAACCCGGATGTTGTGCTCCCGAAATTTTTGCTTCAACAGACCAATCACATCCCGCAGAATGGTCTCGATCTGGCAAAACTGCCGATTGGGTTTCTGCGGCTTGGCGTAGGAGAAAAGCGAACGCAGCATCTCATCCAGTCGGTTCACCTGGCGAATAATCCGACGCACGTACTCGTTTTTGGGATCGTCCGGACTCAGCTCCTCCTCAAAGGTCTGGGCAATGGCCTTGATCCCGGCCAGTGGATTCCGGATTTCATGGGCAATGCCCGAAGCCATCACCCCCAGAGAGGCCAGCCGTTCCATTCGCCGCATCTCCTCCTGAAGTTCCTTGCTATAGGTGATGTCCTTCAGAGAAATGATGTAGCCCGCGGTACCGCCCTCTTCATCCTTATATTCGTGCACGGTAAATCCCACCAGCAACCGCTCCCCGTGTTGATTGGTCAACACCAGCTCCGGACGTTCAAAGGTGGTTGATGAAGGATGCCGGGAATTTAATATGGTGCGAATATTCTGATCGCTCATCACATCGGACAATCGCTTGTAGGTGACCACTTCCGGAGAAATGCCCAGCAGGTCGGACGCCATTTTGTTCAAATACAGAATGCGCAATTCCTCGCTAATGACCAGGATGCCAAAATTCAGCTGGTTAATGATGCGATCCAGAAACTGGTAGGAAAATTTCCACACCCGATTGTCCAGGCTCTCGCGTACCTGGGACTTCAACCCCTCCAGATAAAAGGCGTACTCAAAAAGTTTTCCAAAGAATTGAATCACCCGGTAATCGGCCTCCGAAAAAGGCTGCTCATCAGTGCGCAGGGTTAAGAGGAGTCCGCGGGTTTCGTTCTGGGACACGATGGGATAAATAATAAACGACCGCACATTGACATTCAGAATGGAACGCAGGTATAGCAGCAGGTTGTTTTCCACCGTTACGCGATTCAGAATGGTGGGTTCTTTTAACCGAACCGCTTTTACCACGGTAGGCAGGTCATCAATGCGCAGCGTCCAGGGTTCGGTGATTACCGATTCGGGATCCGCTGCCTGAAGAAACAATTCGTCCTCGGTAAGCCATTGAAAAAAAAACAGGTACCGCGAATGCAGAATCTGCCGCATGGCTTTAATCCATTGCTGCACCACATGGGAAAAATTGAACTGCAGGATATTCCCCGAAATCAGCTGAAAATTCTTTTGCAAAATGCGCAGCGTTTCGTTGATGTTCAATTCCCCGGATTCGCTGCGCACCCGATCTTTCAACCGTAAAAGATTGGTTATGCGTACCCGCAAATCCAGCGGCGTAAAGGGAACCACCACATAGTCGGTTGCCCCCAGATCCATCACCCGATGTCGCAACCGCACAGGACGATCCTTGACCAGTGCCAGAATGGGCAGGTCGGGATCGGGCAGCATTTGCCGCAGGGTATGAAGCAAAGAAAATTTCTTCTCGGTTAACCCGGTGGTATCCAGAATGATCAGATCGGCATCAAAAAAGCGAGGCGTCTCTTCATCTATCGATAGGTAGTGAATGAAATCGTATTTACAATCCAGTCCTTTTAAACATTCATGAACAAATTGAACCAGCGATTCCTGTTTTCCGATGAGAATGATGTGGTTAGGCAACAGGAACAACTCCTCTGCTAACGAGAAAAAATCGATTTAAATTTTTCGTAATCCAGGATGATGATTTTTCCTTTTTCTTTTTTGAGATATCCCTGAAGCATCAGGGATTTAATGACTCGAGAAATGGTTTCGCGGCTGGTTCCGGCCATGTTGGCCAGATCCTGTTGCAGAGGCAATTCGCTGATTTCCACCTGGCCTTTCCGAAAGACTCCCGAATCTTCTGCAATGCGCAACAATGTGCTGGCGACCCGACCGGTTGCATCCTGCAGGGATAGCGATTTGATATGCTCGTCGCTTTTCCGAATCCGTTGGGCCAGTTCTTTCAGCAAATTTATGGCAATCTGCGGATAATCCTTTAACATCTGCAAAAAATCTTCCCGACGAATCACCATCAATTCGGAGTCCTCGATGGCCGTCACATTGGCTGATCGCGTCTGCCCGTCTAACAAAGACATTTCCCCAAAGAAATCGCCATCGCTCAGAATGGACAGGATAACCTCCCGACCATCATCACTGATGCGGGAAATCTTCACCCGTCCAGACAGAATGATAAACATGGTCGAACCCACTTCTTCCTCAATCAGGATTAGATTGTCCTTGTGGTATTTCTGTTTGGACGCCACCTGAGCAATTTTTTGCAAATCCTTTTCGCTCAATTCGGAGAACAGCGGTATGGTCTTTAATAATTCAACATCCATAGAGCTACCCCTTTTAATATTGGACAATATACCCTTTTAACGAAAACTCAGAACGCAATTGTTCCTTTAACCGCTCCGCATCCTCTCGCTTTCGAAATCCCCCGGCTACCACCACGTATAATCGGCTGCCATTGCGAATTTTGTTAATGACCTTCACGTCCCGTATCCGGTCTTCCCACTTCCGTTTAAATTTTAACGCATTTTCGTAATGAAGAAAAGCCCCAATTTGCACACCGTATCGGGTCTTCTTTTGCTGTCCTGCCAGTAACATGCGCACAAACGCTTCGTCCATCTGAATCCGACGGGCGGTTTCGTAATATCCGCGGGCGTAATAGTACTGACCAATCCGCTGGCGAATGACTTCCTTTAATCCGGCATCGGTGGTCTCGAAATAGATTCCGGCCATGCGAGCAATTGCCGAATCGGCCGCATCCATGAATAATGCCTCAATAAACGCCCGCCAGTGAGGATCGGTGATGGCGCCACTCTCGTTTAGCCGCTTCAATTCATAAATTTGATGGGAACGATACAACTGGAGCCAGGAATCGGATTGTTGAGAAAGACCCGAATAAACAAACAAAAACAGGATCAGGTGCCAGCGGCTCACAGGTTGAAGGAGCCAATGCTTTTGCACTGTGGGCAAACCCATAACGGTTCTCGCGATTCGAAATGACAGACCTGACATTCAAACACCGGCGTGGTCAGATGAAATTTTTTCTCAAAAAATTCCACGGCCTGGGTTGCCGCCTGCTTGTACTGTCCCCGGGAAAACAAAATGCGCACCCGATAGGCCTGAAGCAGATCCGGATCCACCTCCGTATCCGACAACCGCTCCAGAATATCCAGCGCGGCATCAAAATCCCCCTTTTTAACATAAATCTCCGCCAGCGACAATCCGGCTTTGTAATTCCCGGAATTGACGTTCAACAGTTCCAGGTAAATCTTTTCTACCTCATTAAAAATCCCCTGCTCAAAACAGGCCTTTTCCAGATCGCCAAACACAATGTAGGCACGGGAGGGTACCGTGTAACACAATTTCTTCCACTCTCGAATGGCATCCTCTAACCGATCCTCCTCCACATACGATTTTCCCAGGTAATAATAGGCCGCCGCACAATTGGGATCGACTTTCAGCGCCTCTTTAAATTTGACCCGGGCGTCTTTTCCCCTGTCCTGCTTCACCAGCTCTAATCCCTGAAACACATGATACAACGCCATCCGGTGCTTCACTGCATCCGTTCCGGTGTCTAAATACTTTCGGGTCATCTCCAGTGCTTCGGCCCATTCGCCCTTGCGTTCCAGCAACCCCACCAGTTTCTGCACCACCCACTGGCTGTTCTTCTTATTCAATTGCAACAGCTTCCGCGCAACCTGGATGGCATGATCCACATCCTGTGCCGCCTCGTAATCCTGCAGCAAACTCTCGTAAACCTTCTGTTTCAATTCAGGGGTGAGATTCCCCCGAAAGGTGAGATCCTTGTGAATGCGAATGGCATGTTTGACCATGCCCTTCTTCCGCAGTACATCCCCCAGGCGCAGGTACGCCGGGACGTTTTCGCTATCCTCCCGAACGGCTTCCTTCAATTTTTGAATGGCCAGCGCCTCCTGCCCATCCACCAGGCATTCCAGCGCTTCCAGGTACACATCCGATTTGGTTCGCCGTTGCTTAATACGAATGGAATACCAGACCACCAGACCAATGGCAGCCAGTAAAATCAAGAATAACCAGAACTCCAATGCCGGACTTTGGGTCATTCACCATCTCCTCGCTTATTTCGCCACATCCGTTTCGGGACGAATATCCTCATCGGGAATTTCTTCGATGGATATATTGCGCAGGTTTTCCAGCTCTTTTAACAACTGACGATTTTTTCGCTTCAGTTCGCGCACTTCGCTGCTGGCCTGAATCACATAAAACGCCATGAAAACCGCACCAAACATCGCTCCTACCGTTAAACTGACAATGATGACAATGTACAAATTGACCCCACTAAAATGATACGTGAACAAATCAATATCCACGTATTGATCGGCATTCTGGGTGAGCACGAACAGCAAGAGGATGATCAGCAAGATCTTGGCCAGATTCAGAATGATTTTCATAGCCTCTCCATCTTTTGAATTTGTTGAAAATATAGCCACTGCATATAAAAATCAAATGGTTTTTCCTTCGCCCCTTGGCAAACCGAGAAGCCAGACCTCCCTACCATCCAGCGGGAAACTCAAAGCATTAAAATATAATGAATTTTCCTTGGCTCCATTAAGAAAATTATTAAATTCTTTCACATCGGTACCAGGAAGGAATGGGAAAGGACATGTTGCAATGATCGACATTCAACAACTGCAGCAACGCATTCGGCGATTTGTCCGGCGGATCCGCAACACCTGGCAAATTTACTTCTTCCTGACGGTGATTCTTTACGGAACCGCTGCTGTTCATTATTTTCGGGTGCGCCCCGGTTTAAAATCGACCGCAGCAGCCACCTTCACCCTGCTGGAAAACGTGGCCATCTTTCTGGCGTTTGCATTGCTGATGGGCATCTTCCTCATCAAACGGCAATTTTTCTCCCGGCGCTACCAGCGGCAATTGCTGGAACAGGCGATGAAATCCTCCGCAGACGACGAAATCGATGCCCTCAATCAACTGCTCCAGATCATCGAACCCCGTTTTACCTGGATATGGACACTGGCCTTTCTGGTCGTTGCCGACGGCGTGCTGTTCTACTGGCTAACCTTTAGCCCCCAGTACCTGCACATGCTTTTCATTGTGGGATTGTTCTCCCTGTTTATCAATTATCCCCGGGAGGAACTCTTCACCGAACTGCCCTGGCAGGTGGAGCAAATCAAAATGGACCTGGCACATCAAAAACAAGATCGCGGCACCTGACGCATCAGGCACCACGATCCACTCCGTACCCGAAAAAAGCGGCTGTGCTTATTTCACCAGCATCATTTTAATGGCTTTCTGAAAATAGGCGGATTGAAATACCGCCACGTACAGGCCTGAAGGCAGTGGACGCCCGTTCGCATCATCTCCCCGCCATTGAATCCGGTAGCGTCCCGGTGCCACCGTTCCCGAAAAAAGTACCTTCACCGGCTGTCCCTGCAAATTAAACACCGTCAACCTCACATCCACGGCATCTTCCTGCAACGCCGGTACGTCAAATTGCAACGTGGTGGCGGGATTGAAGGGGTTGGGAAAGTTGGGGTGTAAGGCAAAGGTGGCCGGCGCATCCATCGAGATGGTCATCACCGCATTGCCCAGCGCATGGGGCGTGGCACTGATTGGCCCATGGGCGGTGCGGATACCATTCACATCCACATCCACCAGGCGGTACCAGTACGTCCGACCGTTGACGACCAACGCATCCACATACTCATAAGTTGTGGGCGCACTGGAATTAAACTGCCCCTGTAAATCGGGATTACTCACATAGGAGCTGAGCAACTGGTAGGGACCCTCCTTCGAATCGGATCGCCAGACCTCAAATCCCAGATTGTTCATTTCGCTCTGGGTTTCCCACCTCAGGGTAACGCGGGCATCGCCGGCAATGGCCACAAAAGCGGTCAGCACCACCGGTAAAGCGGCATCTCCCAGAATGTTGCCGGGAGAGCCCGTATCCACCGCATCCCATACGCCAAACGGGGTGGAATCGTAGGCACCATCCACACCGGCCTGGGAAAGAGACCAGTTGGCTCCATCGTTGTTTGAGGTGGCATTCATCTGATCTTTGGGGATGCTTAAATAAATGGATGAGCGATTGTTATCGGCAGGCCAGGGCGAGGCGTCATCGTAATCCACGGAATCAATCAACACCCCGTTGTTATCCCGAAGATAGATGATCTCATTCCCCGCAGAGGGCGAATTGGCCAGATTGAACATCGTCTGCCCCAGGTCTTTCAGGGAAATGATGGTAAAACCCGTTCCCCAGGCCCCCTCAAAATCGGCCTGCGAACTGCCACAAATCACCGCAATGCCATAGGGCGGTAGCGTCACATCTGGCAACACGTTTGGCCCGTCGGAATCCTCATCATCAATCGTCCAGCCATTTAAATTGATGGAACTGGAAGTGGTGTTCGCAATCTCAATAAACTGGGTCTCATTGGTCGTTTCCGTAGAGGCCGGGTTGTACATGATCTCCGTAATAATCACGCTTCCCACCTCCTGCCCCTGCACCGAAATGAGGAAAAGCATGCTCAGAAATACCGCTCTGGTAAAACTGGACATCACTTACCCTCCTAATTTTTTGTACAGATGATTTATTTGGGTGCAAAGAACCGGAATGGCCATATTCTTCCGGGAAACGGAAATGCACCGTCAACGGGCCTGCTGAACGGAAATCTCCGCCAGCCCGTCAACTGCACCATTCGACATGAATGGAAATACCCGGAACTCTTCCTGAGGAATGGGACCAACGCCCGACACGATTCCTGAAAAAACCGACGGGACCAGTGGTCAACGTCTGCCGGTTAAAAAATGTAAGTGAACCTAAAAAAAGCGGGCAAAACTTCAATCGAATAACGCCAAATATTATAAAACCCGGCAAATTTTGTCAATAGGTTCGCCGCAAAAAAATAAATTTTTTCGAATGTATTTGAAACACAGGGGACTTGTGAGGGATCAACCCGGCATCGAACACCCTGGATGATTCCAATGGAACCCCAACCCAGCATCAAACCGCAAATCACGCGAATGAAACCAAAAATGTTAACAAATTCGCGAATAATAGCCGGAACACATTTTCATCCAGACCTCGTCAAATGGATTTTATTGTTTTTATTCGTTTTAATTCGTGTAATTCGTAGGCTATTGCATAATTTAAGTTTATTCGTATGAATTCGTGTCATTCGTGGGGGAATGCAACCCCCGGTTTAAAGAATTTCGGTTGAAGCATGTCTTTCTCCCGGCGTATATTTCGGGTGTTGAATATCGGATGATCCCATGGCCCAAACGGTACACCTGTTCATTCCCTGCTTTGTAAACGCTTTTTTTCCAACTGTGGGCATTGCCTGTGTGGAAATTCTGGAAAATCTGGGATACCGGGTGGTCTACTCAACCGATCAAACCTGTTGCGGACAACCGGCGTATAATTCCGGCTATGTGAAAGAGGCCAGATCGCTGGCAACCCGTGCCATCCAGCTGTTTGGGGTTGCTGATTACATTGTTGCACCCTCCGGCAGCTGCACCGCCATGTTAAAGCACTACTATGGCACCCTGCCCCTCACCCGGAAAGAGCGGCAGGATTGGGACCTCTGCAGAAACCGGTTCTACGAAATCACCCAGTTCATCACCCGTGTTGCCGGTGTAAATCACTGGAAGGGGACGTTCCCTCATTCGGTAACCTTTCACGACGCCTGCCACGCGCTCCGGGAACTGGGCATCCGGGATGAACCGCGACAGTTGCTAACCCGCATCCAGCGGCTGAAGCTGATTGAGATGCCCCATGCCGATCGGTGTTGCGGCTTTGGGGGAACGTTTTCTGTAAAATTCCCCGAATTGTCCACCGCCATCCTGGAAGCCAAAATCGCCAGCCTGAAACAAACCGGGGCGGAATTTGTCGTCAGCACAGATAGCAGCTGCTTAATGCACATTGCCGGGTACCTGAAGAAACACGGCGAATCCATAACGGCACTTCATCTGGTGGAGGTGTTGTGGCAGGCCTGGAAAAACGATGGGTCGCCGCCCATTCTTAACGGAACCCACGCACCATGAAACGTAATGAAAGAGCCGTTTAACCGGGAACCATGGAAACGGATCGATGAAGACAAATAATGGATTAAACCGCGAATTACGCGAATGAAACCAAAACACATCGACAAAATCACGAATATAACCCGAAATAAATTTTCACTCAAATCAGATCTAATGTATTTGATTATTTTTAGTTGTGTTAATTCGTGCAATTCGTGGTTTAATGCATAATCTGGGATGAAGACAAATGGACCATAATCCACTGACAAATCCAACAAGGAATGCCCCAGCATCCGGATTTAAACAGTGGGTGAGGTTGTACCTGCAGAATTCGCGGTATCGGGAAAACATTCGGCGGGCCACGGAGCATGCGCTGGAACAACGGCGCCTGGCGGTGGATGAAATACCGGACTGGGAAAGGCTGCGGCAGGAAGGCCACCGCAGGAAACAGCAGATTATTGACCACCTCCCAGAGCATTTAAATCAATTTATCGAAAATGCTCGCGCCAGAGGGATTGTGGTTTACCAGGCGCCTGATGCCCGGACGGCCAATCAGTTTGTAGAACAGATCGCCCGTCAACACGGGGTGCGGCGCATTGTGAAATCGAAATCCATGGTAACCGAGGAAATTGGCCTGAATGCCCATTTGCAACAGAACGGCCTGGAAGTTGTGGAGACGGATCTGGGAGAGTACATCGTTCAGCTGGCGGGAGAAACGCCGGTCCACCTGGTGGGGCCGGCACTGCACAAATCGCGGCAGGAGATTGGACAATTGTTTGCGGAAAAGCTGGGCGTAACCTACACCGAAGACCCGTCAGAATTAACCCGGCTGGCCCGGAACATTTTGCGGGAAAAATTTCTTACCGCAGACATGGGCATCACCGGGGCAAATTTTGGCATCGTGGATAGCGGCCGGGTGGTTGTGGTGGAAAACGAAGGCAACGCCCGGTTGTGCATGACCCTGCCCCGTATCCGGGTGGTCATCATGGGCATGGAACGGCTGATTCCCTCGGAAGCCGATCTACCCCTGTTTTTAACACTCCTGTGTCGCAGCGCCACCGGCCAGCGATTGACCAGCTACGTTTCCATCACCGGGGGCCCCGCATCGTCTCCATCCCCTGAAGGGCCGGAAAAGGTGTATTACGTGGTGGTAGACAATGGCCGCTCCCGCCTGTTGCAGGATCCGCATCTAAAAAAGGCGCTTTACTGCATCCGCTGTGCCGCCTGTTACAACATCTGCCCCATCTACCAGACCATCGGGGGACATGCCTACGGCTGGGTCTACCAGGGTCCCATTGGTGCGGTAATTACCCCTGAATTGTCCGGTGATCAACGTGCAGACGATTTACCCTTTGCATCTACGCTGTGCGGAGCCTGCAGCGATATTTGCCCGGTGAAAATCCCCCTTCACCACCTTTTACTTTACCAGCGCCAGCGCATCGTTCAGCGCACATCCGGACCCCACAGCGAGAAACTTGGCTTTGCCCTCTTCGAAAAACTGGCGCGCCACTCCATGCTCTGGAATCGAATGATCCGGCTTCTGGGCAAAGTTCAACGGGTGTTTCCAGGGGAATTGCCGGTACCCGGATGGACCCACTCGCGCATCTTCCCGCGGGTGGAGTGGCCCACGTTTACCCAATGGTGGCAAAAACATAAACGGAAAACGCCATGACCTCGCCCACCATCGAATTGTTCAAAAAGCGATTTACCGAGTCCGGCGGCAGGCTATTTATGCCCACGCGGCAGGATGTACCGACCATCCTGAAGACCATCCAGAACCACGAGCGCGCCAGGCGCATTTTAATCGAAGAGCCGGTGTTACGGATATTTCCCCTGAACACCACCCCCTTTCCCGGGGCATCTACAGAAATTTTGAGTTTTGGAGATCGGAAACACTCAACCCGATCGGCGCATCTGGAACGGCTCCGGGATATAGACATGGCCATTAGCACGGTGGACGGCCTGGTCGCCGAAACCGGAAGCATCCTGATGGTTCATCGGAATCACCCGGGACAATGGCATGTCCTGTTACCACCGGCTGTGGTTTTTCTGGCATCCCCGCATCAACTGATCGGGGATCTGGAAGCCCTTTTCGCGCGATTATCGCGGGAACTGGAATCGCTGGAGGACGGTTACCACCTCATCACCGGCCCCAGCAAAACGGCGGATATTGAAAAGCAGCTGGTGATCGGCATGCATGGCCCCCGTTCTGTCTACCTGCTGTTGCTCTCTGACGCACCCTCCCCCGAACGGGACCCAACCGCCTGACCTCCCTTAACCCCGGTGCCCATCACCGCGGCAGGCGTTGCGATTTTTTGTAATCCAGGTAGGCCCGATAAATCCCCTCCAGCACCTGCTGAATCTCCTCCACCGTCAGTGCCGCACACCAGTCGGACATTAAATACTTGCGGGGATTATCCAGAGCAATGCGGATGATATTTTCCATGGGAATGAGGTAATAATCATACAATTCATCAATTTTGGCACACTGAACCCCAAAACTAATGGTGGAATCGTGTTGCACGTTGGTTTCCACCGGGACCTGTTCCACCTGAATGTTCGGTTGCCGCAACAGCGAAATGGCCAGATGCAGCGTGCCCACCCATTTTCCCACCTTGTTGAAATCTACCGTCATATTGGCCAGATGGTTGGTAAAAAAGAGGCCGGACTGTATGTCCAGCTTCATATCCAGAAAGCGTATGTTGCTTAAAAAGTACACGTAAAGATTTTCAATATCTTCCATCGCCCAGCGGTTAATGGGATAATTCTCCGCATCCAGACTGCGCCGCCGCCGTTTGGGAAAGGTTACCAGGGGGCGATCCCCATGATTGGCACCAATGTGATGGTGAAACGCGTTGATCATCTCCGGAAAGGGAATCTGGAAATCGGAATCCTTACCGCCAGATGCTGATAGTGCAAAAACACCGCCATTTGCGTAAATAAATCCACCGGATAGGTCAATCCCTCCGGATAAGGCGAATAGTATACAATCTGCACCCGTGAGTCCGGTTCAAAATCGTAAATCATTCGCTTGACCAGTTGCGCCGGCGAAAGCCGTGCCTCTGCGTAATCATAAAACCGCGCCCCTGCGTCCAGACCTTCTTTCTGTAAAAACGGGCGGGGATCCTTCCCGCACAACGCCACCACCAGGGTAAAATCCGGATGCAGGGAGTCGCCGTGTTTTTCCCACAATTGCACCAGCGTTTTCAGGTCTTCGAAACTCTGGGGACTGTTTAAATACTGGCGAATACCGATAAGATGTTTTGCCTGCCGATTCATGTTAAGGGTTATCGGTTTGTCCAAGGATTAGTTTAGAGCCCCTCTCCTCCTTTCACCAGCGCCCCATGTTGCCAACAATCCCGTTTTCTTTACCGGCAAAATTATGTAAAATTGAACCAACAATCAACGGGGAGGAAAACGATCATGCCACTGGTAGATATGCGGGATATGTTGTTTCATGCGTATCGGAATGGGTATGCCATCGGGGCGTTCGATCTGGTGAGCCTGGATTTTCTGGAGGGCATTCTGCAGGCTGCGGAGCGACAACAATCACCGGTCATTTTAAGCCTGGCCGAATCGCACTTCGATCATTACAACTTTGCGTATTTAATGGCGGCCACGGTAGCGGCGGCACGATCGGCGCAGGTTCCGGTGGCCATCCACCTGGATCATGGCACAGAAATCGAATCCGTGGTACGCGCCATACGGCTGGGATGCAACGGGGTCATGCTGGACGCCTCGCACCTGCCTTACGAAGATAACGTCCGCCTGACCCGCGAGGTGGTTCATCTGGCCCATGCCTGCGGCATCCCGGTAGAAGGCGAGCTGGGATACGTGGCCGGCGTGGAAGGGGAGGACGCCCAAAAGCATCCGGGCAATCTCATTTATACGTCTCCGGAGGAAGCCCGGCGGTTCGTGGCCGAAACGCAGGTGGATTTTCTGGCGGTATCCATTGGCACCGTTCACGGCCGGCTGAAAGGTACGCCACAGCTGGACATTCCCCGGCTACAGGCCATCCACCAGCAGGTGGATCTGCCACTGGTCATCCACGGCGGTACGGGATTAACCGACGCCCAGTATCGCCAGTTGATTGATCATGGGGTGGCCAAGATCAATTACTACACGGCACTGTCCGAAGCAGCCGCGAATCAAATCCAGGAAAACGGACGCCACCAACCCCGCAGCTACACGGACTGGCTGCAGGGTGTGCGACCGGCCATTCAAAGGGAAGTCGAGGCCAGAATGCAATTGTGGGGCAGCAGCGGTAAAGCCGAAGAGGTACTCGCCCGGTGCAAACGCTGGCGGGAGGTGGAACATGTGGTGGAATTCAATGTGGATGCTTCCATGGAAGAAGCGCAGGTGCTGGAGATGATGCGCCGGGGACGTCCCCTGCTGGAGGCCATTCCCGGTGTACGACGCGTGTTTACCGGCAAATCCCTAACACCCGGTGGGCGATTCCGGTATTGCTGGATCATCCGATTTGCCCATTCCGAGGTCATCGCCAGCTATCGGGATCATCCGGATCACCAGCAATTTGCAGATACGGAATTCCGTCCTATTGCCGGGGATCGGCTAACCATCGATTTTGAGGAACTGGATTAGGCAGGAGTGGCCGTCAGGGACGATCCATCGGGTAAACCCGTTTGCCATTCACATACGTTTCCAGGACGCGGGTTTGCAGGATCTGTTCGGGAGGGAGGTTGAAGATGTCGCGATCCAGGATCACAAAATCAGCCACCCGGCCCGGCTGCAGGGTACCGCTCCATCCCTCGGCCCCCACACCAAACGCAGATCCGTACGTGTAAGCCCGAATGGCCTCTCCCAGACGAATGCGTTGCTCCGGATACCAGCCGCCTTCGGGAAAACCCAGCGTATCCTGCCGGGTCACGCTGGCATAAAGCCCGATCATGGGATTCAGCGGTTCCACCGGCCAATCGGTGCCAAAGGCCAGGGTCACCTGCCGATCCAGGAATGTTCGCCAGGCATAGGCGTGGCGCGACCGCTCACCAATGCGTTCTTCCGCCCAGTGCAGATCGGTAATGCAATGGGACGGTTGCATGGAGGCAATAACCCCCAGCTGCTGAAACCGGGCAAAATCCACCGAATCGACCACCTGAGCGTGCTCAATGCGCCAGCGACGGGTGGGATCGGGACGTTCCTCGGCCAGCGCGGCAAACACATCCAGCACCTCGCGAACGGCCCCGTCCCCGATGGCATGAATCCCCACTTGAAATCCCGCCTCATCAACCGATCGCACCAGATTTAACAATTCCTGAAAGGGGTGTTGAGGCAATCCCGTATTTCCGGGATCGTCCCGGTAGGGTTGCAACAGATACGCCGAACGGGATCCCAGAGAACCATCGGCAAACAGTTTGATCGGGCCCACCTGAAGGAATTCCGCCACGGGAGGAACCTGCTGGAGCAATTGCTTCAGCGTGTCGAACGATGCGGGATAATAGAAGAAAAAGTGCACCCTCAGGGTCAGATCTCCGGACTGGTACAGATCGGCATAAATCCGGTAAATCTCGTCCGGTGAATTATCCGTAATGCTGGTTATTCCCAGTTGATTGGCCTGCTGGATGGCCTGACGAATCAGGGTTTTCTTTTCGGAATAGGTGGGTTCGGGAATCAATCGATCCAGAAGGCTGAAGGCTTTGTCGAATAAAATGCCCGTGGGTCGCCCGTAGCGGTCGCGCTGAATTTTTCCACCGGGGGGATCCGGCGTGTGCCGGGTGTAACGCAGCACCCGCAACACCGGCGAATTGACCCAGGCGGCGTGGCCATCCACCCGCTTCAGGTAGATCAGGTGTTCGCGGGAAATGGCATCCAGCATTCTCCGATTGGGCAATCGTTTTTCCGGCCACAGCTCATGATCCCAGCCACGCCCGATGATCCATTCCCCCGGACGGGTTTTCTTCACGGCTTGGCGGACTTTTTCCAGAACCGCTTCCAGAGATTTCAGTCCGCCCAGATCCAGCTCCCGCTGAATTTTGGCTCCGCCCCAGAAGTGCAGGTGCGCATCGTGGAAACCGGGCAGCACCAGCCGTCCCTGTAAATCCACCTGCTGATCTTCCGGCGCCCGAAACTGCTTCTGAATGGTCGCCTGCGTTCCCACTCCCACAATCCGACCATTCTTGATGGCCATGGCCTCCACAAACTCATCCGCGGTTCGGGCGGTAAAAATTTTCCCATTGTAAAAGATTTGATCCACTTCCACCGGCTTCTGACAGGATTGCATGATCCAGGCAATAAAAAACAGCGTGTATGTCAATACCAATCGTTTCAAAATTCCGGTCTCAAATTTTCTCTTCAGCCCACACCAGGCGGCTAATATAATGGACTTCCCCAAAACGGGAAAGAAAAAATAAAAAAACCGTGGTCTTCCGCCGCCACGGTTTGCTCTACCCATCCAACCAATCACCTGAAAAAAACAGAAAGCCATTCACGGAAGAATCACCACACCCCGTCGACGCCAAGGAGAGCGAATCACACTCCGCTCATGGGGTTTTCGTTTTCCTCGACCACCGGTGGTTTCACCTCTTCGGGATTTTCCGGAGCTACCGCCTCGCCATTGGCCTGTCCGTTGTTATCGGCCTGCTCCGCCGCCTTCTTTGGCGGACGTCCCCGCCGTTTGGGCTTGGGGGTTTCCTCGGCTGCCTGATCGCTGGTGGTCTCTGCCGCAACGCTGGCTTCTTTATTTTTGGGTGGACGTCCACGCTTTCGGGGCCTGGGGGGTTCCGCTTCACTGGATTCGGTATCGGCGGAACCGGTAGCGGTATCGGACGCCTCAACCTCGGTTTTACGAGGCCGACCGCGTTTGCGCTTGGGCGCTTCAGCCGCTTCGGCAGGTGTTTCGGTACTTTCGGCGGCGGTTTCCGACTTCCGGGGACGGCCACGCTTGCGGGCGGGCTTCTCTTCGCCCTCTACAGCCTGCTCACTGCCTTCAGCCGCTGCGGCTTCCGTCGTTTCCGTTTTTCGGGGTCGACCGCGGCGCCGTTTGGGCGTCTCTTCCGGCTGTTCCGTTTCGGGGGTCTCCGCCGCCTCGGCGGCAGCTGCTTCACTCTTGCGTGGGCGACCCCGCTTCCTCTTGACCGGCTCCGCCGCTGGTGCCTCCATTGCCTCGGCTTCTGCTTCCGGCTCTGTCGCCTCAACCTCCGTCTTGCGAGGTCGACCGCGCCGTTTCTTGGGTGCCGCCTCTCCCTCTTCCGGGGAAGGCATCTGTCCCGTGGTACCGGCGGGATAACCCCGCAATGCCTTCTGTGCCCGAATCTTCAACAAAATTTCCTCCACCCGCGTCAGGGGACGACCTCCTGGCGTACCCGGCTCGGCTTCCATTTTCTCTTCGCCAGCCGCGGCTTCGCTTTCTTCCTCTTCCACCTCCGCTGCACCCGGCTGCGGTAAATCGGTCAATTGATCCGGATACAACTTGATCTCTTCCTCAAAACACTGGAAACGGTTCATTACCATGGCCCAGTTTTCCAGCTCCTCTTTATAAAAACTTAACCGGGCCTTGGTGGGATTAAAATGGGAAGGTACCTCATTCTTGAACGCCTTTTGCGTCAAGTCCAGTACCCGCTCGTATCCCAGAAATCGAGCCGCCTGCACCGGGGACAGCAACGTTTTCTCGGGCACATAAATCCGGAAATTGAACTCCTCAACTAACCATTCCTTTAACCATTCCGGATCTTCCTGATACAACTCATCCAGAATCTGCAGGTAGTCGGGTTCCTTGCGGGCATATTTAATCTGAGCCAGCCCAATGCGGGCTTCTTTTTCGCCCGGATATTTTTCCAGAATTTCGTGATAAATCTGCTCGGACTTATCGAAGATCTTTCCCTTTCGGTAGGACTTGGCCAGATCCAGCAGCGAATCCAGAGAGCCATCCACCTCCGCATATTTCTCGTAAAATCGCATGGCCTCATCGTATTTCCGAATCTTCTTCAGCGATCGGGCCAGCCACTTGTATCCCAGTCCAAAATCGGGTTTGATCTTGATCAGCTTTCGCAAGGGTTCGATGGCCTTCTGGTAATCTTCCTTTTCGTAATACTTGCGCACCCAGTTCAACACCACAAAAAACTGAATCTCCCTGGGCAAAAAGGAAATGTCCTGATTTTCGTTGTACACGTCCATGTGGGTGGAGAAAATCATCTTGGGTTGCCCTTTACGCCGCCGGGGATTGTTCAGCTCCATCAAAATGCGTTTGAAATAATTGTAAAGCTTCTGTCGCAAGAAGGTCTCGCTCTCAAATTCCACTTCAATGCCATCATCGCCTTCCTGTTTCCGCAGGGCCTGTTCACAGGAATAGCGCAACTTCCCCAGAAACTCCTCCACCATTTCCGGCGGCTGAAGGATGGAAATCTCGAAGTAGCTGCTTTTTTCTTCGTTGTCTATGACATAATAACTGGTTAGCGCAAGTTTCTGTGTTTCCAGATCCCATTTACGCACGTCCATCGCGATGAGCGTAATTTCGTAGTTCGCCATCTTCACTTCTCCCATATCTTTTTTAGTTTTTGTCCTCCTTTAAGAACCCAATCGATTGAATGTATCGACTCCCGTTCGACGGATTCAGTACCAGCACGCGATCCGATGCATCCACCTTTCCCTGTTTCACCAGTTTATCCAGGGCAACGATTGTAGCGGCTCCTTCCGGAGAGAGAAGAAATCCTTCCAGCTGGGCGATGTGCTTCCAGGTGGAAAGGATTTCCTCATCGTTAATCAACACGATCTCCCATTTAAATTCTGTGATGATTCTAACCAAAAGTTCCCCAAGGACAGGTTCCGGAAAATACAAATCCGGAGCAATGGTATCCAGCGTGGTGGAATATTCCAGTTCATATTTCCGCAATACCGCATCCAGTGACGGACAACTATCCGATTGTACGCCGTAAATCCGGGGAATATCCTTCTTTTGCAATTTTCCCAGCCGAACCAGCTCCAGGATGGCCTTCCAGATACCGGCCAGAGTGGTCCCTTCGCCAACGGGAACAATAATCACATTGGGCATATCCCCCTGCAACTGATCCATCAATTCATAATACAGGGTTTTAGCCCCTTCAATCCGAAAGGTCAATCCTTCCGTATTCAGATTAACCAATTGGGTGCGTTTCTGGACTTCTTCTTTTACTTTCTGGCGTGTGGTGGGGTGCCAGTCGGACAGCTTCACCATGGCGCCATGGGTCTGGCATTCCCCCACAAACTGCATGGGAACGCCCCGGGGCATCAGGGCAAAACATTTTCTGCCGGCCAGTGCACTGTACCGGCTGGCAGCCACCGCCGAGGTTCCAGACGATTCGATGAAAATACCCCGATCTTTTAAACGCGTCAGCGCCGAAAGGGCCACACTCATTTCCCGATCCTTGATAGAACCACCTGGATTTTGCGCCTCGTTTTTTAACAACACCTTTTGCAGGGGCATTTCATCAGCCAGTTTCTCCAGATTGTAAACCGGGGTAAATCCTTCTCCCTGGGTGTAATAGGTGCGCTGATCCGGATAAATTGGCAACAATCCCCGGTAGCGCCAGATCCCCGGTCCACTGTACCCCTGCCGGAAATAATCCTCGTTCCGCGCCCGATACAAATCATACTCCGCCAATAAAAGATCCCCGCATTCGTCGCAGGAAAAAGACGTTCGGTAAATATCAAAGGTCGCTTCGCAATGGGCACAAATATATTGAAAAAAATAACTCATTGATGATAAAACAACTGTTTTAAATTGACATCCGGGTCAATGTAAGGTTCGATGATATCTTCGGGAGTTGTCATGATTGTTGTTACCCCCGGCCCATGCCCGGAGACGACACTATTCGAGTGCGCAATCACACCGATTGTTACCGCACCCTCTTTAAAAATCCAGCCAAAGGTCGCGTCTGAATCTATAATCGCCACAAGATCACCGAATCTTAATTGATCCAGCCGATATTTTCGAATCGCCGCTTCGTCGAATAATTGAATATCATAATCGCCGGAATAGGCGGATGTGTTCCCCAGTCCCGCACCCATCAATTTGGCGGGAATGATATGCGTCACCCCCACCCGGAGCTTTCCGCCGGCTTCCTGAATGGGTAATTTTTCAAACAGATCGGGATCGATGCTCATCAGAGTGACGCTGGGATAATCCCGCAGCTTCAGACCGGTGCCATAAGCATGCACCCGAATGCGATCGCCAATGTTTAGCTGCTCCAGCACGTCGGGGGGAAAATCCACCATAACGTGATCGATCCCGCCGTGCTTGCCGGTCACATACCCGACAGCGCCTTTTGCTTCCCCGGAGATCACCACCGCTTTGTTGCCAATACAGGCCAGGACATTCAGTGCCGCATTGGGAGAATACTCCCCAAAAGACGGCCCGGAATTTCGAATGCTGACGCCGGGCTCCACGTGATCCGCCTCCCAGTGTATGGCGGAATCGCCAATACGACAATTGTAGGTAATTCCCCCAACGCTGGGATAAACCTCCACCCGTCCCCGGGAAGAAATGACGTATCCGGTTTTCCGTAGTGTGGGATGCGAAATCTCTCCAACAACGGCCTGTTGAACCAGGCGATCTTTGTTTGTGACCAGACTCATGAGCAACCTACCACCCGACGATGCATTGCCAAATCGTGAATAATTTCATTTTTCCTCTTCACAACAACGGTCATCCGTTTTCTTTTCGCCAAAAATGCCGCAGCCCCGGACGAAAAGAAAACCCTGAAACGGTAGCCCAAAATCAATAACGATTGGGGTGTACGATTCGCGTCTTAAAAAACCCCTGCCATTTAAAAATAAACCCGAAAAAAACAGCTGAAAATAAAAAATAATTCCTGAAAATAATGGTCAAATTATACAGAAATTTATGGCGAAAATCAATACCACGCTGTAATTATTCAGAGTGATTATTCGAAATCCGCAGGTATTTTGTTCCGCAAGCTGAATCCGCTGTCCTTTCACTCGCACCGCATGCTCGAATAGACGCCCAATTTACGGCGCGAAACCCACTGGCAAAAGTTGAAAGAATTTTTTTACGCGCCCACCAATCCTCGCCCACTCCACAGAAAAACGCCATTCACTGCTGTACAGGTACCCGGAATTTATGAAATCCAGAAGATTTAGTAAAACGTTTTTTCGGCTTTTTTAAAAAAATTTTTTCATTTTCTCATATTTGTGCCGGGATTCTGGTAAAATGTTTTACTTTACCCGAAACGCCCCCCTTCCGCAAGCCCAACCCACAACATCGGTAAACAAGGGGGAACCGGGAAAATCATCCCCTACCAACTTCCCAACCCTCGCTCTCTAACCATCGATTTTTGATTTTTGATTTTTGATCTTTGACCTTTTTACCCAAAAAACCAACAAATTTTTTTCACCTATTGATTCACCCGATGGAAGGCCGTATATTTGACGGTGGTAAATGCGACAAAATTGGTCGGATTTGAATATGTTAAAGCTGAGCAAAAAAGTAGAATACGCCCTGATCGCGATGATTTACATGTCCGAAAAGGACGAAGGGGAATTGACCACCGCACGAGAACTCTCCCGGCAATTTAATATTCCATCGGAATTGCTGGGGAAAGTGCTGCAACACCTGGCTCGCAAGGGACTGATCGTCTCCGTCCAGGGAGTCAAGGGCGGATATCAACTTCCCCGTCCACTGGATAAAATTTCGCTGGCAGAGGTCATCACCTCGGTCGATGGACCCATCCAGCTGGTGAACTGTGTGGATCATGTGGATTGCGATTGCGAACAGTTTGATTTCTGCAACATCCGATCGCCCATGGAACAGGTCCAGAGCAGCCTGTTCCAATTTCTCAATCAAATTACCTTAAAAGATTTGCAACAACATCACTGGCAATATGTCGGCATGCCAACAACCAATGCACAACCCGGATAATTTAAACGTAGAGGATCAGAGCAATGCCAACGAAGGAGGACGTACTGGAAATTCTAAAAAACGTGAACGACCCGGAGCTGATGCTGAATATAGTGGATCTGGGTCTGGTTTACGACGTGGATATTCAGGACCGAAAGGTCCATGTTAAAATGACCCTGACCTCTCCCATGTGTCCCGTGGGACCGATGATTCAAAAGGAGGCCAAGGAACTGATTGAGGAGATGGAAGGGGTTGACGAAGCCGAAATCGAAATTGTGTGGGATCCACCCTGGAGTCCTGATCGCATGAGCGACGAAGCCAAACTGGCACTGGGGTTCGACATATAAATGAACAGCAGGTATACCAAAAAAAGGAGATGGTTTGTATCATGAGCAAAACACCCGAATTCGTCATAGAGGATTTACACGCCAGCATCGAAGGCCAACCCATTTTGCGTGGCGTGAATTTACGCATCAACATCGGGGAGATCCATGCCCTGATGGGCCCCAATGGTTCCGGCAAGAGCACCCTGGCTAACATCATTCTGGGGCACCCGGCCTATGAGGTGACCCGGGGACGCATCCTGTTCAAGGGGCAGAACATCCTGGAAATGGAAACCGATGAGCGGGCCAATCTGGGACTGTTCCTGGCCTTCCAGTATCCCGTGGAAATACCCGGCGTCACCGTGGCCAAGTTTCTAAAACGGGCCCTGGAAAGCAAAATCGCCGCCAGCGGTAACGGCGAAAAGCTGTCCGTCCCCAAATTCATTAAAGAATTGAAGGAAAATATGAAGCTGATGGGACTGGACGAGAATTTCGTGAACCGCTACCTGAACGAAGGATTCTCCGGCGGCGAAAAGAAACGGATGGAAATCGTCCAGATGCTGATGCTGAAACCGGAATTTGCCATCCTGGACGAGACCGACTCCGGTCTGGACATCGACGCCCTGAAGATCGTGGCGCAGGGGGTAAATCGGATGCGAGGCCCCAATTTCGGCGCCCTGATCATCACCCACTACCAGCGCATCCTGAATTACATCAAACCGGACAAAGTGCACATCATGTACGAGGGGCGCATCGTGGCCTCTGGCGGACCGGAATTAAGCGAGGAACTGGAGAAATACGGCTACGATAAAATTCGCGAAAAATTTGGTATTGAAGAACAGGTCTCAGCATAGGGGGAGCCATGAAAGAAAAAGACGTCAGCATGCCCGATATCGATCTGGGGACTACCCCGGATAAATATAAATACGGCTTTCACCAGCCGGAACGTCCCGTCTTCAAGGTTAAGAAGGGACTGGATCGCGAAGTGGTGATGCAGATTTCCGAACATAAAAACGAACCCGACTGGATGCGCGAGTTCCGACTGAAAGCCCTGGAAGTGTTCTTCCAGAAACCCATGCCCAACTGGGGACCGGATCTGTCTGCACTGGATTTCGACGATATCTACTACTACATCAAACCGGTGGAAAAACAGGGACGTTCCTGGGACGAGGTGCCCGATGATATCAAGGAAACATTCGATAAACTGGGTATTCCCGAAGCCGAACGCAAGTTTCTGGCCGGCGTGGGCGCCCAGTACGATTCCGAAGTGGTGTATCACAACATCCGGGAAGAATTAAAGAAGAAGGGCGTCATATTCGTGGATCCGGAGACGGCCGTTCGGGAATATCCCGATCTGGTACGCGAATATTTCGGCACCATCGTTCCGCCAACGGACAACAAGTTTGCGGCCCTGAACAGCGCCGTCTGGTCCGGGGGGAGCTTTATCTACGTCCCGCCCGGCGTGCATGTGGACATCCCGCTTCAGGCGTACTTCCGGATCAACTCCCGAAACATGGGACAGTTCGAACGCACGCTGATCATTGCGGATGAAGGCAGCTTTGTCCATTACGTGGAAGGCTGTACCGCTCCCATCTACACCACGGACTCCCTGCACAGCGCCGTGGTGGAAATCATCGCCAAAAAGGGCGCCCGGGTGCGCTACACTACCATTCAGAACTGGAGCGGAAACGTTTACAACCTGGTTACCAAACGTGCCGTGGCCTACGAAGAAGCCACCGTGGAGTGGGTGGACGGCAACATCGGTAGCAAAATCACCATGAAGTATCCCGCCGTATACCTGCTGGGCCGCAAGGCTCATGGGGAAATTCTTTCCATCGCCTTCGCCGGAAAGGGACAGATCCAGGACACCGGCGGCAAGGTGGTTCACGTGGCGGACGATACCAGCTCGCTGATCACCTCGAAATCCATCAGCAAGGACGGGGGGCAGGCCAGTTATCGGGGACTGCTGAAAGTGTATCCCAATCTGAAAAACATCAAGTCCCACGTGGTCTGCGATGCCCTGATCATGGACGAAGAATCGCGAACGGATACCTATCCCTATATCGAAATCGAATCCGACGACGTGTCCATCGAACACGAAGCGCGGGTGAGCAAGATCAGCGAAGAACAGGTCTTTTACCTGATGAGCCGCGGATTGTCGGAATCCGAAGCGGCCATGATGATCGTGAACGGATTTATTGAACCGCTGGTGAAACAACTGCCCATGGAATATGCCGTGGAGCTAAACCGACTGATCGAACTGGAAATGGAAGGTTCGGTGGGATAATCGTTTCAACCAGATTAATGACTGGAATCATAGAATAGCAGGAGAAGTCATCCATGAAAACATCAACGGGTGCGGATAAAGCATTAGAATATTTTAATGAACATACATTGAAGCGTTTATTGGACCGGCGCTCGGAACCGGAATGGATGGTGCAATTTCGGGAAGAGGCGCTGGCCCTGTTTCGCATGCTGCCCTGGCCCACCACCAACGATGAAGAGTGGCGCCGGACGCATATCGATCACATCGATTTCAACGCCTTTCAATTACTGGACGAAGCGGTCACTGCAACAGAGCCGAAAGCGGTCGCCGATCCCCGGTGGGCCGGTCAGATCCGGTTTCGGGGATATCAAACCGTCGAAGCCAGCGTGAATCCAGAACTCCTCCAGAAAGGGGTTCTCTTCACCAGTCTGGCCGATGCCCTGAACCGCCAACCGGAACTGATTCGGGAATATTTCATGACCCGCAACGTGCGTCCCGCTGACGGCAAATTCGAGGCGCTGCATGGGGCCTTCTGGACGCACGGAGTGGTCCTCTACGTGCCGCCTCAGGTGGAGATCGAGCTGCCCTTTCTGGCCGTCTTCGAAGAACCGGCACAGCAAAACGTTACCATGCCCCATGTGTTGATCGTACTGGACCGGGGCGCACGGGCCACCCTGCTGACCGAAGCCTATAGCACCGGGGATGGCCGCAGTCTGCGCAACGCCGTGGTGAACGTTTTCCTGGGCGATAATGCCGACATTCGCTTTACCGAACTGCAAAATCTCAATGAACAGACGTTCAATTTCATGAACGGCTGGAGCGAAATCCAGCGGGATGCACGCTTTTACTCCCTGCTGGCCAACTTTGGCAGCGAACTCACCAAGAACCGCTTTGGCGGGGGGATTGTAGGTGCCGGTGCGTCGGCAGAGCTGCATGGCGTGTACTTTGCCCACCGCCATCAGCATTTCGATCAACGCACCATCCAATACCATCAGGCGCCGGCAGCCACGTCCAATGTGCTTTACAAAGGCGTGGTGAAGGACAAAGCCCACACCATCTATCAGGGACTCATCCGGGTGTTTAAACACGCCCAGAAGACCGACGCCTATCAGTCCAACAAGAATCTGTCCCTGAACGATGGCGCCCGGGCCGATTCAATCCCCAGCCTGGAAATCGAAACCAACGACGTGCGCTGTACGCACGGGGCCACCGTGGGCAAGGTCAGCGAAGAGGAAATCTTCTACCTTATGTCCCGGGGATTGTCCCGACTGGACGCCAAAAAGCTGCTGGTTGCCGGCTTCCTGGACGAAGTGATCCTGCAGGCACCGGAAAGCGTGCAAACCATTCTACACGACTGGCTGGAGAAAAAATTGGAAACACTGGAGAATTGAGATGGCCAAATGGGTCGCGGTTGCCCGAGAAGCGGATTTTGAAGACCAACCGGTGAAAATGGTGATCTACGATGGGGAACGAATTGCCCTGTTTCGGCTGGAAGATGGCATCTACGCCATCGACGACGAATGCTCCCATGCCACGGCCAGCCTGGCAGAGGGACGGGTGGACGACCACATCGTGGAATGTCCCCGCCATGGCGCCCGATTCGACATCCGAACCGGCAAACACCTGAGTTTCCCGGCCGTTACGCCGGTAAAATCGTACCCCGTGAAGGTCGAAAACGGCAATGTTTATATATATGTGGAAGATTAAGGCTGGAGAAGGCGTGAATGAGTGAGGCCCATTTGCCCGAAAAGTGGGAAAGCGCGGTCGGTTTCGATCCCTACCGCGTGCGGGATGATTTTCCCATCCTGAAAGAAACCTTTCGCCGCGGAAAACGGGGCGAGTTGATCGTCCCGTTAGTCTATTTAGACAACGCCGCCACCACCCAGAAACCCCGGCAGGTCATTCAGGCACTGGTGGATTATTACGAGCACGCCAATGCCAACGTACATCGGGCCATTCACACCCTGGGGGATCGGGCAACGGAACTTTACGAGGAGAGCCGCCGCAAACTGGCGCGCTTCATCGGTGCCGCCAGCGAACGGGAAATCGTCTTCACCCGGGGCACCACCGAAGCCATCAACCTGGTTGCCGCCGCCTGGGGACGCAAATTCCTGAAGCCCGGAGACGAAATCCTGCTCACCGAAATGGAACACCACAGCAACCTGATCCCCTGGCAACTGCTGGCAAAAGAAAAACAACTGACCCTGCGCTTCATTCCCTTTGCCGAGGACGGCACCCTGGTGCTGGACAACCTGGAAGACTACTTTACCCCGCGAACCCGATTGCTGGCCATTACCCACATGTCCAATGTCTTCGGTACCATCAATCCCATTCAACAGATTGTGGCCGTGGCCCATCAACACGATGTGCCCGTGCTGGTGGACGGCGCCCAGAGTGTGCCCCACATGCCGGTGAATGTTCAGGAATTGGACTGTGATTTCTTTGCACTGTCGGGACACAAAATGTGTGGGCCCACGGGAATCGGCGCGCTATATGCCAAGGAAAAATGGCTGGAGGCCATGGATCCCTACCACGGCGGCGGGGAAATGATCCGTTCCGTGTGGCTGGATCGGGCCACCTGGAACGATATTCCCTATAAATTCGAGGCGGGAACGCCCAACATTGCCGGGGCCGTGGGACTGGCCGCTGCCGTGGATTACCTGTCCCATATTGGAATGGAAAACATTGCCCGCTACGAAAAACTGTTGACCCAATACGCCCTGGAACAACTGCAAACCGTGGGCAACGTGCGCATATTCGGTCAGGCCCCGGAACGCGGAGGCGTGATATCCTTCTACGTGGGCAACATCCATCCCCACGATGTGGCCCAATTTCTGGATGCGGATGGCATTGCCATTCGGGCGGGACACCACTGCGCCCAGCCCATTATGCGGAAGCTGGGCATCCCGGCCACCTCGCGCGCCAGTTTCTATTTCTACAATACACCCCAGGAAGTCGATCGACTGGTACAAAGTCTCATCAAAATGAAGGAATTTTTTGGCGATGGCTTTTGATGACCTCTATCAGGAAATCATCCTGGATCATTACCGGAATCCCCAGAACTTTGGAGAAGTGACCCACGGCTGCACGATCGTGGAAGAAGACAATCCCGTCTGCGGCGACCAGATCAAGCTGATGGTGGTGGTAGATGATCAGGGGGTGCTTCAGGAGATCAAATTCAAAGGCAGTGGATGCGCCATCAGCATGGCCTCGGCCTCCATGATGACCGAAGAAGTGAAGGGGAAATCCATCCAGGAGATCAAGACCATCTGTCAGGACATTATCGGTGCCATGCGGGGGGAGAAAGATCCCGAAGTGCTGGATAACTATGGGGACCTGGTGGCATTAAAAGGGGTGATTCAATTTCCGGCGCGGGTTAAATGCGCCACCCTGGCCTGGCACGCCTTGGAAGATGCTATCCGGGAAGAAGAAAAGAAACGCCAGTCAGGCTGAGCGTACAGCCTGTGCCTGTTTTTCCTTATAAGCCCAAAATTTTCTTTAGCCTACGAATCACACGAATTAAAACGAATAATAACAATAAAATACATTAATTGTATCAGAATTAAAATATGTTCCAGGGTTTATTCGCGATTTTATTGATATTGGGTTCATTCGCGTGATTCGTGGTTTGACGCATTATTTGGCATAAAGCCTACGCCTACCTGTGCCTACTGCATACTGCCAACTGCTTACTGACCTGTAGCCCGACTCTCCAGAGTCGGTAGGCCTCCCGCAAAGCGGGAGGACTTTTCAACTCACCGCATCTGCCTAAAAAAAATCGCGGGCATAAACCCTGCTGCTACCTGTGCAAACTGCCAACTGCTTACTGCATACTGGAACAATGCCTGCGCCTACCTGTGCATACTGCTAACTGCCAACTGCTAACTAACCTGTACCCCGATTCTTCGCGTCGTTAGCCACACTTTGTGGGGGGGGGGAGCTCGCTATCGCTCGCACCGGCTCTGGAGAGCCGGGCTACAATTCGCTCCCACCGGCTGTAGCCCGACTCTCCAGAGTCGGTAGTCACCCCGCTTTGCGGGGAGGGACTTTTCAACTCACCACATC
>JAADJD010000019.1 GCA_013150955.1 Calditrichota bacterium
CCCTGAAAAGAAGAGAATGGTTTACGGGACTTTGGCAAAAATCCAAACAGTTTAAGTTGCCAGTTCAATTCTCTAATGCGTAATCTGGGTTAAAAAAGTGCAACAGAATTTCCTGCTGGCTGCAAAAATCCAATAATTTTTTGTTGATGGTGACTTCCCCGAAAATCAGCAACTCGCGAACGTTTTCCACCGGTACGTATTTGCGTCCCGCTGGCCCTTCGAAATACAGGGTGTTGCCCTTGCGCCGCAATTCCCCATCGCTGAAAATGTAGATGGATTTTTCCATTTTGATTTGAAAATTCAAAAATTAGAAAATTGAAAAATTCATTTAATTGGTCATATAGATTGCAGGTATTTTATAAATCCGGACAATTCTTGAGAAAGTTGAATCGATTGATTTCTGAGAGAAATGAATTTTAACTTAATAGTGTACTGGTTATCGAATGCCACATAAAGGTGCAAACGGAGCTTTCCATAAGATGCTTTGGAATATTCTAAGAAGCGAATGAACTCTCGCGTGTTGTTTGATTTAAAGCCTTCAGCAGTATTAGCCACGATGGATACGGCCGCTCGTTGAATTTGACCACGCAATCCGAAATCTCTTTTAAAACCAGATTATGCATTAGCCTTCGAATTACACGAATTAACATCAATAAAAATAATAAAATGCACTGGATTCTATCTGGATGAAAATGTTTTCCGGAATATATTCGCTATTTTGTTGATATTTTTCGAATTCATTCGTGTGATTCACGATTTAATGCATTATTTGGGTTCATTCAAAACTATTAAACGTTCTCATTCATCATTACAATTTTCAAATCTTCTAATTTATTTCAATTCTTACAAAACTTTTGACATGCCTAATCGTGGCGTCTAAGGATTCTTTATGAGACAATTGTAATATTTGCAAACTTACTTCACAAATGTTTCCGGTGAAAGAGCAATCTGTGGAAATGCTTTTAGAATTTGTTTGTCAGTAGTGATCAGAGACGTGTCCAGTTCTTTTGCCAGAGCCACAAATTCGCAATCGTACGCAGAACAATTGGATTGGGCAACAAGATTCATCACTTCAAACGTTTCCACCATATATTCTTTCCCGCGCATCTGCCTTTCTGCCCGAAAAAGAATTTCCAGTGCGGTTTCCAGGGTAATTTCACACCGACGGAGATAACCGGCCAATATATTACGGAATTCTGACCGCCATAGTACTGGGGCATGCCAATCCGGGTCGCGCAAGAAAACCTGTTCTACTACCGAGGTGTGTTCTCCTTGAATCCAGAAGTAAGCCAGGATATTAGTGTCAACAACAATCACGGTCGACCATCATTTTTTAGGGATTGCAAGGTTCTGTCGGTTAAAGAAATGCCCGTTTTTTTTCGCATTTTTCGCGCGTCTGTGAGAATTTCCGATTCATCAATGGGATGAGGCGTTAAGAGTTGTTCCAGGCAATAAAGGATTTCACTATTTATGCTACGGCGATGGAGGCGTGCCCGCATTTTCAATTTTTGATAAAGATCATTTGGAATATTTTTTAACGTAATTGTCGGCATAATTAATACCACCATTTTGGTTCCGTATTGGAATATAATTAGTTTCTTTTTTTGTTTCAACCCAGATTATGCATCAGAACAACGAATTACACGAATTAATACCAATAAAAATAATAAATTGCACTTGATTCTATCTGGATGAAAATGTTTTCCCGGATACATTCGTTATTTTGTTGATATTATCCCAGATTAAGCAATAGCCTACGAATGACACGAATTAACACAAATAAAACCAATAAAATACATTAGATTGTGTCTGGATGAAAATGTGTTCCAGGGTTTGTTCGCGATTTTGTGGATATTTTTTGGTTTTATTCGCGTGATTCGCGGTTTATTGCATAATTTGGGATTATTCGAATTCATTCGCGTGATTCGTGGTTAACGCATTATTTGGGTTCAATATCTAATTCTCGATATTTAGGTTTAACTCCAACAAAACTCCCGATAGGCGCAATTGCGGCACATGGGAATCCATTGCTCCAGTGGGGGTTTGGGCAAAGCAATGATACGACGGATGTCCGCTTCAGCATTCTGAAGTTCTTCAAGGCGATCCGGCGTTAGCTCAACCACCACGCGTTTTTTCTCTTTGGGGAAGCGCAGCTCCCCGCGAGCAGTGATGCCGTATTCCTGTAATAATTTTAAATAGAACGCCAGTTGCATGATGGCGCTTTTCTCGAATCGGGAGGATTTCTTTACTTCCGCCACCACTATTTCCCCGTCCTGGCGTTTTATCAGGTCGATTTCCACATTCTCCAGGCGCACGCTTTTGCGTTCCCTCTGGTAGCTTTGCTCCTGCAAAAAACGCCCCAGTTCCAGGAAGGGGTTGTCCTGGCGCGCCTCCAATTGGTGAGCAATTAACCAGACTTCCCGGTGGCAAATGTAGTAATACCATATGAGCGTGCCGGTAACAGTAAATTTATGGTTGTCTATTAAAATCATTATAGCTGTTAAAATTAGTATGGGATTTAAATCAATGTCGTTATTTCTGTAGCCAGTTCTTGGTAAGAAATTTGTTTAACGATATTTTAAAATCGAATTATCCCTGAATTAAAACTTACCAGATGCTCGTTTCACTAATTCGTTTATAACCGGTTGTCAAATCGTAATATTCATCCAGTTGGTTTTGGGAGACATAATACATCCCGTTCACTACCGGAGGGGGATTTTCTTTCAGATCCCGGACGCCCACACTGATAATGTAATTCTGAAGGATATATTTGATTTTCAGGTATTCTTCCCGACGTTTCCAATAATCTGGTATCTCTTTTAAAGCTCCGTAAGCTTCCCACACCTGTTTTGCCTCATCATCCAGTTCAATGAATACGTCCTGTTTTTCATAATTTTGTTCGATGAGGCGAAAATGTTCAATAGCATGTTCATCATCCGTGTAGCGCAAGTTAGCAATACTCTGGAGAAGTGCTGTACTTTCGGGGGGAGTAAATTTAGCGATCCAGTCAAAATAATGATTACACAATTCCAGAAAGGTTGTTTCCTCGTATTGGGGGTCACTTAGTGTTTTGGCAGTGACGTCCAATAGAGAGCGGTCATAAATAAAAGAGGCAAACAAGCGCCCTTTTTCATTCACTAATCGATAAACATGGACTTCTCCGCTTTCATTTTTTTGAAAACGATTGCAACGACCAGCAACCTGATTAATACTGTCCAAAGGTGCCCAATCCCGAAATACTATTTCGGCATCCAGATTAACGCCCGCTTCGACAATTTGTGTGGTGACCAAGAAATACCGTTCACTGGCGTTTAAACGGCGAATGCGAGCCAGGCGTTCTTTAGGTACAACATGCGAGGATAGGAATTCTGCATCTTCTACCTCAGGTTGAATTTTATAAAAAAATTCTTGGGCACTACGAATAGTGTTCAGGACTACAATCACCCGGCTTTTTTCGCTGCTCTTTTCAAGCACTTCCTCACAAAAAGCATCCAGAGTATAGGTATTTTCCCTATGAAGAAATAAGCGGATACGATTGGTTGCCTGATAATAACGTTGGGGACTCACCAGTGCAATTTGTTCTTCCTGAGGAAAAATCCGGGGTTGCGTTGCAGTAACTAAAATAAAGTAGCTATTAAAACGTTCTGCAAATTGAATCAATAACTGATGGAGAACCTGCCAGTATTTGTACGGAATACTCTGGATTTCATCCAGAATAATTACAGCATTAGCCAAGCGATGATATTTACGCAACGTCCGATTCCGATAACCAAGCAGGGTGTGGAAAAGCTGCACAAATGTGGTAACAATCATTTGACTGTGCCAGCCTTCAATGAGTAATTCCGCTTCTGGCGTCGTGTAAGTTTCTTCTTCCGTTTCGTAAAACACATCGCTCAGGTGGTGATGTTTTAATAGCAGGGTGGAATCTACTTCATCCGGGAGTGTTTTCTCCAATACGGTTTTGAGTTCTTCGTAGTTCTGGTCAATGATGGTTGTAAATGGCAGGCTGTAAATGACGCGGTGAAGTCCTCTGGCATGGAGTAGTTTTAATGCTGCGGATATTGCGGTCAATGTTTTCCCAAATCCAGTGGGGATTTGCAAATTGAAGATTCGCTGTCGGGTATCTGATGAAGTGGTTATTCTCTTTTGCGCTTCTTGGTATGCCTTAAATCTTAATCTATCAAAAGCAGTGTTCGGTTCATTCCAACCTTTCAGGTTCCGAAAGCGATCGATAACGTCATCTGGAATCGGAGTGTTCATTTGAGGAAGTGTATGAATTCCCACAGCGCTCTTGTCGGAATCGATAAGAATGGAGTAAAGTGTGTTTGTTAGAAAAAAGAAATCGAGGTCGTTCCTTTTACGAAAAAAATGAGCGATAGGCCGTTGGGGTTTAAAACTTTTGGGCAAAGATGAAATCCGTTGGTCGATTACTTCCAGGGGCAAGCTAAGTTTGCTGGCATCCCAAAACTTTTGTAACTGTTTGCGTTCAATATTTCTCCATTGCTCTTGTAATAGTTCGCTTTGCAAACGAATAGCGTAACTGCGATTGGGACTATGCAGGTCTCCGTGATGATAGCGAATAACCAGGAAAGCAAGGAATGCCATAATTTCCGGTGGTGGGTTGACAAAACCTGATGTTTTCAACCAGTTTTCGATTTCCCAGTAAGCGACCACAGCAGAAAGCAAAGCGTGCTGGGTCTTTTCAGTCTTTACCGGATTTTCTTGCCGGATATAATTTTGGAAAAATGATGTGGTTTTCCCCAGATCGTGAAACAGAGCAATGCGACGACATAAATCCACAAATATATCAAATGGCAAAGGGTGTGAAGCACTTTCCGGGAGCGATTGGGCAAATGTTACTGCATATTTTGCTACCTGCTGAACGTGGTCTTCCCAGAAAGTATCCGGGTGAGAAAGCCACCTATCATTGGAAGAAATGGAGATTGACGCCATTTCCCAGCTTCCAGTATTGTATAGGTTTCGCTTTTATTGGGTTGCCGTTCATTTCGTAAATCACGGATTCGTAACGCGTGACCATGCGTTCCGCATTCATGGCTACCGGGATACGGTCCCGTTGATATGCCCGTCCTTCTTCAATTTGCACAGCAAGCTGACCATTGTTTTGTAAATTCTCGACCGAAATAATCGAATGAATGTAGGTATAATCATTTCCACGGGTTGGCGTTGCCTCCGTCTCCTCCACGAACCGAAAATTGGCCAGGTGTTCGGAAATTCCCAGATAAGGGGTGTAAATGCACTGGTGGTGAATGAGCAGATTTTTTAGTCGGTCCATCAGCGGTTTGTTCTCCGGATGCGCTACATAAATTCGATAGTAAGGATCTTTTAGGACTTCGATAATCGTCTGATAACGGCCTTTTTCCGAGGGGATGCGCGACAGAAATTTAGCCTTTTTCGTTTCGATCCAGTTGTACCCCATACGGGAGGTTTTAATTGGGTTTACAATTTGCACTGCACTGAACAGTCCCTCCAGTTTATTTAGATAAAACTGTTCACCTGAAGGGTCTTTATCATAACCCAACAGAGCACCCAATATACCTTTCAGAACCGTAATGGGTGGAAAATGAAAACTTAGTGGGGATGCGGTTGTATAGAATTTCTTAAAATGTGCCCAATCTCCCCACAGGTCAAAGACAATAGTTTTCATTATCAGACCCCTTTTAAAATGAAAAGCTGCTTATTGATACTCCATCCAGCAGTTCCGGGAGTTGAGAAATTGAGGGTGCCATTTGTAAGCGCTCATCAACAGCATATCGAATGCGCGCAATTTTTCCTTTTTCCCGTTGCAGAGTTTCTACCAGCGGTAGAATATTCAAGGTCAGTTGGGAAATGTCTCGTAAAGCTTCATCTTCAATGCCATCCTCTTTTTTAATAGAAACCATTTTGTCCAGATCACCAATATGGAAATTGGGTTCTTGGTATTCAATATCCAACAACAACCGGGGCATTTGTCCAAATTTGCTTCGGGAAATAAGGTTTTTGGTACCATTCCAGATGGCTTCCATCAGCAAATCTAAGTCCGAATCAGTCATCCGCGTATGCCTGGCGGCATTTTCGTTAGCAATGCCGTGGAATACAATGAGGGAATAGGGTAATGTGTAAACTTCTGTGAACGTTCCCTGTTTTCGAGCTTCTTTAGAAGGCATCACCGTTGTACCTTTGACGTAATCCAATTTTACCCTATGTAACGACCGTCCAAATTTGAATTGTACCGGACCGGTAAAAGTAATAGTCTTGTTTTTAATGGCTGCTGTGGCCCCAAACAGACGAATGTCAATGCAGGTGTTGATTAAATCATCAGCACTGCTAATGTTTAAGTCATCCAGACGGTCTTCTTTGGTTTTTAAATTACCATCCTCTTTTTTTACTTCCCGAACAAAAACTTCCATATTTTTGTGATCAAATAAATAGTCCCGAATGGTGCGTTTTAACCGGACATCGGTAACAATATTCACCCCGGTTTCTTCGTCAATACGCGGTTTGTTCTCATCAATGGGGTCACCGTTGGGATTGGCATCTTTGACGTCATAGATGAATAAAATTTCGTGCCGGTGGGTTAATGTTTCAGCCATGACTCCTCCTTTATGCTGGGTTTAATTGTTGTTTTCTGATTCATCAATTGGTTCTTTACCCACTTTGAAAATGGGTTTGCCATCTTCGGTTGTGGCATTGGATAAATCCATGCCCAAGAGGAAGTAAAAATTGATTTCATCATCCGTAATGTTCCAGTGGGAACCTGCCCGAACGAAATATTCGGAGATGACCTCTTCAAGCTGGGTATAATAATTCTCGCCATACTCTTCCAGTTTGTTCTGAACTTCAGGAAAAATTTGCAAAATATCGCGCTGACGCATTTTGAGCCCTTTTAAATTTTTTCGGAAAGGCTGAGAGCCTCTATCCCGTTGTTGAATGTTTAATAAAAATTGGGTAAGCACGCCGGTCAGGAAAACAGCCCGTTTTTCCGCGGTATCGAACGTATCCGGAAACTGCTTAAAGAACTGTTCAACTTTTTCTTTGACTTCGTTTTGAATTAGGTTGTTACTCATAACCAGTTCCCCTTTTGGTTTATTGGCTAAAATGTTTAATTCCATTAATAATAAAATAATTTGAAAGGCCTGCAGTGTTTGGATTCGGGTGAATTCCTCATTGGCAAATCGCTGGCGCAAAACACCCAGAAATTGACTTAAGAGATAGAAGTAATCCACGGGTTTGCGTTTAAAAACTTTTTCAACCACATTCAGAAAAGCCTGAGGATTAGAGATAAAGTTACGAATATTTCGGAAAGTAAATTCTATGTTTTTTAGCTCATCTTTTTCTTTATATGCTTCTTTAAAAATTGAATGGTTTTCCACAGTTTCTTTTGCAATAAACAGTTTTTTAATCATGGATGGTAAAACATCTGGAAGATAAAGCAGAATGGTGAATTTTGCTTTAGCACTTTCGTAAAATAAAAAGTTGTAAACCAGGGCATCGCTTTGTTCGGAGGCAAAATCCAGAATGTCATCTTCTTCATCCGCTAAACGTTTTAAATCCCGAGTTTTAAGCTGTTTTTTTCTTTCCTGTTCCAGAAACACTAATGCTTCGCTCAATACTTCGGGGTTTCCTAAAATTGATTTTGGCATCAGATAATATCGGATTCCCGCAAAGCGAAAATTCAGCGCATCTTCTACATGCTGCTTGCCTTCTTCTATAAATAAACTGCATTTTTTACAAATGGGAAAATTTTTCCACCCGGTTTTTGCTGAAAATCCAGAAGCGATGAATCCGGGTTTGTCTAAGCTGTAGAAGGCCCAGGGCTTTACATTGCCCATGACAAACCCTTCCGTGCCACAAAGACTACAAACACCTTGTTCGTGGGCAATATCTTTTTTAGATTCGTAATACGTTTCAACAAAATAATTGCGGAATGCTTCAATCTCACCGATATGCTGATTGTTTATGCTAACGGTTAAAATAATTCCGTCGCTGCCTTCTTCAGCTTCTTTCTGTTCCAAGTGGCGTAAAATATCCTTTGCATATTTTTGTATAGCACGCGCCAGTTCACCAACGATGTTTTTATGTTCAGCATTTCCTTTTGCCCAATTCAATATTCGATTGTTGAATGTTCCTGTTAATCCTTTTCCCGCTACCAGGGCACAGGGCGTATAATTGGCTCCGGAAGCTCCTTTTCGTTTGTAAAGGTATTTGTCGTACTGTGTAGAAATCGGTTCATTAAAAATTCCGGAATATGATAATTCGCCATTGCCTGTTTTATCGAAATTAATTCGGATAACAGTTGAGTAATTTTCGCTACCGGGATTTTCTAAAAGAATTGAAATTTCATCTGAAACGGATTTCCCCTGATCTTCCAGGGAAAAACGTCCAATTTCACGTAAACTTTCCAGCATGGTTCAAACCCAATCATTTAATTTTTTAATGTTCTAATTTTCTAAATTAAAATCCCTTTCCTCCACCCATGCTCCCGCCAGGTCAGTCCCGGAAAAAGCATTCCGGAACCAGAGCGATTAAGCGAATAATGCGGTTTGACCTACCACCGCGAAACCCCAGATAGAGTAAATGCAGTTGGAATGACTGGCGGTAATTTATTATGGAGAAATTAAACTGTCAACGGTTTCCGGTAAAGTTTGTAATTTTCCTTAAATGGGAGTCCACATGCCAAATCCCTGGCTGTTTTTGGATCCTAATCCACATTCATAGGTGATGCGAATTAAATCAGGATCTCCGACGAGTTCGTATTGGCCATCCCACGCTCTGATGACTGTACCCTTGTAGTAAATAATGCGTTCTCGATTGCGCTGCGATATGGGACGTATGAGAAACTGACTTTCTTTATTTTGATTGTATAGCACTTGAAATTTTTTCCGGGCATTTTCTGTCATCAGAATCGAAAAGTCTTTTTCCATAGGTGAATAATAGTGAGTGACTTTTTTCCCATCGGGTTTGCGAAAGGTACTGTAAATGGTCATTGGAGATAGCATTTTAATTTTTACCGGGGGATGTATCTCTGGGGGAGAAAGGACTTCTATGCCAATCAACGTCAGCTGGGTTTGCCCTAACTGAAGTGTCCCTTTTCTGAGAAAATATTCCGCCATTTCTTGCATAATCCATTCGACCGGGGAGCTTATGTACCATTGAAAGGGAGGATGAAGCCAGATCCCTTTTTCAGGGGAAGTTTCACGCGGTGCAGCTTTTCGTCCCAGAAGGCGTGAAAAGGTGAACAGCTTAAAGGAGCGCTTTCCATGGAGAAATCCCTGATCATGCAGTTTCTGTGCATGTTCCGGGGATAAACTCTGGTAAATTGCCGCCTGAAGATATTCGTGGTATCGGAACGGAAAAAAAACAGGATCTGTCTTGCTGTCCAGTTGAAAACAAATCCTCATAGGTAAACTTTTTCTATGAAAATAGTCGTTGGGATTGACTTTGTCAACACAAAATCCTTCCCAACTTCTTCCCGCTACTCAATTCAGCACCTGCTGGCAGATGGATAGCATGCGCTCGATGCGATGGCGCACCAGGTGTTCTTTTTCAACGCGTGCTCTGGCTTTTTGGACAATTCGCTCTCGCTGGTCAGGGTGGGATCGATAGTATGCAATTTTTTCTTTCATTTCCTCCACGCTATTGAAATAGGCGATTTCGGAAGTCACGTCAAACAGTTCGGCCAGGCTTTCCTTCCAGTCAGTCAATAAAAATCCCCCGGCTGCGGGAACATCAAATATGCGGAGGCTGACCGTGCTTTCCAGTTGCTGGCTGGATAGGTTTAAATTGATCATCGACTGGGCATATACGTGGGGCGTTTCCTTTAAAAAATGCGTTCCACGGTGAATGGTTGCCCGCACACCCAGTTCCTTCCATTTGCCGTCTCCAAAGATGTGGAAGTTCTCTTCCTGGATCTGCCGCAGCATGTATTGACGATAAATCTGCGTGGCATGGGCGATGACAAATCCGGCATACTGGTAAAAATCGTCCTCATCGGCAAAGTGGGATTTTTGGTATGTCTCGATCTGTTCAACCAGGTTGTGGTGGAGCAGGGTAAAATCAATCTTGTGTTCCAGTTCCTGCAGGTGTTTTGAGTAGTGGGGTTTGTCCCGCATGGTTTTGGTTTTATCGAAGGTATTGCCCACAAAGGTGATGGCGGAGTGTAAAAAATTGAATTTTTTATCCCGATAGGAACGTCGGGGATCGAAGGAGCTGCCGGAGGGCAGGTAGAACACGTGCTGAAAGCCGGTTTCCAGCAAGGGATTTACCTGTTTTTTATCGAATGTAAAAATGATGCTGTTCGGTGTGGCATGCACATTGTTTTTGAAAATGATGAATCGAAAATCGTCCAGATACCACATCACGATGGGAATATCCAGCTCCGCCAGTATGCTGGCGATTTTTCCTTCGGGATCGAAGCCGCCATGATTGATGCCCATGACCGCATCCGGTTTGACCAGAACGCAGGTTTTGAGCAACTTTTCCAGCATTCGCGAAGGGTGTCGTTCGATTTGTAGGGGAACGACCTGATGTCCCAGCTGTTTGAGCGCCTCGATGGAAGTGGATTGTAAGAAATAGTCATCATTCAGGTAAATGATGCGAAAGGGTGGCGCTTGAAATTTTCTGTAATTGAAATATGCCTGTAATTTCGACATGGCCCTTCGCTTTATTTATTTTCGTACCCGCCGTTGTTGTTCTCGATGAAGTGGGGCTGGAAAGGGAAGGTCGGGATGGGGATTAAAAGAAACGCCCAGGGCCACCCGTGTTGGGCAGGCCGGGCGTTGAATCTTCGGCATTGTTAAATATTGCGATCGATTTTTCGTGATTTCATGAATTCCTGAAAGTCTTTACTGTTCAACATCCGCTCCGCAATCTCTTTCAAAATCTCATCCCTGTCGTAATACCCTTCAGCGATCCGTCGTTTAATTTCCTGTAACCTTTCAGGAGATAATGCCTTTTGTTTTTTCGCCATTTTTTTTGCTTCCCTGGAAAATTCCGCTTTATCCGTTCGAATATCCTCCCGCTGGACTGCCCTAATTTTGTGACTCCGATCCACTCCCATTATGGAGTTCAGGGCATTGTTAATGAAGTCGATCTTCATATCAACCTTCCTTAGTTAATAGACTCTCGAGATAATTTTCTGGCTGTTCGCCTTCCGTTTAAACCGGCTCAGGAACTCCAATCCCTTTTGCATGTGGACGATGCTCTCAATCGTTTTTTTCTTCTCACTTTCTATAATATCGCCGATATGCCTATCAACTTTAGCCACTTTTTGGAATTCCCGAACCACCCATTCGTTGATTTCGGCAATAACCTGATCCAGTTTGCTGTTGGGAAAGGTCTCTTCCATAAGCTGTTTTTTCAATGCTTCCAGTCGGGAAAAGAGTATGGCCCGTTGCTGGGCATAATCCACAAATTGCTCCCAGTCCCGTTGTTGGGCGCTCTGGTGCAGTTTGTGGGTAATGCGCTCCACTGCCTCAATTAATTGCCCCACTTCCTGTTTTAATTTTGCTTCGTCCATAGTCTGTTTATTGTCTCGAATCGATTTCCCAGCCCTGAAACTCTTTTGGTTCCTGTAGCTGTTTGATATGTTCGACCATTTTCAGATAAACATCAGGTGGAATTTCTCGAACTACCTTATCGGTTACCGGATCCTTCACGATGATCACGATTTTGCCAGCGTCTTCTTTGATTTCGAATTGAATTTTAATGCCCGCCTGTTTCAGGTGTTCCCGCACTTTGCGGGCAATCTCTCGAAGCGAGTTCGGATCATTTACAACAGCCTTTTCGATTTTTAGCTGCCGTAAGTCGGCGTTCACCTTTCGGGTTTGCTGATTGGGCCGGGGAATTTCTTTTGCCTTGGACTGCTGAACCGTTCGTCCCGCATGTTGAAAAACCGATTGGGGCTGGGCAACCCGCATTTTAATGCTTTCAATCTCCATTTTCATCCCTCCTATCCGGGAATAAAGAACCCGGCTTGAACAACGGATGATACATAATTAAACTGGGCCGTGTACATGGCGTAGGCCGCCTGCAAGCGCGAGAATTGATCCCGATAGTATTCCATCTTCCGGTCGATCTGTTTCTGCAGCAGTTCAATCCGATTGTTGATGCGATTGATCTGACTGGACAGCACGTCCTTTCGGCTTTCAATGACGCCTTCTCCAGAAGTCATTTCCTCCAGAATGCTGTCCAGCCGCCCCGAGTAACCATCGCTGGAATTGAACAGGGCTTCGACCTGTTCCAGGTTGTTGCGGATCATGTCTTCCAGCTTATCGCTATCGGAGATGCTCAACTTCCCGTCACGATCGGTGGAGATCCCAATTTCCGACAGGATGGTGGGATATCCGCTGGGCAGACCGTCCACCGGCTCTGCAATCTCCTGCCGTAATTGCAACCGCAGTTGCATGACCGAAAAATCCCCACTGAAGGTCGAACGCTCGTAAGTGGTGGTGTTAACTGCCGTATTGCTCTGAATGAAATCCATTACCTCGTTGTAGGCATTGATGAAATCCTCGATCTTTCCCTTAATCGCTTCCACATCGTTGGTAACGTTGATCGTGACCGGGGCTTCGGTAGATTCCTGCCGTTTGTGCAGGGTGATGGTCAGTCCTTCAATGGCGTCTTCGATCGTGTTGCTGTTGCTGGTAACGGTGATGCCATCGATGAGTACAATGGCATTCAGTTCGGTGCTGTCGTAAACATAACCGCCGGATGTACCGGACATTTTAACGCTATCGTTCATTCCGATGGTGCTTAGCAGGCTGCCAGAGACATCGGCCAGGCTCATCTCGTAATCCTGTCCCGTTTCTTTGCTGGTAAATACCAGGCGTACTGTGGAGGAGGAATCTTTCACGATGGATGCCTGAATGCCAATGTCTGTGGTATTATTCACCGCCGTGACGATGTTTTCCAGAACGGTTTGATTATCATCTCCGGATTGGATATCCACCGAGACCTGTTTGGTCGTTCCATTGACCGTTACGTTAAAGGTAAACGTTCCCGCCCCCAGTGTGGAGGAGATATCCGTTCCCGTTGCCGTGTATTGATTGGAAACGACCTGATCCGCTTTGGCCAGCTGGGAGACGAAGATGGTGTGGCTGGTCGCCACGGCGGAAGAAGTGGCACTGACGGTAACAATGCTCTCATCGCTGCTGGTGGCTGCCTTGCGGCCCCAGATGGAGGTGCTGCCGGAATATCCCAGATCTTTTACCAGGCTCTGTAACGTGTTGAGTTTGGTCTTGAGCTGATTGAAGAGCTGAATGCGGTTATCGATGGCTTCCTTGCGCGATTCCAGCTCCCGGATGGGCCGTTCTTCCAGAACCCGGTAGCTCTGGAGCAGCAATTCGATGTTGTTACCGCCAATGGGTGAAATCATAATTTCACCTCCATGTGATGTTAATCCAGGTTAAAAGCCTTGGCCCAGGTGTCCCGCAATTGTTGCAAAATGGTCAGGGGTTCGTGCGTGTTCCCCTGATTCAGGTGTTGCTGACAATAGCGGTACAACCGAAAGAAACCCAGGGCCACTTCTTGATAATCAAAATTCAGTGCCGAGATCAGTTCCGTTATCGCTTGATTGGCCTTGGCAATATCATTCTTTTTAATCGAAACGATGGCCAGGTCATATAATTTCAGGATCAGCTCCGTAGGCGATGCGTTAAGAATTTCATTCTGCCGGTACTGATTTAATGCCTTTGGCTGAATTTTCTTCCGGTATCCCAGTGCTGTATTCATGCTTTGGTTTCTCCTACCTGTTTTGGTTGCCCATTACCCTTGGTTACCGCCAGTGGATAAAAAGGGCCTTTATCAGCGTCTGGAAAGGCCCTTTATCCCGTTAACGGAAGAGTTGTAAGATTCCCTGTGGTGCGGCGTTTGCCTGTGCCAGCTGTACCGTTGCCGTTTGCTGCAAGATCTGGAGTTTGGTTATCTCCATCTGCTCCTTGGCCATATCGGCGTCCATGATTCGGCTGGCTGCGGCTTCGGTGTTGGTAATGGCAACCAGCAACGTGGCTTCTTTATAATCCAACCGCTGGATCAACGATCCAATGTTCTGCAGTTCCTGGGTCACCGTCTTGATCGCGTTGTCCACGCTGTTCAGGGTAACGCTCAGGCTGCTTCCTTGCAGATCGGTAGAGGCGATGTTGTTCAGACCGAAATCGGAAGAATCGATCGCTTTGGTCAGGCTGATGCTCAGCGTATCGCCACCATCCGCACCCACCTGGAACACCTTCCCGGTGAAGTTGTTGTCCAGCAATTGGGCGTTGTTGAACTTGGTCTGAGAGATGATGTCATCGATCTCGTTCAGCAAGTCTCGGATCTGAGTCACAATCGCATCCAGCTCTTCGGAACCGTAGGATCCGTTTCCGGCCTGAATCACCTTCTCCTTAATGGTGACCAGGATGTCGTTGATGTTTTGCAGGCCACCTTCGGCGACGGAGAGAATGTTTTTCGCCTCGCCGGCATTGTTCAGGGCCTGTCCCAGTGCTCGGGAACGCGCCTTTAATTTGGTCGCCAGCGTGTAGCCTGCTGGATCGTCTGCGGCCGAGTTAATCCGCTTCCCTGTGGAAAGCCGCAGCTGAACCACCCCAATTTTGCTGTTGATGTTGCTGAGGGCGTTAAACGCGTTGAGGGCACCAACGTTGGTGTTAATCCGTGAACCTGTGTAAAACGCCATGATAATACCTCCTTGTATTTTGTTGATTCTTAACTGAGCATCCTTGCCCAGATGCTGCTCTTACATTATCGTCTGCTTAGATCGTTTCGTTTAATCGTTTCCTCAACCCTTTTGCGGGGTACAGGCGCTGCCTCTACCCGGCGAAAAGGTTGTGTTATGGTTTAAAATCGGGGACCATCAACGGTGACGGTCCCCGATGGGTGGCTCGAATTTTGAATTACCGGAATAGACTCAAGACGCCCTGTGGCGCCGCGTTTGCCTGCGCAAGCTGTACCGTTGACGTTTGCTGGAGAATCTGAAGTTTGGTTAACTCCAGCTGTTCCCGAGCAATATCGGCGTCCATGATTCGGCTCTTGGCGGCTTCCGTGTTGGTAATGGCCGTCAGCAGGGTCGATTCCTTCACGTCCAGTCGACTGATCAACGAACCAATCTTCTGCAGTTCCTGAGTCACCGTCTTGATGGCAGTATCGATACTGTTCAGAGTGGTGGAAACGCTGCTTCCGGTTAAGTCTGTGGTGGACAGACTGTTCAGCCCGAAATCGGACGAATCGATGGCCTTGGTTAAGCTCACCGTCAGCGTATCGCCGCCGTCGGCGCCGATCTGGAAGATCTTGCCAGTGAAGTTGTTGTCCAGCAATTTGGACGAATTGAACTTCGTCTGGCTGATGATATCGTCCACTTCCTTCAGCATGTCGTTGATCTGCGTCAGGATGGCGTTGAGCTCTTCGTCGCCGTAAGAACCGTTTCCGGCCTGAATGACTTTCTCCTTGATACCCACGTAGATATCGTTGATGTTTTGCAAGCCACCTTCGGCCACGGAGAGCACATTCTTCAGCTCGCCGACGTTGTTGAGTGCCTGGGAAAGACTGCGAGAACGCGCTTCCAGCTTTTTGCTCAGGGTGTAACCTGCGGGGTCATCGGCAGCGGAGTTGATCCGTTTGCCCGAGGCCAAACGCATCTGAACCGTGCCGATTCGGGAATTGATGTTGTTGAGGGCATTGAAGGCATTCAGTGCCCCAACGTTGGTGTTAATGCGGGATCCAGAATAAAACGCCATAACAACCTCCTTGTTTTTTGGTGAGAATCCCTTCTCTATGTTGCAGCCCTGGTTAATTGAGAAAGTAGAAGCGGCTGCGTTCTTCTACTTCCGCCTAAGGCGCCTTAGAAGCAACATTTATTATCGGTTTTCCAAAATCATTCTTTAGCCCACGGCATTTTCGACGTTCATTTGCTGTAAATATTCCATGGCTTTTTCCACCTGTCCCAGCTTGGCGTAAATGCCCGCAATCCTGCGTCGGGCTTCAGCAGCGTGCTGGGGGAAGCACCGGGCAATTTCCTCGAACCAGCGAATGGATTCGCTCAGTCGCCCCTGTTTTAAATGGACGATTGCCAGTCCCTGGTAATTTTCGTAAACCTCGGGCTGCAGGGAACAGGCCCGTGAGAAGGCCTGTTCGGCATCGGTCCAGTGCGCGGCATTCATACAGGCATATCCCAGCAGGGTCCAGTAAAGACCGTTGTCGGGTTCTAATGCTGTTGCCTTGCGATACAGGTGGACTGAAAATTCGGGATGATTGTGTATGTCGAAAAACCGTCCCAGCACCCGGATGACCGTGGCCGGATCGGTGAATTGGTCAATGGTCTCCTGAATATAGGCAAAGGTTTCCCGGAATCGGGGAATCTGATCGGGGATGTGCTGCAGGGCTTCCAGAAATTTTTGTAACACCAGGTTGCGGTCCAGAACCTTATCGATTCCCAGTTCGGTGAATGCCTCCTGCTCGTACGTCCAGTACTGTTGCAGTCCGCGGGCAACTTCTTCCCAATTTTCCCGCTTGCCTTGAATGAGCGCATACAGGAACCACCCCAGTCGCTGACGGGGGGCAATATGCAGGGCCCGCTGGACATGGAGTAGAGCGGTATCCAGTTCGTTTTGGTCGTTATAAAAATTGGCCAGTACCAGCCGGGCAGTGGCCTCGATTTTGGAGGTCAGCTGGTTGGATTGGATGGCTGCTTCCAGAAGCTTTTGGCCCTTTTCAAACTGCCCGTCCAGGATGTAGGTTTGTCCCAGTTGATATTTGGCGTAGGCATTATCGGGCTCTTCCTGAACCTGGATTTCCAGGAATTGAATGTTGCGCTGAATTTTTTGCGCCAGCATGTCGTCGGGCAGCTGATAGCCCAGGTGTTCGATGCGGACGTTCAGATTGGCGAAACGGGCGCCGGCTCGCTGCAGGGAAGGGGTGATCTGTTCGTGGATCCGGCCTTCGAATTGAACGCCGGGCAGTTTGCGAAACAGGCGAGGATACGTCTGAATGTGAGGAACCGATCCCAGCCGCCCGTTCACCGGGCTGTAAACCTGAATGTAGTAGGCATCCGCTTTTGCAGATTGCACCGCCTGTTTAACTTTCTGGTGGTATTCGGGATGTAAACGTTCGTCGGCATCCAGATATAAAATCCAGGGGAAGCGGGCGTGTTTTAAGGCCACGTTTCGAGCTTTCGCAAAGTGGTTTTCCCACTCAATCTGAAATATGCGTGCTCCGTATTGCCGGGCGATATCCAGGGTCTGATCGGTGGATCCGGTGTCCACAATCACCACTTCCGCAACCAATCCGCGGACGCTCTCCAGGCAGCCGGGCAGGTGGTGCGCTTCGTTTTTAACAATCATGCACAGGGAAATGGGGGCATGCGTCTTGGATGAGGAATGGGAAAAAGGATGGGAAATTCGCTTCCCTGCGTGTTTCGATTTTTTCCTTTTTTTCTTTCCCATCGTTATCCATACACTCTGGCTGTCAGTACACTGGATGCTTCTTCCACCTGTAAAAAGTGGGCAATTTTTGCGTGGATTTGATCCAGCTGTTGTTGAATGTTGCGCGCATCCTTACCCAGCAGCTCTGAAATTTCTTCGGGCGTTAATCCTTCGTAATAATACAGAGCCACCAGGATGCGTTCGTGGTTATCCAGATTTTTTAAGGCACCCATGGTAATGTCCACTTGTGTTGGTTTGGGTTGCGAACCATTTTGCCTGCTCATCGACTGCCCCCTAATAATTGATTAATCGCTTAAACACATACGCCGCTTTTTTGAGCCTCATGTGATCGGTTGCGCTGGCCAGGCGATTAAATTGTTTGATTCGGTCTATGACTTCCTGTCGAAAAATGGGTACGTCTTCTGGTGCGGAAATACCTAAACGCACTTTGTTATGCGAAATTTTGAGAATCTTAACCGAAATCCCGTTCCCGATAACAATATTCTGACCTAACTTCCTTGTTAATACCAGCATAATGCACCATCCTTGGTTTTTGGTTCATGTTCCCTTCCTTAGGAAATGGGTAAAGCTATGGGTAAATCGTCCGACGGCAATATGATTTGTTCGCCCTCCTTTTTTTGATAATCAATCACAATTGGGCTTTTCAGATTGATGGTCACTTTCCCTCCCTCGCCTTTCAGGGTCACCACACAGAACAGGTCCATGAGTTCGTCGGAAGAAAACAGTTTTTCCACCAGATGGTCGGGCAATTCTTTGCCGTAATCGGGAGCGACCAGAAAGGGGTTCAGGACGGGGAACCCAATTTCTTTCATATCCACTGAAATGAGCCATCGGAATGGTTCATATTCCTCATCGTTAATGATGATAAACTGATGACAATCCTCGAACCCAATCATCCCTTTGGGGAAATGGACTATCAAGTCCTCGGTGAATTCCAGTTCTCCGAATTGTCGCGTCGCTACTTTCATTTCCTTCTCCATTTCGCTTGCATCCTTTGTTTTGCAATTTCAATGCCACTTTGCAAATTTTTGTTTAACATCTGTAAAAACAAGGCATTGCCTGAATCCCCTGCGAGCGGGCCTTCCGCTAACACTGCCGATTTCAACACCAGATATCGGAATTTCCAACACCGTTACCGGATGAAGTCCACCAGCGAGATGTTCACCGTTTGCGCCAGGGCCCGCAGGGCGGTTTCCAGTGCTGTTTGTTCCATCTGCAGATCCACGACCGTCTGGGCCAGATCGGTGTCTTCGATCTTGGATAGAAATTCCTGGATGCGCAGATCTTCGCTATCGTACTGCTGCCGTAATAGCTGGAAACGATTGATCTTGGCCCCCAGTTTGGCATTTTCCTGGAGGATCTGATCCAGGGCGGCATCCAGCTGGGGAATGAGCCGGTTGATTTCTTGCGCATCCTGATTTTTAAAGGCATCCCGAACCTGGATCACCACATCAAATACATTCACCGGGCTCAGAAACGCCTCCTGTCCCGACACGTTGTAGGCATCTACCTTGCCATTTCCCAGTTCAACCTTTAATGCGCCGGAAACGCCATCCGGATTGGTGTCTACCCGGCTTCGATCCGGCGACAAAATAAAAGGCGCCTTGTTAACATTGACCCCACCAAATAGATAGCGATCTTTGAATTTGCTATTGGCCAGTTGAACCAGTTTATCCAGCATCTCGTCGTACTGCTTCACAAAAGCGTTCCATTCGTCATCGCCAATGCTGTCCACCCCCTGAATGGCCAGTTCTTTAAGGCGTGCAATCACATTGGCGCTGTCGTCCAGCACCTGCGAGGTAAAGTACATGAAGTCCAGGGCATTGTCGATGTTCTGCTCGAATCGCTGGTTCAACGTCAGCATGCGCCGATAGCGGATGACGGTTTCGATTTTCTCCGGATCGTCGGAGATTTGATTGATGCGCTTCCCGGTAGCCAGATTTCGCTGGTAAATATTGATGCGTTCGCGGGTGTAATTTACCTGCCGCAATAAACTGTTGATGCTATAATTTTGAGTGACTCTCATGGTTCACGCCTTTTTCAATAATTATCCCATTTGAATGACCGTTTCCAGGACTTCGTCCACCACCCGGACGATTTTCGCGGCGGCCTCCAGGGCTCGCTGATATTTGATTAAATTGGTCATTTCCTCGTCCAGCGACACACCGGAAACCGATTCTCGCTGGTTTTCAATTTGATCGCGAAGCAGTTGCTGATTGAAGCGCGTATCCTGAGCCACCTGAATTTCCGTGCCCAGGGTGGTGACCATGGTGCTGTAAAAATCGTTCAGGGTTTCGGTGCGGCCATTAAAAATTTTCTTGTTGCGCAGGTTGGCGATGGCCAGGGCCACTTCGCCATTTCCCACCGAGCCGTCCAGCGATGCTGCAATGTTGGCCACATTGTTGGCAATGTCTGGAGAAATTTCAATGGATCGAGCATCCGTGCCGGTAAAAAAATTCAATCCGGTTGCCGATTGGGGCGGATCTCCCACCGGAAGTCCTTTCCCTTTCCGGTGAATGCGATTGACTTCGTCGATGAGATTGCGGGCCAGGGTGTTCAGGTCGTCCAGCAGTTTCTGAATGGTATTATTGTGCAGGTTTAACAATCCCCCCAGTCGCCCATTGCGGATGGTAATTTCCTGCCCCTCGTTGCTGCGGATGCGCAGTTTCAAATTGCCGTTGTCGTTGTAGGATTCCAGTGTGAGGGGTTTGTATTTATCGCCACCCACCAGCATCATGCCCTCTACCGATACGGTCATGATGCCACGGTCGTTTTCCACGTAACGAATGTCCAGATACTCCGAAAGCTTGTCCAGAAGCAAATCCCGCTGGTCTCGCAAATCGTTGGCCTGACCGCCCGTGCCTTCGGCGCCAGAAATCTGCGCATTCAGTTCCGCAATCTGACGAATCAGTTCGTTAATTTGATTGACCATGGACTGGCCATCCTGGCGCAGGGACTTCTGGATTTCCGACAGGCTTTCGTACTTGCCCCGGAAGGTTTCCACCAGGGTGGTGGCCTTTTGCACCAGGGTATTGCGGATGGTGGTGTTTTCCGGTTCGCTGGAGAGTCGGCTGAATTCGGAGAAAAATTCGGTGATCAGGTTGCCGATGCTGTTTTCAGCCGGTTCCTGGATGACGGTTTCCACCTGCAGGAGGACGTTTTCCTCAATTTCGGCCCGACCAAAGGTGTGGCTGGCGCGTCGGTATTGTAAATCCAGTAACTGGCTGCGAATGCGTTCAATCTGATCGGCCTTCACCCCCAGCCCCAGTTGCCCTTTGACCAGATTCAGTGGACGGGCCGATTGCAATTGCACCCGTTGGCGACTGTAACCGGGAGTGTTAACGTTGGCAATGTTGTGGCTGGCAACATCCAGACCCAATCGATTGGCCCAGATTGCCCGCCGTGCAATATCCAGACTTTGAAATATTCCTGGCATCGGTTAAACCCTTATAGCGTTTTGTCCACCCAGAGATTCCGCTGAGGCAGTGTGCGACCCGGTTTATAACCGGCACTCTTTTCTCCGGTCGACAGAATCGAGCGCAGCATGGTCTGGACAAATCCCAGCGAGTTTTCCAGCAACGCCTGATTGTTCTGCTTCAGCTGATCAATATCTTCCCGCAGCGCCCGCAACTGAGTGTTCCAGTTTTCAAATTCCATCAGTTCCTGATCGTTGAGGAGCTTTAAAACCGGGTAGTTTGGGGCAATGGAGGCGTGGGTGGCACCGGCGGACAATCGGTTAAGTATGGATTGCCAGTTGCTTTCAACTTCCTGAAGTTGCTCCAGACACTGAAATTGCCGCTCATTCAGCTCGTCCAGGGAATCCAGCTGATTCCTTAACAGGAGGGTCTGCTGTTCCTGGAGTAAACGCTTCAAATCCTTTAGTAAAGCGACACGCTTTTTAAGAAGATCGAGAATCAATCGTCCATGACTCATCTTCTGTCCACCTTCCTTGATTTCCTATGCTATATTCGGAAACGCAGGAAAGATTCTTTACCGGGAAATTTGGAGAAAGGTGGAATGGATGCGGCTGTGGAGGGAGAATCTTCTCGAATACATGGATTGTCGGTACGGCAATCTGAACAAAACTGAATGCAATTTTGTATGCTTTAACTCAGATTTTGCCTCAGACCACGAATGACGCCAATGAACACAAGTAAAATGCATTAAACCGCGAATCGCAGGAATGAACCTAAGAATTTCAACAAAATAGCGAATAAATCCCGGAACACATTTTCATCCAGATATCATCAAACGGATTTTATTTTTTGTTCGTGTTAATTCGTGTCATTCGTGGGCTATTGCGTAATCCGGGTTTAGATGAATTCGTGTGATTCCCGGTTTGATACATAACTTAAGTTAACCAATCCGCTTGCTGAATTTAAGTATGCTGGCCAGGAAGATGAGCAGACCGAATCCCGTCAGGGCCCCGATGTCTGGCAATAAGTAAACCCAGCTGCTCCCCTTCTGGAAAATGTCGCGAATGACGAACATCATGTATCGCATGGGATTCAGGTAAGTGAGTGTTTGCAGAAGTTCTGGCATGTTGGGGATGGGGATGAAGAAGCCGCTCATCAAAATCATGAACACCATGAAAAACCAGGCCACAAACATGGCCTGCTGCTGGGTCTGGGTGAAGGTGGAGATGAAAATGCCCAGTCCCAGGGTGGTGAACAGGTAAATGAAGGCGATGGCCCCCAGCAGGGGATAGCTGCCATGCATCTGCACCCGGAAAATCCACTGGGCCACTTTCATTACCAAAACCAGCTCCGCAAAGGAGAGGATGAGAAACGGGATGAGCTTACCGGCAAGCAACTGCAGTTTACCCATCGGGGTGACCAGCAATTGCTCCAGGGTACCGATTTCGCGTTCACGCACCAGGCTCATCGCGGTTAACATCATGGGAATGATGGTGAGCAGGACGACCACGATGCCGGGAATCATAAACTGCGCCGAATCCAGGTTCAGATTGTACCACATACGTTCCTGCAGATGCAGGCGAGGAGCTGTTGGCCTGTAGCTGACGGGATGCCCGGCCGGAGAAAGCTGTGTGGCAGTTTGTTGCAGAATGCCCCGGGCATAACCCAGCGCCACGCCGGCGGTGTTGCCATCCACCCCATCGACGATGAGCTGCACATCCGGTTGCAGTCCCCGGCGCAGCAGGCGCCCAAAATCGCGAGGAATGACCAGAGCCATCTGGGCTTTCCACCCCTGAAGGTATTCCCCGATGTGGGTCAGGAGGATATCCCTGGCCTGGACGTCAAACCGATCCGTGTGTTGAAAAGCGCGCACCAGCTCCCGACTGATCCGACTGTTGTCCAGATCCACGATGATTAAGCGAACGTGCTTGACCTCCGTGGTAATGGCATAGCCCAGCACCAGCATCTGGATCAGGGGAAACATAAACAAAAGGGCCAGCATCTCCCGCGTGCGTTTGACCTGCAGGAATTCTTTTTTAATCATGGCCAGTACGGGACGCATCACGCCTCCAGTGTGGTTTTGAACCGTTTACCCGCGATGATTAAAAGCACCGTGGACAATCCCATTAAAAACAGTGCCGGGGTGATCAACTGGGGCAGGGTATTGCCTTTTAACATAATTCCCCGCACAATAACCAGGTAATAGCGAGCCGGCACAATATAGCTGATGAGTTGAAGTATCCAGGGTAACGAGCGCAGCGGAAAAATAAATCCCGAAAGAAACAGGGTTGGCAACAGGGTGGCGCTTTGGGCTGCCATCATGGCCACCTGTTGCGTGGAGGTGACGGTGGAAATCATCAACCCCAGGGATAGTGCGGTAATGATGTAAAGCAGTGTCAGAAAGGCCAGGAGCACAGCGCTCCCCGTGAAGGGAACTTGAAACACAAATACCCCGATCAGCAAAATCCCCACTCCATCCAGAAAGGCCAGGAGTACGTAGGGGATGACTTTGCCAAGGATGATTTCCACCGGGGTCACCGGCGAGACCAGCAGCTGTTCCAGGGTACCGGTTTCCTTTTCGCGCGTGATGGCCACCGATGTGAGCAAGGCCGAAATCATCACCAGCAGCAGGGCCAGCAAACCGGGCACAAAAAAATAGGCACTTTTCATGTCGGGATTAAACCAGATGGTGCTTTTCACCTCGAATGGGGCGGGGGGTGGGGCCAGTCGGGTTGTGGGCACCGCTTCTACAATCTGCTGGCAATAGTTGGAAATGTTTATGGCGGCATTGGGATCGCTGGCATCGATGATGAGCTGGAGATCAACCGTTGTTCCCTGCTGCCGCTGGCGGGAGTAGTCCGCCGGGATGATCAGCACCGCCCGCGCCTTTCGCCGAAGAAACAATGTTTCGATCTGCGATATGGGGGCGCGAAAGGCCATGACTTCGAAAAACGGGCTCCCTTCGAAATGCTGGATGAGTTCCCGGGATGCCGGGGTGCGATCCAGATCGATGATGGCCAGTTCCACCTTCTGGATTTCCAGGTTCAGCGCGTAGCCAAACATGATGAGCTGGATGACCGGCAGGAGAAAGATGATGGTCAGGCTCCGCGGATCGTGCAGGATGTGCCAGAATTCCTTTAAAGCAATGGCCGCAATGCGGGAACGGGGTCTGCGCATCATCGATCATCCCATTTAAGATTCAGTTAGCTGTTGTTGAATAAGGGAAACGAATACCTGTTGCATGCTGGATTTCCTGGAACGGGCTTTCAGGGTTTCTGGAGTGTCCATGGCAACGATTTTACCTTCGTGCATAATGGCCACCCGATGGCAATATTCCGCCTCTTCCATGAAATGGGTGGTGACAAAGATGGTTTTACCGCTTCGTGCCAGAGATTGAATGAGCCCCCAGAAGTCGCGTCGGGCACGGGGATCTACACCGGAGGTGGGCTCATCCAGAAATAAAACCGGCGGATCGTGCAACAGGGCGCAACTCAGGGCCAGCCTTTGTTTAAAACCCAGGGGCAAATCGCGGGCAAGCGTGGTTTCGAAGGCGGCCAGTTCCAATTGTTGAAAAAGTTGCTGTTTTTTCTGCTGGATCTGATCGCGGCGGAGGTGGTACAATCCGCCGTAGAATGCCAGATTTTCCCGAACTGTTAAGTCCTCGTACAACGAGAATTTCTGACTCATGTAGCCAATGTGTTGCTTGATCTGTTCCACCTGCGTCCGTACGTTAAAGCCGGCTGTCCAGGCGTTGCCATCGGAAGGGGCAAGCAGCCCACACAACATGCGAATAACGGTGGTTTTACCCGCACCGTTGGCACCCAGGAATCCAAAAATCTCCCCTTCATAAACCCGAAAACTTACCCGATCCACGGCCAGGAAGGTGCCAAAACGCCGGGTTAAGTGTTCGGCTACAATCGCCGGTTTTCGCTGGTTCATGAATGGGCCTCCATCATTTCCAGGAAGACATCTTCCACGCTGGCTTCAATGGGTTGCCAGCGAATAATCTGCTGATGGCTGGTTAACTGCCAGTGTTTCCAGTCCGAGGGAACCGGTGGTTGCGTGAAGGCCACATGCAACGCATCGCCAAAAAGATGCACGGAATGCACCGTCTCCAGGTTCTGAAAAAATTCTCGTAAGGCGTACGTGTCCTGTCCCCACACCCGGTACAGGGGATAGGGGAATCGCTGCCGCACCCGTTGAGGGGTATCCACCACGATCAATTTTCCGCGATACATCAATCCCACCCGATCGCACTGGTCGGCTTCTTCCATATAGGGGGTAGAAACCAGAACGGTGGTGCCCCCTTCCCGGATCTGATGCAGGATGTGCCAGAATTCCTGACGGGAGAGGGGATCCACCCCGGTGGTGGGTTCATCCAGGATCAGGATTTTGGGCGTGTGAATCATGGCGCAGGAAAGTGCCAGTTTTTGTTTCATGCCGCCAGAAAGGGCCCGTGTGGGTCGGTTTTTAAAGGGCTCCAGACGGGAAAAGTGGTAAAGCTGTTGAATCCGCTGCTGGCGAATGGACGGCGGTACCTGGAACAGATCGGCAAAAAAATTCAGGTTTTGTTCGACGGTCAGATCGGGGTAAAGGGAAAAGCGCTGGGGCATGTAGCCCAGAAACCGACGGATGGATTGCACATCGTGTACGACATCGTGTTGCAGGAGCTGCACCCGACCCGCATCCGGTAACAGCAGGGTGCACAAAATGCGAATCAGGGTGGTCTTGCCTGCGCCATCCGGGCCAATCAGGCCAAAAATTTCGCCAGGATAAATGTGGAGGTCAATCCCGTCCAGTGCGGTGATGGTACCGAAGCGTTTCTTTAGCTGCTGGATCTCGATGATTGGCAGGGTGTTTTCCCCGGAAGCCATCATTATGGGTTACTCCTCCAGTTCAATTTCGACGGGCATGCCGTGTTTTAGAATTCTTTCGGGATTGGGAATAAGCACTCGCACGGCATAAACCAGCGAGGTTCGGGTTTCCGGTGTCAGGATGTTTTTGGGAGTAAACTCGGCGCGTGCACTGATCCATTCCACCGAAGCGGACAGGGGGGTGTCGATGCCGTCCACAAAAACGCGGGCACGCTGACCGGTTCGGATACCGGGCAGCTGGCGGACGGATACGTAAATTTTAGCGCGCATCATCGACAGGTCAATAATTTCGACGATGGGTTGCATGGGAGCAACGGCCTCGCCCTGCTCAAAATAGCGGGTGACGATGGTGCCCGAAACGGGTGCGCGGATGATGGCGTCCCGAAGTTTCTTTTCCAGAATGGCCAGCCTGGCCATCAGTCGCTGGCGTTCCGCCTGGATGCGTTGCAGGTTCTGGCGTGCCGTCTGGAAAGCCGATTCTGCCCCCTGAAGCCGATTGTAAGCATCATCCAGCTGCTGGCGGGGCACGCTTTCGTTTTGGAATAGTGCCTGGATGCGCTCAAACCGCTGCCGGACGTAATCGTAGTCGGTTTTCCGGGCGCGCACGGTGGTACGGGCAATTTGTTCCCGAATGTCCAGTTCGGCCAGAGCCGCCTGCAGTTCCCGGCGATTCAAATGGAGGTCGGTGGTGTCAATGATCGCCAATGTATCCCCGGCCTTAACATCCTCCCCGGTCTGAACCGCCATGGCAGCGATGCGGCCCCCGATCATGGCCGGTACCTGAATGGCCGTTCCTTCTACCACGCTGATGTACCGCTGACCCCGGTTGCCGGTCTGGCAGTTGATTAGAAACAGCAACAAACCGACAACGGCGGTGATCCGAAAAATGTTCATGACGACTCCTTCACCCTTTTGGCGATGGTTCCGGTAACATACTCCAATTGGAGTGATAACGTCTTCCATTGAATGTATAATTCCTGCAGCTGAAATTCCGCGGCCAGTAGCCCGTTTTCGCTTTCGGACAGATCCCGGGATGTGGCCAATCCCTCCTGAAATTTCTGCCGGGTGAGCCGGTAACGCAGCTTTTCCTGCTGAACTCGCTGCCGTTGAAAGCGGATCTTGTCCCGCAGGCTTTTTAATTGTTGATAGGTTTCCACAACTACCTGGCGAATGGTTAGCCAGAGCTGCCGTTCCTTTAACCGAAGTATTTTCTGTTGCAGGTGGGCTTTTTGAACCCGATAGCGATGCCGATGGCCACTCCACAAGTTCCAGCGCAGTTGAATGCCGGCGGTGTAATAGGTCATCCATTCATCCTGAAAGAAGTTGACACCGGGACGGGCGTAATGGTAACTGGCCCGGGCAAATATCTGGGGCAGGTAAGCTGCCCGGACGGTTTTTTGCTGGAAAACGGCCGCTGCCAGTAAATGCTGAACGTGTTGCAACTCCGGCCGGTGGGTGCGGGCCTGTTCCAGATAAACCAGGGAATCTTCCAGAACCAGCGCAGACTGTGCCACCGGCTCCGCAGTTAACGGAGGCAATTGCTCCATTCCCAGAAGTTGCGCCAGTCGGGTGCGGGCCATTATTTCCCGATGCTTTAATTCCTGAAGCATCTGTTGCAGCTCCAGCAGGCGGGTGGCCACCTGCAGCGTGTCCAGAGCCGTGGCCTGTCCCTGCCTGTAAAACTGTTTTACCGTTTGCAGGTGCGATTGAACCCGGAGCTCATTCTGCTGCAGCACCGATTGCTGCAACCTCAGCTGCTGGATGTGTAAGTACAACTGCCCGGTACGAAACAACAGGCGATGCAGCTGTTGCTGGTACTGGATTTGTGCCGCCTGGAGTTCTTCCTCTGCCAGCCGAATAGCATTGCGGATGCGGAAGCCAGTAAACAACGGTTGCTGGATTTGCAGCGCCACGTCGTATTGATGATAGACCCCGGCCTGAATCACCTGTGGGGATTGGCCGGGAATGGGAAATGGTAACTGAAATTCGGCCACCTCAGAAATGTACTGGTAACCGGCTTGCAACTGAATTTGAGGCCGGCGCTGTGCCCGCTGAATCCGCAATTCCTTTTCCAGTTGCTGCAGTTGAATGCTCTGCTGTTGAAGGGACAGATTCGATTTCAGTACCTGCTGCAAAGTTCCTTTTAGTGTCATGGATTGGGCAAACAATACGGTAGGGATCCATAAAATGGTGGTGATCAGGATTCGGGTAATCATGGGGGTCCCCCTTTTCGATCTAATCCGGTTTATCCCGATTGGCATCGGGGGATGGATCGGGTTGGATGCCCTTCCAGATTAGTTCCAGAATGGCCTGCTTGCGGCGTTCCAGAAAGTCGGGTGACGTCGGGTTGAGCGAGGGGAACACCATGGAAAGAATGGGACGGGCCAGAAAAGGGTACAGGCACATGCCGATCAGGCTGAGTACCAACTGGAGCGGATCCACCGAACGGATTTCACCCTGCTGAATGGCCTGTTCAATGCGCGCGAGTAAAAAGAATTTGCCGGAGACCGCGGTTTGCTGCAATTCTTCCCGGAAAAGGGTTCCCACACGTTCGCCACCGGATTCCAGCTCCCACAATAGAAAGCGGATAACTTCCGGTTTGCGAGCAATGTGCTGTAAATAATGGTGGACGAATTGATTCAGGAATTCCCGAAAGGTGTTTTCTTCGGGAATGGAACGGGTAAATCCCTGGATAAAGCTGCGAATTTCTTCCCGCAGGACGGTGGCGTACAATTTTTCTTTATTGCGGAAGTAGTAGTGCAGCAGGGCTTTGTTAATGCCTGCACGATTGGCAATTTCTTGCATCCGAGCGCCATCGCGGCCTTTTTCCAGAAACACCTGGCGGGCAGCGGATAGGATTCGTTTTTCCTGCTCGGTAAGGTGATCCATAAAATCCCCGTGGGCTTAATCCCGGATTATGCATTAGCCTACGAATTACACGAATCAACACCAATAAAAATAGAATGCACTTGATCTATCTGGATGAAAATGCTTTCCCGGATATATTCGCTGTTTTGTTGATTTTTTTCGAATACATTCGCGTAATACGTGGTTACCTGCATCATTTGGGTTAATTTACTGGTTTAACCAGTTGGTTAAATCCGATGGTTAACATACGCCTTTCCCGGTTCAAATTCAAGGGAAAAATGGGTTTTGCCTTCAGAAAGGTTGTCCTCACCGGCCCGGGAGGGGGTGCCAGCAGATCAATCAGCGACAACTTAACTCAGATGATGCCATGGCCTACAAATGACACGAATAAAAATAATTCCAGATTATGCATTAAGCCACGAATTGCACGAATTAACACCAATAAAAATAACGAAATGCACTTGATTCTACCTGGATGAAAATATTTTCCCGGACATATTCGCTATTTTGTTGATTTTATTCGAATTCATTCGCGTGATTCGTGGTTCTTTGCATGATTTGGGATAATCCGGGTGAAAATGCGGCGAACTGTTCGGTGTTCCCGCATGGCACAAAGCCCGTTTTCTGATTCCCGGAAAAGATCGGATGCCACCTTCGCTGCAGGGAATTTTCCCGGGGTGTGGCTCACCTTCATGAAAGGGGCTTATCCAAACAATCGCCGTACCAGGGCCCGTCCAATGAACCGCAGTTTCACCGACGGGGAAAATCGGTTCAGGTTGGTCTTCACCACCCCTTTGGTAAATCGGGTGCGTCGGGAATAATCGATGTTTACATCCACCACAACCGGTTTCCCCTGTTCTGCCAGTTCCAGTGCCTGCTGAATGACCCTGGGGACGTCCCGGTTGTCTTTCATGGGCAGATAGGCCGCACCGGTGGCCATGGCCATTCCTTCAATCTGCACGTTGCCCAGCACGGTGGCCGTTTTCCGATTGTAGGGAATCTCCTGCGCCTGAGCAATCTGGGACAGTTCCCCATCGTGAAACACAAAGACGACCACCCCCAGCTGATGGGTGGCCGCGGTTAACAATTCCATGCCGTTCATCAAAAAGGCACCGTCGCCCACAATTCCCACCACTTGATGGTTGCGGTGGATCAGCTTGATCCCGATGGTTGCCGGCACGCAATATCCCATGCAGTTAAAATCCGTTGGCGAAAGGAAATGCCGCGACTGGTAAACCGGAAATAATTCCGCGGTAAGGAAGGTGTGGTTCCCATCGTCCACCACAACGTAAGCATCCGGAGGAAGCTGGCGCCGCAGTTCGGTAAAAAATACGGCCGGATTGACCCGATCCCCGCTGTCGTGCTGCAACCATTCGTTAAGGTAGGCCTGCTTATCGGCCTGAATTTGAGCTTTGAGCGCCTCGACATCGTGAGACGGTTGGTAGGGCTGCTCTCGGAGTTTTCGGAGCAGTTTTTCCAGGACTTCCCGTGCATCGCCCACAATGGGGACTTTAGCGGGGTAATTCTGGTTAAAAACAGCGGGATTGATATCGATATGAATCAGATTTTCTGGAATGGGTGTGCCGTAGCTACCGGTGGCGATTTCTCCCAGACGGTTTCCAATGGCCAGCACGCAGTCGCAGTCCTTGAATGCGCGTTCGGCTGCCGGAACGGCATGGCGACCAAACGACATGCCGGTATGCAGGGGATGATTGGCCGGAAACACGCTCAGTCCCTGCAGCGTGGTGGCCACCGGGGCTCCCAGCAATTCCGCCAGCTGGATTAACAGATCGGTGGCCTCCCGGGCGCCCCAGCCAACAAACAATCCCACCTTTTTGCTGGAACGGATGAGTTGTACCGCGGCATCGATGGCCGAATCCTCCACCGCGGGACGGGTAATGCGCGCTTCAAAGGCCGGAAGATGGGATACGTCTCCGGGAAACAGCAAAATATTCACAGGAATCTCGATGAACACCGGGCCGGGTTCATCGCTGTAGGCCAGATTGTACGCCTCGTAAATGGTGGGGACAATTTCCTCATGCCGGGTTACCCGAATGGCCTTTTTGCTAAGGTGTTGCATGATTTGAATCTGGTCGATCTGATGAATTTGATAGGCCTTGCCACTGTCCGTGCGCACGCCCCCGGAAATGATCAGCATCGGGATGCCGTCCAGATAGGCTTCGCCGATCCCGCTGAATGCGTAAGCAATGCCTGCTGCCGGAACAATGGCCAGGGTGCCAATGGTGTCCGAAACGCGGCTGATGGCATCGGCCATGAAGGCCCCACCCCCTTCGTGGGTGACCAGAATGGGGGTGATCCGGGAGGAATTGTTCAGCTCGTCATACAGCTCGGTGACGTGAACCCCGGGAATGCCAAAGGTAAATCGCACGCCAATTTGTTCCAGTGCGTGGACAACCAGCCAGGCGCCTGTCTTTTTCATGAGTCCCACCCTCTATTTAAATGTCTTCAAGATGTTCTTTCATTGAGTGATGGTGACCTGCAATCGCCAAGGTTAAAGCGGCGGTGAAAATATCCCGGTACCTTTCCCGCGTGGCTCCGGGGTGTTCCGTTGCTGGCAGTGTGTTTTTCAACCCCGGACAATGGCCTGCGCGGCCACCCGACCGGTCAGGATACAGTTCCCCAGAAAGGTGCCCTCCAGAGCCCGCCATCCGTGAATGCCACCACCACCAAAACCGGCGGCCTCGCCCACTGCAAATAGATTGGAAATGGGATTTCCCTCTCGATCCAGGACGCGGCTTTGCAGGTCGGTCTGAATACCTCCCAGGCTTTTTCGGCTTAAAATAAACTCGCGAATGGCAATCAGGGGACGGGCCCGGGGATCCAGAATTTTTTGAAACTTGCACGTTCGCACCCGATCCCCCCGGTATTGCCGCAGGTGTGCGATGCGCCGAAGCTGATCGTCGTTGAAGAATTTCGGGCCACGCTCAATCTGATCATCATATTCTGTGATGGTTCTTTCCAGCGTGGCCAGATCCACATCCTGGGTGCCGGTCAGCGCATTCATCTTTTCCACCAGCTCCACAAGGGTGTCGGCCACCACAAAATCCGGACAGTGTTCGATCAGATAACGCACCAGGGCCGGGTTGCCCATCACTAAATGTTTCAGGAAGGGGAGCCATTTCCGCTCCCGGATGCTGTCGTTAAATTCGGCACCGGATATGGCCAGTTCCTTACAGGCAATCTTCCAGTTTAAGATTTGCCAGGAATATTTTTTCGGCTGGCGGCAGATCTGATACACCAGGTACCGCGTGTCGTAACCGGAGACCAGTGGTGGGGGGCCCAGTCGTTCACCCCGGTAATTGACCCACAACGCCGATTTGGGGGGCACCAGGCTCAATCCATGATGCGGACGCAGGGGATGAGGCCGGGGGTGATGCACGCCCGCTGCATAATTCCACATTCTGTCCAGGTGGGTAACCTGCCCACCCAGTTTTTCGACCAGCTGGTGCAATTCCCCGCGGGCAAAATGATGGGAGCCATTCAAGATTGTTTCCGGGGGATCGCCCCATTCGCGGAACCAGTGGCGACGCACCAGATCCAGATCGCCATTGATTCCCCCGGAAGCGACCACCACGGCGTCGGCTTCCATTTCAAAGGGGACACCATCCGGTTCCACCTCGCCCGCGCATCCGGTGATTTGTCCGCCATTTTTCATCAATTGGGTGACGTGGTGTCGGAAGTGCAGGGTAAGCCGCTGACGATTGGGATGATTTTCGATGGCCTGGATAAGCTTCTGGATCAGCCAGTATCCCGTGCCCCAGACCATGTGGAAGCGAGGGACTGAATTGCCCGGGGTATACAGGCCCCGCTCCACCCAGTGGACGACCGGGAAAAAGCGCACGCCCTTCTGGCGTACCCAGGCGTAGACGTCATCCCGGCAGCGGTGAACGTATTGCTCGGCCCAGCGCCTGGGCCACTCGTCTTCCGGGCCGAATTCGGCAAACGCCAGCCAGTCCCGTAATGCCAGTTCTGGACTGTCTTTAATCCCCAGACGCCGCTGCTGAGGGGAGTCCACTACAAAAATACCGCCAAAGGATTCCCGCGCCAGTCCCCCAAAGCGACTTTCTTCATCCCGATCCAGCAGGGCCACCGGGATGTTGGCATCCAGCAATTCCAGGGCGGTGGCAATTCCCGCCAGACCACCCCCAATAATGGCCACACCCGTGCGATGTTTCTTCGCTGAAGTCATGGTCGGTCTCCCTGTTGGCGTATCTGAACATACGGCAGCCGGTGGAAAAATTCAATAGGGAGACGCGGGAAATCCTTTAACGCCCCTTTTCCCCCTGGCATGAACCGCCGTGCCTGAAAACGGGCACGGCATTTATCCCGGTTTGTACATTGAATTGCGAATTCCTGCGAATTATTGGTCTTCCATGGTCAGAACGATTTTCCCGAATTGTTCCCCTTTAAGCATCCGTTCGTAAGCGGAACGATAATTTTCCAGGGGGATGGTGGTGTCCACAATGGGCTTAATTTTATGGGTATCGAACAGGCGAATCATTTCGTAAAAATCCTGTTCGGTTCCCATGGTGGTACCCTGAAGGGTGATTTGTTTCCAGAAGATTCGGCGCAAGTCCAGGCGCGAGGGGTTACCCGCGGTGGCGCCAAAAAAGACGATGCGACCTCCGGGGTTGATCAGCTGGATCAGATCGGCAAAGCTATCGCCACCGGCGCTGTCTACAATCAGGTCAATGCCCTGAGGGGCGGTGAGTTTTTGCAGGTGATTGACCCACCCATCCTCACGGTAATTGGCGCCACCAAATGCCCCGGAATTGACCGCTTTCTTGATTTTCTCGTCGGAGCTGGAGGTGACCACCACCCGGGCACCTGCGGCCAGTGCCATCTTTAACATCAGCGCGGCGACACCCCCACCGATTCCGGTGAGGAGCACAGTTTCGCCCGCGGTTAATCGGCCCTGGGTAAAAAGCGCCCGGTATCCGGTCAGGCCCGCCAGCGGAATGGCTGCCGCCTCGGCAAAACTTAAATAATCCGGCTTGGGTACCACCTGGTTCACGGCAATGGTGATCCATTCTGCATGAGTGCCGTTGTCGGGCATGCCGAGTATGCGATAATCTCTCCCCTGCGCACGGGGATTTCGTCCCCAATTCAGGCTGGGATTAATCATAACGGCCTTGCCTATCCAGGAGGGATCCACTCCTTTTCCCACCTGATCCACCACGCCGGCACCATCCGACCCCAGAATGACCGGGAGTTGAATGTTGGCGTACAGTCCCTGCACAATCCACACATCCCGATGATTCAGGGCGGCCGCTTTTATGCGCACCCGTACCTCGCCGGGAGCCGGCTCCGGGATGGGGACGGTATCCAGTTTTAAATAATCCAGATCTTTGGTCTGGTGTAATACAACCGCTCGCATCTTGTTCATTTTTGTTCTCCCACAACGTTTTTTCATAAAATACATTCGGGATGGTAAAGAATCAAATCCCCTGGATTTTCCCGGCTCCAGAGCCAGCGTCGCTACCGGATGCGTCCTGGCAGGTTCTGACAATTCCGTTAAACTTAGATGATGCATTAGAACCACGAATTACACGAATGAACACAAATAAAAATAAAAAAAATGCATTTGATTCTATCTGGATGAAAAAATTTTCCCAGATATGTTAGCTATTTTGTTGATTTTTTTCGAATACATTCGCGTGATTCGTGGTTTCACGCATTATTTGGGTTAAAGGGTGGCGATGCATGGGGATTTTCCCTATATTGAATGCGATTCACAATCTGATGGGGCGTGCTACTAATAAAACCGCTTTACCGGGGTGTGGAAAACGTTCATCGAGGTCAATCATCATGAATTGTTGCCATCAACAGTGTGCGGGGATTCGAGAGATTTTTAACGAAAAGACCGCGCGCAAAAATTTAAAGCAGTATCTGAAAAAGGGGGCGGCCAAAACCACCCGCATGTTGCTTCAGGCCATTGAGGAAGCCAATGGCACCGCGGAAAGTCTGCTGGACATCGGTGGCGGGGTGGGCGCCATTCAGCTGGAACTCCTTCAGCAGGGTATACAGAGGGTTTACAGCGTGGATGCCTCTCCGGCTTATCAGGCGGTTGCCCGCGCTGAAGCAGAACGCCGGGGATACTGCGATCGCATCATTTACCTGATGGGCGATTTTGTGGAGCTGGCCCCTCAGGTTCCCGAAGTCGATATCGTTACCCTGGATCGGGTCATTTGTTGCTACCCGGATGTGGAACATCTGGTTGGCCTGTCTGCCCGGCGGGCCCGGCGATTGTATGGACTGGTATTTCCCAGAGAGCGCTGGTGGGTCAAGCTGGGGGTCAGGGGGTTGAACACGGTCATGTGGGTGTTGCGTCGGCCATTTCGCACCTATGTCCATTCCACCCAGGTAGTGAACAATATTTTGCATCGTGAGGGATTTGTCCGTCGGTACCACCGCACCCGGGGAATGTGGCAGGTTATGCTTTACGTTCGGGAACATTCCCGGGAAGCTTAATCCCAGATTGTGCATTAGACCATGAATTACACGAGTGAACACAAATAAAATAAACCCGTTGTGCGAATTAGACAATCCAAACCGTTAAAACGGTTCTATAACTTATTGTTACTACAGGAGTTGCCCACCCAGATAAATCTGGGTTCTGGGTGTTAATGAATGAGAAATTCTATTAACTCCTGGCTTTAGCCGGGAGAAAATGGATAACGTAACCGATTGATTCTTAACCGTTTTAACGGTTTTTCTAAACACCTGCTTTATCCTGAATTAGCACAACGGGTAAAATAAATTGAATTGTATCTGGATGAAAAACTTGTTTTCGTGATTTATTCGCAATTTTGTGGATGTATTTTGGTTTCATTCGTGTGATTCGCGCTTGAATACATTTTTGGGGTTAATCGCCGACCGGTGGATTTCTTCGGGGATGGCGCCGCGTCTCAAAAGAAAATGATCCCTTCCTTCAGGTAGGTTGCATTTGTCAGGGGATTGGCCACCTTCCCCTCCCGGAGGGCCTGAAAGGTGATCCACAGGGCCAGAAAACTGTCCAGAGCATTCCCCTTTGCATCTGCAATCATTGATTGGAACAACGAGGGGGAATCCAGCTGGATGATGCCCTGATGCAGGAAATGCTCTACAATTGCCTCGCGATGGGTGCGATGCTCCCGAGATTTCCCCTTGTACGGCTGGTAAAGATTTTCCTTCTTCAGCAGGGAGGCGGGACAGACTTCCAGCAGCCAGCCAAGTTGCGGAATTGCCGGTTGAATGGGTGGAAGGCAAAAGCGGCCGGTTTTTAATAGGGGTGAAAGCAAATCCCGGATCCCGAAATATGTCTGGCGGTAAACCCGAAGATTCAGGGGGGAGAAAGGGGCACGCGCTTCACGATCGGTAAGCCGTTTGGGCTCCCCCCACTGGCAATGCTGCTTCCGAAAACGTTCGAAGGCGATGAGGTCGGGAAAGTACCGGGAAAAGTTCTGGATGAGCGCGATGAGCGAATGTTCCGGGTTCAGGGATTCCGGAAGGCCAAAGGGGAAGTCCAGTCCAATGGCCCGTGGCCGGTGCTGGATCAGGTACTGGACTAAAGCCGGTAAGGCCTCCTGCCGCTGGATTGCCGGAGGATCTGTCAGCTGAGCCGCCGGGAAAATCGATTGCACCCGGAGACGGTCTCCATTTAGCAGACCGCAGGCCAGCCAGATGTCGGAACCCGCACGGTTAGCCGCACTAAAATCAATCCCAATCAGTAAAAACGAAGACTCTTTGCGGTCAAGCATCATCGTGACCCCTGCCTGGACGTCCGCCCATTGTGGATGAATGATACGCATTGTTGAACCCAATTCAAGGCGTGTGGGTTCAATTCGGTGAACCGATTCTCCGGCAATTCGGGTGAATTGCAGAGGATTGGGTTTCGGGTTTTGGGATGACGAATCGATGCCTTATTTTTGAATAAAACCCAAATAATGCGATAAACCACGAATCACGCGAATGAATTCGAAAAAAATCAACAAAATAGCTAACATATCTGGGAAAATTTTTTCATCCAGATAGAATCAAATGCATTTTTATTATTTTTATTTGTGTTCATTCGTGTAATTCGTGGTTCCAATGCATAATCTGGATTAAATTTTGCGGGAATGGGGCGTGACCGGCAGATGCGGAAATTGACGTCCGGCGGTAAAGAACCGGTTGACCAAAAAGTAATTTGAGAACGCAAAGGGTATTCTCTGCGTTAAGGGATCAAAGGAATGGGGTGGTAAAAAGCAAATGAAGCAGGTGATTTCGGCATCCCGGCGAACGGATATTCCCGCATTTTACTTGAAGTGGTTGATGGAGCGCATCAAACAGGGCCGGGTGGAGGTGCGCAATCCCTTTTATCGGGATCAGGTCAGGGTGGTCGATCTGACCCCGGAAAAGGTTGAATGGCTGGTTTTCTGGTCGCGCAACTACGGGGTGTTTTTAAAGCATCCGGAATGTTTTCGGAATTATCAGTTGTTCTTTCATTTTACCATTGTAAGTCACCATCCCTGGCTGGAAAAACATCATTTGCCGGTTGCGCGGGCCGTTCAACAACTGGCCGAACTGGCGCACCGATACGGTCCGGAAAGGATCACCTGGCGGTACGACCCGCTGGTCTTCTGGCAGGTGGATGGTACCCTGTTCACCAACTGGAATCGGGAGGAGTTTGAACGGTTATGTCGGGAAGTTGCCCGCTGTGGGGTGCAGCGCTGTTACTTCAGTTTTGTCACCCCATATCCCAAGTTTTTACGTCGATTTCGCAAGAAATACCCGCAGGCAAAGGTGCATCTTCCGGATGAATCCCATCAATTTCAACTGCTGGAAGAAATGGTGAACATTGCGCGGAAGCACCACATACAGCTGTTTAGCTGCTGTAATGATCGCCTGCTTCGGGTACCGGGGGTGCAAAAGGGCCACTGCATTGATGGTAATTTGCTGAATCAATTATCCCGCGGGGGGATGGTCACGGTGGCCAAAGCCCCCACCCGAACCGACTGCGGCTGCACCCGCTCCATCGATATTGGGGATTATCTGCAACAACCCTGTTCCTTCGGGTGCATTTATTGCTACGCCAATCCCAGATGGCAATAGCGCGAGGGGTTGAGGTCGGTTCGTTCGGCAGGTTCCCATCCGCTGCGCTTTTTCGGTTGCATCCGGGCAGGAAATTTACCATACTATCGCCAATTGGTGGATCAAGAACAAATTCCAGCGTTCAATTTAACGATAAGGAATCCCTATGCCGGTTGACCATTTGGCCTTTGATATCGAAACCGTCCCCAATGCACCTCTGGAAAGCTACAGTGCCAGCATCCGGGAAAACATCCGGAAAAAGATAGAGCGAATGCAGGATCGCAACCCGGATTACGATTTTGATTATTTTGCCAGCACCCACGGTGATTTCGGGAAAATCATTTGCATATCCATGGGATACATTCAGGATGGTCAATACATCCGGTTAAAATCCATTTACGGGGAGGACGAGTACGGCATCCTGGAAGAATTCAATGCGGTGCTGGCGGGATTCCGGGGCCTCTTCATTCATTATAATGGGATCCATTTCGATGTTCCCTTCATTTTGCAGCGGATGGCCCACCATGGGATAGCGCCTGCAAATCCGTCTTTCACCAATTTGCGGCGCTATCAAACCCAGCCCCATTTTGACCTCATGATGGTTTATTACAACTGGGATATGCAGCGGGCGCTGCCGTTGGGAATTTTAGCCGAGTTGTACCACATTCCCAGTCCCAAAGAAGATCTAAGCGGTAGCGATGTACTGAAGGCTTACCGGCATGGGGAATGGGAACGCATTGTGCGCTATTGTGAATTCGATGTGGCCACCACACTGAATCTGTGGCAGAAAATTTTTCAGCAGGGCCCGGTTATTCCTCTGGAAAACTACCTATTTAGCAAGGGAACATAGCCCGTGTGCCCGTGGATTCGTAGGAAAATGTTCGCCGTCCGCTTGTGTTGGCCATGGTTCGGCAGTTGGCTGCTTTGGCTGATGGTGATTTCCGGGGCGGGATTTTCGTCTCCTCCCGATGAGGTAAGCCGGCTGGATACCCTGCGTCAGGATGCGGTACATTTTCTGGAAACGGGAGCGGATATTTTTTCTGCTCCCATGCGATTTGAATCCCGGGATTGGGGATGGGTGGCCGCCTGGATGGGTGGCACGCTGGTACTGTCCACTCAGGATCTTCGGGTGAAGCGCTTTGTCCTGGCGCATCAGTCCCGCACAGCCGACGCCCTCTTTGCCTTCGATGATTACTACGGGAGCAAGTACACTCCGATTTATTTAATGGGAACCTATGCCGCAGGCCTCCTGTTCGATCTCCCCCGCATGCGAAGGACGGCCCTTTATGCGTCCGAAGCCCTTTTCTACGTGGGTGTCATTTCCGCAATCATTAAAGTTGGGGTGGGGCGGCAACGTCCCTACGGTGGCGACGATCCGTACGTGTTCCGTCCCTTTAATGGCACCATTCGTTATCGCTCGTTCCCCTCGGGGCATACGGTTATCGCCTTTGCCACTTCCACGGTCATTGCGGAACAAATCCATCATTCCCTGTGGAAATGGGGCTGGTATGGGGCGGCGGCTCTGGTTGCGGCCGCTCGCATTTATCACAATGTACACTGGCTTTCCGACGTGGTGCCCAGCGCCGTGCTGGGATACGTGATCGCCCGGCGCGTCATGACCCGCGAACGCTCAGATACCCCTCCACGGGTGAGGCTCACCCCGATCTGGAATCCCACCTTGTCCAGTGTGGGCATGGGGCTTCGGATTCGGTTTTAGCCCCAATTATGATCTAAACCACGAATGACGCGAATGAACCCCGATTATGCAATAGACCACGAATTGTACGAATGAACACGAATAAAATTAACAAAATACATTGGGTTGGATCTGGATGGAAATGTGTTTCGAGGTTTATTCGCGATTTTGTGGATATAGCTTGGTTTCATTCGTGTGATTCGCGGTTTACTGCATTGTTTGGGTTTAAGTTGAGCACAATCCATGGCCTTATCCGTGACCGGTGGTGAGCAGACCCGTTTTTGTCCCCTGTTCCGGGGGATTGGCCAGAATACCCCTGAAAACGGAAAAAATCCTTTCCATTGCTAAACCGCTTCTCAATTTTTTAATTTCGATCAGCTCAAAATACAGGTTTGAATCAATTAATGATCAGGAAAGGAGGCCAGCCATGGCTGAAAAGTATTACAATTTCATCAATGGGGAGTGGTGCGAAGCGTCCACCGGGGAGACGTTTGAAAATCGCAATCCAGCCAACTGGGACGAAGTGATTGGCGTTTTCCCCAAATCCAGTAAAGAAGATGTGGATAAGGCGGTTCGCGCGGCACGGGAGGCCTATGAAGAATGGCGGTTGGTGCCCGCACCCAAGCGGGGGATGATCATCAAAAAAGTTGGCGATCTGCTAACCGAACGCAAAGAAGAGATTGCGCGCCTGATGACCCGGGAGATGGGAAAAGTACTGGCCGAAACCCGGGGCGATGTGCAGGAGGGAATCGACACGGCCTATTATGCGGTCTCCGAAGCCCGACGATTGTTTGGCCATACCGCACCATCGGAATTGCCCAATAAAATGAACATCTCCTTCCGCATGCCGATTGGGGTGGCGGGGATCATCACGCCCTGGAACTTCCCCATGGCCATTCCTACCTGGAAAATCTTTCCGGCGCTGGTTTCGGGCAACACCGTTGTTTTTAAACCCGCCAGCGATACGCCCGCCACGGCGACCAAGCTGGTGGAAATTTTGCTGGAAGCCGGATTGCCGCCCAAGGTGATTAACTTGGTGCACGGTACGGGCAATCAGGTGGGGATCCCCATCGTGGAGCATCCCGATGTGGATTTAATCAGTTTTACCGGCTCTTCGGCCGTGGGTCGCATCATAAATTCCAAAGCGGGGAAGGATTTGAAGCGGGTGTCCCTGGAACTTGGCGGTAAGAATGGCCAGATCGTGATGCCGGACGCACGTCTGGATCTGGCACTGGATGGTGTTCTCTGGGGCGCGTTTGGTACCACCGGCCAGCGCTGTACGGCAACCAGTCGATTGATTTTGCATAAGGACATTCATGACAAATTTGTGGATATGCTGGCCGAACGGGTCAGTCAGCTGCGCCTGGGCGATGGGCTGAAACCCGACACCGATGTGGGGCCGGTCATTAACGAAGGTGCCCGGGAAAAGATTCATTCCTATGTGGAAATCGGTAAAAAGGAAGGGGCCACCCTGCTCATTGGCGGGGAACCGGCCACCGATGGCGAGCTGGCCAGAGGCTGGTTCTACAAACCCACCATTTTTGTGGATGTTAAACCTGGCATGCGCATCGAACAGGAAGAAATTTTTGGCCCGGTGCTTTCCGTCATTAAGGTCAACGATTTTGATGAGGCCATTAAAGTCATCAACGATACCGAATATGGGTTGTCTTCGTCCATTTACACCCAGGATGTGAATCTGGCTTTTCGGGCCATGCGAGATATTAATGCGGGCATTACCTACATTAATGGGCCCACGATTGGTGCCGAAGCCCATATGCCATTTGGCGGAACCAAACACACGGGCAATGGGCATCGGGAAGGTGGCTGGGAAGTGTACGATTTTTACACCGAAACCAAAGTGGTTTATGTGGACTTTTCGGGCCGTTTACAACGCGCCCAGATTGATGTGGATTATGACTAAGTTAATATTTTATCCACGAAAAACACGAATTGGAACGAATGATAATAAAAAGCATCTTGAAACATTGAATCGAAAGGTGTGTTGTAATTCAACAAATGGATGTTTTGTTTATTATCTAAAAAATTTGCAGTTGGGCCATCGAATATGATGGCCCAACTGGGCCTTCAAAATCCCCTGAAATCATCTTGAAAACGCCTACCTTTGATTATATATTAAAATCAGTTCAAACAAAGGGAGCTTCATGGTTAAGCATTTCCTGATTGTTGCCGTTACGGTATCTCTATTTTCGGGATGTGCTGTGTTTATGAAAAAACCGGCTCCGCCTCCGCCCACGCCTGAGGAAATCGAAATTGAAATGGAAAATTATGTGTCGAACGGAATCGATTATTTTAAGCGGCAAAACTTTCGTAAGGCCATTGAACAATGGAAGAAGGCCCTGCAACTGATCCCTGAAGATGCGGAAGTGCATAATTTTCTGGGCATTGCCTATCACCGGGTGGGAGAACTGGATAGTGCCATCCTGGCCTTCCAAACGGCAACCCGATTGGATCCCGAATATTATCAGGCGTGGAATAATATCGGATATATGTATTTCCTGAAGGGCGATTATAAAGGCGCCCTGGTCTACTTCGACAGGGCCATTGAAATCAATCCCTATTACGAACAGGCGCTTTTGAACCGGGAAAAATGTCAGGAAATCATCGAAGGGAAGTTGCCCATTCAGGCGCTGGAGATTTATGAGAGTGCCGCCCGGCTGGACAGTCTGGAGTTAAAAATCCGAAATTACAAGAAAGCCCTGGCCATCGATTCCAATTATGTGGATGCCTGGAATAATCTGGGCGTGGCTTATTACTATTACGGTTATGTGGATTCCGCCATCATATGTTTTAAAAAGGCCCTGGCGTTAAATCCCGATCACCCCGAAGTCCACAATAACATTGCGTTTATCCTGGACGCCAGTGGCCGGTATGAGGACGCAATCTCCCATTATCAAAAGGCCATCAAGTTGCGGCCAACCTATGTGACGGCCATGATCAATCTGGGCGACACCTATTTCCACATGAAAGATTTTGAGTCTGCCCGCAAAATCTGGGAACTGGCCCGCCAGATCGATCCCAATGATCCCGATATTGATCAACGTCTGGCACGAATCCTTGAAAAATCGTCTGGAACGGAACCTGAAGGAGGACAGGAATGAATATTTACGCGGTTTTAATGGCTGGTGGAGTGGGAACGCGATTCTGGCCCCGGAGTCGCAGCCGGAATCCGAAACAGGTCCTGAACATTGTCGATCACGACACCATGATTCAGGCCACTTATAAACGCCTGAATGGCTTAATCGATAAACAGCATCTTTTAATTGTAACCAATTACGACCAGAAGGAAATCATTCAGGACCAGTTGCCCGATCTGGAGGAGGACAATTTCATTCTGGAGCCCATGGGGCGCAATACGGCCCCCTGCATCGGGTTGGCGGCAATCCAGATAGTGGTTCAGGATCCCGATGGGATTATGGTGGTCTTGCCCGCAGACCACCTGGTGAAAAACGTATCTGAATTTCAGCAGGTGGTAAAGCTGGCCGCCCGATTCGTGGCCGAAAACGATGGACTGGTCACGCTGGGAATTCAACCCACGGAACCGGCTACCGGATACGGGTACATTCAGCGCAGCGATAAGGTGAAAGATCTGGATGGCCACAGCATTTACCGGGTCAAAACCTTTGCTGAAAAGCCCAATTACGAAACCGCCGTGCGATTCCTGGAGAGCGGCGATTTTTACTGGAACAGCGGCATGTTCATCTGGAAAGCTTCCACCATTTTGCAGGAAATCAACGAAAAGCTTCCCGAAATCTACGAAGGCCTGATGGAAATTAAAGATCACCTGGGCAAACCGGATTATTTCGACAAGGTTGCCGATGTGTATCGGCGCATCCGTAGCATTTCCATTGATTATGGGGTGATGCAATCGGCAGAAAATGTTTACGTTATTCCTACAGACATGGGCTGGAGCGATGTGGGTAGCTGGGAGACAGTGTACGAAATTTCACCTAAGGACAAAAATAAAAATGCCGCGTTCTGCAAGGAACTGGTTGTGGTAGATAGCGCCAAAAGCTACATTTATTCTCCGGACAAGGTGGTGGCTCTGGTGGGCGTGGAGAATTTGATCATCGTCGATACCGGGGATGCGCTCTTGATCTGCAAGCGTTCTCGAGCCCAGGATGTGCGGGAAGTGGTGGAACAATTGAAGAAAAAGGGACTGGATGAATATTTATAGCCGGAGCGAAGCGTGAAGCGATCGTTGCGCATAAGGAAGGTTAAAAAGCGAAAACGAAATACACAGCCACCGGCCTCGCCGGAAGAGCTGGAACTGCTGGAACAACTGTGCCAGGCGGTGCGCAAACTGGGAGTCGAAGTGCGCCTGGAAGCCGGGAATTTTAAAGGGGGGATTTGTAAAATTAAGGGTGAGAAAGACGTGCTATTTATCAACAAGAAATTGTCCATCGATCGGCAACTTTCTACTGCACTGGATGCGTTACGAACGCTGGATCACCAGCAGATTTATTTGCCCCCGGCTGTCCGGGAATTGCTCCTCCCGTCCGGAATGGGGGATTGAAAATAATGGGTGAAGGATCATTAACGAAGGTGAGATTCCATGAAAGATTCAGGTAACCGAAGATCGCCGCGGGTAGAGGCGGAGCATTTTGTCTCTTTTCATTTGTTTGACGATCAGGGAAACGTGACCTTCGAAGGCATGGCTTTGAGCCTGGATTTGAGCCGGGAAGGGATTTTAATAGAGAACCGTGAGGAAATCCCGGTCGGTGCCAAAGTGAAAATCATTGTGGCGGTGGGAGACGATGTGGTGCCGGTTATGGGAACCGTCAAGCACACCGAGAAGGTGGATGACCGAAAATTCCACATGGGCATCCATTTCGAAGACATGACCGACGAAAAGCTGAAAAAAATCGCGGAATATCACCCCGAGATCCTCCAGGGAGGCACCAGATAGCCCGGATTTGCCCCGTTTGAACAAAACCGAAATATTCTGCACCCTTTCCGAAACGGATCGTGCCCTTTCACCGGAGCATTCCCTGTTCACGATAGAGCACGAACTTCCAGGGAAATCTCTCCTTAATCCCAGATGATGCATTCAACCCAAATCATGTATTGAACCACGGATCACGCGCATGAAACCAAAACATATCCCCAAAACCGCGAATCAGCAACGAAACCCATTTTCATCCTGATACAATCCAGTGTATTTTGTCCCAAATTATGCTTTAGACCACGAATTGCACGAATTAACACTAATAAAAACAAAAAAATCCGTCGGATTGGATCTGGAAGAAAATTCGCTTCATGGTTTATTCGTGGTTTATTGATATGATTCGAATTCATTCGCGTGATTCGTAGTTTAACGCATTATTTGGGTTTATTGGTTTTATTTGTGTTCATTCGTGTCATTCGTAGGCTAATGCATAATCTGGGTTTAACGGTTTTTCTAAGTACCTGCTTTATCCTGAATTAGCACAACGGGTTATTTTGATTGGTGTTTATTCGTGTAATTCGTGGTCTAAGGCGAATGCAAAATATGGGTTTATTTGTGCTGTTCACCTCCCTCTAAGCGAACCACTCAACCGGATTGAAAAAAATAAGTGGCCATCCGAAAAAGGTTTTTCTGTTGTCATAAACGATTTATTTTTATGGTTTACATCCGATGCTTGATGTAACATGAAGGGGATGGTACGTGAAAAAGCAGGCGGTGAAAAGGTGAATCAATTGATGATCAGGGTCGGTTTCTGGCAGCGAATCTTTCCTGTGATGTGGGCAGTGCTGTTGGTCTACGCACAGGAGGCGGGTGCGGTAGAAAATCCATTCGATCAGGCCAATCGCTGGTATCAGCAGGGTCGGTACGAAGAGGCCCTGCAGGCATACACCCGAGCCGTGCAGCAATTTCCTCACCTGGGAAAAAATTCGCTGATGATCTCTTCAAAAATCGGCATCTGTTTCTTTGAAACCGGGCAATACGGGAAGGCTCACCGACTTTTCGCCTTGTTATCCCGGAAACCATCCTCTATCCGCGATTTCTTGCGATTTTATCAGATTCAGTCGCACCTGAAAGCCGATCCCGATGGCATGCCCATCGGCACTTTGCGCGATTTTGAATCGCGTTTTCCGGAGAGTCCGCTGGCCCCGGTTGCCGATTCGTTGTTAGGGGCCTATTATCTGGAGAAGGGGATGCTGGATTCTTCGGTCTATTATTATCGGCGGGTGCTGATGCGGGCATTACGTCCCCATCCAGCCATTTACGCCCGACTGTTTCGAATATCCCTCCAGCAGGGAGCATTTGCGGCCGCCGAGTCTTATGCCAAAACGGTGTTACAAAAATTTCCGCAGGATACCTCAGCGCGCGCGATGTATGCGTGGTTGAGCGAACGATTTTTTCAAACGGGGAATGCCTCCCTATTTCGGCTGTTGTTTGATTATTTGCTCCGGAGCGGTCAGTTGTCCCGTGCATCCGATTTGCTGGAACGTTATGCCTCCCGTTGGGGCAAGACGGAAATGTTTTATGGCTATCGATTACGCTGGTTGTACCAATCCCGCCAGTACAGGGCAGTGGTTCAAATGGTGCACCAGAAAAGGCGGTATTTTCGTCAGCAACGGTACCTGCGGGATGCCGATCTGTATCTGGCACGGGCTTACCTGCGCCTGGGGCAACGAAAGCAGTCAATTCAGGCTTACCTGCAATTTCAAAAGCGATATCCGCGAGATAAACTGGCGGCAGAAGTGCTCTGGAAGGTGGCCTGGTTGTATGAGGAACAGTGGGCGTTTGACAGGGCTCAGAAAATTTATCGGCAGCTGGCCCGGCAGTACCCTCGTTCCCGGTACGGCACCGAGGCCCGTTTTCGTGAGGGGTTGATCGCCTACCGCAAAATGGCCTATCGGAAGGCGCGCACACTCTGGGAACATCATCTGAAGCGGGAGCGGGATGCCGATGCACAAATGCGTTTGCGATACTGGATTGCCAAAACCTACTTGAAGGAAGGGGATTATCTGACTTATCTGGAACGCCTGGGCGAGCTGGCGCGCCATCCGTTTCAAACCTATTACAATCTAAAAGCTTATCTGCTAACCCGCGATGGTCAGGGCGTTCATCAGCGGATCGATTCCATTTTATGGAACATTCATCGGGAACAGCTTTCGGTATTGCCCCACTATTTAACGGAACTGGAGCGGTGCATTTACATTCAGGAAATTTTCGGTCCCCGATTTCTGGAACTGGAATATCGGTATCTGTTGCGTAATGGTCCCACGGAGGACTGGCAATTTCTTTACGCGCTGGGGGAATTGCAGGAACGCTGGGGAAATTATGGACGGGCGTTTCGGCTTTTTCGGCGGGTATTTTTTCAGGAATTTGTGAAGCAGGATTGGGAAGATCAGCTTTTTCTATTCAAACGGTTGTATCCCCTGTATTATTACGATTTGATCATGGAAAATGCCCGCCGCTGGGAGCTTTCCCCGGCCTTATTGCTGGCCATCATGAAAAAAGAGAGCGCATTCGAAACACGCATCACCTCGTATGCCAATGCCTATGGACTGATGCAGCTGATCCCACCAACGGCAGAACAGGTTAGCCGGCAATTGGGAGAACCTTTAAAGAATAATTTTCAGTTATTTGATCCAGCACGCAATATTCTGCTGGGAAGTTACTATTTTAAGTCCCTGTTAAAACGGTATAAAGGCAATGTTTACTATGCGCTGGCGGCCTATAATGCCGGTCCCAATCGGGTGGATCGCTGGAGTAAAGTTCTATCTACCGAAGACGATGATTTTTTCATGGAAAATATTGAATTCGAGCAGACACGCCGGTATGTCCGGGTCGTGATGCGTTACTACTGGACCTATTCTCTGCTGCTTCATCCCGGACGAGTACCGGCAGAATTGTTGGTGTTTCCGGAGAAAATCGTAAACCAAATGGAATCCAATTCCGGTGAAGAATTGGACGAGACATTTTAAACCGGATGGTAGTGGAGAGAATCATGGAAGGATTCGTCAGGCGTTTCATAGGGATGGTTATACTCCTGATCCTTGTGGGGGAAAGTCTGGCCAACCCGCATCGCTTTCCATACCGGAAAGAACTGGCGGGGGAAATTCAGTTCTGGAAGCGCATTTTTACGGAATTTTCCAGAAATCAATATGTCCTGCACGATTCCGAATATCCCTACATCATTTATAAAGTGGTAACGCTGGACTCCACTTTGAGTCGGCGCCAGCGTGCCCGTATTTTACGATCCGTCAAACAGGAGATTCGCACCACCCTGGAGCGGATTCACCGGTTGCAGCACACGCCCGATTCACTGACCGCCTGGGAACGGGAGATTTGGGAACAATTTCAGCCCATCACCGAACCCAATAAATTTTTAGCGGCCAGCCGGCGGGTGCGTGCACAGCAGGGAATTCGGGAAAACTTCTACCAGGGTGTTCTGCGCTCTCAGGCTTATCTGGATTACATTCGCAACGTATTTACCCGCATGGGATTGCCCGAAGAGCTCTGTTATCTGCCTCATATGGAATCCTCGTTTAATCCCCGGGCGGTGTCGAAAGTGGGGGCCGTGGGCATGTGGCAGTTCATGCGCTCCACCGCCCGCTGGTACATGAAAGTCAATCGCATCATCGATCAGCGCTGGGATCCGTTTGCCTCAACTCATGCGGCAGCACAATTGCTGAAACGGAATTATGAAGAGCTGGAAGACTGGGCGTTGGCCATTACGGCTTACAATTACGGCCTGGCCGGAATGAAAAAAGCAAAGCGCAAGCATGGAAAAGATTATTTGAAGATTCGTCAAAATTATTTAAGCCGGCGATTTGGATTCGCTTCCCGAAATTTCTATCCGGAATTTCTGGCGGTGGTAGAGATAATGGACAGTTTACACTATTACTATCCCAATCTGGTGGAAGTCCCTTCGTTTGCCTTTCATGAAATTTCTCTGCCAGAACGGGTGAACCTGAAGCAGATGATCCAGGATTTGAATCTGGATCCGGATCGGATGAAAGTACTCAATGCGGGTTATCGAAAGAAGGTCTGGATGGGACGGGTGGACATTCCGGCGGGATATCCGCTGCGGCTGCCCCTGGAGGTGTCTCCCGAAGTGGTGTTTGCGTATCTGGAACGGCAGAAGGGTCAGCGCGAACGAATTATGCTGGCCCAATCCGCGGTTCCCGAAACGAAAATTTCGGAACGATTACAGGCCCTGTCCCGGGTGGATTTTACGGCGCATAAGATTGGCGTCGCGGGAGATGCATCCGGGGATATCAGCACCCGCTTGCTGGATCGACTGGAAGACCAGCTCGCCATTCGCGCGTCTGCACAAAGAAAGCGATCGATAGAAACGACCATTTCAACGTCAACCCATGCGGAAGCGAACTCCGGGGCAAGTCCGGCACTCATTGCGTATCTGGAAACCCTGGATCGATGGAATAAACCGGCTACTTCTTCGGGCCCATCCTTCCAGGAACGTTTCTTGGTGGACTGGTCGGAAGAATATCCCATCACAGGGCGAGCCCGGACTATTCGCCGGATGGAAACCGTGGATATGGCGGCTTACGCTCAGGCGATGCGGATGGCGGATCAACGGATCCCGCGGGAACCTCAGCATACCCGTTTGCTGGCTCAGGAGCAGCTGCCCACTCTGGCGTCTGCTACCTTCAAACATCCGCAACCTTCCGTTCCCGAGGCACCCATCGAACCGGTTTATCGATACTTTGCGTTTCTGGAGCAACAGCGGGTTCCCTCAACGCCGGCCAGCCTGGTCGCCGGTACCCGTCAGCAAGACCTGGCGGTCAGGACCCCACCGGCGGCTGCCGCCAGTGCGCCCCTATTTCGTCAGCGAGCCTCGTTTACCGTGGTGTCCAGCGACGTCATGGGACCGGTCTTTGGGCCCAATACAAATGTGGAGACGGCGCCCATTGCCTTACCCACGCGTGGCACAACCACCGATGCACCGGCCTATTCCGAAGTCCTTCGCTGGGAGGATGTCCAGCGCCAGTTGCGAATCCGGTTGCGCGTAAAGGGCGATTTCATTTACGTCTTTCCGGAAGAAACACTGGGGCATTATGCCGAATGGTTACAGATTCCAATCCAGCGGTTGCGAGCAATCAATGGATTGCAGGGCCGCTCCCGAATATTTGTGGGACAGCAATTGCGATTGGATTTCTCCCGCGTCAGTCGGGAACAATTTTTAAGCAAACGGGTGGCCTATCATGCAAAATTGTTGCGGAAATACCTCTCTCCCAATGTTCAATACCGGCTGGTGGAGCACCAGATTCAGGAGGGCGAAACGCTCTGGTCGCTGGCTCACAAAAAGTATAAATTTCCGGTAAATCTTTTGCTTTATTTTAATGATTTAAATAAATTAAAGCCGTTGTATCCGGGAGAGAGGATAAAGTTACTGGTTCGTGTTCGTTGAAAAAATTTAGGAGGAGAGCCGATTTATGAAAATTAAGGAAAAAATTGAAGGTGATATTGCCGTATTGACCATTTCCGGGAATATGATGGGAGGACCGGAGACCACCGCATTACACGATAAAGTGAAAAGCCTGATTGCCGATGGCATTAAGCGGGTGGTTATTGATTTAAAAGGCGTAAAGTGGATTAATAGTTCGGGGTTGGGAACGTTGATGGCCTGTATGAGTTCGTTGAAGAATGCGGGTGGGAAGCTGAAATTGGCCAGCGTGACCGACAAAGTTCAGAGTGTATTGATGATCACCAAATTGATTCAGATTTTTGAAACCTATGAAAATGCCGAGCGGGCCGTGGCCAGTTTTGTAGAAGAAGAGCGCCTGGGCACCGCATCGGAATAATTCAGGTCGGGGAACCATACCGAGAAAAGGGGTGGCTTCGAAGCAACATTGTTAACATGCCCGTCATTGTGACACGTTCTGCGAACGATTCAGAACCCCGGAGTTTGCTCAGGGGCACCCCTTCTGGCATATGAAATTGGCAATCCAACATAAATGGGATTTAACCTTCCAGGAAGCTCAGCACCTTCAAAAGGAGTTGCAATCCCGGGTCGATTTGTCCACCACCCTGGAGTTACCTCAAATTCACATTGTCGCGGCAGCCGATATTTCCTATTCCCGGAAAAGCCAGTGGCTGTTTGGCGTGGTGGTTCTGGTTCGTTTTCCGGAAATGACCCTCTTAGCCACCTATGCTAATCGGATGAAAACCCATTTCCCTTACGTGCCCGGTTACCTCAGTTTTCGGGAAGTCCCCGTATTAATCCCCATTTTTGAAAAGATCGAAACCGAATTTGATGTTATTCTGTGTGATGGTCAGGGCATTGCGCATCCCCGACGTTTCGGCCTGGCGTCCCATGTGGGTGTTTTACTGGATAAACCTGCTATTGGATGTGCCAAATCCCGCCTGATTGGTACTTACCAGGAACCCGGTCCACTGAAAGGCGACTTTTCCGATCTAATGGATGGTGCCGAACGCATTGGCATGGTGCTGCGAACCCGGGATCGGGTGAAGCCCCTGTTCATCTCCCCGGGGCACAAAATGGATTTTGATACCGCTCGCAAAATCACCCTGGCCTGCGTGCAACGCTATCGCATACCCGAGCCATTGCGGTTGGCTCATCAAATTGTGAATAAAATTCGAGCCCAGGAAACAGAGGGAATTGTTTCATGACTGCCAAAAAGGATGACCAGAATCTTCAACAGCAACTTCAGGCGTTACAAACGGCCCTGAAGCAAAAGGAAAAAGAGATTTATTCGATTCAGCGGATTGGGCGGGCATTAAGCTCCACCCTGAAGCTGGATGATTTGCTGCGGTTGATCATGCAGGAAATTACGGTATTGATGGATGCGGATCGCAGCACGCTGTTTCTGGTCGACAGGAATCGCGGGGAGATCTGGTCGAAAATTGCGTTAAAGGCCGAGGTCAAGGAGATTCGCCAGAAGCTGGGGAAGGGCATTTCCGGGTACGTTGCTCAAACCGGGGAGACCATCAACATTCCCGATGCATATAATGATGAGCGCTTCGATCCCAGTACGGACAAACGAACGGGCTACCGCACCCGTTCCATTCTTTGCATGCCTGTCTGGGAACCCCTGAGCAGTGGAGAGCGGCGAGAAATCATGGGGGTGATCCAGGTACTGAACAAAAAAGATGGGCACTTTACCGCTGAGGATGAAGCGCTGCTGGAAACCCTGGCATCGCAGGTGGCCATTTCCATTGCCAACTCCAGGCTCTACCATCAGCTGGAGAAAAAATATCAGGAAATTGATCTGCTGTACGAATTTGAGCAGCAATTGAGCGAAGTTTATGAGCTTCCGCGATTGTTACAGCAGCTGTTGAGCAAAACGCTGGTGCATTTGCAGGCGCGCTGGGTACTGGCGGCCTTTCCCGTGGAGAATCAGGTGGTTTTTGTGGGGGTGGGGCCCGATCAGCAAAGTGTTTATGAAACTCGCAGTCAGGTCAGTCCCGACTGGGATGCCTTCATGCGTGCCCCATCGGTAACGGCGTTACAATCCCATCTGGATTTACTGAAGGATTATTTTCAGCTGGGTAAAGAGGTGGCATTGGCGGATGTGACGGCGCTGATTTCTCCACTTCCCATGGGGGAAGATCGTGCCGGGGTGCTCATGGCTTTGGGCATCGAAACCGGGGATCTGGAGCAGCTGGACGATCGGCAGAAAATGGTGGATCTGGTGGCGCAGAAGATCATCCGGGCGGTAGAACTGCACAATCTGCGGGAAAGCCTGATCAAACGGGAGCGCCTGTCGGCGATCGGGCAAATGCTGAGCACGATCGTCCATGACATTCGTGGGCCGGTCAATACTATCTATGGTTTCATGGATTTGATGGCCGATGAAACGACGACCGCTGAGGAACGCAAGGAATTTTCCGAGATTATCCGTCAGGAGATCCAATCGTTGATGAATATGGTAACCGAGGTGCTGGATTTTGCCAAAGGCAAAACCAGTATTTTGCCACGGAAGACCAGTGTTAAAAAATTGCTGGATCGGTTTAAACCCCGGCTGGATCAGATGTGCCAGCGGTACCGGACACGCCTGCATCTGGATGTGAAGAGCCAGCAAATCCTTTACGCCGACGAAGAAAAACTGGTGCGGGTATTTTACAACATCACCAAAAACGCCATCGAAGCGATGGGTGAAGGTGGCGAGATGTTTATTCGTGTGCAAGATGTGAACGGCCATGTGGTGTTTGAGTTTCAGGATACCGGGCCGGGAATACCACCGGAAATTCAGGAAAAATTGTTCGAATCCTTTGTGACCAGTGGAAAGAAGAGTGGTACCGGTCTGGGATTGGCCATCGTGAAAAAAATTGTGGACGAGCATAAAGGCGAAATTGAACTGGAAAGCGAAGTGGGCAAAGGGGCCACCTTCCGCATTAAAATTCCGGTAATGAGTAAAGAATCGTGACCATGCAGGCAACGCCATTGCAAAACGTTTATTTTTTTTACCATCCCCTGTTCGAAAAGCATCTGGAAGGCGTGCAGCATCCGGAATGTCCGGATCGCCTGCGGGCCATTCGCGAATATTTTATCCAGAAAGGGGCATGGGAGCAGATAAAGCGCCTGGAGCCGCAAGCAGCCGATGTCCGCTGGATTACCACCAATCATGCTCCTCAGTATGTGCAGGCAGTGGAGCAGGCGTGTCGAAGGGCTCCTGCACTACTGGATGAGGCGGATACGGTTGTTACCGCGGAATCGTATTCGGCGGCGCTACGGGCGGTGGGGGCTGGGCTGGCAGCGGTGGATGCTATTTTTAGCGGAAAGACCCGTGCTGCCTTTTGCGCCGTACGGCCACCGGGCCATCATGCCGAATACGACCATGCCATGGGATTTTGCCTGTTCAATAATGTGGCCATTGCGGCCAATTATGCCATCCAGCAACATGGGATCAATCGGGTATTTATTCTGGACTGGGATGTCCATCATGGGAATGGCACCCAGCACAGTTTCGAGGATCGGGCGGACGTCTTTTTCTGCAGCATTCACCAATGGCCGCTTTATCCCGGTACGGGCGCTGCATCCGAGATCGGCTTCGGGGAAGGCAAAGGTTATACCCTGAACATTCCCCTGCCGGCCGGGAACGGAGATGAGGTTTATTTTAAAGTGATGCGGGAAAAGGTGCTGCCCAGATTGGAGGCGTATGCTCCCGATCTTATTCTGATTTCGGCCGGATTTGATGCGCATGTTGGCGATCCACTGGCGGACATGCGCCTGACAACCGCCGCCTATGCCGAAATGACCCGCATGATCGGAGAGGTGGCCGCCCGGATTTCGGTTCGGGGGATCGTATCTTTTCTGGAGGGCGGCTATCATCTCAATAACCTGGCCGAAAGTGTCTGGGTGCATCTGCTGGCGCTGGATGAAATCGCAAGGGAACTTTAATTATTTCGGGAGGTTGTCAATTACGACAAAACCGGGTACGAATGCGTGAACATTCCTTTTCCAAAACCCGACAAAACCCTTGCGAGTGGGAGGAGGTGAACGATGCGAGCCATGGTTTGGATTTGGATAAGTCTATTGATCGGGATAAGTGTGGGGAAAATGAGCGAAGCACAGAAATCAAAAACGGATGATGCATTTCAGGAAGCGCGGAAGCGGATGGTAGAGACCCAGATTCGCGCCCGTGGGGTGAAAGACGCGCGCGTTTTAAAGGCCATGGAAAAAGTACCCCGGCACCGCTTCGTCCCCGAACACCTGTGGGATGAAGCCTATTTCGATGAACCATTGCCCATTGGCTATGGACAAACCATCTCTCAGCCGTATGTGGTGGCCTATATGACCGAGCAACTGGGACTGACCGGTGATGAGAAGGTACTGGAAATTGGAACCGGTTCGGGATACCAGGCGGCGATTCTGGCGGAGCTGGCTAAGGAAGTGTACACCATCGAGATTATTCCCGAACTGGGGAAGCGAGCCGCCGAAGTGTTGAAAGAATTGGGCTACGAAAATGTCCATGTGCGCATCGGGGATGGGTATCGCGGTTGGCCAGAAGCCGCCCCATTTGATGCCATTATTCTGACCGCTGCACCCGATCATGTACCGCAGCCATTGCTGGATCAGCTAAAAGTGGGGGGACGCATGATTCTACCTCTGGGAGATTTTTATCAGGATCTGGTGCTTATTACCAAGACGGAAAAGGGGATTAAGAAGGAGCGCAAAATACCGGTGCGATTTGTTCCCATGACCGGGGAGGCCGAAAAACACTAAGTCGGATCCGGTGGCCGGGTCATTTTTTATCCCGACACCGATAAATTGCAACAGATTTTTCATCAATATCAGGGTATTGGCATTTCCGGTATTATCCCCGACCCAGAATGTCCGATTGAAAATCCATTAAGGATTTCCCCGGTTTTATTTTAAATTAAACCCATCCCGGGATACCGAGGGATTGGGGTTGTTCATGTAAGCGATTGGATGTGTAACAAATGGATGGTTTTCGAAGCGAAGAACTGGATCAGTTATTAGCGCCCTATTTTGAGCCCGATTTCTGGGCGCGCCTGCAGGGGAAAATTATGTATCGGGCGCGGGAAACCGATGTTCCCCCCGAACGGCTGGAACTGATCATCCAGAGTTTACTGGAACTGGGCTACGTACCCCACCTGGAAAAACGCAACGGGGAGTTGTTCCTTTTCATCCTGTCCCGCCGTAAAACGCAAAAGTCCAGTCGGGTGTGGGTAAATCTCTTGCTGTTTGTCCTGACCGTTTTTAGCACCATGGCCGCGGGTGCCATGTTGATTGGCCAGGACGTATTCGCGGATCTGGGACTGATTTTTACCGGATGGCGATATGCATTTGCGGTATTACTTATCCTGACCAGTCACGAGATGGGGCATTACATTGCGGCCCGCTTGCATAAAATTGATGTGACCCTTCCTTATTACATTCCCATTTTCCTGCCCGGTTTTAACCTGGGAACCATGGGGGCGTTTATCAAAATTAAATCCCCCATTCCCAATCGGAAAGCCTTGTTAGATGTGGGAGTGGCCGGGCCTATCGCTGGCTTTGTGGTGAGCCTATTCTTTCTGGCGTATGGTTACGCCACCCTGCCGGACTACGAGGGCATTGTGGCATATATTGAACAGATCCACCCCTGGCAGGTAAATACGGGAGTGAATCTGGCGTTAGGGAAATCCATCCTGTTCGCTTTTTTTAACGATTGGATTGGAGGCGGCCGGCTGCCCATGAACGAGGTCTATCATTTCCCCTACATCTTTGCCGGCTGGATTGGCCTGCTGGTGACGGCCATTAACCTCATCCCCATTGGCCAGCTGGATGGGGGGCATATTCTGTATTCCCTGTTGGGGCAACGGTCGCGCACCATCGGGGTGCTGGCGTTTTTCGGGCTCTTTATCCTGAACATTTTTCTGCTGGTGGAATATGCTACCCCGACCTGGTTGCTGTGGATCATTTTGATTATCATATTAATTGGATTTCGACATCCTCCCACGTTAAACGATTTTGTGGAATTGTCTCCCGCACGGCGCATTCTGGGCTGGTTATGTTTAATTATTTTTGGAGTCAGTTTTATTCCCATGCCGATATATATACAATAAGGGATTCAGCTTAAATCGAAAGGATGGTGTATGGTCTTATATGTCACCGCTGTGGTCATTTTGCTGTTGCTGATCGTTATTCTGATCATGGTCTGGCTGCGGAAAGTGCAGTTTGACGCCGTTCACCGAAATTTTCTGGATCTGGTCGATCATTTTGGGGGACGGGTCATTCGAGGGGGATTTGCGGTACGGCCTCGCTATTCGGGAAGTTTTAAAAACCAGCGCGTGTCCATCTCCATTTCGTCGGAAAACTGGCAAAAGGAACGCCGCTTTTACATTGCGGTGACCATGCAATCGCGGGCGAAAATCAATTTCAGCATTATTTCTCGGGACTGGCTGGAAAGCCGGGAAGCCGAAGACCGAAAAAAGCGCCACGCGGTTGATCTGATGGACGGCCGGTACCTGCTGGAGGTCTCCAACCCCAATCAATTAAAAAAGCTGAACATTTCATCGTTGAATAAAATTGTGGAAAAGTTGCACCCATTTGCCTACGTGCTGATCGCCAAAACGGGCATCATTCTGGAACGGATCTCCACCAATCTGATTAAGGATACGGAATTCCCCACCCTGAATAAGCTGCTGGAGAATGTTTATCATTTAAAGGCGGTGGTGGAAAAGTGAGAGGCGAAGCACCGCGAGCGGGGCAAGGCAATCATGGTAGAAATTTCTTCCCCGCTGGGGAAGGGCATTCACCAAAGTCGAGAGGATCAGGATGATGGATACGGATGCGTTTAAAGATTTTAAGGCGGGTTATGTGGCCATACTGGGGCGCCCTAATGTGGGCAAATCGACCCTGTTGAATCAGATTCTAAAGTTCAAGCTGTCTATTGTGACCCCCAAGCCGCAAACCACCCGGAAACGCGTGCTGGGGATATTGAATGGAGAAAACTACCAGATTATTTTTATCGATACGCCCGGAATCATCGAGCCCCGGTACAATCTGCAAAAGGTGATGATGAAATACGTGCGCAATGCCATGGAGGATGCGGACGTGCTGCTGTACATGGTGGATGCCTCGCGTCCCACGGAAGATCTGGAGGCGGTGAAAGAACGCATCGAGCCCGTGGGGAAGCCGGTCATCCTGGCATTGAACAAAGTGGATCTGGTGCGCAAGGACACTCTGCTGCCCATGATCGATCAGTATCGCAAAATTTATCCCTTCGAGGCTATTGTGCCCATTTCGGCCCTGAAGAATGACGGAGTCGATCGATTGCTTCGGGAAATTGTGCGCTTATTGCCTCAAAGTCCGCCTTATTATCCGTCGGATTACATCACCCCTGAGCAGGAGCGTTTTTTTGTGGCCGAAATTATTCGAGAAAAAATTTTCCTGTTATATGGCGAAGAGATCCCATATTCCACCCATGTGGAAATCGAAGAATTTAAGGAACGACCGGAACAGAAGGATTACATCCGGGCGATTATTTATGTGGAGAAGCCATCTCAAAAGGGCATTTTGATTGGGAAGCAGGGACAGGCGTTGAAGAAGGTGGGACAATATGCCCGTGAGGAAATTGAGGCGTTTCTGGGGCGACCGGTGTTTCTGGAGCTGTTTGTAAAGGTGAATGAAGATTGGCGGAAAAAAGATACCAAATTGCGTCGGCTGGGATTCTAAAATGACAAAGAGCGATCGCAAATTACTGCTTTTTGATATCGACGGTACCCTGATTTTGACGGGTGGACGGGCGGGTCGGCTCATGTTGCGCTGTGTGGAACAGGAGGTAAATCAGCGGCTGGTCTACTCGGTGCGCGATTTTGTGGGCTTCACGGATCGCTATATTATTCGCAATTTGTTGCTGCGGGCAGGCGTGTCTGAGGATCAGGTCGAAGCGGCCATCGATCGGGTCATTGCCTGCTACCTTGATCAACTGGCCGGTAAACTGGCCGCACCGAATGCCATCCGCGTGCTGCCGGGCGTGCGGGAACTGCTGGATCGGCTTTCCCGGAACGGCCAGTATGCGCTGGGATTGGTGACCGGCAACGTGAAGGAAGGGGCGCGGATAAAACTGTCGCCCGTGGGATTGTTCAAATACTTCCCGGTGGGCGCTTTTGGAGACGATGCCATGGAGCGCAGCTTATTGCCACCAATTGCCATTTCCCGTGCCGAAGCCCATTTTGGTACTCAATTCCGCCCGGAAAACATCTGGATTATTGGGGACAGTCCCAACGATGTGCGCTGTGCAAAGGCCAATGGTTTGCGCAGCCTGGCCGTGGCCAGTGGGGTTATCCCCGCAGACGAATTGGCTGCCATGCAACCAGACGCCTTGCTCACCGATTTGTCCTGCGTAGAGACCGTATTAGACATTGTTAATGATTCCCGGCCTTTTCACCATTCCCAAATAAAGTAAGTGTTTTCAAGAGTTTTCCAAATTTTGTAGCACTGATCCGTGCCTGGAAAGTGCTTTTCTCCTTTATTGCACTGATTTTAGGTTAAAGTTTTCCCCCTCCGGGTTCGATTACATCATTGAATGAACAAGGAGGTTAACCATGCGGCGTATAGGGATGTATGTCTATAGCCTGGTGTTACTTTTTGCCATTTCCACTCATCCCGGTGAAAGCAACATTACCCCGAAGCAGTATTTATTCATGATCAAGGAGCTGGTACCGGGCATTCAGACGGTTGGAATCCTGTGGAAGGCCCCACCCGAATCGGAGGAGTGGGTGGAGAAAATAGAACGAGCCGCGGCTGTGATGCAGGTGAAGGTCGTCATCGCCGGGGTGGCCGATTTGAAGGATGTGGCCAAGCAGTTTAAGAATCTGGTGGATTCGCACAATATCCAGGCACTCTGGATTTTTAATGAGGGGCAGGTATTAAACAGCAATGTGAGCCGGAAGTATTTGATTAAAAATGCCAATCTGTCCAAAATCCCGCTTTTTGCCCCCAGTCTGGAATGGATTAATGAAGGTGCCTGCGTGTATTTAACAAAAGAAGGCGGGAAAGTAAAGCTGCGGGTGAATGAAAAAACCGCCCGTATTCTGAATCTTTCTGTACCCGAAAAATATTTACCCAATACCGAGTTTCTGGCACAAAAATAAAGGGAAGAGGCGAACCATATGTCCATTCGATTTTCCAGGGAAAGTTTGCGCTCCAGGTTTATCATCCTCCTTGGCGGAATTGTTTTGGTGTGTTTTTTGATCTTCTTCTTCTATTCCCGGCAAACCACAAACACCTATGAAAAGAAGTTTGTGGAGTGGAGTGCCAAATTAACCGAAGCAGTGGGCTCGCAGGCGGTGTATAGCCTGTTGATGGAAGACGTGGACGAACTGAAAAATCAGCTGGAGGCATTGCTGGCGGCTCGGAGCATCGTTTCCGGGGGATTTTACAATGCGGATGGCCAGTTGCTGGTCTCGGTGAATGCCGGAGAACTGGATTGGTTTCCGCGGCAGGTGAGTGGCGATGCCCTGTCCTACCGCTGGGTGGAAACCAACTCCGGGCGTCTGGCGCTGGCCGTCACCCGAAAGGTGCTCAACTACCACAATGGGGATCTGGTGGGCTACGATCTGATGGTGCTGCCAGCGGATCAGTTGCAGCAGCAGAAGAAGGTGCGCTCCTGGTTGCTGGTGGTGATGTTTCTGGGATTTTCCTTCTTTGGATTGCTCGTCTATTTGATCATGGATCGCAAGATATTGCAGCGGGTGGATCGATTGCGCAAGGCGTTGCAAGAAGTGGCGCGGGGGAATTTTGATCTTTCCCTGAAAATGGATCACCGCGATGAGATTGGGGAGTTGTACGAGTCGTTTAACTACATGCTGGAAAAGAACCGGGCGTTTATGAAGGAGATTCAGACCCAGAAAGAGGAAGCCGAAAAAGCCCGCAAAACGGCCGAGGAGCTGAAAGATCATTCCCTGGTACAACAGGCCTATCTGGAAGGCCAGTTCAAACGCATTTGTGATGTGATTACAGCGGTGACCAACGGGGATCTCTCGGTGGAGCTGCACGCGGAGCAGAACGACGCTGTTGGGGATCTGATGCGCAAAACCAATCAAATGATTAATGATCTGCGAAAGATCATCCGGGAAGTGCAGATTGCCGGCGAATCCGTGGCCGAGGCCAGTCAACTGATCAACAACTCCACCGTGGAAATTTCACACAGCGCCGAAGAACAGGCGCAGCAAACGGCGGAGATTGCCCAGTCCATCGAGCAGGTAACGCGTACTATTGCGGATTCGTCTCATCATGCCACCCAGGCCGCCGAGATGGTGAAGCGTGCCTCGGAACTGGCAACTGAGGGTGAAAAGGTTTTCCGGGAAACCCTGGAAGGCATGAGCAAGATTGCCCAGGTGGTCACCCGCGCGGCGGAAACGGTTCAGGCGCTGGGGAATTCCAGTACTCAGATTGGGGAAATTGTGGAGGTGATCAATGAGATCGCCGATCAGACCAATCTGCTGGCATTGAATGCCGCCATCGAAGCGGCCCGTGCCGGGGAACAGGGACGCGGTTTTGCAGTGGTCGCCGACGAAGTTCGCAAATTGGCGGAGCGAACGACTTCGGCCACCACGGAGATTTCGGAGATGATCCGGCGCATTCAGGCGGATACGGAGCAGGTGGTGGTCTCCATGAACGAGGGCAGTAAGGAAGTCCAGGTGGGCATGCAGCTGGCGGATCAGGCCACCAAGGCCCTGAATGAAATCATTGAATCGGTGAATCAGATTAATCATCGCATTACCCAGTTTGCCGGGATCATTCATGAACAGTCTGCCGCCAGTGAACAGATTTCCCGGAACATCGATGAGATTTCTCAGGCGGCCTCCACGGTCTCCCGGGCGACCTCGGAGCTGGCGCATACGGCCTATCAGTTGAATGAATTGACCAACAAATTGAATCAATTGATCTCACGGTTCCGCACCGATGATGGGGCAACCCCGAAACCCGCATTCGATTCAGCGGCACCCATGGCGGAACCGGCTTAGTGAGCGAAAAATCCAAGGAGGGATCGCTGTGGAACAGGTTCAAATGGACGAAGAAATCTACCAGATGGTGAGTTTCATTCTCAACGAAGAGGAGTTTGGGGTCGATATCCTCAAAGTGCAGGAAATTATTAAAATGGTGGAATTGACCCGTGTACCCAATGCGCCCGATTTTGTGGAAGGGGTGATCAATCTGCGTGGCCGCATTGTGCCCGTTATTGATCTGCGTAAACGTTTTGGGTTGCCATCAGGCGAGGTAGATAAAAATACGCGCATCGTGATCGCCTCGGTAAACGATCTGGTGGTGGGATTTCTGGTCGATAAGGTGCGGGAAGTGTTGCGCGTACCCAAGGCGGTCATCGAGCCACCACCGGATTTAACCACTTCCATTCATACCGATTACATTACCGGGGTGGCAAAATTGGACGATCGGCTGCTCATTATTCTGGATCTGGAGCGAATTTTAATGGCTTCGGAAAAGCAGGAGCTGGCCCACGTGGATCGTGAATCGAAAGAAATTTTGATAGAAAATTAATAAACCAAGGAGGGTGATATGAAATTCCTGGTTGTTGATGATTCGCCCACCATGCGCCGCATTGTGATCAATGCGTTGAAACGGCTGGGCTACACCGAATTTATCGAGGCGGAAGATGGAAAGGACGCCCTGGCAAAATTGCATGTGGAACCGGTGGATTTTGTCATCACCGATTGGAATATGCCGAACATGTCCGGGCTGGACTTTGTGAAAGCGGTGCGCAGTAACGATCGGTTCAGCAATTTGCCCATTTTAATGGTAACCACCCGGGGCATGAAAGAAGATGTGCTGGATGCCCTGAAAGCACGGGTCAACAATTACGTGATCAAACCCTTTACACCGCAGGTATTAAAAGAAAAGATCGAGCAGGTTTTAGAAGCCATCTCGTAATCTGCACGTCAAATTCAGGAGAATTGAATGTCCATTCGCCTATTAATTGTTGATGATTCCGCATTTATGCGGAAAGCGATTTCGATGATCCTGGAAGAGGAAGCGGATATTGAAGTTGTGGGCACGGCAAAGGATGGGCTGGAGGCGATTGAAAAGGTCAAGCGGCTGCGGCCCGATGTGGTGACCCTGGATATCGAAATGCCCCGGATGGATGGGCTGACGGCCTTGCGGCGGATCATGCAGGAGCATCCGGTGCCGGTGATCATGATCAGCTCCCTCACGTACGAAGGGGCCCGGGAAACGATCCAGGCACTGGAACTTGGGGCCATTGATTTCATTCCCAAGCAGTTTTCCTTTGTGTCCATCGGGCAGGTGGAAATTAAGGAGCAATTGATTCAGAAGATTCGGGCGGCGGCCCAATCTCGGTTTCGCCTGCTCAGGCGGCGGATTTCCCGACCGGCGGCATCCAGTGGCCGCCGAATTCATTTTCCCCGCCTGCCTTCCGTCAAGATCATTGTGATCGGCATATCAACCGGTGGGCCTCTCTCGCTTCAAAAAGTCATTCCCCGCCTGCCGGCAGAATTCTCGGTGCCCATCGCCATTGTGCAGCACATGCCCCCGAATTTCACCCGCCTGTTGGCCGAGCGACTGGATAATCTAAGTGCCTTACGGGTGGTCGAGGCTCAGGACAATATGCCCATTGCTCCGGGAACCGTTTACGTGGCACCGGGAGGATGGCATTTGTGTATCCGGAAACGCCTGAATGGTACCACCTGTTGCCTGTCCCAGGAACCGAAAAATTTGCTCTTCCGCCCCTCGGCGGATGTGTTGTTCGAATCGGCCAGCCGGGTGTTTGGCAAGGATGTTTTAGCCATTGTCATGACCGGAATGGGCAAGGACGGACTGAAGGGGGCGCAAATAATCAAAGCCGCCGGGGGAAAAGTGATTGCCCAGGATGAAGAGACCAGTGTGGTTTATGGGATGCCCCGGGTGGTGGTGGAGGCGGGACTGGCGGATGCGGTGTTACCCCTGGAAAAAATTCCCGAGGCCCTGAGTCAGGCCGTGGGGCTGCAGGTGGTGCCCGCCTGATTTTCCCCCAACTCCCTGCAAATCCCATGGGGATTTGATATTCCTTTTCATTCCTTGGCAAACCGATCGATTGGTTTTAAACCCAAATAATTCAGGCAACCACGAATCCCGCGAATGAACCCAAAAAATATCAATAAAATCGCGAATAAACCTTTAACCCAAATAATGCATCAAACCACGAATCACACAAATAAACCCAAATAATGCAATAAACCGCGAATCCCGCGAATGAACCTAAAAAATATCAATAAAATCACGAATAAACCTCGAAGCGAATTTTCATACAGATTTAAACCAATAGATTTTATTGTTTTTATCTGTGTTCATTCGTGAAATTCGTGGTTTAAAGCATAATTTGGGATAATTCCTAAAAATATCAACAAAATAGCGATTAAATCCCGGAACACATTTTTATCCGGATATAATCAAACGGATTTTATTATTTTTGTTCGCGTTAATTCGTGTCATTATTATTTTTGTTCGCGTTAATTCGTGTCATTCGTAGGCTAATGCATAATCTGGGTTAAAAACGATTCGTTTCCTTGCAAATTCCGGCCGGAATTTGCAGCCGAAGCAGAATTATACTTGAATTTTATTCGAAACCTTCTTACCATCCAGTTAAGTAAAGGCCGGTCTCAATGACAAAGGAGGGTACGATGCATCATCGAAAGGAAAGAGATCGTTTTGGCTATTCTCGTGGGAAAAAGTGGGAAATTTTCTGGGTGTTGCTATTGTTGGTGGGGGGTATGGTCTCCTGTTCTCAGCAACCTGTTGCACCCGACGCTGATCGCGCGATCTCGGGGCCTGGCGTCCTGGAAGTCGCCGCCAGTGGCTACACCTGTGAAGAAGGGGTACAGCGCAGTGGCGCGTTGTATCGGATTTGCATGCCAGAAGAAGGATGGAATGGCGATCTGTTTGTATTTGCCCACGGGTATGTGGCTCCCAATAAGCCTTTGGAACTGGGCGATGATAGCGAACTGGTGGAGTTGGTTACCGGAATGGGATATGCCTATGCCACCACCACATACAGTAAGAATGGTCTGGCGGTAAAACAGGGGGTGGAGGATGTAACCGATCTGGTGGCTGTATTTACCGCCCGCCACGGCGAACCCCGATATACCTATCTGGTGGGGGGATCGGAAGGCGGGATCATTACCACTCTGGCGGTGGAGAAATACCCCGATGTGTTTGATGGGGGCATGTCCCTTTGTGGCCCGGTTGGGGATTTTCGGAAACAGGTGGATTATTTCGGGGATTTTCGCGTGGTGTTCGATTACTTTTTCCCCGGCGTGTTACCGGGCAGTCCCATCGATATTCCGCAGGAGTTGATGGATCAGTTCGAGACGGTGTATGTGCCCCGCATCCTGGACGCAATTCATTCCGATCCCGACGCCACCCGGCAGCTATTGCGAGTCACCAATGCTCCTTATGATCCTTCGGATCCCGCCACCATTGACGAGACGGTTGTAAGCGTGCTCTGGTACAACGTGTTTTCTACCAATGATGCTCGGGAAGTTCTGGGTGGCCAGCCGTTTGACAATCAGGGACGGTATTATAAAGGTTCGGACGATGATCGGCGTCTGAATCAGATGGTGGCGCGATTTTCTGCTGATCCCGAGGCACTGGCGGAAATTGAGCGCTTTTATCAAACATCGGGTCAACTGCAGGTGCCGCTGGTGGCTTTGCACACCGTTGCGGATCCGGTGGTGCCTTTCTGGCATCAGCCCCTGTATCGATATAAGGTCTGGTTGGCCGGCGCCAGCCAATGGTACTCCGCCTTCCCCATCTTCCGCTATGGCCATTGCGCCTTTGAACCTGAAGAGGTACTGGCGGCCTTCGCGCTGCTGGTGTTCAAAGTGTCCGGGGAGGAACTGGTGGGAGTAGAAAACGTGCTTGGCACACCGGAGTCTCGCAAGATTTACCAGGATTTTCAGCGGGAATTGAAAGAAGCCCCATCCCGTATCCGCCGGGAAGGCCGTCCACTGGCCAAAATGACCTATTAAAAAGGTGATAATTTCAAATTTGTCACCCGGTTTTTGCCAGGGTAACCCCATCGGGACATGCGGCCAAACGAAAAAGAAAAGGGGACTGCTTACCGGCAGTCCCCTTTTTTCCGAAAACCGTTTAAATACCGGGACGAATGGGAGGCAACACTCAGGGGGAGTTGGGTAATCCCACAATCTCCAGTTCATTCAGGATATTGGTTGCGCCCGAAAATTTGTCCAGTATGAATAAAATGTAGCGTGCATCCACGCTGATCGTTCGCGTAATTTCATTGCTGAATTGGTAATCGCTGGTCATGGCCTCGTAATTCCCATCAAATGCCAAACCAATCAACTCTCCCCTGCCGTTTAACACAGGGCTTCCGGAATTGCCGCCCGTGATGTCGGTTGTGTGCAGGAAGTTTACCGGGACGTCTCCCAGTTCAGGATCGATGTAAGGGCCAAAATCACGGTTGGTGAATAGGGTCAGCAGTTTTTCGGGGGCATCGAAGGGTTCCTGTCCTGTATGTTTTTCCAGCACCCCTTTCAGGCGGGTTTTGGGTAAGTAGATGACCGCATCCCGTGGGGAATATCCACGCACGTCACCGTAGGTGAACCGAATGGTGCGGTTGGCATCGGGATATAGCCGATTCCCTTTCCAGGCAAACAGGGCTTTCATATACTGGCTCCGCAGTTTCGAGATTGCCCCGCCAAACGCATTGCTTTTTTCTTCCAGCGGTTGAATTTCGTGGTAGTATGTTTTCGCAAACACGATGAGTGGATCGTTTAATCGTTCCAGTTCCGAACGAGATTTTTGAAACAGTTCTGCAGCGTCCATCAGATCCTGGAATTTTGACCCGGCAAATAACTGTTCAACATACTGATCGATGGCCTGTTCCGGATCATCTTTACCCGCGGTTATCTGTTTCAGGAATTCGGGTTGCTGATCTGCCGGCAGGGCAACCAATTTTTTCAGCATGGCTTTCATCATGGCTATATCCACGGTGCGGACATATTGTCGATTCCGATATTCCAGGCTCTTGAGCAATTCCTGAATGCGTTTTTCGGAAAAGCCCGGTTCACGCTCCGATTCCGGTTTTTCTTTTTCCAGGGCGTAGCGGTAAGCCATGTAAACCGTATTGGGCAGGCGCACAAATCGTAACGCACCCAGCCAGTTGCGTTTGGGGGCGTAGCGGCGCAATTCTTCGTAAAGGGCGCCAATCTCATCCAGTACCGATCCGTACCGCTTTTGCAGTTCGGGATTCTGTGCCAGAAACGCTTTGAATTCGGCTTCAAACTGACGTTTCTTCTCCAGCAGTTTAAGCCTGGAGAATCCATCCAGCATGCCCTGGTTATTTTTCAGAACATTGTTTAGCCCCTTCAAAAAACCCGACACACTGATTGCCGTCTGGGGATCTTTTTTTGCTTCTTCTTCCAGCCTGAGTTTGACAGCAAACCCTCCATAGACGATCATTTTTGCTTGAAAATGCAAGGGTTTTGGCCGTTTTTTTCAAAACGCTGTAGTCT
>JAADJD010000048.1:0-44833 GCA_013150955.1 Calditrichota bacterium
ATTGCAATTCCCAAATAATCAATAGGTTAAAATAATTATTTTCTATTGCTACGCATTAGAAATTTCGTTCTATTGCGTAATCTGGGTTAAAGTGGTGTCTGGCGAATCTGCATCCGGTTGCATGACGAAACCGCCCCACACAATTCCATCAGTGAAAATAACATTGGCTGTTCTTCTGGGGAAAATGCCGCCACCAGAACTTGATAAATAAAAGCATGCCGAACACCCATCCCGGCGGAGGTAATACGCCCAGTTATTTAAATTGGAGACCGAAAATGTTCCATCTGTTGTCCGGATTTCCTGGACATTTTTCATCGGTTGATGAGTGGACGGTTTGGGTTCTCTGGCCGGAGTTGAGATGAAAAAGACCATAATAAAAATCAAACATAGCACACGAACAAAATTCATAATTCCTCCAATTAATTTTTGAAAGGATTATGATTTTGTAAATGTCCGTCTTATGTTTTTTAAATGTCTCCTATAGAAACTGATTTGATTAAAGATAAGGGTAAATTATGAAATGATCAAGACACCGCCCGTCTTTATAGTAAAAATTTGATTTTTATCAGAAATGGGGGTGTTTCTGATCGGTTCGATATTTTTCGCCGACCGGTTCCCGGTTTGAATAAAAGGAAATTGTTATTATATTTTCAGATTATAATGAAAAATGAAACACAGGAGATTCCATGTCCCATTCCATTGCGATTATTGGTGCCGGTCGTATCGGGACGGCGTTAATTGGTGGATTGATTCGATCCCGCATTGTGGAACCGGTTCAGATTGTGGCCACCGCTCGTTCGGAAGATACCCTGTCGAAGATCCAGTCGCAATACGGGATTCACGTTACCACAGACAATGCCCGGGCGGTGGAACAATCGGATATCATCATCCTGTCGGTCAAACCTCAGAACATTCGCGAGGTGCTGGTTGAGATTACTCCCGCGATTCGCCCCGATCAATTGATCCTTTCCGTCATTGCCGGTATCACCACGGCGGCGATCCAGAAAATGATTGGGCAGGCCAATCCCATCGTTCGGGCCATGCCCAATATCCCGGTTGTTGTGGATGCCGGGGCCACGGCCATTGCTGCGGGTAAGGGCGTGGGGGAGAGCCAGCTGGAGACCGCCCGTACGATTTTTTCCTCTGTGGGAAAGGTGGTGGTGGTTCGCGAATCCCAGATGGATGCCGTGACCGGGCTGTCGGGTAGCGGGCCGGCGTATATTTACATGGTTATCGAAGCGCTGATTGATGGTGGGGTGAAGATGGGGCTTTCTCGCGATGTGGCCACCGAGCTTTCGGTGCAGACCGTGCTGGGAGCTGCACGATTGATGCAGGAGACGGGAAAGCATCCGGCGGTGTTGCGGGACGATGTGACCACACCAGGCGGTACGGCCATCGCGGCCATTCACGAGTTGGAGGAACATGGATTGCGGAACATGCTCATCAGCGCGGTGGAGACCGCCAGTTTGCGTTCGCAGGCGTTAAGTCGACTGCTGGTTAACGGGGAAGAATAGCGGATTTAACCCATTTTTAAACCACGAATCACACGAATAATCGCGAATAAAAACAAATTTTTAGAAGATGATATTTTTGTAGAAAAAACGTACCGGTTCTCAACCAAATAATTTTACATGAACCGGTTGATTATAACTTGGAATAAATCGCAAATGAACCGGTTGCGAATGCATATTCTGGGTTTAATCCCGATTGTGCATTAAACCGCGAATGACACGAATGACCACAAATGAAACAAATAAAGTACATTGGATTGTATCTGGATGAAAATGTGTTCCAGGGTTTATTTGCGATTTTGTTGATATTTTTTGGTTTCATTCGGGTGATTCGTGGTTCGATGCATTGTTTGGGTTAATGGGGGAACCAGGGGCAAAAGAAAAAAAAATGCATTTCCCGCCATTTTGATCTTGACATTTTTTTTCTGGAGCCGTAAAATATGGCCAGGATGTTAACGATAACATGGACGGCTTTCCAGATGTTCTTTGATGCCAGCAGGAAGGATTAATTTTTTTAAGCCAAAATGTTATCGTTAACATCTGTTGCCGTTTTCAATACATCCGTAACTTCGGGAGGAGGCCGTGTCTCGTTTTCGCTACCTGGTAATCGGTTTCGTCATGATCAGTGGGGTGGCCTGCCAGAACCCTGCACCCGAAAATCCAGACACCAATCTGTGGAAAGGATTGCCCGCCCACGTAAACACGCCCCGGGAAATCCAGGAAGAACTGCAGGAAAAGATGGAGCGGATCCAGCAATTTCTGAAAAAGGAGCGGCTGAAAGGGATTCTCTTGACCCAGGTGCGGAATGTTTACTGGGCCACCGCCGGACTGGCCAACAATCAAATTGTCCTGAATAAAGATGTGGGTGCCGCTTCGCTGCTCATCCGCGCAGACGGCAAAAAGTTTTTAATTTGCAACGGCAGCGAGGCCGCGCGATTGATGGACGAATCCCTCCGAAAGCTGGGCTACCAGTTAAAAATGTACAACTGGTACGAAGCCAACCCCGTGAAGGACGTCCGGGGCCAGATTATCCGAGAGCTGAGTCTGGGTGGACGCATCGGTAGCGATGTGCCCTTTCCGGAAACGGTGCTGGTGGCCGATGCCTTCAAGCGGTTGCGGTATCAGCTAACCCCTTCTGAAATCAAACGGTACACCTGGTTGGGGAAGCAGGTGGCCGAGGCCGTGGAAACGGTATGCCGCCAATTACGTCCCGGAATGGATGAGTTTGAGATTGAAGCCCGTACGGCGGCTGCATTGCGCGCCCGGGGAATTTTACCTACCGTGTTGTTGATTGGAGTGGACGAACGGATTTACAAATATCGGCATGCCCTGCCGGCCGGAGCCCGCCTGAAAAATTACGCCATGGTGAATGTGGTTGCCGAGAAATGGGGCATGCCGGTTGCCGTTACCCGACTGGTCCATTTTGGCCCATTGCCCGAGGAACTAAAAATTAAACTGGAAAAAACGGCCATCGTCAATGCCCATTTTCAGGAGGCCACCCGTCCGGGAACTCCCTGTGCCGATATTTTTGAATCCTGCAAACGCTGGTATGCCGAGGTCGGCTTTCCGGGAGAATGGCAGAAGCACCATCAGGGTGGAGCAATTGGCTACGACGACCGCGAATATGTCCTGTACCCCGGCATTCCGGAAGTGGTACTGGCCAATCAGGCCTTTGCCTGGAATCCCACCATTACCGGCGCCAAGGTGGAAGACACCATGATCGCTACCGAGGAAGGATTTCGCGTGATTACCCGAACGGGAAATTGGCCTCTCATTAACGTGCATTTAAATGGAAAGGTTTACCCTCAGCCGGCCATTCTGGTCCTTGATCCGGAGACCGGTGCGGTATTGAACGAGGAGGCAATCGATATTCCATGAGTGCAGAACCTTCGATATCGGTGGAAGAATGTGAAGGGTTTACCACAATTCGGTTAAGCAATCGGCGTATTACCTGTACCATCTTACCCCAGATTGGGGGGAAAATGATTGAATTAAGAAATAACATAACGGGCACCCAGTTTTTACTCCAACCGCAATCGGTGCAGGGGTACCGGCAGCCCCATTATGGGGCGGTTTTTGATGATTACGACACCAGCGGTTTCGACGAATGTTTTCCCACCGTGGAGGCGTCCCCGTACCGGTACCGAAAAGGAAATCGGGTGCTGGAGGTGGAATTTCCCGATCACGGAGAACTCTGGAGCCGGGAATGGCAATACCACCTGCACGATTCGACGCTGCGGCTGTGGATCGATGGGGTGCGCTTTCCTTATCGGTTCGAGAAGACCCTGCAGTTGCAGGAAGATGCGGTTGTGATTCATTACCGCTTACAAAATTGCGGTGAGGTGGAGTTCGATTATCTCTGGTCGGCCCATCCATTGCTGCGGGTGGTTCCCGGTGCAAAAATTCTGTTCAGGGAAAACATTCAGGAAGTGCTTCTGAATTGGAGTTCCGATCCCGAGCTGGGGGATTACGGGGCGGTTTTACCCTGGCCCCATTTAAGCCGGAACAGCGGTTCGCTGGATTTTTCGATTGTCCCACCGCAATCGGTGGGGAAGGCAGTGAAATGTTTTACGCCTGCGTTATCCGAGGGGGGAGTGGCGCTCCACTACCCAGATCGCGACGAAGCCATTGTATTTGAGTTTGATCCCCGGGAAATCCCTTACGTGGGATTGTGGTTGTGCTACGGAGGCTGGCCAATGGATTCTCCCCGGAAACACTACACCGTGGCTCTGGAGCCGGCTCGAGGCCGGCCGGATTCCCTGCAGAAGGCCATGCAGCGACAGGAACATTGTCGGATTGCTCCCGGAGCCACCGATCACTGGTCGTTAAAAATTCGCCTGGTTCGGGGAGGCCCGTTAAACGAATAAACCCAGTAGGTATCAACGGTATTCGGGAGGCCTATGGTATCCATTCATTTAACGGTTATTGATTGGTTAATCATTGCCATTTATTTCGGTTTTGTTCTGGGAATTGGCTGGTATTTAAAGCGCTACACCCGCAGCGATGAGGATTTCTTCCTGGCCGGTCGGAAGAATTCTTCCTGGGTGGCGGGGCTGGCTTTTCTTTCCGCCAATCTGGGTGCCCTGGAACTGCTCGGCATGGCCGGAAACACGTTCAAATATGGCATGTACGTGGCCCATTTTTACTGGATTGGTGCCATTCCCGCCATGCTCTTTCTGGGCATTTATATGATGCCATTTTACTATAGCAGTCGGATTAAATCCGTTCCCGGCTATCTCAAGCTTCGCTTCGACGAAAAGACCCGCGTATTAAACGCCATCTCCTTTGCCATCATGACCCTGCTGGTGTCCGGGATCAACCTGTATGCCATGGCTCTGGTTCTGCACACGTTTCTGGGGTGGAACTGGGATGCCAGCATGTGGGCCTCTGCCGCCACGGTGGCCATTTACGTTACCCTGAGTGGCCTGATGTCCGCAATTTTTACGGAAATAATCCAATTTTTTCTGATCTGGTTTGGACTGTTTCTGGTATCGGTGCTGGGAATTGTTGAAATAGGGGGGCTTCAGGAAATTTTTAATCGCATTCCCGATGCATATGCCCGCCTGTGGTCCAATTCCGCCGATCCCACCCAGAATGGCATGATGGTAACCTGGGCCGGAATTGTGCTGGGATTGGGATTCGTTCTTTCCTTCGGGTACTGGACCACGGATTTCCTGGTGGTGCAGCGGGCATTTTCGGCCAGGGATTTAAGGGCGGCCCGGATGACGCCCATCATCGCGTCTTTTTTCAAAATGGCACTGCCGTTCATCGTTATCGTGGCAGGGCTGATTGCACTGGTTCTTTCCCGTGACCCCGGCTCCGGATTTCAACTGTTGCAGGATGGCGATCGCATCAATTACGATTCGGCTTTACCCATGTTGATTGCCCGGTATTACCCCACGGGACTGGTGGGGCTGGGCATTACCGCTCTGCTGGCCGGTTTTATGGCCGGGCAGGCCGGGAACATCAGCGCTTTCAATACGGTGTGGACGTACGATATTTATCAGGCCGTTTTACACAAAAAGGCCTCGCCAGAACACCTGCTCTGGATGGGGAGGGTCGCCACCGTTGCTGGAATTTTGCTCAGCGTGTTAACGGCGTATTGGGCCAAGAGCATGCCCACCATCATGGATTATATGCAGGCGATTTTTTCCTGGGTCAACGCGCCACTGTTTGCCACCATGTTGCTGGGAATGTTTGTTCGCTGGATCACGCCCAATGGGGCTTTCTGGGGATTGCTGACCGGGATGGTTTCGTCCTTCTCCCTGTTTATCGCGGTGAAGTTCCACTGGATTGAGAAGAGCGCGATTACCCTGTCCGAAGTGGCCAGCGATATGGCGGCCAATTTCTGGCGGGCCTGGTGGGCCTGGCTCATCTGCTTTGTGGTCACCATCGGGGTAAGTCTTTTTACCAAAAAGAAACCCGAGGAAGAACTGGTGGGACTGGTGAAAGGATTGACGCCGGAAACCGTCGGGCAGCCCGTTCCCTGGCATAAAAAGCCCGAACTGTACGCCGGCATTTCGCTCGTTTTACTCATCGTGTTGAATCTCTACTTCTGGTAAACGAAAGGCAGAGCCATGGAGAAAATGAAAAGCATCTGGTACTTTGTGGGATTGGTGCTGATAACCATGGGGGCTATCATTTTCCTGACTGGCCTGTATATCTGGATGGGGGGATTGCAAACGCAAACGGTGCTTCATCATTTGCATCCGAACATCTGGTGGGGCGGTTTGATGATCCTCTCTGGCATACTGTTTTTCATCAGGAAGAATGATTCAGGTGGATGAACATGAACGATCTGGTTGAGAAACTGCATCATCGGTTTCGGAAAACGTTTGGTGAGGAGCCGCTGATGGTGCGCTCTCCCGGACGCATCAACCTGATTGGCGAGCATACGGATTATAACGAAGGGTTTGTGTTACCTGCGGCGGTGGATAAGGCCATCTATTTTGCGGTGGCCCCTCGAAGCGACCACCACTGTCACCTGGTGGCCATGGATCTGGAAGCCAGCTTTCAATTCGGACTTTCGGATCTGGAGCCCTCGCCCCGGGGATGGCCCAATTACATCATGGGGGTGGTGGATCAATTACAGAAGGCTGGTGGGAGGTTGTGGGGATTTAATTGCATGTTTGGCGGGGACATTCCCATTGCTGCCGGTCTGGCGTCGTCGGCTGCCATTGAGGCGGGGCTGGCCTTTGCCCTCAACGAGCTGTTTCAGCTGGGATTTTCGCTATCGGAAATTGCCCGAATGGCCATGCAGGCGGAAAATGAATTCGTGGGTGTTCAGTGTGGCATCATGGATCAACTGGCCAATGTGTATGGCAGGGCGGATCGATTTATTCACCTGGATTGTCGCTCTCTGGATTTTGATTACGTGCCCTTCAGTGACCAGCCGGCAGAAATCGTGTTGTGCGATACCCAGATCAGCCGGGAGTTATCGGCATCGGAGTACAATTTGCGTCGCAGGCAATGCGAGGAAGGGGTACGTTTTTTTCAACAATTTTTTACCACGGTTCACAGCCTGCGGGATGTGACGCTGGATATGCTGGAATCCTACCGGCAGCGCATGGATCCGGTCATCTACCAGCGATGCCTGTACGTGTTGCAGGAGAACGATCGGGTCATGGGTGCCGTTCGCGACTTAAGGAATGGCGACCTGGAATCGCTGGGCATCCGCCTGCTGGAATCGCATATGGGACTGCGGGATATGTTTGAAGTGAGCTGTCCCTCGCTGGACGCGCTGGTGGAGGCCGCATCGCGGGTTGAGGGGGTGTATGGCGCACGCATGATGGGAGCCGGTTTCGGGGGATGTACCATTAATCTGGTACATCCGGACGCGCTGCCCGTCTTCCAGCAAACCATGAGCGACACGTTTCAGAAAAGGCTAAAAAAACCACCCCTCCTGTACCGGGTGAAAATCGAAGAGGGGACATCGGTCATCTCCATGTAACTCAGGGAAAGGAGGTGAGAGGGCAACCAATCTGTCACCAGATGGGACAGGCATTGACCATTGGAGGAGGTAAATCGCGAAAGGGAATTCCTCATCAGGGAAAAATAAAGTGGAGGGCATGTAATGAAAGGTGTATTGAATCGCAGTTCGTACGGCCTGGCGTGCTGGATTCTGGTGGTGCTCCTGATGGTGAGTTTGGGGTGGGCCCAGGATCAGCCGCCGGTCGGGGGTCCGTATCAGGTGGATTCCGCCACCGTGTTGCTGATGCACTTTGATGGCGATTTAACCAATGAATCGCCCCTCTCGGGAGATGGGCAATTTCATGGCGACCCATCCAACTTCTTTTTCATTCAGAATCCCATTTCCGGACTGGGTCAGTGCTTGCGGATTGATAACGATTCCAAATCCGATTCCGCCTACGTGACTGTTCCCGATACCGCCGCATTGGATTTAACGGGAGATTGGACGATTGAGGGATGGATCAACATCTTTACATTTGGGGAGGGGCCGGACGACTGGCGCTGGGTGCCGCGCCTGGTAATCAAAACCGGGGATGAGGTCTTCTGGCGGCCCAATTATTTTGTCGAGATGTGGGGGACCACTCGCTTTTTTAGCTGCGGATACCACACCGCATCTCAGGATGCCTGGCCGCAGGCAAATTCCCCGGACAATACCATGGTACCCGGCGAATGGTATCACCTGGCTTTCATTCGGGATACCAGCCGACATCTCCTGTTGACCATCATTCATAATGCCAATCGGGAACTGGTGGCGTTTAGTGTTGCCGATTATCTGGAGTTCGGGGCGGCCGATCCCACGCCCATCACCACCGATAAACCCCTGCATATTGGATACGCTGGCGGTGGGGGCGATTCCTTCCTGGATGGATTTGTGGATGAAATTCGCATTTCGAACGTCGTTCGGGAATTTCCCATTCCGCCAATCATTACCAACGTGACCAAACTGGGTAACCAGCCATCAGATGTGCCCCAGTACGATGTGAGTGCCAAGATCTTCACCCTGTTTTCTACAACCATTCAATCGGCAGAATTGTATTATAGCACCGACCTGGGAGAAACCTTCACCCAGGTGCCGATGCAGAATGTTGCCGGGGACTCCTTTGTGGCCACCATTCCGCAACAGCCCTTCGGCACCATTATTTACTATTTTCTGAAGGCCACCGATGATCAGGGTCGCTCTTTTACCCAGCCGCAGACCGCGGAAACCGAAGGCGAATATTTTAGCTTTGCCGTGTATGCGCCCAACACCCAGGCGCTGGGTTTAACTTTCGAAGAAGGATCCGGTGTGCCTCAGGATACGACCCAGTATCAGAATCCGGTAACCATGGTGGGGCAGCCCCAGTATTCTACGAACGCCGCCGTGGGTAACTATTCCATTTACCTGGAAGGCGACTCCAGCTATCTGGAGATCGATTCGCCATTTCTGGCAGCGGAGGAATTTACGGTGGACTTCTGGTTTAATGCCGATACCATTCGCACCTATTGCCGCATACTCAATCGGCCGTTGAATGATGGTACCTGGTGGGAGAACAACTACCAGATCCGGTTCAATCCCAATAGCCGCATTACCGCCATCTCCGATGGTAGCGTTGCCATCGAACTGGATGATTCGCTGCATACCAACACCTGGTACCATGTGATTTACGAAGTGCGGAAAGCCCCTCCAGGAGATACGGTGAACTATTATGCGGTATTTCAGTTGCGGGATGAAAACGATCAGATCATGTCGCAGAAATATGCCGGCTTTAATAATCCGGTCATCCAGGCCATGAAGCCGCTGCGGATTGGGAAAGCGGCGTATGGGGATTATCCGCCTTATTTTAAGGGATACATCGATAATGTGATGATTTACAATTATCCGGCAGCGGGGCTGTCTCTGGAAAATATTACTTCCGTTCCTCGAGAGGAGTCTCCATCGTTGCCCTATCGGTTTGAGCTGGCGCAGAATTATCCCAATCCGTTCAATCCTACCACGGAAATTCGCTTTACCGTTGCCCGGAAAACGCTGGTCAAGCTGGTGGTTTACGATGTTATGGGTCGGAAGGTAAAAACACTGGTAAACGAGCCGCTAACAGCCGGTAAGTATAAGATTCGCTGGGATGGAACCAACGAAAAGGGTCACGCGGTGGCCAGTGGCGTCTATTTTTACCGGATGGAAGCGGATCAATTTGTAAAAACACGGAAGATGATCCTGTTCCGATAACGGTGCCTCCACCAGCCCGGAGGAAAAGCGCCGGTTTTTCCTCCGGGTTAAAAAGTAAGAAGATATCGATGGTCATGAAGAACAAAACATTACCCGTTGGCTTTTTAAGTATTCTCTTCATACTCCTCCTGCTGAATTGCGATACCGGGATTGAGCCCTCGCCCAGTCCCGGTATCCTGCGGGTGACATTACAATCGGATCCGGCGGATACCATCATCGTGATTGTAAAGGACACGTTTGTGGTTGCGGAGAAGGACAGCTTTGGGGTAACCATTTTTCAGGGACGGGTGTACAGTGGGGAAACTTACGCCGTTCTGTATCCCACTCTGAAGAGTTACAAACAGGAAGACCGAGTTTACAACATTATTCGCCGGGAAGCAGGTGGGTATTACCCGTTTACGATTTTCGAAACCTACGTGCCGCCAGGAAAATACGATCGAATCCAATTTGGCCTGAAGGCGCACACGCTTAAATTGAAAAACTTTGATGAAATAAAGGTTGAAGCCCCGGAAAATGCCAATCCCATTGTGTCTCTGGAAGCGGACTTTCGGGTGGAAGAGAATCAGGTTACCGAAATCAATGTATACATTCAGCCCTTTCAGTCCGTTCAGCGGTACCGGGATATTTATCAGTTTATTCCCCGGCTGCAGGTCGTTGGGGTGCAATACCTGGGCCAGAAAAAATAATTGGAATGTCCATGAAAGGTGTATTCATTTTCTTTTCCGTCTTTCTGGTTTTGATGATAGGATTGGGTGGGTGTGAACGAAAAACCTCTCCTGCCAATCCGAATGTGCCGCCCAATACCACCCTGGCGAATATCCCGGTGGAGGGCGATACCCTGTTTGCGCTGGTGACCCTTCACTGGGATGGCGAAGATGATGATGGTTACATTGCCGGCTACGAGTATCGTTACATTACCCATCATCTGTTCCGCGGGGATTCGGTGGTGACGCCGTGGGTGCGGACGGAAGCAACCAGTGTCACCATTCCGTTTGAATCCAGCGACAGCCTGAATTACCAGACTTTTCAGGTGCGGGCCGTGGACAATGCGGGAGATGTGGATCCTACGCCTGCCGAGCGCCATTTCTACACCTATCAAACCATTCATCCCGTGACGGAAATTCTTTTCCCGCAGGACGAACAACAATTCTTCATTATTGAACAGGTAACCGACTGGTGGCCGGGCATTCAGTTGCGGTTTACTGCCCGGGATGAGGATGGGGAAGTGGTGGAATATGCCTGGCGGGTGGATGAAGGCGACTGGAACTGGACGACCGACACCAGTGTGTACATCACCCCGGAGCATTTTCAGCCGCTGGATGGGTGGCACGTGTTGCGGGTAACTTCCCGGGACAACACCAATTTGCTGGATGATGTGGGCGATTCGGTCAAAATTCTGCTCATCCAGCCCACGTTTGAGAAGGACATTTTAATCATCGATGAGACCGATGAGGGGCTGTTTCCCATTCCCTTACGCTACCAATATTCCGATGCTGATGTGGACAGTTTTTATGCGGAAATTTTCCAGACCCGTGATCAGTGGGATTATTTCAAGAAAGGAATGCCTCCCAAAACATTGCTGGGGCAGTACAAGCTGGTCATCTGGCATGCGGATAATCTTTATTCCAATGAAAATGATGTGCACCGATTGCCCCGGCACATCGAAGACATCATGGATTATCTCAACGTAGGTGGGGATTTTATCATGGGGGGCTGGCGCATCCTGAAGTCGTTCGCCCCGGCCGATCCGTTCCCCAAATATTTTGATGAAGGCACCTTTATTCATGATTATTTACACATTTTGCAGGCAGACGAAACGCCGCTGGTGCCCGGGGATTTGACCGTGGCGCTGGGAAGCAGTGGCTTTTCCGACATCCGGGTGGATTCCATTAAACTCAGCGAGGCCTTTCCCTTTCTGGGGAAGCTGGCACAGGTTAATGTCATGCCCCGAAGGGCCGGCTTCACCGATGTGATTTATCGCTACGGAAATGATCCGGATGGGTTGACCTTTCCCCGGGGATTGCCCATTGGCTTGCGCTACTATGGTACCAGTTTTGATGTGATTGTTTTTGGCTTCCCCATGTTTTTTATCCGAAAAGAGGATGCTCACGTTATGGCCAGGGAAGTTTTGCACAGTCTGGGCTACACATTGCCGGGACAGTGACCCGGAAACAGGGATCCAATTGTTTTAGGGATGGAGGGTCAAGGTGTTGGGTATGATGAGGCAAAACAGTCATAACATTCGCCGGTGGTTGGGATGGGTGATGTCCATGGGACTTCTGATTACAACCGTTTACGCCGGCAATACGGGCAAAATTGCAGGGCGGGTGTACGATCGGCAAACGGGCGAACCGCTGGTCGGGGTGAACATTTTGATTAAGAACACTTATCTGGGTGCCGCAACCGATGAGGATGGATTTTTCTACATTTTGCAGGTGCCACCCGGTATCTATGAAGTGGAAGCGGAGTACATCGGGTACCGGAAGGTGGTCATTCGCAACGTCCGGGTACGCGTGGACCTGACCACAGAATTGAAGATAGCCATGGAACCGGAGACCATTCAGGGTCCGGTGGTGGAGGTGGTTGCCGAAGAACCCATGGTGCAACCGGACATTACCTCCACCCGCCGCATCACGTCGGAGGAGGAAATCATCGAGACGCCGGGGTTCGAGACCACCACGGACATCTTTATGTTGCAGGGCGGGGCTGTGGTGGACGTGGGGCCGCAATCCATCCCGCTGGGAGATGGCATCCAGCTGCAGGTTCGGGACGAAAGTTTAAAGAACATTCATATTCGTGGCGGTCGCGGGGGCGAAATTCTGTACATGGTGGATGGGGTTCCGGTCACCCATCCCATTTATGGTGGACGGGATGTGCTGGATTTGAATGTGGTGGATGTGCAGGCCATGGAATTGTTAACCGGGGCGTTTAATGCCGAATATGGCCAGGCGCAGTCAGGTGTGGTTAACATTACCACCCGCTCGGGATCGGATCGGTTTGAAGGGGGAATCGAGTTTAAAGCATCCGATCAAAATTTATTATTCCAATCCTTTTCTTCCCGGTACCTGTCCTTTTATCTGGGAGGGCCGGAACCACTCACCCGGAAACTGTTGCCTTCCCTGGGAATCCGATTGCCCGGACGATTTTATTATTTTATTTCCGGAAACGCCAATCTGGACAATACGGCCTATAACAACCACCGCAAACGGGGAACCATTCAGTTTCTGGGGATGACCATTCGGGAAAAACAACAAAACACGGGCAACCTAAATGCCAAATTAAACTGGAAATTGTCCAATACCTTTGAAATTGTGCTCAGCTATCATGGATCCTGGCGCAGCTGGAGCAATTTTAACTGGCTCTGGAAGAACTACCCGGATCATATGGCGGCTTATCGCCGAAGCAACCAGAACGTTAACATCCGATTCAACCACACCCTGTCTCAGTCCACGTTCTACAATATTAATATTGGATATCTGGGAGTGGATTACGATGGCTCGCTGGATGGAAGGCGTCCCCCGGATTACTGGCGATTTTTTAAGGACAGCGTGGAATATGATTACTGGACTTACAGAGAGCGATTTGGCGATGCCCCGCCGGACTCGGTAAAGTCCACCATCTTACCACCGCAGTTTGATCCGTATGGCTTTTTCGATAATCGGGGGTATGAAAACATCTGGCGCGATGATGAAACCCATACCTTCATTTTAAAAGGCGATCTCACCTCTCAGATTCACCCCGAACACCTGATGAAGACCGGGATCGAAATTCGGTATAATGATATCCGTTATGTGGACATCCAGGACGGCGGGGTGCTGTTATCCCGCTACGGGCAGCATTTGTATAAGAATGAGCCCTATTTCCCGCCGCCGATAGGGCCCTTTAAGGAATTTGGTCAGAATCGCTGGGTGTTTAACGCCTATCCCGTGATCGGTGGTGCCTATATTCAGGATAAGTTCGAGAAGGAGACCATGATCATCAATGCCGGTGTGCGGGTGGACTGGTTTCAGGTGGGCTCTACCGTGATGCATCCCGAATGGAAGAAAACCTGGGAGGCCGCCACAGGGCTAAAAGCCGACTGGAAATGGATCAAATATAAGATCAGCCCGCGATTTGGGATTTCGTTTCCAATTTCTGAAAAAACGGTGGTCTTTTTCTCGTACGGACATTTTAATCAGCTTCCCGAATTGCAATTTTTTTATCGCGATCCCTACACCGGTGGATTTACTGGCAATCCCCATCTGGATTTTGAGCAGACCATTCTGTATGAATTTGGATTTACCCATCAGCTGGCACGCAATTGGGCGCTGGATATTAAGAGCTACACCAAGGACATTTCCAAGCAGGTGGGAACCACCCGACTTCGTGCCGCGCTGGGGTTGCCGGTGGATTTGTATGACAATAATGGATATGCCCGTGCTCGCGGACTGGAATTCGAGCTGACCAAGCGTTATTCCAATTTCCTCCAGGGACGGTTGACTTACACCGTTCAGTGGGCGAATGGCTATTCATCCTCTGCTTTCGAAGATTACATCCGTTCTATTAATGACTTTCCCAATCCGATTCGAGAACGTCGGTTAAGCTGGGACATTCGCCACCAGTTTATTTTACAGGCAATGATTGTTTCGCCACCGAAAAAGCACCTGCGATTTTTCGGCCTGAAGTTGCCCGATGACTGGAACATCACCATTCTTTCGCGCTATGCATCCGGACAGCCCTATACCCCGTTTACCCTGGATCCGGTGGAAGCGCAGAAAAAGGAGAATTCGGCAACTGCTCCACCCACCTACACCACCGATGTGAAAATTAAAAAAACGTTCCGGATCAATGGGGTGAAACTGGCGCTCTTTGTGGATATTTTCAATGTGTTTGATACCCGAAACGTCCAGGTTTCTTACGGTTTTAACACCTACACCGGAAAGCCCTACCGATATGGCGATATCGATCCGCAGCTGGTGGGGAATAATATTTATCGATACTTCAGCTGGTATGAGATTTTACCCAAGATGGATCCGCGGCGATTTGCCCCCGGTCGTTATGCAAAGCTGGGCATGCGAATCGATTGGTAGATCGTGATGGGGCGGTTAACCGGTGGACAGAAAGAATTTGTGTAGAAACCCGGTTCTTAACAACAGGAGAGCTGACTTGGTGGTGAGAGGGTACTCCCTTCCTGGAGTGTTACTTGGCCTGTTGCTAACCGGAATGCCCCTTGTGGCGCAGCAACGGGTCAGTCTGGACTGGAAGATGCACGATGTGGGAAAGGTGCGTCAGTTTGTCTCCAATATCGGGAGTCTCTGGCCAACCTGGGTATTGTGGGGAAGCTGGACGGGGCTGATCTACTGCGAATTTCCCCCCAACAGTTTTGAGGAACACGTGGGAGAAGGCGGCATCTGGATTGGCGCCATCGTTGGAAGCGATACGCTGGTTTCGGTAACCACCAGCTGGAATTCTGCGGTGGAGTTTTATCCCAGTGCGGCACCCTGGGACACCATCTGGGTGGTCTCAAAAAATGATACTGTGGACATCCCTTACTGGCCGGGCTATGTGGGAATCTCCGATCAGGATTTTGTTTGCCGTTACAGCGATTATCACGTGCTGAACATTGCCCAGCATCAGCCCCTGTACGTGGATGTAATACAGGTCAGTTATGCCTGGAGTTCGCCGCCGCTGGATGAATTTATTGTTTATAACTTCTACGTGATTCCCACCCGCATTGACCTGGAACAGGTTTACATTGCTTACTGGTTGGACGGGAATGTGGGGTACAGGGGACAGGGCTGGGATTTTGCCCTGGATGATTATTCCATTTATTTTGAGTCCCGTCATTTGGGCGTTTCCGTGGATGCGGAAGGACATGCCGATGGGAATGCCTTCAGCCCGATTGGTATTCGGGTATACCCACCCGAGGGGATAGCGGAAGATTCCCTGATCTGGACATTTAACTGGTATCCCGGACAGGGGATGGGCGCTCCGCCGCCACAGGACGGGCTGCGCTACCAGCAAATGTCAGAAGGCATCATCATGCAAAATCAGACCCAACCCATCGGCTCGCAGTTCATTGTGGCATTTGGCCCCTTCAATTTGAAGGTGGGCGATACGTTAAATTTTGTAGTTGGCGAAGTGCTGGGGGAAGGCCTGAAAGGCATGCTGGCAAATGTGGATCGCCTGGATTGGCTCATTGGCAATCGTTTTCGGGTCCCATCACCACCCCCACGGCCACCGATCCGGCTGGAAACCCGCAACCACGAGATTGTGCTCCGCTGGGATCCGCTTCCCGGTCAGGTGAATCCAGAAACGTATGTGGATCCCTATCGAGCCGATTCCGTTGCTCAACCGTTTGAAGGCTATCGGGTGTACAAGAGTACGGTCAGTCCTACCGGCCCCTGGACGTTGCTGGCTGAATATGACATTCCAGACAATGAATTCGGGCAGAACACCGGCCTGGCATATGAATACCGGGATGTGGGATTGCTCAACAATCTGGAATATTACTACTCGGTTACGGCGTTTTCCAAGCCGGATACGGTGGCAGATTTTCCATCTCAGGAATCCAGTATTAACAAAAATGTGGTGGTGGCCATTCCGGGTACCAATCCTCCCGAAACGGTTGGCCAGGTTGCCGTGGTGCCCAATCCATACCGGGGCGATATTGCTTACCACGCGTACAATCCTCCGTGGGAACGCCCGGCGCGAACCCGCGATCGCTGGATGGAGCAGGACCGACGGATTCAGTTCATTAACCTTCCTGCACGGTGTGAAATTCGCATTTATACCGTATCCGGGGATTGGGTCACCACCATTGTTCATGAAGATCCTCATCGTGGCTATGAGGATTGGAATCTCACTTCCTATGTGGGGCAGGCGGTTTCCAGCGGTATTTACCTGTTTACGGTAAAAGATCTGGACACCGGAAACGTTCAGGTTGGGAAATTTGTGATCATTAAGTAGATCATCAAAAGGGGATGGGATGATCCGGTACTTACACATTTTTTCTGCCGTCTTATGGGGGATAAGCTCCCTGCTGGGGCAATTTACCACGCTGGACTGGAAAATCCACAATGTGGGTAAGGTTCGCCAGATCATCACCAACGTGGGGACCATTGACAATTACAATAATATTACCAATTACAAGGGATTGATCAACTGCGAAATGCCGGTGGGCAGTAACGAGGAGCACGTGTATCAGGGAGGCATCTGGATTGGTGCCATTACCCCCGAAGGCGATACACTGGTTTCCGTGACCCGAACCCATTTCACCCCCGAAGAATTCTTCCCCAGCGCCGAACCCTGGGACACCATCTGGGTGGCCACCAAAGGCGATACGCTGGATATTCCATACTGGCCTGGATACACCGCCGTGTCCGATCAGGACTTTGTGTGCCGTTACAGCGATTATCATATCCTGACGGTGAAAGATCATCAGCCGCTGTATCTGGATGTCATTCAACGCAGCTACGCCTGGAGTTCCCCACCACTGGATGAATTCATCGTGTTTAACTTTGATGTGATCCCGACCAAATTTGATTTACGGAATGTGTACGTGGGGTACTGGTTGCATGGGGAAATCGGGAACAACGATGTTGCGGATAATTTCATCGATGAATTGACCCTGTTTTTCCCGGAAAAATTCATGGCCGTAGCGGAGGATAATCCGGGGGGCAATGATGGCACTGCCATCAGCCCCATTGGCATCAAGATTCTCCGTCCGGCGGATTCGTCGCTGACCTGGACCTTCCGCTGGTATAATCACGAAGATCTGGCGGGTTACGGCCGGGATCCACTGCGATTTCGGGAGGCCATGGCCAGTGGCATTATCATGCAGAATCGTCCGGATCCGGAGCGCGCCCACATTTCCGTGTGCTTTGGGCCCATCGAATATCTGCCGGTCGGCGATACCCTGCATTTTGAGGTGGCCGAGGTGTTTGGCTTCGGGCGCGAAGGGCTCATGAAAAATGCCGAGTACCTGGAGTTTTTGCGCGACCGCAATTATCGAGTGCCCTTTCCGCCACCGCCACCACCGCTTCGGGTTATCACTGGAAATCATCGGGTAAAGCTGGTCTGGAAACCGCAACCGGGGGATGTCAATCCAGAAACCTATTTTGATCCCTATCGGGGCGATAGCAATCCGCAGCCCTTCGAAGGCTATCGGGTCTACAAAAGTACGGTCAGTCGGCAGGGGCCCTGGACGTTGCTGGCCGAGTACGACATTCCTGGAAATGAATTCGGGCAAAACACGGGATTGCAGTACGAATACGAAGATGTGGGATTGCTGAACAATGTGGAATATTACTACACGGTGACCGCCTTTTCCAAGCCCGATTCGGTGACCCGCTTTCCTTCTCAGGAATCCAGTCTGACGGCCAATGCCGTGGTGGCCATTCCCGGTACCCCACCGCCGAAATCGGTAGGCAAAGTTGCGGTGGTGCCCAATCCTTATCGCGGGGATATCGCTTATCATACGTACAATCCTCAATGGGAAAAGCCAGGAGGAACCCGACGTTACTGGATGGAACAGGATCGCCGCATTCAATTCATTAACCTGCCGGCACGCTGTGTCATTAAGATCTACACTCTTGCCGGTGATCTGGTCAATACGCTGTATCACGATAATCCCGACCTGGGATATGAGGATTGGAATTTGACCTCCTCTGTGGGGCAGGCCATTTCCAGTGGAATTTATCTGTTTACGGTGGAAGATCTGGACAGCGGGGAGGTTCAGGTGGGCAAGTTTGTGATTATCAAATAAATTTTCAAACGATTTAATTTGGGGTGGTTTCGATGAAAATCCGCTGTTATCCCTTCTGGATGGCCCTGTGGATTGTGGGGATGGTGCCCTTAGCTGTTTGGGGTCAGTATCAGCGGCCCGGGGCCTCGGATGCCCAGTTTTTAAAAATCGACGTTAATGCGCGAGCCGCGGCTCTGGGGGGTGCTTTTATTGCTGTGACCTCTGGTGCGGAAGCGGCCTATTATAATCCAGCCGCCCTGGCCCGCATCCCCCGATTGGACGTGAGTGTAACCCATACCCGTTGGTTTGCCGGAATTAATCACGAATTCGCCGCCATCGCCTATCGCTGGAATCGCGTGGGCACCGTTGCCCTGTCCGTCACTGCACTGTACACCGACCTGATGCAGGTGCGTACACCATTGCAGCCCGATGGAACGGGGGAAACCTTCTGGGCGGGCAATTATCGGTTCGGCATTTCTTACGCCCGATTTTTAACCAACCGGGTAACTTTTGGCGGTACTTTAAATTTTATTCACATGTTTTTGTATCGGGATTTTAAGGCCAACGCCATCGCCGGCGATATTGCCGTTCTGTATGTTACCGATTTTCGAGGATTCCGCTTTGGAATGAAGATTGCCAACTTCGGTTCCGAAGTGAAGTACGTAAACGAATCCTACCCCCTGCCCACAAATTTCCAGTTTGGGCTTTCCATTCACGCTATGGAAAGGGAACAGTCCACGTTGCTGATCAGCGTTTCGGCCATCAAACCAAACGATGGGCAACCGCTCAGTCAACTGGGAGTGGAGTGGAACTGGAATCAGGTCATTTTTTTAAGAGCAGGATATCAGTTGAATCATGACGTTTCCCGGTTTGGACTGGGCACCGGTTTGTATTGGGGGACGGAATCGTTTCGGTTCAAATTTGACTATTCTTATAACGATTACACCCTGCTTGGGGGAACACACCGTTTTGGGTTTGGTCTGGCATTTTAATATTTCATCCGGGAACCAGGATGTTCAGGTGCCGCCCGGTTCCCGCCAGAGGGATGTTCAGAGAAAAACCGCTGTTTGCCGGATCCTTTGAAAGAGATTCGTGGATATTTCCAGCGTCGGTCTACCTGAAATACCAAACGAAGGTGTGAACAGGGTCTGAAAGTTGTACGGCGTGCAATTGTTGGCTTCAGGGATGATCTTATCAATAAGTGAAGTGAAGGGCCGTAACCATCGGGCGTTTTGAAATGGAGGGATCCGAATCCGAATGCATCCATTATCGATGGACAAACGAAAGATTGGGGAGCGGAAACTGCTGGATAAATCCAGAGACGGAGCGGATGCCGTTTGTTGCTGGCTGATCCACGGATTTTTCGTCCTTTTGTTTTTCTGGGGCTGGCCGGGAATAGCCATCCCCCAGGTTTCCGTGTATTACAAAAATTTTGTGCGCCACTCCGAGGGAGAATTCTGTGGTCACGTGCCGCCGGTGGCCCGTTTTCAGGTCTATCGAAATCATCAGTACGATACGTTACTCACCGAGAATGCACCGCGCTGGGAGGAAATGGGAGATCCCAACATTCCGGGCAGCGGGGTTTTTGGCGTGGAGCTGGGGAACTTTCCGGGACTTCAGGCGGGGGATTCGGTCAGCATCGCGTTTTATTGCCGCCAGACGCAACAGCGGGGTATTTTGAAAGCACGTGTGGAAGGCATTCCCTGGGCATATTTTCCATCCACCCTCCGGCTGCGACCCACCGATTTTCCGGAACCCCCGCAAGATTTGCGCCTGAACTGGACAACGTCTGGAGAACGGCGTCTGGAATGGACAGCAAAGGCGGAAACGTTTTACGATATTTACCGCAAAGCATTGTACGATACGGTAGCGGGTGGGCAATGTCGCAACTTATATGTTCGAATCGCCCGGCAGGTAGCAGAAGGATGGTATGTTGACCTCACCGCAGGTCAAGTACCCCATGGCTATGTTCTGATTCCCTACCGGAATGGGGTTGCCGGGCCGCATTCCAGGGAAATCGTCGATTATCCCCCGGCGCCCGTTCATCTGGAAGCCGCAGTCGTTTCCGGGGAAGGCCTTGGGGTTGCATTGAGCTGGATCCAATTGGGGGATACCAGCGGCTTCCAATATCACATTCATCGCTCCCGGGAATCCGATTTTTATCCGGATCAGAGCACGCGCATCGGGATTAGCAAACAGGCTCGGTTCCTGGATACCACTGTGGTGGCGGGAGAGCGGTATTTTTACCGGGTGGTCCCGGTAAATGCGTATCAGATTCCGGGAGAAGCGTCCCATACGGTGGGCATAACCGTTCAGATGCCAAAGACATCCGATCCCGATCTTGACGTGCTTTTCATTTCCCGATTACCGCGTTATCCGCGATACGAAGTGGTGTACGGTCCTCCTGAGGGATACAATCCCCATCTGAAGCCCGGTACCGAGCATCGGAAACATTACCCCGATCCGGGGGAGCTGATGCGCTATGTGGCGGTTATCCGGAATAGTGGTGGCGCAACCAGTCCTCCCTTTCAGGTGATCTGGCGGGTGAATGGAATTGAATATGCCCGACAGACCATCGCGCCATTGATACCGGGGCAGCGGGTACGGCATCAAATTCGATTGCCCTGGAAGGAGCGGCCCGACACAATCGAATGCCGGGTCGTGGCCGCGGATTCGTCCAGAGAGGTGAGCTACAGAAATAATGCGGTGACCATCGTGTCCCATGGGCTGGCTTTCCGGTTTTATATCGAAGCGAGCGCCCGTGCGTTTTTCGAAAACCGCGCCAATCCCATGGGATCTTACAGCTTCGAGGACTGGGCACAGCTGCACATTCATCAGTTGAATGCCTTTTTTCAGCAGGCCAAATATCCCCCGTTTGCGCCGGATGGCGTCCCCGAGGCGGTGTTTCTGGACACTGTCAGTTATCACCCCGATGGGGCTTTGCCGGTTTATGGAACCCACGCGCCGGAAAACCTTATGTGGGATGGACAATGGGGGTTTCGGGGAGATGCGTCCTCAATCGCTTATTTTCGAGATGTGGTGTTTGAGCAGCAACGGGGAATGGACTGGGCGTTGTTGCACGAACTGGGACATCAGCTGGGGTTAATCGATCTGTACAACATGGATGTTCAGCAGAGCGAATTTCGGGTCATTGAACCTCGCACCGGAAGGCCTCCGGATTTAGAGCCGATTGCCTGGGATGTTCTGTATTACTGCAGCCGGAAAGATTATTTAATGCATACCAATTTTCAGGCGGGAATCTCGGATCATTCAGCGGGAGCGTTGTGGCGGAATCGAGGGCGGCGACGGGGATTTTTTGGAGATTACCTGGCTGACATTCCCGCAGAGAATACGTTAATCCTCCGCGACGCCAGCGGCCAGCGTCTGCGGCACGCGCGGGTTACGGTTTATCAGATGCAGGACAATGTGATCCCCAACATTCCGAAATATCGGGGGATCACGGATGATCAGGGACGCTTTGTTTTTCCCCATGTTACCGATTCCATTTATTTCGGAGGCATCTACACGAAAAACCCATTCTCCTCCTACGTATTTCCAGACCCCCACGTCGTGGGCACCAATGCCGTTTTGTTTATTCGAGTGGAGAAGGGAGACAGTGTGGGGTATCACTTCATGGACATATGTGATTTTAATGTGGCTTACTGGTCAGGGAATCGGGATTCCGCCACCTATGAGCGTACAATTCGGATCTGGAGGAATATTCCGCCTGCCTCCCTGCCAAATCCGGAGGAACCCTCCGTCCGGGCGTTCCGCTTAAACCCGATTTTCCCCAATCCGTTCAATCATCGTTGTTTGATCGCCTTTCAGATACCGGAGAAGGAGAGGGTTCGGCTGGATGTTTACAACATTGGTGGGGAGCGTGTCCGACGGATACTGGATGCCCTGCTGCTCCCCGGACGATACCTTTTTGCCTGGAACGGTCAAACAGATCGGGGACAACCCGTTCCCAGTGGAATGTATTTTGTGGTGTTGCAGACCGATACCCGGCGTGCAGTACGCAAAGTATTGTTGATCCGTTAAAAGGGGAAAGAAATGCCGGTCCGAAATGGGATTTTCATCTTATTGATCCTGGCTGCGTTGTCATCTGGCCAGGTTCCCTGTGAGCAGGATTCGGTTTACTGGAAGAATTTTGTGCGCCACGCGGACGGATCTACCTGCACCCACGTTCCTCCACAGGTTGCCCTGAAGGTGTTCCGTGCGTCTCATCCCGATATCATTTTGCTGGAAACCACTCCACGTCGGGAACCGGCAGCCGAGGCGAATGTTCCCGGCAGCGGGGTGTTTGGTGTGGAACTGGCCAATTTCTCCAATCCGGGAATTCGTGCTGGGGACACGGTAACCGTGCAATTCACCTGCCTGGAAACGCAGCAACGAGGAACATTAACGGCTGTGGTTCAGGGCATTCCCTGGTATTATTTTCCCACCACGTTGTATTTGCAGCCAGAGGACTTTCCCGGGAGGCCTGAAAATATCACCATTCAACGAACCGATAATCATCAGCGAATCATTCAATGGGAGGCCAGGGGTAATCTTCGGTATCGCATTTATCGCAGTTCGATTGGAGATACCCTGTGTAATGGACAGTGGCGTCGAGAATACCGAATGATTGCGGAAGGGATCCAGGGTGGTGTTTACCAGGATACCGTTGTGGCGGATGAGGAGCGGCTTGCATATGTGCTCATCGCTTATGATTCCACAGGGACAGCCTCTGCCCATTCTCGTGAAGTCATTGAGGCGGATCGCATCACCGGATTGCAGATCGTTGCCGGTACCACCACGGCACAACTTCAGTGGTTGCCTTACCAGCCGCCTTTTGGAACGCTTGCCGGGTACACCATCTACCGACGCGAGAAAGAAGAATCGGTGTACCGGGCCGTTGGCTATACCAGTGGGGCCACGCAATATCTGGATACGCGCCTGCAGCCGGGAACGCAATATGTCTACAAAATTGTGGGAAGAATTTTTCCAGAAACAGAGGCCGGAACCTCTGACGAAGTCATGGTGGCAACCGGAACCAATCTTACAGGAAAGGTCTGGTACACCACGTTAAGGGTAGCGGTTGTTATTTATCAGCATACGAACCGCGGTGGGATAACGGCAGAAGAACTCTCCGCAATCCGGAGCATGCTGGAAACCGCTCGCCTTTTCATCTGGCGAAATTCTGGTTTTCAATTAAATCTGGAGCTGGATTTTTATCCAATCTCCGCCTACCGGGGTTTTGGCGATTCTCAGGAATATCATCTGAATCAGACCGCCGAAGATTTAAGACAATTTGGGGTGATGAATACCCAGTACGATCTGGTGTTTCGGATATGCCCGGCCATATCCGGATACTGGTCCCTGGGGGTTGTGCATCTGAATCTTCCCGGACCGGAGCGATTAACGGGATTTTCTCATACCCAGTGGCCCGTCGTTACCGCTGTGCGCTATCCCGGTCAGGAGCCGCAGCTGGATTATGGCCTGACCTGGATATTTGTTCATGAAATTCAGCATGCCATTGATGCACTTTACCATCACGTTGGGCATCCCGAGATGTACCATGGGGATCGTCCCTGGGATTTTCCCGATCCCTGTGGGGAACACTTTGATTTTCAGGCCAATATCTGGCGCAGTTTTAAAGATTACCGGGATTTGCCTCCGGAGTGGGGAGAAATTTACGAATCGGTGGATCAGGATCAGGACGGACTGCCCGATATTGAGCCGCTGGTTCCACTGGACGAAGTTCGTTTCGGGAGCGCTCCGGATAAAGCAGACACCGACGGAGATGGCTTGAACGATTTAGAAGAAGCCATGGCCGGTATTTACACCGGTAGCGATCCCACCCTGCCCGACACCGATGACGATGGCAGGGAAGATGGGAGTGACACCTGGCCCCTGTACGCGGTATCTCCTGATGTTCCCCAAACGAACCAGCCGCCACGAATAGATGGATTCATTGAATCGGGGTGGCCGGTGTGGTCTTCCGGGGCGGCATATTTCCGGGTGCCTTTCTCGCCTCGAGCTTATCTCACCTGGGATGCCGATTCCCTTTACCTGGCGCTGGAAATGGATCGAGTGGCCACCCCGGTAATATATCTGGATGTGCAGGCGGATGGCTGGTGGCACTCTGCGGGAAATGTTGAAATGGTGATCGATCCGGAATCCGGGACATTTTCGCGTTTTCGGAGCTGGGATGCCAGCGAGGCGGTGAAACAGTACAGCCTGAATCGTGGGGGACCGGGAGGCATGTGGGATACGGATCCGGAGTATCAACAGCAGTTCCAGCGTCGGGTGATTGATCCCGCAACGGTGCATCTCGCCGTTTTGTACGAAAATCCCGTCGTGCAGCTGGAACTGGCCATCCCCCGTTCTCCATTGGCCGGACTCAATTTACAGGCCGGGGATAGCCTGGGGATCAACGTGGTGTTTGAAGCCGTTGATCAACAGCCCGAAGATTGGGCCAGTCTGTTTGAACGATATGATTTTGTAACGGTGACACTGAGAGAGCCGCTGGCTATTGCTGGCGAACAATCCGCAATTGTGCCCAACCGACTGGAACTGCTTCCCGGCTATCCCAATCCATTTAATCCCGCAACCACCATTACCGTTCTGGTACCGCGTAAAATGGATCTGGAGGTGGCGATTTTCGACGTCATGGGGCGGAGAATTCAGCGTATCGTTTCCGGGGAATTTTTACCCGGTCGCTACAAATTTGTCTGGAATGGTATGGATGAAACTGGTACCTTTGTTTCAGGCGGCGTGTATTTTTGTCGCCTGAAAACCTCTGCAGGGGAGACACGCATACAAAAATTATTGCTCCTGAGGTAGGTGTGTCCCGCTATTTTCGACAAGCTGGATGGCCTCTCTGGCTGGCCTGTTTTATGGGTGCACTGGCAACCCTGCAGGCACACGGCTATATCTTTAAGTATGCGCGGGAAGAAATGCAGGACGACATTCGCATTCAGGTAATGAACAATCGGATACAGATTTCCTACCAATCGGTTTACATGGGGCAGATTGCCCCTCATGTGCGGCTGATGATCGATTCGAACCAGGATACGTATTTTTCTGCAGAGGAAATCCAGTCCTTTTTCAATCAGGTACGGGAACGGGTGAATCAGCAACTCAGGGGATTTCGGGTGCAGCTCAATCAATCTCCACTGACGGTACAACTGGTGCAAATCGATTCGCCCACATTGCTGGTGGATTCTTTGCTGGCACCACTCACTCTGGAAATGAATTTTCGGGTGGAAGGTTTTGACTTAACCGATGGGCTGTATGAATTGCGCTTCGATCCACGAATCTTTTTCGTGGTTGGAAGTGAAATCGTCCAGCTGGCCAAAGCGCTGGTGGAATTTACAGACGATCAGGAAAAAGCCATTGCGCGTTATGTGCAGATTCGGGTGACGGGAAATGGTGCCATTCGATTTTTGAATACCTATCCAGGGCGACTCCGGCACTCGGGTAAAATGGTTTACATCTTCGGTGTGTTTTATGATAAAACGGTGCTTCAGATTCAGGAAGGCCAGTTTCCGGATTTTCGGTTTCAATTTCTGGTGGGGGAAATGGAATGAACCTGTCGACCATTAACCGGCTGCTGTACTCTCCGGGAATGTCTCTGGAGACACTTCTGCTGGTGCTGGGAGTGGCTTATTTGTTGGGGGCATTTCATGCGCTGGGCCCCGGGCATGGCAAGGCGCTGATGGCCGCCTATCTGGTGGGAACGCGCGGACGGGTGCGTGACGCCGTAACCGTGGCCGCCGCAATAACCTTCTCCCATATTTTTAGCGTGGTGTTGATCGGATTGCTGGCCATGCTGGTGATGGACTTTTTCTTCCCCGAGACGGCCGGAATCTGGTTGAGTCTATTGTCTGGACTGGGCATTCTGGCCATTGGCATCTGGCTGTTTGTAAAGCACTGGCGGCGCCGTCGCCATCGCGCGGGAGGTGTAACAGAGGGGCTTTCCCGGGATCACCCGGACACTCACCGACTACGGGAGTCCCATTCCCATAAGGAGGATCATCATCATCGGGTGCCTCATTCCCACCAGAAACCGCCCACGTTCTGGGAGAATGTCATGCTGGGCATTTCCGGTGGGCTGACACCCTGCCCAAAAGCGGTGGTCATCATGTTGCTGGCGATTTCGCTGCATCGGATGGTGCTGGGGTTGCTGGTGATCTCGGCATTTAGTCTGGGTCTGGCAACAACGCTGTTTGGAATAGGGGTTTTGTTGGTGAAGGCGTCGCACTGGGCCACCCACCATCTCCCCGAAACTCCACTGGAATGGCTCCCACTGGTAGGAGCCGGCATTATCATCGGATTGGGTGGGTATGTGGTGTATTTAACCCTTGCGACCGGGAAAATACTGGGGTAGAAATTGACCTGCGAAAACCTGCGGGAAATAAACCCAGATTATGCATTGGAACCACGAATTACACGAATTAACACAAATAAGAATAATATCTGGATGAAAATTTGATTCGAAGTTTATTCGCGATTTGATTGATATTTTTTGGGTTCATTCGCGTGGTTCAGGGTTTCATGCATTATGTGGGATAAAAGGTAAACTTCGGGAGCGAGTTTATGCGTGGAAAGATGATCGGTTTCACTCCCCGAATCGGCATTCCGGGATGGCTTCTGGCGATGGGCCTGGTGGCAACCCTTGTTGCTCAAACCACCGTTCCTCTCCTGTCGCAGCTGTCGGTGGATCGGAACGATCCCATTTACACCACCTATGCAGCAGCGATAGAGCGTTCCGAATTTATTCTGGACGAAGGGTATCATTTTCTGTTTTATGATTCTTCCCGCGGGGCCGATTTTACCACGGACACCGGCGGCGACCTGTGTCTGGCCTTTCAGCAGGGGATGCACTACGTTTACCAGACCGGTCAATATTTCCGGCAACCGATCATTCGCATGTCCTACCCGGATCTGGTGCGTTACGAATTTTTCCCCTTTCCATTTTTACAGGTGGAGGCCACTTTTCTGGTATATAGCTCCCACATCGCCATCTGGGACGTGAAGATCACCAATGTCAGTCAAACCCAACAGGTATTTCAGGTAATTCCTTTTGTGTGGAATCGCTATCGGGTGTTTAACGAAGTGACCTTTCATGAGCAGGATCGGGCCATTCATTTTGTGCACGAAGAGCTCCCGGATAGCTGGACACTGAATCACCAGGTGCCTTACGTGAAAGATGTCCGGAATGTGGTGATGGTTTCCCGAAAGCCACAACGGTTGACCAGCTATCGAAGTTACCACTGGGGAACGGTACCCATTCCGCAAAAGGTGGTCATCGAAAAGCCGGCCCGTTTTCTGGTATGGGGTAAGATGGTGCATTCCAATGGAGAGCGGTGCCGTCATCAGGATCCAGCGCCGCGGTTTCAGGTGGTGTTGCATCGGGATTCCACCCGATTGTTGACCGAAACCGCCCCCCGATGGGGAAGCGCCGATCCCAACATCAGTCCCTACGGTTTTTACGGCGTGGAGCTGGGGAATTTTTCGGATTTGCGGGATGACGACCGTTTTACCCTGATGATGTTCTGTCCGGCCACAAAAGAAGGGGCTGCCATCACCGACACGGTGCGGTTTAAAGAAACCTCTACCATCCAGCGTCGGGATCTTTTTCTGGAACCCGCACCGTTTCCGGAGGCGCCGCAACAGGTGGATCGGGACATCTGGGGTAGCGGGACGGAAATTCGGCTGTTCTGGAAAAAATCGGGAACGGCCACAACCTACCATGTGTTCCGCCGGGATTATCGCCGGGAAGGGGTTTACCGATTACTGGCAACCCGGCAGTCGCGAACGTTTTACACCGATCGCAATATTCAGGGGGATCAAATCTACGGGTATGTGGTCATTGCCGAAGATTCGCTGGGACGCTGGAGTATGCATTCAACAGAAATCAACAACATTGCGGGTAGCGATTTCTTAACGGACATGCGCTATCCCGATCAACTGCGGAATCGGGTACGGGACATGGCCCGGGTGGTGGCATTGCCCATCCGCTTTCAGCTGGCTCCCGGGCAATCGGATTCCCTGCGGATCATTCGCATGGTCGCGCGTCCCGGCACACCCGTTCAGGAAATGCTGGATTCCGCCCGTGCCCTGATGAGGTTCGATCTGCAGCCGTTCATTCGGGCAAACGAAGAATTATTTGCGCGGCTGCCGGTACCCGATTTCCCCGATCCCGACCTCACCCTGCTGTACTGGAGCAGCTTTAACCTGATGCGTCAGCTGATGTTGCCTCCGGAAGGAAAATGCGGATACAATTATTACGTCTTCTCCCGCGAACCGCAATGGGGATGGGGACATGGGGGCCAGGTTTTCCACGAGAGCCTGACCATGCTGGCCTACGCATTTCTGGATCCCCGGAGTGCCATGGATTCTCAGCGCATCTATCGCGAGCGGCAGCAAAGGAACGGCTACATCAATTACCGCACCGGCCCCTATCTGGATGAAACGATCCCTTACAATCATCAACTGACCACCTCGGCGCCCTGGTATGCCTGGCAAAACTGGATGTTGTATCGGATAACCGGCGATCGACAGTTTTTAAAAGAGATGTACAAATCCAGCAAAGCGTTTTATGAATATTATGTGCGGAATCGAGATCAGGATGGCGATGGTCTTTGCGAATGGGGGGCGCATGCGGTGCTGGAGTCGGTGCGGGATGCGCGGGTGGCCGTGTGGGACGAGGTCGGCTGGCCGTCCCACTTTGAGGCGCTGGATTTGAATACCATGCTGGTTCAGGAGGCGCGCAGCCTGGCGGCCATGGCCCGGGAGCTGGGAAAAACCCGCGAAGCCCGTCGATGGGAGCGGGAGGCCCGGGAACGGGACCGGAAAATCAACCAGTTCATGTGGGATCCGGAGACCGGTTTTTATTACCATGTGGACAGAACCGATCACGACTTTAGCTACAAAGCACCGGACGATTTGAAACGGCAGGAAATTATCGGCTTTTTGCCCCTGTGGGCGGGGATTGCCAGCCGGGAGCAGGCCAAACAACTGGTGAACCACCTAACGAATCCCGCAAAATTCTGGCGGCCGTACGGCATCCCCTCACTGGCGGCGGATGATCCCTATTACAATCCAAAAGGCTACTGGAACGGCCCGGTGTGGGTGGAATGGAATTACCTCATCGTCCACGGGTTGTTGCAATATGGCTATCGAGAAGAAGCAAAAATGCTGGTACAGCGCGTGGCAGCCAACATGATCAATCAACTCAAGAAGGATCACCAGTTCTGGGAGTTTTACAGTCCGGACGAACCGTGGGCGGGATATCATCGGCAGTACATCTGGGCGGGACTGATCGCCCGCATGTTGCTGGATGTGTACGCTCCGGAAGTCTCAGGGGTAAGGGAATCTTTTTTATCGAAGCCAGACTGAGCCGAAATAAGCGGGGAATGGGTGTGGGTAAACTGAATGGCGAAGGGATCCGGAAAAGGGACAATTAACAACCATTTGTGCTCTGAGGAAATCGGGTTGAGGTGGGGGCTTCAGAAGGCATTTAAAATGTAATCATTCACAAAACCGCGAGGGGAAGATGAAAGCCATTTTGCTGATGGGGCTGATTATTTTTACCGGCCTGGCCCGGGGCGATTCGGGCACCATTCCGGCGTTCCGCCTGGAATCCAGTGACATCGCGCTTCATCGACTGGCTCAGCCGGGTACGCCATTTGATAAGGTGGGGCGCCGCTTTGCCATTCTGGGAGACGAAAGCGGATCCTTCGAGGCGTGGGCCTATCCGCTTAAGTTATTCCGGAATGCCCGGCTCACCTTCTTTGTGGGAAACTCCACCCGCGGCATCCCTGCCAGCCAGATCGTTCGCTACATCGATGTGTCCCCCGCGGTCACCACACTCACCTTTACCTATCAATCGTTCACCGTAAAGGCCCATTACATTGTGCCCATCAAGGAACCCGGTGGCCTGGTGTTGCTGGAAGTGGACGCCTCCGTGCCGTTGAAAATTGTGGTTGGATTTGTTCCGGTGCTGCAACCCATGTGGCCGGCGGGATTGGGCGGACAGTACGCGTACTGGAACCAGCAGCTCCGGGCATACGTCATTTCCGAATCCAGCGGAAACAATCACGCCCTGTTTGGTTCCCCGGCGGGAACGGGTATTTCCTACACGCCGGCCCACATGCTTTCCGATTATCCCAACGAATTTGTTATCGATATTCCCGATCCCGATCCGGTGCGGGGCAAATACATCCCCATCATTATGGCTGGTGGTCGAGGCGAACGCGATTCCATCACCGCGGTGTACCAGCGTCTGGCACGAAACGTGGAGGCCTATTATCAACAGGCCCGGGCGCATTATCGCCATTTGCGGCAACAGACCATGAAGGTGCAAACGCCAGTTTCGGAAATCAACCTGGCGTTTGAATGGGCAAAGATTGCCTATGACAACCTGGTGGTGGACAATCCGGATCTGGGAACCGGTCTGGTGGCCGGCCTGGGAGCATCCGGAAGCAGCGGTCGTCCGGGATTTGGCTGGTTTTTCGGCGGCGATGCCTATATCAATGCCCTCAGTTTGAATAGCCTGAATGCCTACTCAACCGTTCGGGATGCGCTGGCATTTACCCGGAAATGGCAACGAGAGGATGGTAAAATGGCCCATGAATTAACCCAGGCGGCCGCCTATGTGGACTGGTGGAAGGATTACCATTATGGCTACATCCATGGAGATACGACGCCTTACTACATTGTGGCCATGTGGGACTATGTGCGCATGAGCGGGGATGTGGCATTTTTACGGCAAAGCTGGGAATCGATTGTGCGGGCGTATCGCTGGTGTTTGCAAACCGATGCCAATAAGGATGGGTTGATGGACAATCGGAAGGCCGGGCTGGGTGCCACCGAATATGGGGCATTCACCGGGGTGGAAACCGATATCTATCTGGGGGCCATCTGGGTTCAGGCCACCCGGGCCATGGCCGCCCTGGCCCGAATTATGGAAGATCAGCAGTGGGCCCGAACGGCCAGCGCCGATTTCCAGCGCGCCCGAAAGGCTTTTGACCGGAAATTCTGGGATCCTTCCCACCAGATGTACTCCTTCGCCTTCAACGCCAGAGGGGAACGGGTCACCGAGGTTACCCCCTGGTGTGCGGTGGGACTCATGTGGGAGTTGGGTCAACCGGAACGCAGTTTGCAATCGCTGGAGAAAATCGCTACAGCGGAGTTAACCACCGACTGGGGCGTTCGCAGCCTGTCCATTCACAGCAAGTTTTATCAACCGCTCAATTACAACTACGGTGCAGTCTGGCCTTTCCTGACCAGCTGGGTGACCACCGCTCAATTTAAGCATCATCAGTTGTTGCAGGGATTTGCCACCTTGATGAGCACGGTGCGGCATACGTTCGACCATCAACTGGGGGCCATTACCGAGGTATTTTCCGGCAGTCTTAACGTCTGGCCGCAGGAAGCGGTGGCCCATCAGGGATTCTCCACTGCCGGAGTGGTGCTGCCTTTTGTCCGAGGGTTGCTGGGACTGGAGGGCGACGCCATCCAGCATCGCGTGCAGTTTATGCCGCATTTTCCACCCGACTGGCGGGAAGTGCACATTCGGGACTACAGGGTTGGGGAGTCACGCTGGAATTTTCACTATTTCCGACGGGACGATCGCATCGAATTGCAGGTGACGGTGGAAAATGGGGTGGGGTATCGGCTGGACTTTGCCCCCGCTCTGGCTTACGATGCCCCCATTGAACAGGTGCGGGTGAACGGGCAATCTGTTGCCTATCAGGAGCAGATCTCCGCGTATTTGAAGCACCCGGAAATGAGCCTGCCCATCCAGGGCGAACAGCTGACCGTGGTGATTCAGTTTCAACCTTCACTGGAATTTTTGCCGGTTACCTACCCCTCCCGAACCGGGGAAGCCAACCGGGGCCTGAAGGTGGTATCGCTCCGTTATCGCGATCAGGGATACGATCTGCTGGTGGAAGGTCTTGCCGGTGAACGCTACGGGCTGCCCCTGCAGAATGCACAGCGTATCAAAAAAGTGCGTGGAGCCCGTTTACAAAATGATCAATTGCAGATTGAATTTCCCGAAGGAGCGCCGGGCGAATTTAAGCGCCTGCAGGTGCGAATTGAACTCCAGGCGGCACCCTGATGGGCATAAGTTTGCGCCGTTTACTAATGGGAAAATGAAGATCCAATTGAACAGGAGCAAATGACAGACAAATGAACCCGGATTATGCAATCGCCTACGGATTGTACGAATGAACACAAACAAAAATTAGACCCAGATTATGCATTAAACCCCGAATTACACGAATTAACACAAATAAAATTAATAAAATAAATCGGGTAGTATCTGGATGAAAAATGGTTTTCGTGATTTATTCGCTATTTTGTGGATGTGTTTTGGTTTCATTCGCGTGATTCGCGGTTTCAGGCATTATTTAGGTTAAAAACAAGGTTCGATATGAAACACCAGCATCGATTGAACCGTCGGGTTTCCGGAGGAAGCAGGGGCGTTTTTCTCGGATTGGGAATACTCCCTGTCCTGATTCTGCTGTCCACTCTATCCGCTCAGAGCCTCTGGGAAACGCTGCTCAGTCCTGCCCGATTACCCGTGTTAAAGCCATACCGACTGGTGCAAATTTCCAGTTTTGATTCGACGGGCGGAAATGAAGATCGCATTCAAATTCCGCCGGGTCGCACCGTTCCCCTTGCGCAAATCACCGGGCCGGGTATCATCACCCGAATCTGGTTGACCATCGACTCCCGCGATCCCTACTTTCTGCGCCGCTTGCTGTTACGCATGTACTGGGATGATGAAACCCACCCCTCCGTGGAAGTCCCCATCGGCGATTTTTTCGGCAATGGGTTTCAATATACTCACTATATTTCCCAATTTCTGGGGATGAGCAGTGGTGGCTATTATTGCTATTTTCCCATGCCGTTCCGTCGCTCCGCACGAATCGAAGTAGAAAATCAAAGCGACTTCGAGGTGCTGGCATTTTATTATCAAATTGATTATCAGCAGTTAAACCAATCGCTTCCGGAAGATGCCGCTTACTTTCATGCTTTCTGGAATCGGGACATCCGAACCCCTCCCGGAAAACCGTACACGGTGCTGGAAGCCCGGGGAAAAGGGCATTTTGTTGGAATGAATCTCCACATGCAAAGTCATCAGAACCGTCTCTGGTTTCTGGAAGGGGATGAGATGATTTACGTGGATGATGAATCGGTTCCTTCCATTCATGGCACCGGTACGGAGGATTATTTTACCAGCGGATGGTATTTCCAGCACGGCCCATTTAGTGCCCCATTTCATGGACTGTTGTTAAAGGACGATTCTCTGGCACGGGTGGTGGCCTATCGGTTTCACGTGGCGGATGCCATTCCCTTTACCTCAGCCTTTCGCTTTACCATCGAGCATGGGCATGCCAATCAGGAAGTTGCCGATTACAGCAGCACCGCCTACTGGTATCAGCTGGAGCCCCACCAGCCATTTCCACCCATTCTGCCAGCCTCCCTGCGGATTCCGTTGCGGGTAACCATTCCACCGGGTGTGCGGGAATTTGAGACCCTTCGTCCCCTGGAAACGAATGTTGATTACCAGGTGGAGGATATGCGATCCTGGGGACCTGACTGGAGCCAGTTGCAGCAGCTGTATGTCCGGGTGTCTCAATCGGGAGAGGCATTTACTCTGGAGCTTTCGGATCTGGAAGAACGGGCTTATGCCATCGGCGTGTATTACACCAGAGGCCCCGATTACGGGAAGGTTACTGTTTTTAGTGGGGATACGGTTGTAGGGCGCTGGAATGGCCATGCACCCCGTGTCCGTCCGGGTGGGCGCATGTCCCTGAAGCCCATTTCCGTTAAAAATGGGAAAATTACATTACGATTTCGCGTGGAGTCGGGGGAGCATCCATCTGCCCTGGCCGTGGGATTGGATGCGTATCGGCTGGAGCCGGTGCGGGAATTTATTCCAGAATGGATGATCATTGGGCCCTTTCCCAATCCCATGCGTTCGGAAAAGGAGCGGCTGGGCCTGGATGTGGTCTATCCACCAGAAAGAGAGTTGGATTTCACCCGCAGGTATCGCGGTGCCGATGATCAGTGGGTTCGATGGCAACGCATTTTAACCCCGGATGACGGACGGATTCACCTCTGGAATCGGTTTCAACCGTATGAACGGGTGGTGGCATACGCATTCACCTACGTGTATTCACCGCGGGATCAGGTGCTGCCCTTGCTGATCGGCTCCGATGATGGCATTAAAATTTACGTGAATGGCAAACCGGTATTTCAAAAGCTGGAGGTGCGAATTGCCATGCCCGATCAGGACCGCATTCCGGTTCGTTTGTGCAAAGGGTGGAATCGGCTATTGTTAAAAATCGAAAACAATCTGGGTGGTTACGCATTTTTTGCCCGTTTCCTGGATCCCGGTCGGGAGTTGACGTACCGGCTGGATCCACCGGAAAGGTGAAGCAGTGGGGCAATTCCAGAATGATCATGGGATAAACGAAAAACGCCGGTGGAGATACTCATGATCTGAGAATATTGTTTCCGATCTGTTAAGGATGATGCGAAGAGAGCAAATTAGCCCGGATTTTACATTAGACCACGGATTACACGAATGGACAAAATAAACCCAAATAAAGCGTTAAACCACGAATCTCACGAATGAATTCGAAAAAAATCAACAAAATAGCGAATATGTCCAGGAAAACATTTTCATTCAGGGAAAACATTTTCATTCAGATAAAATCAAGTGCATTTTATTATTTTTATTGGTGTTAATTCGTGTGATTCGTAGGCTATCGCATAATTTGGGATAAAAATTAAAATCCATCGGATTATATCTGAATGAAAGTGCATTCGGGATGGGTTCGCGATTTTGTGGATGTGTTTTGGTTTCATTCGCGTGATTCGCGGTTAAATGCATTTTTTGGGATAAACGGTAAAAATTCAGGAGGATGGATTGAGTCAGCAGCCGGCGCTGGTGCGCAAGCTTTCGCGGTTTGATTTGACCATCATCGTGATCGGTTCGGTGATTGGTTCGGGTATTTTTCTAACCCCATCGGGAATTGCCCGGCAATTGCCATCGCCCTTGCTGATTTTGATGGTGTGGGTGCTGGGAGGATTGCTGGCCCTGAGCGGGGCGCTGACCTTTGCCGAACTGGGCGCCCGCATGCCCCATGCCGGCGGGGTGTACGTGTTTTTAACCCGCGCCTACGGGGGATTGGCCGGATTCTTGTACGGATGGGCATATTTTCTGGTGGTCAATACCGGGGGACTGGCGGCCCTGTCCATTGCTTTCGCGACTTACCTGGGATTTTTTGTCCCCCTTTCTCCCCTCGGAATCAAGCTGGTGGCCATCGGCGGGCTCATTCTGTTGACTGCGATTAATTACGTGGGCGTAAAATCCGGGGGCATCTTTGCAGACGTGTTCACCCTGCTGAAACTGATCGGGATTTTCGGGGTTATTCTGGTGGGATTTGTGGGTGGTCAGGCGAACTGGGATGCTTTTACCACCCTCTGGCCCGAAAAAGAAGTGCCACTGGGCCATGCCCTGGCCCTGGCCATGGTCGGAGTATTGTGGTCGTATGGCGGCTGGCAGCACGCCACTTATGTGGCAGGGGAAACCCGGAATGAACGCCAGAATCTGCCCTTTGCACTGGTAACCGGGACTTTCATTGTGGTGCTGGTGTACGTGTGTACCAATCTGGCCTACTTCTTTTTACTGCCGCTGGAAGCCATTGCGGCCAGCGAGCGGGTGGCAGCCGATGCCGTTGCCACCATTCTGGGACCTCTTGGCGGTCAATTGATTGCCGTGGCCATTTTCATTTCCGTCTTTGGCACGGCAGGCATTTACACCATGACCGCGCCCCGAATTTACTACGCCATGGCCCGCGATGGCGTCTTTTTCCCGAAGCTGGCCGAAATTCATCCCCGATTTCATGTTCCCACTTATGCCATTCTCTTCCAGACGGTATGGGCCATTTTTTTGATTCTCAGCGGTACCTTTTACCAGCTCATCACTTATGTGGCCTTCACAGACTGGATCTTTTTTGCCCTGGCAGGCGCCAGCGTGTTCATTTTTCGGCGCCGATCCCACAGCCAGGCAGAAGGGTTTAAAACACCGGGATATCCATTCACTCCGCTCTTTTTTGTGATCGTTTCCACCTGGTTTGTGCTCAATACACTGGTGAGTTCGCCGATGCAATCCCTGGCGGGGCTGGGCTTTCTGGCTCTGGGCATTCCCGTCTATGTTTACTGGAAACGCCGGTTGAAAACCGGGGGAGGCAGGAATCCATGAAGATTGTTTTCTGGTTCCGGGGAGCCATCCTTTATTTTTCTACGGCATGGTTAATGGCGCTTAGCACTCAGGTACAGCTCCGCGATGCCTATTTGCGAGTGGATGCAGCACCCGACGATCCGTTGTTCACCACCTACGCGGCGGCGCCGGAGCGATCGCGCTTTTTTGCCGATAAAGCCTACTTTATGGATTATTTCACCCCGGATAAACCCATTACTTATAGCAGCCAGTATGCCGGGGAATGGGCGATCATCTGGAAAATTAACAATGTGGTCATTCAACAAACCCGGGATTTTGCGCGGCCACCGGTGGTTGTGGCGTCCTTTCCCGATATGGCCATTCTGGAATACGCGCCCTTTGTGGGGTTGGAGGTGCAGGAGGTATTCTGGGTCTACAGCTCCGGGGCCGCGCGAATTCAATTGTTTCTAAAAAACACGGGCAGTCGGGATTTAAACCTCACCCTTTACTCCGTGTTGCACCTACCAGACGATTCCCTGATGGCCGTCGATTTCATCCCTGATCGGGGATACCTGTTTACCCATTACGAATCCCGAATCCGTCTGCACAGCAACCTTTACGCCGATCGGGACTATCCCACCCATTTTCGGAATCTGCTGGCATCCCAACCCCGCCCGGTAAGCTTTGGGACCCATCGCGGATGTCGTTTTCGGGATGTGTATTTTGCCATAAAACGGAAGAGCAAGATTCACGAATATGTGCGTTGTTTAAACGAACGGAAAAGTGGGCCTGCGGATTTTGTTCTGCTGCAAACCGATTTGCATCTGAAACCGGGGCAGTCAGCCCGGGTAGGATTTGTCCGTGGGGTTCAGGATGCGCGTCGGGATGTGCAGGAATTATTCACCGATGTGGAAAATGCGCTACGTGCCGATGTTCAGCAACAGGTGATAGCCAACGAGGCGCTGTTCTCCCGGATTCCCCGAATCTCATTCCGCACCAGGGCAGAACGAATGGTGTACCTGAGCGCATTCAATCTGGTGCGCCAGTGCATTTTGCCGCCCAGAGGGCAAACCCGGTACAATTACTACGTGTTTTCCCGCAATCCCATCTGGGGATGGGGACACGGTCATCAGGTGATGCACGAATCGTTGTCCATGCTGGCGTATGCCTTTCTGGCGCCCCCGTCAGCGGTGGCATCCCAGCGCATTTTTATCGAACAACAATATCCCGACGGATTGATTCCCTATCGGGTGGGGCCACGGGGACCTCAGTGTTATCCCCATAAGGGGGTGGGAACCACATCGGCTCCGTTTTTTGCCTGGACCAGCTGGGAGGTGTACCGGGTCAGTCAGGATCGGGAGTTTTTAAAGGATGCTTACCAGGCCGGGGCGCGCTATCTGGAATATCTGGATCGGGAGCGGGATAAGGATGGCGATGGCATGTACGAATGGGGGCCGTACGGGATCATCGAGAATGTCCGCGATGGATGGAATGTGGTGTTTCAATTGTTCTCCGAGGGGGAAGACGAAGGACGGGACATTTCCGATGAACTGGATGCGTTGGATTTGACCTGCCAGGTGGCCAACGAAGCGTACCATTTGTCCCTGATGGCGCGGGAGCTGGGAGATCGGGAGGGCGAACGGCGATGGTCCCGTAAATTTCAGCAATTAAAGCGGCTGATCAATCAATATATGTGGGATGAGGAAACGGGATTTTATTATCACATCCACATGCAAACCCACAGGTTCGATTTTGAAGGACACAGCCTGAAGCGCAAGGAGATTATTGGATTTTTACCCCTGTGGGCGCGGGTGGCACCGAAAGATCGCGCCCGTCGTTTAATCCAGCACCTGACCAATCCCGAATCCTTCTGGCGCAAGTACGGGGTGCCGACCCTGGCCGCTGATGATCCCCACTACACCCCGTTTGTGGACGGATGCTGCCGCTGGAATGGTCCGGTGTGGTTGTTGTGGGATTATATGGTGCTGGTGGGGCTTCGCAATTACGGGTACGAGCGGTTGGCCCGGCAATTGGCCGATAAAATGATGCTGGCCGTTTCCACCCAGCTGCGAAAAAATCACCGGTTCTGGGAATCTTATAGTCCCGATTTCCCGGTACAGGAATCCCCCTCCAATTACATCTGGGACGCCATCATGGCCCGGGTGTTCATCGATCTGTATCTGGGGGAATCAGCATTTAAGCCAAATAGTGTGTTAAACCACGAATCACGCGAATGAATCCGAAAAATATGCACAAAATCGTTAATATCTCACAGAACATATTTTCATCCAGATAGAGTCAAACGTATTTTATTATTTCTTTTGAGTTTATTCGTGTAATTGGTAGGAAAGGCATAATCCGGGATTAACGATTTGGCGGTGAATCATTGTGAATCGATTGCTCAAATGGTATATTGAGGGAAAGGACGCTTTGTGGTATCCGAACGCGGCGGGTAGTTGGCAGCACCAGAAGAAGGCGATTTTGTTTGAAAGTCGAAATTTGACCCGAATGAGGCAAATGAGCCGGACTTGCATCATTCGGGAAAATAAAGGCTTATTTTAATATGTGATAGCCTGGTCAGCAAAAATTGGAGAACCCACCCATGAAGAAAATCCTGTTTATTCTGGTTTTGTTTGTTTGGATGGGACAGGGGACCGGACAGGTTGTAATCGAAGAACCCATCGATGTGGCGGCGGGATTGGCCGCGGGAACCATCCAGGCCACAGTGGAGCCCCCGTTTACCAACGATAGTTTAACCGAAGTATTCGATGGCAATCCCTTAACCGAAGCCGCATTGCCCGACACCAACACGGTACAAATCACGCTGCACTTTCTGAATGGCGTTACCTTCTCCACCAGCCGGGTGTATTTCTGGAACACGGGCACCTGGACCCTGGAGGTTGCCGATTATCTGGAAGATCTGGAAAATCAATCCGGAAGTTATCAGCGACTGGTGGATCAGCAGGTGCATCCAGCCTTTTCCTGGGATTCCCTGACGGTCTCTCCGGTTTCGACAGCCTATGTTCGATTAACAGCGACCAATCCCCAGACCAACGGGGTGTACCTCGGCGAATGGGAATTGCGATCCCGTTTAACCCTCACGGGACTGTATATTTATCCCTATCCGCCGCGGGTGATTCCGGGCCATTCGCTGCAGCTGAAGGTAAAGCTGGTGGATGATCAGCAGCGGTTGCATCCGTACACCCTGAGCGATCCGCTGGTGTGGGCAGTGGACGATCTAAGTGTGGCCACCATCAGTGAATTTGGACGGCTAACCGGAGTGTCCACCGGCAATACCCGTGTGCGGGTCCAGACGGCTTCGCAGTCGCTAAACGGGGAGGCACCGGTTTCGGTGGTCACCGATTTTACCGCTCCCCGCGCCGAAACGCGAGTGGTGAAGGTCGCCCTGGTCCTTCAAAATCCGGTGATCGACTCCACCAATAACCGCCGTATCCACCAGATGTGGGGCTGGAACGATCCTTATGACCTGATCAGTCAATTGCTGGAGGAGTTCCGGCAGATCAGCCACGGAGTGGTCGATTTTCAGATCGTGGAAATTCACGACGATGCCCATATTTTCACGGCGCTGGATGGGCAACTCATGAGCGTGGATACCCTGGCCTATTATTTCACCCCGGCCAATCAAATGCTGTATGGTCGGGATAAAGACGGAACCTTGCAGAATCTGGCCGAAGTGCAGGGACGGGTCAAATTCGATTATAAGGCCATGTGTGATCAGTACGACTTCGGCACCAAACGGAATAGCGGAGCAATCGATGAAGTCTGGGTATATTCTTTTCCATTCAGCGGGATGTACGAATCCCAATTGATGGGGCCGAATGCCTTTTGGTGGAATTCGCCGCCGATCCGCGATTACGATAAGCTGGAAAAATTGCTGTCCGTAATGGGCTGGAATTACGAGCGTGGCGTTGCCGAGGCGCTGCACAGTTTTGGCCACCGCATGGAAAGCGCCATGTGGCATGCCTATGGCCGCTGGCAAACCGACCACGAAACCCCCAATAGCTGGGAATTGTTCACCCGCATTGATCGCGATGTGCCCGGTGGGGCCCATGTGGGCAACGTTCACTTTCCACCCAATGGCCAGTCGGATTACGACTATGGCAACACCCGTGTGGTCGTCAGTTACGCCGATAACTGGAAACGCTATCCTTACTTGCTGGATCAAACCCGCCGCTTCAACTGCGATGAGTGGCAGTGCAGTCATCTGGGCTACATGCGCTGGTGGTTCAAAAAAATCCCTCATTTTCAGGGAGTGTACGAAGGGGTGCTGAACAACTGGTGGCTTTACGCAGTGGATTACGAGGAAGCCGAACGTCTGGCCCGCGAGCTGGAGGTTACCCGTCTCGACAACCTGTCCAATCCATCCCTGCCCAGAGGATTCATCCTGAAGCAAAACTGGCCCAATCCGTTCAATCCCGTGACCCATATCAAATTTTTTGTTCCCCACAAATCACGAATTACACTGGAGATTTTCAACGTGCTGGGCCAGCGTGTTCAATTGCTGTATACCGGCGAACTGGAAACCGGCTGGTACCAGGTAACGGTCGATGGTTCCCGATGGGGTAGCGGCATCTATTATTACCGCTTGCGGGCGGATGATTTTGCCGAAACGCGGAAAATGTTGCTGCTGAAGTAACCCCTTCATTTTACACGGGTTATCTACTGGAAAAGGCTTTGGGCAGCCTCCCGACTCAACCAGCATGTTTGGCCCTTCCATACCGTACATTGAATTTTCGAATGGATCGATTTTGTTAATCATCACACCCGAAAGTAGCGCTTTCTGGTTACCTTTCGGCTTTATGAACCAAAATCAGGAGGAAAGATGGTTAATCGATTCGGGATGCTGCTGGGATTTCTTTTACTGGTGAATGCATTGCTGGCCCAATCCTTCCCCCAATTTTATTACTATCAGGGACAACCCTATTACCTGGACTATCGTCCCGATCAAATTCATATTCGTTTTGAATCGGGATTCGATATAAACAATCGCGATACTTTCTTGAGTCAAAAATTAGGAACTTTGTTGAAGTCCCAGCGACCTACGGTTTCCGGGTGGGACATTCTGGTGGAGCTAAACGATTGGCTGGATGGCCCGCAGATGGCTCAGCTGGTGCAGTCGTTAACCGCCGAGGTGGAGGTGCTGGTGGCCACTCCGGTGTATCGACACGACCGGGTCCGTCAAATCATCACCGATGAATTCATTGTCGGCTTCCGGCCGGGAGTGAGCACCCAGGAGATCGAGCAACTGAATCAACAGTATGGGGCAACGGTTCAGAGGGTAAATGCCAGCGGATTGTATTACCTGAAGGCCCCATCCGGTGTGGATGCTATGACCATGGCCAATCAATACGCCCAGGAAGCGATCGTGGCTTTTGCGGAGCCGAATTTTATTTATCCCCATGGCGATCTACTGCACGCCACCGTGAATGATCCGCTCTGGTCGTCGCAGTGGGCCCATCGCAACACCGGGCAAAGCGTGGCCACGGGGGCATCTGTTGGGCCATCCACGGTGAACGGCTCCCCGGATGCCGACATGGATGTGGATCAGGCCTGGGACATCACCACCGGCGATCCCAACATCATTGTGGCTATTGTCGATACCGGAACGGATCTGGATCACCCGGATCTGCAGGCCAATATTGTGGGCGGGTACGATCCCACGGAAAACGATTTTGTTCCCAATGACGACACCGAGGGGCACGGAACCGCCACTTCCGGGGTGGTTGCCGCCGTGGGGAACAACGGCATTGGAGTGGCAGGGATTGCCTACAATTGCAAGATTATGCCTATTCGGATTTTTGATGATGGAGGCAGTTCCAGCGATCAATGGATTGCCGATGGGATTAACTGGGCCTGGCAAAATGGGGCCGATGTGTTAAACAACAGCTGGGGTGGGGGATCGCCTTCCACGGCCATCGAAAGCGCGATTAGCGATGCCAAAACCCAGGGGCGGGGCGGCAAGGGATGCGTCATCTTATTTTCCAGCGGAAACGACGGTCGCGATCCGGTGAATTACCCCGCTTACCTGACCGATGTCATCGCCGTGGGGGCCACTTCCATGTTCGACGAGAAGAAAAATCCCGGCAGCGGGGACCAACAACACTGGTGGGGCGGAAACTATGGAAAGGATCTGGACATTGTTGCCCCGACCATTGTGTATACCACGGACATAGCCGGTGCAGATGGATACACATCCGGGGATTATAACGATACGTTCAATGGAACCTCAGCGGCCTGTCCCAATGCCGCCGGCGTTGCCGCTCTGGTGCTGTCCGTGGACAGTAATTTGACGGCCAATCAGGTGCAGGATATTCTACAAAAAACCGCTGACAAAATTGAAAAATATGCCTATAACAGTAGCGGCTGGAACAAACATGTGGGCTATGGACGGGTGAATGCCTATAAAGCGGTGCTGGCCGCGCAGGGGCAGGATGCCACCCATCCCATTGTGGTGCATACCCGCCTGCAACCAACCAGCAATACCGCCGCCCAGGTGGTCGAAGCAACCATTATCGATGACACCGGACTGGCGGGCGGCTCCCTGCAACCCAAAGTGTACTATCGGGTCAATACGGGGAGTGGATTCGGTAGCTGGCAGGAAGTGATCGATACTGATGGGCCTTCGGGCAATGTTTATCAATTCATTATTCCGGGGCAATCCCACGGCACCCAGGTGGAATATTACATTGTTGCGCATGACAATTCCTCCAATCAAAATCAGGTGACCTACCCGTTTGGCGCCAACGTGACCGGAGTAAGTGGAAGCGCGGCCACGCCATTTACCTTTCGTGTGGATAATTTTACGGCATTGTCCTACAGTGGAACGGGGCCGAGCTGGGGCATTTTTGGAGGGACCGCAACGGCAACACTCACCGTACCGGATAATTTTGTGATCGCTGATCTGGATCTCAAGGTTAGCGGCACCGGAAACACCTCATCCATTTTGATTGGTCTGGAAGCGCCTTCGGGTACCCGTGCTGGACCCTTTGTCAATACGGGAGGAAGCGGTGGCTGGTCCAATACCAATCTGGATGATGAGGCCACCACGACGTTGGCCAGTTCCAGTAATCCCTTTACCGGGGATTTTTTACCGGATAACGCCCTCTGGGTGTTCGATGGAGAAAATGCCTCTGGCACCTGGACGTTGCGCATCTACGTGGACGGCCTCCTTAACTCCGGCGAAATCACCAGCTGGACCCTGTCCTTCAACTCCGATGAAGTGCCCGATCAGGGATTGCCGGTCTTCCTGAATAGCTTTCAGGCACTGGTGCAGAAAGATGGGGTGTTGCTACGCTGGGAGACGGCATCGGAAATTAACAATCAGGGATTTGAAATCTGGCGGGCTGAAGACCGGCCCGAGAATTTCCGCCTGATTGCCGATTACAATAGCGATCCCGCATTGCAGGGAGCGGGAAATTCCAGTCAAACCAATGTGTACGAATACCGGGATTTTCAGGTTCAGCCGGGGATGACCTACTATTATAAACTGGCGGATGTGGATTTAAATGGCAATCGCACGTTTCATGGGCCATTAAAAGTCAAAGTAGTGGGTGACGGGGTGGAAGTGCTGGAAGCAGGGAACCTTCCCCGGGAGTTTAAGCTATCTCCGGCATACCCCAATCCTTTTAACCCGGAGACGCAGCTTCGCTTCGCCATTCCCCGGAATTCCCGCAGCCGCACTGAATATGTGCGATTGCTGGTGTTTGATACCCTGGGACGAAAGGTGAAAACCCTGTATGAAGGGCAACTGGCGCCGGGGTATTATCAGAGCCGCTGGAATGGGCGCACCGATGCCGGACGGCCGGTGGCCTCCGGTACCTATTACATTTTATTGATCGGGGAATACCAGCGCCAGTCACAGAAGGTCACGCTAATGAAATAAACGGACAGCTGTTGGGGGGTGGAAATAAGCGCCGCCCCCGGCAGCGAACCGGTTCAAGCGCTACCGGAACTTTCGCCTTTCAGAGAATCCCTTTTCTATCCCAAATCATGCATTGAACCGCAAATCACACACATGAAACCGAAAAGTGTCCACAAAATTGTGAATGAACCCATATAATGCAATAAACCACGAATCACGCGAATGAAACCAAAAAATATCTACAAAATCGCGAATAATCCCTGGAACACATTTTCATACAGACACAATCCAATGTATTTTATTTGTTTTA
>JAADJD010000048.1:44930-52433 GCA_013150955.1 Calditrichota bacterium
AGCGAATTTTCATACAGATCTAAATCAATGGATTTTATTGTTTTTATTTGTGTTAATCGTGCAATTCGTGGTTTAAAGCATAATTTGGGTTAATTCGTGTAATTCGTAGGCTATTGCATCATCTGGAATAAAACCCGAAACCACCTTTTCATCCAGATATCATCCAATGGATTTTGTTATTTTTGTTCGTGTTCATTCGTGTTATTCGGGGCCTGTTGCATAAAAATCATCCAATAGATTGTTTTGACGATGGCTGAGGCTTCTTATGTTTAGCCAAAAACGGATTTGGGGTTGATTTTTTCCGGCTCCCATTCAATATTGTACAGGATCCAAGAGGGAGTTGGAGTGAATGAGAACCGTGCGTTTTGGCGTTTCGTTACCGGAAAATCTCATCCGGAATTTTGATGAATGGATTCGTAGCAAACAATATCCCAATCGATCCGAAGCCATCCGGGATTTAATCCGCAAGGCGTTGATTGATGAGGCGGTTCAAAGCGATCAGGTTGTGCTGGGGGTGTTAAATATTGTGTATGATCACCATAAACGTGCCCTGTCCGATGAACTGGCCCACCTGCAACACGATTACTATCACCTGATTATCTCGGTCACCCATGTCCATCTGGATCATGACAATTGTCTGGAAGTGATTCTATTGAAAGGCAAGGCCCGTGATGTTCAACGGTTAAGCGATAAAATCATTGCACTTAAGGGCGTGAAGCATGGTAAGCTTTACGTGACCTCGGTGCAGAATGTGTGAGTTTGCGCAGGAACGCCGGGACGGAAAACGGGCGTTTCCCACAGAAAATGGGGAAAATGGGATGGGTACGGCCAGTAACCGCAATGGGAACGATTTCGATCCGCGGGGAAAACTGCTGGTTCTTCTGGTGGGGTGGATCACCTGTTTTCGTGTGGCGCCTCTCTCGGCGGCAGCAGGTGCAATGGGACTGCTGATTTTAGGAGTTGTTTTATGGCGGCGCGTGGATATGCGGCGTTTTGGCAAAACCCTCTCGCTGGCGCTATTGATGGTCATGATCGCTACCCTGCCATGGCTATTTTCATCGGGTTCCGGGATGAGGATCACTGGAATGGAATTGACCGGGCCCACCCGGGATGCCGCCATGTATTATCTACAAATCAATCTCCGGGCTGTTCTCCTGTATGCGCTGTTGCTGGCATTGGTGCAGGAAACCCCATTTGTCCAGTGGATTGCTGCATTAAAATTTTTTCGCGTGCCGGCAATCATGATAACCGTTCTGTACCTGTCTTATCGCCTGATCGACGTGTTGCGTGTGGACATTTACCAGAAGTATCTGGCCTTTCAATCCCGATTCATCCAGCTGCCATTGGGGCTACGGTGGCGATATCGCCTGTACTTAATTCGAACATTTCTGGAACAAACCTTCAATCGGCAGGATCAACTTTATCTGGCCATGATCTCTCGCGCATTTGAAGGCCGGATACACATCTGGTCATCGCTTTGCTGGCGCCAACGGGATGGGCTATTTGTTGGCCTGAACCTGCTCGTACTGGGAGGCATCTGGTTATGGCATTAGATCACCTGGGAAAAGGTACTTCTCGCCCCATCGTGTTGCGGCTGGAACAGGTGGAATTTGCTTATTCTCCGGGTGAACCGGTGTTAAAAGGGATTGATCTGGTGGTCCAGGCAGGGGAAAAGCTGGCCGTTGTTGGACCCAATGGCGCCGGTAAATCCACCCTCTTAACGCTGTTGAATGGAACCCGACGGTGCAAAGGGAGAATCTGGATTGAAGGGATGCCGTTGCGGCCCGATACAGTGCGGGAGATTCGCCGTCGGGTAGGATTGGTTTTCCAGAATCCAGACGACCAGTTGTTTTGTCCCACGATTGAGGAGGATGTTGCCTTTGGCCCATTGAATCTGGGATTGCCGCGGGAAGAGGTGGCGCATCGGATTGCAGAGGCGTTAAAGGCGGTGGGAATGGATACCCGGAGAACGCGCCATCCGCTCCATTTGAGTTACGGGGAGAAAAAGCTGGTGGCCCTGGCCACGGTACTGGCCATGCGCCCGGCCATTATCGCATTGGATGAGCCCACCAGCAATCTGGATCCCGCACATCGTCGGCGACTCATCCGCTGGATGCAGCAAAGCACCGCTACATTGATCCTTGCCACCCACGATCTGGATATGGTGCTGGAGGTCTGTAGTCAGGTGGTGTTGCTGGATAACGGGCAAATAGTTGCCCGTGGGCGACCCGATTCATTGCTGCGGGATCAGGCATTATTGGAAGCTCACGGCCTGGAATTACCCCTTTGCTGGCAGATGGGTTTTACAACTGAGGGAAAATAATAACGCCATCTTATCTCTCACCGACGGTCTTTGTATTTTTCGAAAGCTAATTTAACCCAGATTATGCAGTAGCCTACGAATTACACGAATTCGAACGAACAAAAATAATAAAATTCATTGGATGATATCTGGATGAAAATGTGTTTTGTGGTTTATTCGCGATTTTGTAGATATTTTTTGGTTTCATTCGTGCGATTCGCGGTTTAATGCATGATTTGGGCATGATTTGGGTTCAATTATAATTTTTTACACTAAACCTTAACGCTTGAGAAATGCATCCTTTTTCCCTGCCTGAATCAAAAAGTTGAAATTTTTTCACGACGGATCTTGAAAAAAAGCCAGAAATTCCCTATAATCGTAACACGAAAATAAAAATCATAACACGATTGGAGGGCCCATGAAACCGAGGTTGACCTTTCTCATCATTCTGGCATCTTTCTTCCTTTCCGCAGGGCAGACACAGCCGTCGTATTCCAGTGATTCACTCGCTGTTGTGCACTGGGAGGATTCCATTGTGGTGGTGGGAAATCGGTACGAGATTCCACTCAAGAATCTGGGACACAATCTGCAAATTTACTCCAGCGAGCAACTGCAAGCTCTTGGGAATCATTCCGTGCTGGAAGCCATTGATCTGAGTTTTCCCTCGGCTTTTGTGGTGGATAAGAAAATTATGGGCTATGGTGTAGGCCGGGAAGGAGCCGGACAAGTCTTTTTGCGTGGACTGGGAGGAAAGCCCAATACCGGGGTGCTGGTGCTGGTCAATGGCCATCCGGATTTTATGGGAATCTTCGGTCATCCGCTTCCGGATGTCTACGGACTGGAGGGAATCGATCGGGTGGAGATTCTGGCCGGTGCCGCTTCCACCGTGTTTGGCGATCATGCCATGGGAGGGGTGGTAAATATTGTTACCCGATCGGTGGTTCAGGAACCGTTTATCCTGCAAGTGGAAGGCGGTAATTATAAGACGTATAAAGTGGGCCTCCAGAGCGGCTTCCAGAAAGGCCGTCATTCCGGATACATCACCATCCAGCGGCAATATTCCGGGGGCCATCTGGAGCAGACCATGTTTCTGTCTCACCATCTGGTGGCCGGATGGAATTATCAGCTGTCGCCACACCTGGAACTTCAGGTGAGGGCCCGCTACGTTCCTTACGACTTTGATGATCCTTCCCGAGAGGCGGATACCCCTAAGGACGTTCTGGGTGTTTACGGAAAGATTCGCCGGGGAATGGGCGAACTGGTACTTCAAAACCGTTTTTCCCGGCTGGAAGGCTCGGTGCAGCTGTATACCAATCTGGGACACCATCGCTTCTGGGATGGCTTTGAAAGCCGAGATTTTACCCACGGGTTTTCAATTTATCAGCAGTACAAATATCGACCTGGTGTCCAGCTGGCCGGGGGGCTGGATATTCTTCATTATGGTGGAAAAGCCAATGTGGATAACCAGTTGCACCGCCTGACTTCTGTTGGGGGTTACCTGATAGGCATTCTGCGACCGGTTTCTTTTCTAAATGTACAAACAGGATTGCGCTTTCAGTATCTGTCTTTACCGCTGACCGTGGTCTCCCCGTCGATTAGTGTCAGTTTCCGCGTTTTCCGGCAGTCCAGGCTGTTTCTGGGATACCACAGCGGCTTCCGTTATCCGACCCTGATGGAACTGTATCTGTTTCCGGTTTCCAACGATCAGCTTAAAGAAGAGCGGGTCAATTCCTTTGAAGCCGGCGGAATGGTGACTTTTGGCAGGCTTTCCCTGCAGTTATCTTATTTTATGAATGATGTATGGAATCTAATTCAGAAAGTGAACAATCCTGCCGCACCGCCACCGGTGATATTTCGCAATTCTGGAAAAGCGCGTCAACATGGGATAGAAGCGCAAATCACTTTACGCAGGGGACGCCATTTTCAGCAGCGATTCGCCTATAGTTACTTGCAGCCCGATCAGCTAACGGCCTTTAATCCGGCACATCAATTCAAATATTGGGCCCGATACCAGACCCGGCGATTGGCTGTTGATGTTTACGGGAAATACGTTTACGGTCTGTATGCCAGCAATAACGAAAAAGATCGATTGCCGGATTATGATGTGCTGAATGCCGCAGTGTCCCTGCGGTGGGGTGCAGTGGACTTCCAGATGAAACTGTTGAATATTTTAAATCGATCCTACTGGATTTTACCGGATTATCCTGCGCCGGGATTTCAACTGCGTGTGGGAATGGTCTACCATATGCGGTGAATTGATTGACTGGATTTAACCCAGATTATGCAATAGCCTACGAATTACACGAATTAAAACGAATTAAAATAATAAAATCCATTGGATGATATCTGGATGAAAATGTGTTTTGTGGTTTATTCGCGGTTTTATGGATATGTTTTGGTTTCATTCGTGTGATTCGCGGTTTATTGCATTTTTTGGGTTTAAAAATAGCTGTGACGTTGTCGGTGGTAGGCTGGGCTCGTCGGGCAGGGCCGACAGGGTTGAGGGGGGACAACGGATTATTGTTGGATGGAGGGAACAGCGGAAATCATGAGAGACCGACAGGTATTGCACCTGGCGCGAACGGCATTATTTGTGGCGGCAGGGGTGGTGATCCCCCAGTTTTTTCATTTGCTGGGTTTGGGTGCCGTCTTTTTACCCATGTTCATACCGGTAATGCTGGGAAGCATGTTTTTACCGCTTCCGCTGGCTGGAGTGCTGGCCCTGGTGACCCCGGTGCTTTCCTGGAGCATCACCGGGATGCCGCCCCTGATGCCACCCATATTGCCGGTTGTTACCCTGGAGTTGCTGGTTGTTGCGGTGGTTATTTCAGGACTTCATTACCATCGAGGCGTGTCTCCCATAGCGGTGTTGCTGCTGGCCATTATTGCCGATCGCCTGCTGCTGTGGCTGATTGTTCGCTGGTTAGCCCCTGCGTTGGGATGGACGCATCCCATTTTTTCGCTGTCACTGGTTTTCAGCGGCATTCCCGGAATCGTTTTGCAACTGCTGGTGATCCCGGCAGCGGTGCATTTTATAAAACAGCGAGTGAACGGAATTCCGCATTCGGCGGTGGAATGGGAGGATTAGAACGGTGGGACGATCCCTGCATCAACAGTTTTTTGATCAGCAGGCCCATATCTGGAAAGCGATGGATCGGCGGGATCAGATTCGGCGGCTGGTGGAATTGTTCTCCCGGGCGTTGCCTTCCCCGGGCAAACGGGTATTGGATGTGGGATGCGGAACGGGAATTCTGCTGGATGTGTTCTGTCAGATGGATCAAGCCCCGGAAATTGTGGTCGAGCTGGATATTTCCCGGGAAATGTTGTGCGCTGGACGTTCCCGGGGCCCATTGCCGAATACCCTCGTCTGGTCGGTACAGGCGGATACTCATCGATTACCATTTCCGGAAGCATATTTCAGTGGGATCATTTGTTTCTCCGCATTTCCTCATTTTTCAAATCAGCGGGCCGTGTTGGAGGAGTTTTACCGGGTTTTAGGGCCTGAGGGTCTGGTGATGATTCTGCATCTGGATCACCATCGGGAGATCAACCGCATGCATGCATCCATTGGGGGTGTGGTGCGGGGAGATCGATTGCCGCCAGTCACGGAAGTGGGGCAGTGGTTGATGAATATCGGGTTCATGGTGCTCCGTGCCCGGGAACAGCGTGGGTTGTATCTCATCGTCGCGTTGAAGTAATCATTTGATCGGGTTGGGTGAATATTTCGACAATGTCCGTTACCGGTGACCCTGTGTGCCACGCCCGGCGCGGCGCATGTCGTTGGTAGCCGCGGGCTTCATGCCCGTGTAAAGGATGGTGATTTTAGCTCAGGAATAAATCCTGCGCCTACCTTTTTGAATCCGTTTCTGTGCTTTGTGCCCATTTAGAAATGCCGATCGAAAGAGTGGGAACTGTTTTTCATACTAATAATTTTGCCGCCACGCCCGGCGTGACGCATGACAATGGTAGCCGCGGGCTTTACGCCCGCGCAAAAGGATGGTGTTTTTAGCTCAGGAATAAATCCTGCGCCTACCCATTTGAATCTGTTTCCGTGATTGTTTCCCATTTAGAAAGGCCGGTCGAAAAAGTGGGAACGATTTTTCATACCAATAATTTTGCCGCCACTCCCGCCGTGACGCATGAAAATGGTAGGCGCGGGCTTTACGCCCGCGCAAAGCAAGTGACTTTAGAATCATATCCAACTCATAATCAGTCTTGCACTGAACGTTTGAAAGTTATTCATGATTTTTTTAGATTCTTAGAAAAATCTCTCTACGATGAAAAGAATTGTCGAAAAGAAACACCGTTTAGATCCTGAAAATTATGTTGGCATTAAAGCCGTTGCGTACACAAAGTGCCTTAAACATCAATATCCTTTGTTTACAAATAATGACATTTTCAAACAATTTGAAAGATTTCTTCTCAAATCTCTTAACAAGTATTCGTGTGAAGCTTTTATTTATTTGTTTATGCCAGATCATGTTCATTTTCTTTTGATAGGTAAAACTGAAAAATCAAACAGTTTAAAATCCATGTATTATTTTAGCCAGATTTCAGGGTATTGGCTGTATTTAAATAAACCTAGGGTAAGCTGGCAAAAGGATTTTTATGATCACGTTCTTCGTAAGGATGAAGATATTAAAAAGCACATGCGGTATATTTTGGAGAATCCTGTTCGAAAAAATTTGGTTCAAGATTGGAGAAAATATCCTTACAAAGGGTCAACCCTGTATAATCTGGAGGATTTTAGCTTATAGGGGGATTTTATATTGATTTTGATGCATTTTATTTTCGGTATCCGTGGGCTTTACACCTACGTTTCATTCGAGTGTGAACAATAGCCGCCATGGCTTGGCTGGTGCATAACAAAGGTAGGCGCGGGCTTTACGCCCGCGCAAAGGATGGTGATTTCAGCGCAGGAATAAATCCTGCGCCTACCCTTTTGAATCCGTTTCCGTGATTGTTTCCCATATAGAAGGGCGGACGAGAAAGCGGAAACAGTTTTTCATCCCAAAAATATTTTGGGGTAGCTGCAAGCTTTGCGTGGTGCATGTCGTTGGTAGCCGCGGGCTTCATGCCCGCGCAAAGGATGGTAATTTCAGCGCAGGAATAAACCCAAATAATGCATTAGAGCGTACTCCCCCTCCTGATTCCTCTGACATTCTGAAATTTTGTCAGAGGCCTGATAACTTTCTAACGAA
>JAADJD010000006.1 GCA_013150955.1 Calditrichota bacterium
TATATGGCGCTCCACCCAATCTCTAAATTGGATTTTTTCTAAAAACTTCCCCATTAACACCCCAAGTCCTCCCCAGGCGGTGATCGATTTGGAAGTGAACTCAATTCTTACTTGATTAACAAAGTAGGAATCGGTAATTTTGGCAGGCGTTGATTCTTTCATTTTTTTATACTCCTTTTGAGTCGATTCATTGGGTCGCTCAAAAGGAGTATTTTTATTGTTTTATCCCGCTTTTGCAAGTAAAATCTGAATATGCAAATGCATTATTTGGGATAAATCCTGCGCCTACCCTTTTGAATCTGTTTCCATGATTGGTTCCCATTAGAAAGGCGGACGAAGAAGTGGGAATGGTATTTAATCTTAAAATTTGTTTGGTGTATCCACCACGCCGGGCGTGGTGCATGATAATGGTAGCCGCGGGCTTTACGCCCGCGCAAACAAGAATCGATGGTGTTTAACGCAGGAATAAATCCAGATTGTGCAATAGCCTACGAATGACACGAATGAATTCGAAAAATATCAAAAAAGTTAACCCAGATTATGCAATAAACCGCGAATCACGCGAATGAAACCAAAAAATATCTTCAAAATCGCGAATAAACCATGGAACACATTTTCATCCAGACACAATCCAATGTATTTTATTGGTTTTATTGGTGTTAATTCGTGTCATTCGTAGGTGAATGCATAATCTGGGTTAAATAGAATCGGATAACCGCAAATGAAATTGTTTGATTTCATCACTGGTTTTTTCCAGGGTTGCGTTGGCCAGTGTCTGTTCCAGACGGTCTTTTAATTCCTCCCACTCCTCGTGCAGGGGACAGGGGCGGTCTTCTCCGCATCCGGGAAGTCCCAGGATGCATTCCGTAAATAAAGCCGGGCCATCGATGGCTACAATGATGTCCTTGAGGGTGATCTGATCCGGAGGCTTGGCCAGTTTTATTCCACCATTCGGCCCCCGGAAGGAACTCATGATCTGGTTCTGGGTCAAAATACGCAAAATTTTGGTCAAAAAGTGAAAGGAAATATCCAGTTTTTCGGAAATCTCGCGAATCGGTATGTACTCCCGATCTTTCGATTCCATGGCTACATAAAGCGCTGCTCGAATTCCGTACATACAGGTTTTCGAAAAGATCATATCGCCCCCATATTTAAGACAATTTTATACGAAATATCGGGCGCATCGGCAGGAATCTCAAGGAAAAAAAATATTGCCCCTTTTAATCGTTCGAAATCTTGAAAATAAAGAAGAAGGAAGACCCATTCACCTGTAACTTTTCGTGTTTCAGGCTATCCAATCCAGTGATTGGTGAAGAACGCAGGCTTAAGGGGTTGCGGGGAGCAAAAAGCACGGCGGTTGAATCGCTGAAGTGGATACGGAATTCGTTTTATTGCTAAAACTGACTTCGGGTGTGACATAATGTTTTTCAATGCAAAGCACAGTTGGCCGACCACGGTTGGTTTCGCCATGCGGGGTTGTTTTTAAGGTCGATGTTCATCCGGAATAGCGCGTTCCTTCACTAAGTGCTCGACCATCTGGACACCGTCTCTGTTCCCCCAACAAAAACCTCCCGGAAGCGAGTCCCAGGATGGGGCTCGCTTCTTTTTTAGCAACATGTTACTGGCGCATCTAAAATTTTTCCTCAAAAAGGGTTCCCTGACGGTCTGTTCGCCTGTAAAAATCCTGGCGAAATGGGCTTGAACCCAAATTATGCTTTAGACCACGAATTGCACGAATTAACACAAATAAAAACAATAAAATCCATTGTTTTAGTTCTGTATGAAAATTCGCTTCGAGGTTTATTCGTGATTTTATCCCAGATTATGCAATAGCCTGCGAATTACACGAATTAACGCCAATAAAAATAATAAAATGCATTTGATTCTATCTGGATGAAAAAATTTCCCCAGATATATTAGCTATCTTGTTGATTTTTTTCGAATTCATTCGCGTGATTCGCGGTTTAATGCATTATCTGGCTTGAATTTTTAGGCGGATTCCAGTAAACTTTAGGAAACAAATGGGGAGTGGAAAATGAGCACGGTTCAGAAAGTGGGATTAGGTATTTTCCTGATTGGCATTTTTATGGGGGGATTCCAGTTCTCCTGTTCATCCTGGCGGACGCTTCCTGTGGGCTATTTGCAACCGGTCGCTTCTTCCACGGCCGAGGATGAGGCAGCGATTCAGTTGTTGGAAGGGTGGGGGCATCCCTTTATTTTATCCGCTGATGTTAACGTTACCAGGCTGCGGCGCCAGCTGCACCGGCTACCCGTGGTCTGGATTCACATCCCCGACTCGGTTCACTATCAACAATGGCAATTTTCCGCAGAATGGCTCAACGCGCTGCGGGAATATTACCAGCAGGGTGGACGACTACTACTAACCCAGTACGCGGCCCTGTTGCCGTATCGGATGTGGATTGAAACCCGAAAACCGGATATTCACCCGCTCCGCATCATCGATTACGGATATGGAAGAAAATATGGTTTTCAGGGATTTCGGGGTCACCCCATTTTCCATCGACTCTTCGGAGGCGCTTTTGTCTGGGATGCAACTCAGGATCATGTGGCCGATCGCGTGGGCTATTTTGGGGGTGCCTGGCCGGATTCAGCGCGGGTGATCGGTGTGGACAAAGCCTACGTGCGTGTCTTTCAGGACACGGTACTGGCCTGGGAATATGCCAATCCTGCTGGCGGTCGGATCGTTGTGTTGGGCGGCTATATTTACCTGGCCAGAGAAAATTTCCTGAAGGAACACCTTCACCAGTTGCTTGTGAATGCACTGGACTATCTGGTTGATAAACGTGCGACCCCAAAACCCACCTACTGGTTCCGCGATGCCAACGTACCAAAACGCTTTGCGATCCAGAAGCCCCTGACCGCTCCCGTTTCGTTAACACCTGCCATCAGGCTGCAAACGATTGCGCCGGAACTGTTACTGGAACGCCAATCGGGAACAGAAAACTTCTTCGATGTTTCCGGCCGTCGCTGCCTGATCATGGGGAAGGAGAAGGGAGGGCTGGACGAAGTGTGGATTCATCCTTTTCGATTGTTGCGGGATTTTCGTCTGGGAATCATCCAGGAGGATCAAATCCTCTGGCTGGATCAGTTGCCCGTACGCATTGAGGTGCGGCCGGAATCCTTCACCCGTTATTATCATACGCCGTTCGGCATATTGCGGGAAGTGGTGGTGGCCGCTTTGAATGCACCGGGTGGCTGGATCCAGCTCTCCGGTCAGCTAAAGACTCCTGTTCGCATTCTGGTGAAATTTCGGGCGGATCTCCGCTGGATGTGGCCGTACCGGGAAAATACACTGGGAAGCGTTTGGTTTGCCTACGATTCCACCGCCGCTGCGCTTCACATTCGGGATAAAAGTGGAGATTTTTACGGCGTATTTGGTGGAAGCATGAAGCCGCTTCAGCACCTGGAGGGAGCGTTTGATGATATTCAATGGAAGGAAGGACGATTGATGGGTGTGCCGGGAAGTGAAAACCAGGTCTACCACGCCGCAGTCTACGCCTGGGAAGGCCAGCTGGATCAGGCGTTTACCTATGCATTTGCCGGAAGTGATCTGGGAAGGGAAGATGTGGAGAAAGCGTTTCGTCGATTGCGAGAGGCTCCTGCTGAGGTTTACCAGGAACTTGTGCACTATTATGAGAATTTTTTAGAAACCCACACCGTGATTCGTTCTCCGGATGCCCATTTCAATCGAGGTTATTTATGGTCGCTGGTGGGCACGGATCGGTTCTGGGTGCACACGCCGCGGTTGGGAACGGCCCTGGTGGCCGGGTATGCCACCACCGCACGGGGGTGGGATGGGGGACACCGTATCAACGGACGGCCGGGATATGCCTGGTATTTTGGCCGTGATGCCGAATGGGCCGCACTGGCCATTACCGCTTATGGGGATTTTGATGGGGTGCGTCAGCAACTGGCGTTTTTCCGGAAATATCAGGACATTTCAGGGAAAATCTTTCATGAGATTTCCACCAGTGGCGTGGTGCATTTCGACGCTGCGGATGCCACCCCGCTGTATCCCATCCTGGCGGCTCATTATTTGCGCCATTCCGGTAACCAGGCGTTTATTCGGAAAATCTGGCCATCGCTTAAAAAAGCTATGGACTTTCTGGAAACCACCGATTGGAACAGGGATGGGCTGATTGACAATCGCCACGTGGGTCACGGCTGGATTGAAGGTGGGCGGCTTTACGGGGCGCAAACGACTCTTTATCTGGCCGGATTGTGGGCGCGCTGTTTATCTGATATGGCCTATCTTACCCGAACGATTGGCCACCTGGAACTGGCAGAGCGTTATCAACGGCGGGCTGATAGTGTCATCGCCATTATTGAACGGGACTTCTGGAATCCGAAAACCCAATTTTATTATCTGGGAAAATGGCCGGATGGAAGCTATCGTGATGACGAAACCGTTTTGCCCGCTACGTTAATGAATTTCAAACTGCTGGATCCCGACCGTGTGGGCCGAATGCTGGAGGCATATGCCAGTTCCGCGTTTACTGCGGATTGGGGAGTTCGAATCCTGAGTAAGCAATCGCCGTATTTCAATCCCCGTGGATATCATTCCGGCAGTGTCTGGCCGCTGTTTACCGGCTGGGCAGCCTTGGCGGAATACAATTATGGATTTTCGGTTCAGGGATTTACCCACATGATGGAAAATTTGAATGGTTATCGGCACTGGGCGCTGGGATTTATTGAGGAGGTGCTGCATGGTGAAGTTTATCAACCGCACGGCGTGTGTCCCCATCAATGTTGGTCGGAAACCGGGGTGTTGATTCCTGCTTTGCTGGGAATGGTGGGGTTTTATCCCGATGCGACCGACCGGAAAGTGCTGCTCCAGCCGCGATTCCCGGTTCACTGGGATCATGTCTCTGTGGATCATTTACGGGTTGGCAAGACCCGCTTTTCCCTCCAGTGGCGCTGGGAGGATCATCGTTTGCAGGTCCAATTTAAGAAGGATGCAGGCCCAACCGTCACGGTGGCGTTTCAGCCGGAGATTCCACCGGGAATGACCATTCACACGGTCCGGGTTCAGCAGAAACGGCGGGATGTCCGATGGCGGCGGGATGCGCTGGGATTAATACCCGAACCGGTGACCTTTCCACTGGAGGACTCGGTGACTGTTGAACTGGCGTTTCAGGGGGGCATGGGGGTAATTCCCTGGATTCCACAACCCACACCAGGGGAGCCATCGCGCGGATTGCGCATTCTGCGTGTGGACGAGCATCCCGACGGCCTGTCGCTTGCGCTGGAAGGCGTGGCGGGCAGGTCCGAGCAGGTGACATTCCGGATGTTTGACGAAATGCCGGTACGTGCAGAGGGCGCCCGCCTGATCGAGCCACCCAATCCTCGAATTGTTCGCCTGAACGTTCCGTTCACTGGTAAGAAAGGAGAGTACGTCCGCAAAACGGTGCGCATTTACTGGAGCAGGTGATCGAACTTCGGGAAGCGGTTTTCCTTCCAGAAAAAGGCATTTGTCAGAATGATGCGCTAACCGTGTGGTTGCGTAAGGTAACGTCCAATCTCGGCTCAATGCGATTGATCCCAAATAATGCATTAAACCCAAATTATGCAATAAACCGCGAATCACGCGAATGAAACCAAAAAATATCTACAAAATCGCGAATAAGCCCTGGAACACATTTTGATCCAGACACAATCCAATGTATTTTATTTGTTTTATTTGTGTTCATTCGTGTGATTCGTAGGCTAATGCATAATCTGGGATGAATAGAGGTTGGTAATTTAAAAGGCCTTCTTATCCCGAGGGGAACCAGAGGGAGTTTACTAACCGGAGCCATTGGGGAGGGGAGTGATGAAGAAAAAAATCGACCCGGCCACCCGAATTTCTAAACAATCGTTTCTGCGACCGATAATCATAATTAAAAACATAAGGGGAATCGTCATGGCAAGGACGTCAGCCTGGGGAGGCAGGGAGGCCGGACGAGGACCCACCGCAACTTGCTTTGTCCGATGCTGCAACAGACTGATTTTCCTGGTGCTCTTTTGGGGATTGATCCACGCTTCCGCTGGTACCTGGAAAAAAAACGAGCTCAAAATCGCACATCCCGCCGTGCACATCGATTATGGGCTCACGTTTGATCCCCAAACGGAATCGTCCCGGTTGTGGTGTGCCGTTTCGGTAAAGGCGCAGAATTTTGTTTTCTTACGGGATGGACAGCGCTTCTGGGCAGACGTGGAGCTGGAATGCCTGTTGATGCGCCCCCATTCAGGCGTGGTGGCCACCCGGATTTACCGGGACACCCTGTTGGCCGGGGATTATCGTCAGACCCATGACGCGGATGAGTACCGTTTGTTTCAGTTTCGCCTACCGGTGGAGGCCGGAAAATATCAATTGCGAATTGTGGTTCGGGATAGGATCTCTCGCAAAGAAGCCATCTGGGAAGAAGAGTTTGACGTTCAGTTGCCGGATTCCCGATTGGCCGTCAGCGATATTCAACTGGCCCATCGCGGGGTGATTTTTGATCAAAATAATCTGAAATATTCCCGGGGAGTGGTGCTGTATCCCGAACGGCTGTTTGGTTTACCCGAACCCAAATTGTTTTACTATTTTGAAATCTACAGCCGGGAATGGATCAATGACCAGCCTGTGGAAATTCAGGTGCGATTGCGGACGCCAGACCATCGGAATATTCCGGTGTTGTTTCGTCAACAGCGATTGAAGATAGAAAAATTCCCGGTGTTTGGTACCATCGAGACCGATACATTGCCCCCGGGAGAATATTTTCTGGTGGCTACCGTGAAGTCGGCCAATGGCCGGGTGGCGGTGCAAAAGGCCAAATCATTCTGGGTGTATCAGAATCCAGCAGATTTACGGTTTCGGCCGTACGAAGCCGTGCTGGCCGAGCTGCGATTGATCGCTACCCGCGAAGAAATGGCCTATTTGAAAAAAATCCCCCACAGTTTACGCCAGCAGGCCGTAGATCGATTCTGGGAATTGCGCGATCCCACGCCGATGACACCCGCTAACGAGGTCATGACCGAGTTTTATCGCCGGGTGCTGTTTGCTCGCATGTATTTCGAAAACGGGAATTTGAACGATCCCCATCTGTCGGATCGTTCCAAAGTGTACATCGTTTACGGACGACCGGACAAGGTGCTGCGCAATTCCAATCCCCTGCTGCGGAAAAATGTGGAAGTCTGGATTTACCAGCGGCTGGAGATCCAGGCCATTTTTCTGGATGAATACGGATTTGGAGACTATCGCTTGGTGGAGCCATTCTCCTTGTTGCAGGATTGAAATGGCTTCCCCGATTTTATCATACATCAACGGCTGATTGGGGCTTCCGATCAGCCGTTAGCTTTTGGAACCATCGATCCAGGTTGTCTCGTGGCATTTAGACCACCAAACACACGAATGGTGGCGCATAAATAACCCCAAATTTTGCATGAAACCACGAAGCCCGCGAATGAGCCCAAACCAGGCGTTAAACCACGAATAACACGAATGAACACAAATAAAAACAAATGGTTAGAAGACAATGTTTCTGTCAGCAAAACTTACCGGTGGTTGAATAAAAATTTTTTGAATCGGTTGATCTTATTCATATGAAGGCTACCAATAGCCTTAATCCGGAATTTACCCAGAAAATACGCTCAAAATGGATCGTAAACCCCGGAAACCATTTTTTAATTCAATGGATTTTGGTACTTTTATTTGGGTTCAATCACGTCGTTCATAGGCAAATGCAAAATCTGGGTTAAAAAAACTTATAAAATGTTCTGGTGAACTACTAAACGTCCTGGTGGTATCGAACAGTAAATGGTTTCTACAGAATGAGATGAATTCTGCATTGGGGGAGGTGTTAAGCATTGTCCAATCCAGAGTTATCAAGAGGAGTTATTTTGTTTAAATTATTCCGAAATGAGGTGCAAATAGTACCCTAATCAGGAAAATAATGAACAGATTATTGATTTTTATTTTAAAATGTTTTTAATTAGGGTAAAAAGTGTACCCAGATCATGAAAAAATTGAAACATATGTTAAGTGAATGGCCCCACGGTGCGGTTTTTTCTTCGCATTATTTACGGCAAAAAGGCATTAAAGCAGAACATTTGAAGAGATACCGGAAGAGCGGATGGATTGTTAACGTCGCCAGAGGAGCCTACAAATTAGCTGGTGATCACATCGATTGGATGGGTGCCGTGTATGGATTACAACAGGAAAAAAATGTGCACATCGGTGGCAAAACGGCACTGGAGTTAAAAGGATACGGTCATTTTATAACCTTCTCTCTACGAACCGTCTTTTTGTATAGTTCGACCCATAAGACATTACCTCGATGGTTTAAAAACAATGACTGGGGAGTAAAAATTCATTTCAGCTATTTGCACCTGTTTCAGGTTGAAATAAAAGATTCTTACACAAGGTACGACCATAATAGTTTAAATTTGAAAATATCCGCACCGGAGAGGGCGTTTTTGGAAATGTTGTCTCATATCCCGCAAAAACAAAGTTTCGATGAAGCAATGAAAATCATGGAATCATTGACCACATTACGTCCTGAATTGATCCAGCGGTTATTAGAATTGTGCCGTTCAATAAAAGTCAAACGTTTATTTTTGTATATGGCTGAAAAACACAATCATTTCTGGTTTTCCCATCTGGATTTATCCAGAATTGACCTGGGACGGGGAAATCGGAGTATCGTTAAAAATGGCTTGTTTAATAAAAAGTACCGGATTACTGTTCCTGGAGAATTTGAAAATTGAAAGATACGACCTTTTTTAAACAGGCCGATTTGCTTCTGGATTGCATTCCGTACATATCCCTTGAACCAAATTTTGCAATTAAGGGCGGTACGGCGATTAATTTCTTCTATCGGAACCTACCCCGGTTATCCGTCGATATTGATCTCGTTTATCTTCCAGTTGAAGATTGGGAAACGACTTTGAAGAACATCCATCTGGCATTACAAAAATTATCAAGCCACATTGAAAAGAGTTTTCCTTTAGTAGAAATAAAAACTATCCCTGACCCAAACACAGGTAATATTACCCGTTTGAACATAGAGCGAGAAGGGGCGACTGTTAAAATTGAACCGAATTTCGTCATACGAGGAACCGTTTTCCCTCCGGAAAAAAGAATGCTGGTAAAGAAAGCGCAAGAATTATTTGAAAAGGCTGTGGAAGCGCAAACTCTATCCTTTGCGGACTTGTTTGCCAGTAAGATTTGTGCTGCCCTGGATCGTCAGCATCCACGGGATTTATTTGATGTGAAGCTTTTGTTAGAAAACGAGGGGATAACCCATGATGTCTGGCAGGCATTTATGGTTTATTTGATCAGCCACAATCGGCCAATTGTTGAATTGTTGAATCCAAACTGGAAAAGCATTCAACAGGAATTTGAAACCAATTTTCAGGGGATGACCATCATCCCCATTACAATGGAAGAATTGTATCATACCCGTGATCTTCTTGTGAAAATGATTCGAAAGGCCTTAACGGAGAATGATAAAAAGTTTCTGCTATCATTTAAGAAGGGAAAGCCGGAATGGGAGCTCCTTTCCGTTAAACATGCCCAAGACCTGCCAGCCGTGAAGTGGAAACTGTTGAATATTAAGCGAATGAGTCCGTTAAAGCGGAGACAGGCTTACCAGAAACTTGCCGATTATCTCGAAAAAATTTGAAGTGTAATGAAGGGGTTGTCAAAGTTTTTGAAACCCAAATTAAGCTTTAAACCAAATAATGCATGAAACCACGAAGCCCGCGAATGAATTAGGAAAAAATCAACAAAATAGCGAATATATCCGGGAAACCATTTTCATCCAGATAGAGTCAAGTGCATTTTATTATTTTTATTGGCGTTAATTCGTGTAATTCGTAGGCTAATGCATAAGCAGGGTTTATTCGTGGTAGTTCGCGTCATTCGCAGGCAAGTGCACAATCTGGGCTAAAAGTAATATTCCAGTTTCAAAAATAGGCTTTCCGGGAAGGCGCCGTATTCATCCAGCAAATCGCCGTTGAATTGTTGAAATCCCAGGGACAGGGTGGAGTTATCCGAGGCGGAATAGCTGAGCAGAAATAGTGTAAAACGGCTGTGGTCATTCAAATTGGCATTGTAGGAAAAGATGAAATAAACCAGCGGATGCAGCTGATACATCAATTGGGCAAAGAGGTAATTCCGGTTTAAATTGAGAATTTCTCCGCGGTACAGGCGTCCCCATTCATACTGCAGCGGATTGGTCTTGCCCTCCCCATTGTATTGGTATTCCAGCAATGCGTACAGGCGGGCGGTGAACTGATAATCGATACCCAGGATGTAACGGACAAAGGAGTCGTTCCAGCCATTTTCAGAAATGGAAAGAATCCCTTCGCCCCGGATGCCAGCCTCCAGTAAATTCCCGGCGAAATCGCCCCCCACAACGATGCGCCGGTCAAACCATCCAGCCATGAGGGATAGATCCAGAGTGTGAAAGTTGGTACGGAATCGCAGCGCAACATTATCCGGGGAGTCGCTGCCGCGGTAATTGTACACCAGGGTAAGATCCGTAAAATTACCCAGGTACCATTTAAAGGTCACCGCATCGGCGCCGTCTTTTTCGATCTTATCAAAGCTGGCGGGATTGATGGGATTAAAAAGGTCTGTGGGATTCCAGATGCGTCCCGTCCCCCAGGCAATTCGCTGGCGACCCACGGTAACCCGGCCAAAGGAAAAATCCTGCACCAGATACAGACGATCGATGTAGTGGATAATGGAAAAGCGATTTTCCTGAACCGGATTCCAGGTAAGATCCCACGCCTGCCGGGTGGTCTTTTCGGTGTTCAGCGGAATGACCAGTGGATGGCGACTGTAAAGGGGATCGATTTCGTATTCCAGGGAAAGGCGGGTGGACTGGCCAAAATACAGGGATGGGCGCAGGCGGATTCGGGTTAATTCAATCCAGTTGGTCTGGGCAAAGCCCCAGAAACGCGCTGTTGCGGCATCCAATTTTTGATAAATGGGTAGAGCCACGACATATCCGCTCCAGTCGTATTCCACCTGGGAGAAGGCTGATGAAGGGAAGAATAAAAGAAGGAAGATAACGGGAAAAAGTCTGCAACGTATCATCGAGGCGTTAAAGAAGTTCCGGCACCGTCTCACCGTGTTCATTTCTCCGCAGTTGCCTGTTCTTGAATTTCTACGATTTGCCCATCCCGCAGCAGCACCAGGCGCCGTCCCCTGGAAATGACCAGCGGATCGTGAGAAGAAAATACAAATGTAATCTGTTTTTCGCGGTTCATCCGTTCCATCAATTCCATTAACGATTCGCCGGTTTTGCTGTCCAGATTGGCCGTGGGTTCATCGGCCAGTACCACGGTGGGTTCAGTCACAATGGCCCGCGCCACCGCTACCCGCTGCTGCTGACCGCCACTCATTTCGTTTGGCCGTTTATGGGCCAGCTCACCAATCCCCAGTTCGTCCAGTAGGGCCAGGGCTTTTTTCTGCCGGGTCTTTTCGTCCATTCCCAATAACATCATCGGAAATTCCACATTTTCCAGTGCCGTGAGCACCGGAATCAAATTGTAAGCCTGGAACACGAATCCAATTTTTTGCAAGCGCAGTCGGGATAACTCCGCCCGAGTTTTCCGGGTAAGATCTTCTCCCTCAAAAAAGACCCGGCCAGAGGTGGGACGATCCAGGGCTCCGATCAGGTTCAGCAGGGTGGTTTTGCCCGATCCAGAAGGGCCAGCAATCACCAGAAATTCTCCCCGGGAAATGGTGAGGTCAATGCCGCGTAGTGCATGTACCGGAACTCCGTTTTCCTGATAAATTTTTTCCAGCTTCTCTGTGCGAATGATTTCCATAGGACACCTCGATTAAATATACCGTATGGCCGCAACGGGTTCAAATTTTATGGCCTTGCGAGCCGGATAAATGGCACCCAGAATGGTGATGGTCGGGATAATCAACAGGGCATTCAATAGCACCGTGTGGTTCAAAATGGGGTAGATTTTTGTTCCCACACCAAAGGACATCAGGCTTTCGGAAAACATGCTTAAATCGATGCCGGTGTGTGCCAGGGGAATGTAAATCCCGATACTTAAAAGAAGCCCGATGAACGTGCCCAGGAATCCCAGTTGGGTGGCTTCCAGGAGGATCATGGCAAAGATGCGCCGGTTGCTCATGCCGATGGCCATCAGTACACCGATTTCGTGGATCCGTTCCATGATGGACATCAGCATGATGTTGATAATCCCAAACACAATCGCCAGTCCAATAATACCATAATACACCATCATCATTTCTTCGTAAAGAGACATGTAATAAACCAGCAGGGGAATGATTTCTTTAAAATTCAGCACCTCGTAAGCATTGCCCAATTGCGATTGCAGTTGGCTTTGAATCCGCTCCATCTTTTCCAGGTCAACGACCCGGATGACAATTTCAGAAATCTGGTTTCCCAGGTTTAAGAGTTGCTGGGCGCGGTTCAGGGGGATGTAAATGTAGGCCCGATCGAAATTACTGCTGGTGGTTTGAAAAATGCCCACGATCCGGAACACATCGGAGCCAATGGTGCCATCCAGCGCAGACACCATGATGACCAGTTTATCACCCAGTTGTACGTCCAGTTTTTCGGCCAGCTTCTTGCCGATCAGGATTGCCCTTTCCTGCCCGCTCAGGTAGCGTCCTTCCAGAATGTGATTGTGAATAAAGGTAATGCGTGATTCGGAAGCGGGTTCAATGCCCACGATGGTCACGCCCGCAGCATTGGTGGCACTGGAAACCAGGCCAAAAGAGAGTACCCGTCGGCTGTAGGCCTGTATTCCTGGCTGCTGAGAAACGACCTGTTCCACCTTGCGCGAATCGGGCAAGAAATTCTTTACGGTGGGATCTTCCCGAAATCCCTGGCGGTGAATCTGAATATGACCAATATGCGATCCGATTCGATTATCCAGCATCTGGCGGATGGTACCCAGATACAGCGTATCCGTTAACACCATGGCCACCAGTCCCACAACAATCGAAACCAGGACGATCAGAGAACGCCGTTTATTTCGCCAGATGTTTCGCCAGGCAATTTTCCAGAGCATGAGACACCTGCAACCTTTCTATCAATTTAAATTACGTGTAGCGGATTCCCTTTAACGGTTCCAGTTCCATGACTTTATAAATCGGGTACAGTGTGGCCAGAAGGGCAATCAGGAATATGTACTGGAACGACTGAATGAAAATTCGCGCCTCAACCGTCGAGTAGATTTTGGGAGCAAATCCGTATTCCTGACTGATGGTGGCCAGTTCTTCTCCCAGGGGGATGGGGTGCAGCACCACGTAATAATTGGCCGCATAACCCAGAAGCAACCCGATGGCGATTCCCATGATGGTCAGGTAAAGCGATTCCAGGAACACAATCTGCGCCAGGCGTAAATTGCTCAGTCCCAGGGAAAGCAACACCCCAAATTCCCGGAATCGCTCCGTTACCGACATCAAGAGCGTGTTGAGAATCCCGAAGGCGACCACAATCACCAGAATAATCAAAAAAAGCAGGCCGCCAATGTTGTCCAGTTCGATGGATTGTTTGAGGTCGGGCACCACTTCGTCCCAGGAACGAACGGTAAGCTCAGGCGGTAGCATCTGCTGAAGTTGCTGACGGGTCTCTGGCAGATCCCGCAGCTGCCGAAGGTTGATGACAATGGCGTGGATGCGATTGTCCATGGTCAGCAGTTCCTGTAAGTCCTTCAATCCCATGATGGCGGTGTACTGATCCAGTTCAGCGGAACCGGTTTTGATGACCCCTACGATGGTGAATTTCATATTTCCCAGGGAGCCGTCAAAACCCTGGCTTAAGACAACGATTTGGTCGCCGAGTTTTCCACCCAGGTTTTTCAGCAGCGTTTCGCCCACCACTACCTCCTGGCTGGAGTCGGATGCCAGAAAGCGTCCTTTTCTGACCTTGGTGTGCAATTGGGTTACCGTTTTTTCGTGCTCAGGATCAATGCCCATCAGGGTGAGTCCCACGGAATTGTTTTTCAATCCGGCCAAACCTTCGGCATACAGGCGGGGAGCAAATCCGGTAACCGCGGGCAGCTGTTTCAACAGGTCGATTAACCCGGTGGTGAGCCGGAAACTTTTGTGCAGACCGGGATTGTCCAGATATTCTGGATGTTGAATCTGCAAATATCCACTGAATTGTTCGGCGGTCATGCGGATGGTGGCCGCGTAGGTGCCAAATTGCATGCCTCGGGTAAAAACGAACAGAAAGGTGGCAAACACAATGGCCAGCAGGGTAACCACTGTACGGCGGCGGTTGCGCCACAAATTGCGCCAGCTAATTTTGAAAAAGATGGACATGATCAGCCACCTCTTTCCAGTTCACGGAACGAAAAGATCCGGTCGGGAATGCGGATGTCAAACTGAATGTCGAGGATGCGAATTTCGGTGTATCGACCAGGTTTGCGATCGTTGACCATAACCCATCGGGTGGGAATTTTCCGACCGTGCATGACCCGAAAGTCCGAAAAGACCATGTGTCGGACTAACCGATCGCGTTCGTCGTAATATTCCACGCGTGCCGGCAGGTTATCGGATTGGCGCACCCAGTAAATCAATTTGCCCCACACCACCGGGGCATCGGGTTTGGGAGTGAGTTTAATCTTCCAGCAGAGCGCTCCTTCTATCTCTTCCTCACCCAATAATTCCATGAAATAATCCCGACTCAGACTGGATTCCCGAACCAGATCGTCATTGGTGAAATCTGACCCGTTCCAGGATTGCATCAGCATGGAAGGGGGAATTTTGATGATGGTCTCCGTGTTCCGCAGGAAGTTCCAGATTTCGTTCTTTATTTTAAGTGTCTTGTTCCCAGCTTCCTTTCGTGGGGCTTTAATGACAATGAGGGCTTTTTCGGTACCCACCCACCAGCTTTCCATCTTCAGGGTGCGGGTGTAGTCTGGGGTGACCACCTTCATTTCGATGATGGCGTGGGAGGTTTTGCCGCGGATCTGATCTTCGGCCTTACGAACAATCTCTTCCACATTTTGGGCCTGCAGTGGCAGGAAAAGAAACAACGGGAGCAGGATCACCAGATGACGTCTCATATCTCCCCTTTCTTGTTGAACGATTGGTCAATAAAATAATGTTAGCAGGAACAATTGTCAACATGGAATTTATTTTTTAAGGAATGCTTGAAAAAAGTGGTGGGGATGATTATAATTATGATTGACGATATGTTCAGGAAAGAGGAATGAGCCAGAATACCGGAAAACGCGCCCGGATGCGTGCCGCCACCCGACAGAAGATCCTGCAGGTGGCCTTACAACTGTTCGCCGAACGCGGCTATTTTGGAACCTCCATCGATCTCATCGCTCGCCGCTGTCAGATATCCAAGGGCTTGATCTATCATTATTTCCAGAATAAACAGGAGATTCTGGTGGCCATTCTGGAAGAGGGTATGCAGGCCGGTCACGAATTGTTAAAAGGACTGGATGAAATTCCAGATCCTTACCAGCAATTTGCGGTCATGATCGAACGATCGTTCAATGAAATTCTCCGCAATGAAGCCTACTGGCGCCTTTACTTCCACGTATTGCTCCAGTCCATGGTGCTGGAGCTCTTCCGGGACAAATTGATGCAGTTTTATCAGGAATTTACCCACTATTTCCAGGAATTGCTGAAGAAGATGGGCGTCAGCAATCCTGACGTGGAAGCCCGGTTGCTGATTGCCTTACTGGATGGCCTGGGATTGCATTATTTTCTGGTGGGGAAGGAGTTTCCCCTGGCCGCCGTGAAGAACGCACTGATTCAGCGATATGCACGTAATGCGCAGTCGACATCCGACGACACCGATTCCCGCTGAGTGAAACCATCAAAATGAGACGAACAAAAATAATCCCAGATTATGCATGAGAACCACAAATGACACGAATGAACACCAAAAAATAATAAGATGCACTTGATTCGATCTGGATGAAAATGGTTTCCTGTATATATTCGCTATTTTGTTGATTTTTTTCGAATTCATTCGCGTGATTCGTTTTAACGCTTTATTGGGGATAATGCATGAAACCGCGAGTCGCGCAAATGGAACCAAAACATATCCACAAAATCGCGAATAAACCTCGAAACAATTTTTCATCCTGATATAATCCAGTAGAATTTATTATTTTTGTTCCTGTTCTTTTGTGTCATTCATGGTTTGATGTATATTCCGGGATGATCCATAGAAAAGGAAAGGGGGACATGCATGTACCGGATCATCGCTCACACTGCGGATACGGGATTGGAGGTGGAAGCCCCCTCGCTGGAAGAGCTTTTCCGCGAGGCTGCGAAGGGATGGAAAGTGCTGGTGCTGGAAGATTCCCCCACCCGGCCCAGGGAGCAAAAGCGCATTCGGCTAACGGCCAGCGATCGGGAGGATTTGTTAGTCCAGTGGTTGAGTGAACTGAATTTTCTGCTGAATGTGCGCTTCTGGGTCATGCACGATGTGATATCCCTTCAGCTGACGCACAGGGGAGAACACTGGCATCTGCAGGCAGAAATTACCGGGGAACCCTTCGACGACAAACGGCACTACATATATTTTGAAATCAAAGCCGTGACCTATCACCAGTTGCAGATCCGTCAGGAAGACGGCACATACAAAACACGCATCATTTTCGATATTTGACGGGAATCCGCATGGCATTCTATACCGGCGGGTGAATCGAAGTCGATTGTTCGCAGCCAGACGATGAAGGGCAGAAAATTTTATTTACCCGCCGGCGTAAAAAGATTTGGCAAAGATCGGTTTTTGCAGACCTTAAAAATCGGTATATTTGAGGGGAAAATATGAAAAAAACAGGGGGTGAAGCCCATGACGACCTTAACATATCGTGACGTAAAGATTGAGCAGATAGATGAAGTGACCTGGATTATCCCGCCAGTCAAAGGCATGCGGGTGCCCGGTAAAATTTATGCCTCCCGGAAGATGCTGGAATCCATTATCAAGGAAGATGAAAGCATCCAGCAGGTGATCAATGTGGCCACGCTACCCGGCATTCAAAAATATTCCATTGCCATGCCGGATATTCACTGGGGGTATGGGTTTCCCATTGGAGGCGTGGCAGCGACCGATCTGGACAGTGGGGTGATTTCTCCCGGCGGCGTGGGATACGACATCAATTGCGGAGTACGCCTGGCCCGAACGAATCTCACGCTGGAAGAGGTCGAGCCCCGGCTGGAAAAACTGGTTCAAACCCTGTTTCAGAATGTCCCGACGGGAGTGGGTGCCCATGGTGCGCTACGAAAGTTATCCCGCCAGGAAATTAAACGTGTGTTGCGCGATGGTGCTGCCTGGGCAGTCGAGTACGGCTATGGCTATCCCGAAGACCTGGAACGCACCGAGGAGAAAGGCCGTTTGCAGATGGCCAATCCCGAGGCCGTCAGTCCGCGGGCAATTGAACGGGGACAGGATCAGGTGGGCACCCTGGGTTCAGGGAACCACTTCCTGGAAGTTCAGGTGGTGCAGGAAATCTATGACGCCGCAGCCGCGGAAGCCCTGGGATTATTTCCGGGACAAATCGTGGTCATGATTCATTGCGGTTCGCGGGGACTGGGGCATCAGGTGTGTGAGGATTATCTGCGTGTTCTGGCCAATGCCACCAGCAAGTACGGCATTGTGCTGCCGGATAAGCAACTGGCCTGCGCACCCATTCAATCTAAAGAGGGACAAAATTATCTGGGAGCCATGGCCGCAGCCGCCAATTTTGCCTGGGCCAATCGGCAGGTGATCATGTCCCTTGCCCGCAAAAGCTTCATGGATGCGCTGGGAATTTCCGAAAAAGAGTTAGGTTTCCGCCTGGTGTACGATGTTTGCCACAACATCGCCAAGATTGAAGAACATCAGATTAACGGGCGAACAAAAAAGGTGTGCGTGCATCGCAAGGGTGCCACGCGGGCCTTCCCACCGGGACATCCGCTAACCCCGGAAGTGTATCGATCCGTTGGCCAGCCGGTGCTGGTTCCGGGAGATATGGGGCGCTATTCCTTTGTGGCGGTGGGCACAGAACGGGCCATGGACGAGACATTTGGCAGCACCTGTCATGGAGCGGGTCGGGTCAAAAGTCGCCATCAGGCGCTGAAAGAAGGCAAGGGGAAGGATCTGATTGGAGAGATGCGCAAGCAGGGGGTCATTGTTCAGGCGCGCGGTATGCGTACGGTGGCCGAAGAAATGCCCCACGCGTACAAAGACGTGTCGGAAGTCGTGGACGTCATGCACAGGGCTGGAATCAGCAAGAAGGTGGCCAAACTGAAACCCATTGGGGTAATCAAGGGATGAGTCAGGCGGGTTTCATGAGACGGTGTCATTCGAAAAAGAACTTTCCGCTAATTGCTGTATCCCTTATCTTATCCCGACTTTGAAGAAAGGATGATGCGGGTGGGACGCCGTTGGCAACATATGCTGGAATACCTGGCCTACCGCGGTTTAGAGGCCCTGGTTTATTTATTGCCCTGGGGCTGGCTGAACGCAGTGGCTTCGGGACTGGCCTTTCTGGCTTATCGGGTGATTGGAATTCGCCGGGAAGTCACCCTGAAAAATCTGCAGCTGGCTTTTCCAGAAAAATCTGTCTCTGAGCGGAATGCCCTGGCGTATGCCTGTTATCGCCATTTTGCGCTGATGGCCCTGGAATTTTTAAAAATGGGTCGCTTGACTTTTGCCGAACTGGAGGCGATGGTTGAACTGGAGACGCCGGAATTGTTTTCGAATTATCGGCGGCAGGGGAAGGGGCTGGTGATGGTTTCCGGGCATTTCGGGAGCTGGGAAATTGCAGGCGCTTATTTTGCCACCCGCTGGCCTCATCACGCAACGGTCATCCAGAAGCGGCAGAAAAACGAATGGGTGGATCGGCACATGGCCAGCCTGCGCCGGCGATGGAACATGGACATTGTTTACGTCCGTCACGCCGTCCGCAACTGCCTGAAAGCGCTGGAGCAGAGGAAATTGGTGGGATTGTTGGGAGATCAGGACATGGGTACCCGTGGTGTTTTCGTCCCCTTCTTTGGGCGGCTGGCCTCCACGCCACCCGGCGCGGCCCTGCTGCACCTGAAAAGCGATGCCCCTCTTACCTTTGCTTATGCCATCCGGGTGGGCCCGCGTCGCTTTCGGCTGGGGTTGATTGATTTGTCCCTGCCGGAAGATGAGCGATCGGGGGATTTGGGTGCTGACGTGGAAACCGTTACGGCCCGCTACAATCAGGTACTGGAACAGTTTGTACGTCAGCACCCGGAACAGTATTTCTGGATGCACAAACGCTGGAAAACGCTGCCGCCAGCCGAGAAAGTACAGCCGCAAAAAGCACTGTACGAAAGTTAACCGAAAAGCCCTCTGCTGCTGGGATAAGTTCCCCGAATTCCCGATAAACCCGGATGATGCGATCGCCTACAGATGACACGAATGAACACGAATAAATAAACCCAGATTATGCATTAGAACCGCGAATCACTCGAATGAATTCGAATCATATCAACAAAATAGCGAATATATCCCGGGAAACATTTCCATCCAGATAGAATCAAGTGCATCATATTATTATTGGTACTCATTCGTGTAATTCGTAGGCTAATGCATTATTTGGGTTAAAAAATCGCACTGAAACCCTCTCTAAAAAATCGCAATCTTCACTGCGTCGAAGCAATCGATTCATTTTATGAAATACGGGTGTAACTTTTTAGTGACTGGATTATCCAATGCCAGTGTGTCCGTTGATATATCAGGGTTTGTGGGAGAATTACTGCGGACCATTTTGTTTAGTATTATAAACGAAAGTTTTAGAAAAATTTTAAAATGGGGTTGAATCTCAAAAATCGGTTTCATATATTTGGTCGCTTTAATAAAGAAAATGTTTATGATACTAAAACTTCAAGGAAGGTGACATTCATTTGAAATTAGGACCTAAGCTTCGACGTTTGCGGCGCTTGCGGGGGTTGACCATTGAAGAATTGGCGGAAAAGGCAGATTTGACCAAAGGATTTATTTCCCAGCTGGAGCGCGATAAAACGGTACCGTCAATCACCACGCTCAAGCAGGTGCTGGATGTGCTGGGGGTGGATCTGGCAACCTTCTTCAGCGATCTGGAGGATCGAGAAAAAAACATTTACACCCGAAAAGAGCGGGTGGTGGAGAAGAAGGGCAAGTTTTATCGGATTGAGAATTTGATTCCCAAATTGAAATATCTGGAAATGGAGCCGGTTTTGTTAACGCTGGAGGCGCAGGCGGAGTACAGCGAGAATTTCGAAGAGGATGAGGGATTTGGATTTGTGGTGCGCGGCCGGCTGGAGCTGACCGTGGACAAAGAAAAGCGCATCGTGAATCGTGGCGATTGTTTTTACATCTTTTTCGACAACAAACTGGTGGTAAAAAACCTGACCAAAAAGCCGGCAGAGATATTAATTGTGAATTATTAATTAACAGAGGAGGATGGGAAATTGAAGGCACTGGGACGTCATATTCTGGCGGAGTTTTTTGAGTGTGATGCCGATATTTTGAATGATCGGGAGCGCATTGAAATGTATATGAAGCGGGCAGCCCTGGAAAGTGGCGCCACCATTGTGACCTCCACATTTCATGAATTCAATCCTCACGGAGTGAGCGGAGTGGTGGTGATTGCCGAGTCGCATCTGGCCATTCACACCTGGCCGGAATATCGATATGCGGCGGTGGATGTATTTACCTGTGGCGACACGGTGGATCCCTGGGTGGCGGCGCAAGCCTTGCAGGAGTACCTGAAGGCCGGGAAAGTCACCACGGTGGAAATGGCGCGCGGAGAATTGAAACTGGATGGCGTCTTGCATCACAAACCGGTGGAGGTGGCCGAGGTGACCACGGCATCCACTTGACTGACAACCGCTGTCGCCGATGGATTTGAATGACCAAAGCGCCGCCAGAACGAAATCACAGCGGCGCTTTTGATTTTTAATCTCCCGCCCCAAACATATTCGCCCCAGGATCCAATTTCATTCCATATTGAACAATCAACCCAGATCATGCAATAGCCTACGAATTACACGAATTAACCCAGATTATGAATTAGACCACGAATTGCACGAATGAACACGAATATTAACCCAGCTTATCCATTAGCCTACGAATTACACGAATTAACGCCAATAAAAATAATAAAATGCACTTGATTCTATCTGGATGAAAATTTGTTTCGGGGTATACTCGCGATTTTGTGGATATGGTTTGGTTTCATTCGCGTGATTCGCGGTTTAATGCATTATTTGGGTTTATCGCGATCTTGTGGATATTTTGAATGAAATCGTAGGATTCCCGGTTTCATACATCATTTGGGATTACGGGTATCCATTCGCGTACATTGGTAATCTAATGAAAAATTTTGGTTTGTAAATCCGGGAAATTATCCGGGTAGAATGGTATGGGTGTTGGGGATAAGGATAGGGAAAAGTGATCCGTGCTCCGGAATTCAGCTTGATCAAACGGGTTGCACTCTTCAAATCCCTCACGTCCCCGGTTCACCCACCAGCACTTCCTGAATCTTTTCTTTCAACTGCTCGAAGGTGAAGGGTTTGGTGAGCAAACCATCCACGCCCATGTGGTAAAGATCGGTCAGAGATTTGTGATCCCCATATCCGGTGGCCAGAAGCACCTTCACGTCCGGTTTGATCTGGCGGAGGATTTCCAGCGTTTGTTTTCCATTGAGTTCGGGCATCACGTGATCCAGGATGATCAAATCAATTTCGTCCCTGTGTTCGCGGAATAACTTGATTCCTCGTTTACCGGTCTCGGCACTCAGCACGCGGAAGCCCAATTCGGATAACATCAGGCCCAGAATTTCCCGCAAATGATCTTCATCGTCAATGACCAGAGCGGTGAGGGATTGCGAAGACACCAGCTGTTTGGGGGCCTGCTTGCGGGTGGGTTGTTCTGGTGTTTTGGTGGTTGCTGGAATGAAGATTTCGAATGCGGTACCCTTGCCAGGACGGGTGCGCAGGTTGATGCACCCTTTATGGCGTTTCACAATGCCGTATACGGTGCTCAGGCCCAGGCCGGTGCCTTTTCCGACCGGTTTGGTGGTAAAGAAAGGATCAAAAATTTTATCGCGTAGGTGATCGGGAATACCGCAACCGTTATCTTTTATGGTGATAACGGCATATTTACCGGGTCGCAGGGTGCCCACGGTGATCAATCGGGAGACCCGGGCTACCCTGGAAGCGGTGCGAATGATGATTTGTCCATCCTTTTCAATCGCATCCCGGGCGTTAATCACCATGTTGATGATCATTTGGATGATTTGATTGGGATCGCCTTCCACCAGTGGAGTATCCTCGCTCAATTCCAGAACCAGTTGAATGCGATTGGGCAATAGTTTTTCCAGAATCTGTTGATTATTGCGAATCAATTCATTCAGATTGACCACCTGTTTGTGAAATTCCCCGGCACGAGCAAACGAGAGCAGCTGATGCGTAAGTTCCGATGCGCGTTGTGCCATTTCCACAATAATTCGCGCCCGAGAGGCATTGGCTGGATTCTGAGGATCGTCCTGGATAAGCTGGGCGCTGGGAAGAATGGCTCCCAGTATATTGTTGAAATCATGGGCAATGCCAGCCGTTAGGGTACCCACGGTTTCCATCTTTTGCGCCTGTAACAACTGCTTTTCCAGCAGTCTCAGCCGGGTAATGTTCATGATTTCGCCCAGAATGGCCGGCTTTCCGTTAAACTGAATGCGCGTGAAGGAACCCAGGCAATTCAACACTTCTCCGGCTTTGTTGACCAGCCGAAATTCATATTCCGATAGCGGCTTTTCTCCTCGTAGACGGGCCATGGCGCGCTTTTGCATGGTGGGACGGTCATCCGGGTGAACCAGATCCCACACATCAATCTTGCGGGCCTCTTCTTCGGTCAATCCGGTGAGTTTCAGGAAATTCGGGTTAAAAAGTTTAAAGCGATTGTCCTGTAAAATGTAAATGGCGATGGGGGAGCGTTCAAACAACTGCCGGTAATTGGTCTCGCTTTCCTTTAATCGTTGAACCAGCTGGATGATTTTTACCGTATCCGCCAGTTGCTGACTGAGCAAGTCCATCAATTTTTGATCAAATTCTGTGAATGGATTCTCTTTTTCGAAGGAGTCCAGGTTCAGGATGGCAAATGGTTCCCCATCGATTTGAATCAGGGCGCTCAGGGTGTGGTTAATTTCATCCAGCCGGCCATATTTGCGTAGCCATTCATATTGTTTTTCGGGGAGGGTGCGCCGGGCTTCCTTGCGGATCTGTTCTACGTGGATGACCCGCGAGCCGTTTTTCATTTCCCGCAATTGCAGGGCCTGAACATCTGACTGTTCGGATGAGGGTTGAAACAGGACCACATTGCGTAATTTGTCCATCGAAAAGCCAAATCCCTCGCGAAACCGAAACCCTTTGTCTTCTCGCACCAACAGGCTGCCGGCCTGAGCTGCCGGAATCAACTTCCGGGCCAGTTGCATGGCCTGCTTCAACACCGCATCGATGCTGAAGTCCCCGGAAATTTCCAGCCGATTTTCGAACAACAGGTTAAGCCGCTGCAGAAAATTTTCGGGAACCCGTTCCGTTTCCCGGGAAATCCGCGGTGCAAAAAACAGAAACCATTGAACCTGATCCTGTAGGGGAAAACGAGCAATTTCCAGGGACAGGGGTTTACCGGAAACGGTAAATCCAATGGTTACCGATGCCTTTTGCTGTTGTGCCAGTAAATCCAGTTTGTTCTTAATTTGTTCTAACAGGGGCGAAGGGAAGATGGCATCCAGACTCGCGGGATGGGGCTCTTTTACCGGGAGAAATTGTCCCAGAATTGGGGAAGCGAAAACCACTTCCAGGGTGGCGCGGATGACCAGTAGCAGATCCTTTTGTCGGGAGCGAGCATTTTCTATCTGCGTCAGGAACCGATTGAGTAGCGTCTGCTCATCCTGTCCCGGCCGCTGTTCGATGATGATTCCCGAAAACGAGAGGGTGTCGCCTTTCTGGCTGTAATGGATCTTTCCCCGTTCGATGACCTGACGCCAGAGGTCACCTGTTCCTTTCAGGCGGTACTTCACTTCGTAAAAAGGGATCAGGTTCTGCTTACAGTGCTCCAGAATATTCTGAAAAATGGGAACATCATCAGGATGAATTAATGTTTTCCAGTCAGGGGAAGGATCGCCAAAGTCGATTTCATTGCGGAACCACTGGTAAAACGTGGGACTATATTTACCGGATCCCACAAAACGGTCTTTCTCGATTTCAAAGATGATAGCCGGGATTCCCTGCAGGGTTAAATGGGTGCTTTTTCGAATCGCAGATGTTTTCTGTTCCTTGTAATCGGCGCACAGTTTTAAAATGTGTCCCTGAATATTGTCGAACAACTCCAGCACCTGAGAGATCCAGTAATTTCGGCTTTCGCGGTTCAGATTGGGATGTTCGATGATGGTTTCCAGCAAAAGTGTTCGCAAGTCGGAAATGCCAATAAGAATGGTATGCTGATTCAGGTCGTGATCCAGCAGACGGGGGATATATTTTTGCAGAAAATTGAAGATGGGAATGGATTCGGCACCCTCCAGGGCGTGGATGATGTTTTCGTAAAATTCCAGAAACCGGTGCTCCGGAAGTTTTCCCCGGTACTGCACTAATTCTGCTAATTTTCGAACTTTCAGAAACCAGGATTTAAACGTGCTTTGTTCGGTGTCTTTAAAGATCCATTGGGCAGGGTCAATGATATGCTTCATGAGTACGCGTCGCTTTCGGTCTTTCGTTTCAGTCCAATAGAATTTTCGGTTGCCCCGGTCACATTGTTAGTCCAAAGGAAAATTAGTAAGGATTCTCACCGAATTCAAATATTGTGCATGGGGAAGGAAGGAAATGAAGGGAGAAATTGGAGGCGCCGGGCGGATTCGAACCGCCGAATCGAGGTTTTGCAGACCTCTCCCTTAGCCACTTGGGTACGGCGCCCTTTCCACTAATCTAAAATGAAGCAATTGCTTTCAAGTTCCCTTTTCCTGATTTTGCTGACGGCTCAATTGACGTTCTCGCATGCGCTGTAAAATCTGTTCTCGTCGATTTCGAATTGCCCGTTTCTGTCGACCGGAAAGTGTGAACAGGATCGCCGCCAGGATCACCAGAACCGTTAGGATGATAAATTCCATTCAGGTCCATTGATTATGGTAGTGGAGCCGAGGGGAGTCGAACCCCTGACCTCGTGAATGCCATTCACGCGCTCTCCCAACTGAGCTACGGCCCCAGATAGTCTCACTTCCTCAAACGATCCAAATATAATAAAACCCGTATGACTTGTCAAATGCTTTTGGTTTTTTGGATTGGGCAGCAGGGCTTTGTTTTTTCTACATTTATCCATAAACGATTGAAATGGGCTTTGGTTCAGATGGAGAGGGACATACCGTTCGATCTGGCAAATACGTGAGGATACAACACTTCCAGTAAAATGATCCATTCCCGTATCCCACCCGATATTTTTTGAAAATGAGCGATTTGAATCATGCTCAATCCTGAAAAATACAGGTGGATTAAATCCCTTATTGTGCTAGAGCCTACGAATTACACAAAATAACACAAATAAAAAACCAGTTTATGCATTCGCCTACGAATTACACGAATTAGTCCCAATAAATATAATAAAATGCACTGGATTCTATCTGGATGAAAAACGTTCTCCCGGATATATTCGCGATTTTGTTGATTTTTTTCGAATTCATTCGCATGATTCGTGGATTACCACAATTTGGGATAAAATCCATTCAATGATATCTGGATGAAAAATGTGTTCCGGGGTATATTCACGATTTTGTTTATATTTTTCGGATTAATTCGCCCGATTCGCGGTTTAAGCAGTATTTAGGTTAAACGCGTGCTTATGCATCCCGCAATCGGCCATTCGTCATCGGCTAAACCAGATCAATGATGGAACCGAAATCGGGATCGAACAGGCGTTTGTAGGTGCGAATTGCGAATCCGTCGGTCATTCCCGCAATGTGGTCGCAGATGATGCGCGCTTTTTGCTCCGGATCGTTGGTTTGCTGGATCATCTGATCGGTGTGATCAGGCAAAAGTTTTAAGGGGCGGGCCTGGCCCGACAGATAGTGGGATGTGAATGCCCGAAAAAGCCGCTCCAGAATCGTGTCCCATTTATACTCCAGCTGATGCAATTGGGGAGAGCGGAATACCAGCTCCCGTGCCACCCGCTTATAAAAATGGCATTCCTTTTTGATGGTGGCGTAGATTTTTAATCGAAAACGATAGCGGTTGCTGCGGTTGCTCAGGAAATTGTGCCATTCTTCCAGCTCGCAGGCCTGAATGAATTCCCCAATTTTACGGGCAAACGCACGATCCACTTCGCCGGTGGACATAACATTTAAAATCTGATCAACCCAGCGGGCCTCCTGTCGGGTTAACGATTGCTCCTGGGCCCATTTCTCCAATCGGGTGATGGTGATGAAGCGGGCATGAATCCCGTCCACAATATCGTTCAGGGAGTACGCGGTATCGTCGGCCCAGTCCATGATCTGGCATTCGATGCTGCGAAATGTATTTAGCACCTCCTCATCTTTTAACGGATTCGGTAACGAGGCCCCGCCAAAAATGTAATCCACATATTTTTCCTGATCGTCGTAAAGAAAATGATTCCGGATGTTTCGGCTCTGACTCAGTAATACTTTATACTTCATGACGCTATCCATGAATGCCCGGGTGGGGTTCATCCCATATCGGTGCGTGCCCCGGGAAAACAGGATTTCGGTGATGATGCGCAGTGTTTGCGCATTGCCTTCAAATCCGCCGTAGTCGCGCATCAGACGGTTCAGGGTGCGTTCCCCCGCATGGCCGAATGGTGGATGGCCCAGATCGTGAGCCAGGCAGGCTGCTTCCACCAGATCGGGATCCACGTAAAAATGTGCATTTAAGAAGGGAGAGGAAGCCCGCAGGTGATTGCAAATGGAACGGCCAATCTGGGCCACTTCAATTGAGTGGGTGAGGCGGGTGCGGTAAAAATCGTATTCACCGGATAAAAAGACCTGAGTTTTTGCCTGCAGACGCCGAAAGGCCGCATTGTGAATGATCCGATCGCGATCCTGTTGAAAGGGCGTGCGATAATCCTGCCCCGATGTGGGGTCCATTCGCTCAAAATCGAAAGCATTGTAAAACGCGTTGGTTTCCATCGTTTTTTAACTCAATTTTGAAGAATAGGCGATTGGATTGTGACCGGCAACGGGACTTTTTGCATCAATTTGCCCACGGGATAGCGATTTAGTTGTTGATCCCAGTAAGGGGAACGCCGATAGAAAAAGTAAAGGCGGGCACGGGGATTGGCGGCAAAAGCCGAGTCGCTCTTCAGTTGCTTTAAAAAAGTCTCCTGTAATGTCGGATCTTCCGCCAGCATCTTTCGGGCCAGTTGCTCCAGTTTATAGGATTCGGCATATTCTTTTTGTTCAAAGATGGCGTTCCAGAATCCCCAGACCACCAGGGCATCGGGTGCGCCCGGCTCCAGCAGATGCGCCACCACCCGGTTGGTTCGCTGATTCATAAAGACTACCACGGTTCCTGCTGGAAAGGATCGGGTTTCTTCAATGGGAACATAGCGATAGGTCATCAGATGACGTCCTTCGAAGGGGCGTTCCCGCCAGGCAGGGTCCTCAAATCGGTAACTGTGAACCGTTAGAACAGTGTCCCTGAGCAGGTAATGCATTCGTACACCATGCCATTTCAATCGCTGGATGACCGGTGTCCATTGGGGCGGGATAAGGTAGGCATAGGGAATCCGTGCCGAATCCTGGACGATCAGCTAGTCAAAAAAGGGAATGCGATAGGTTCGAGGGGTGTCCCCATACTGAATCCACTTTGCACCGGAAATGTCGCTGCGGGAAATCTGATAATCCACGCCCTGAAAATCGACCCAGGTTGTATCCCGGGTGTTCACCTGGAATTTTAGCGGTAGCCAGCGACCAATCAACTGCTCTGCGGTTTGTTGATCGGCTTTGCGGTTCAGGGTGAGCAACGTTCTGGCCTGCTGATTCACAATCGTTAGCAGGCTCTTCAGCGCCGCGTAAGTTGCCTCGACCCGATTTTTATAGGGTTTAAGCATGTGCGTTTCCAGCAAAATGAAAATTCGGTTCTGAATGGATCCGTAACCGGTCGAAAAACGAGGGCTTAATGTGGGGTGAATCAGCCCCTGCTGCAAGTTTTTTCGATCCCGAATCCAGAAGTAAGGAAAAACCAGCTTTTGAGCGGCTTGCATGTATTGGACAAATTGCGGTTCCAGAACGTCTCGCGCCCAGCTTCTTAAAGGGGTGGGCAACAGGGGAGATTTATCAATAATGTACGTCAATTCATACTGATAGTCTGCCCCATTGGTTACATGACAGTCGATCAACAGATCCGGCAGCCATTGGTTGAACAATTTTAAGAAGGCGCGCATTTCGGGAGCGTCGGCCTTGAGAAAATCCCGGTTGAGATTCAGATTTTGCGCGGTGGTTCGCCAGCCCATTTCCTCAGGCCCATTTTGATTGATCCGATTGAAGGGCCCAAACCGTTCGTGACCGTCCACATTGAAGATGGGGATGAAAAGAAGGGTGACCTGGTCAAGCAACTGAAGGTGTCGTTTGTAAACGACCAGATCGCGGATCAACATTAGCCCGGCGTCCTTGCCATCAATTTCACCTGCATGGATACCGGCCAGGATAAGCACCACCGCTTTCTGCCGATCCGATGGCGCAACAGGCTCAAATTGACCGTCGCGATCGACAATTAACAAAGGTAATCGCCTTCCCTGGGGACTGCGTCCGAAATCGGTGAAATGTACCCAGGGGGAAAACTCATCCAGTTGCTGGCAAAATGCCACCGTTTCCGGATAACGGGGCGTTTTCTGGAAGCCCGATTTTTCGTAAGGCGTGTCCCATTCCGAGTCTGCAGCCATCAAATTACACCATACCAGAATGGAGAACAAGATTACCACCATATATTGAATAAGCAATGCACTTCCTCCCATTCAGCCGAATATTTAATATAATTGGATGAAACCGTTTGTGCAACCGCTGGACGGCCAATTTTCGGTTGGTTTGTGTGAGTTGAATTTTAAATTTTAACATAAGGGAGGAGCGGTCGATCAGACCCTCAAAACGGTCAGCGACGCATCCGTATCAATCAAACATTTTATGAACCGAAATAATGCATTAAACCGCGAATCACACGAATGAAACCAAAAAATATCTACAAAATCGCGAATAAACCCAAATAATACACAAAAACCACGAATCAGGCGAATGAATCCAATGAATATCAACAAAATATCGATTAAATCCAGGAACACAGTTTTTATCCAAATAATCAAACGGATTTTATTATTTTTGTTCGCGTTCATTCGTGTCATTCGTAGGCTAATGCATAATCTGGGATAAGCCCCGAAACGAATTTTCATCCAGATATTATCCAATGGATTTTATTTGTGTGAGTTCGTGTCATTCGTAGTCTAATGGGTTTTATACCAAATGTCAAAAAAAATTGACACAAATTGATAAACTTGGTTTAAATGCTTGTGTGTGAGTTGCATAATTAAATGAAATTTAAGTATTTATAAATGTTGGCTTAAATTTTGTACAAGTAAAAATAAAAGTTGTTATATGAATTAATTGAATTTGTTTTTTTAAGAATAAAAAAATTTTATTCGTGCATAATAAAAATGGTGATATGGTGAGTTAATTAACCCGTGTTTTTCTGAATTTTACCAGATTAAAACTTTATGAAAATGTTATCGAACGGTCTGGAATATGCGTAGTGATCAATTGTGGATTTTTAAGTCGATTAAAAACTTTTACTAGAAGGAGGTTCTTTTACATCTAATCACAAAGTTATATTTATCTTAGAAGTGAGAATTGCCATGCTATTAAAAAGCTGCTTCTTAAATAATGGTGGACTTTTTTCCTTTAAATTTTAAATAAATTTTAGGAGGCAATTCATGAAACTTTTCAGATCCGTGATTTATTTTGTCTTATTGTTTTATATGTATGTTATTTCTCAGGTGAATTTCCAGCCCCATACAATTGTTGGAGGTGAATACCGAGCTCTGGGGGCAACTTCTGTTTATTCGGCTGATCTCGATAACGATGGCGATTTAGATGTGCTTTCAGCCTCTTCTGGTGATGACAAGATTGCTTGGTATGAAAATACAGGTAACGGTGTTTTCACAGTTCGAATTATTACCGATAGTGCGGACGGTGCACGTTCTGTTTTCGCCATAGATTTAAATAGAGATGGATTTATAGATGTATTGTCTGCTTCGTCTCGTGATAATAAAGTTGTGTGGTACGAAAACAATGGCCACGGAAATTTTATTTCTCACATTATTTCTAACGATGCGGACGGAGCTGAATCGATTTATGCAATTGATATTGATGAGGATGGTGATATTGATGTCTTGTCTGCCTCGTATTTCGACGATAAAATAGCATGGTATGAGAATAACGGGAAGGGTAATTTTACAACACATATTATAACCACAACAGCTAATGGGGTGCGTTCCGTCTTTGCAGTAGATTTGGATAAAGACGGTGATAACGATGTGCTCTCGGCTTCTTACATTGATAATAAAATTTCATGGTATGAAAATGATGGGCAGCAAAATTTTACCGAACGGGTGATCTCTACTTCGGCAGATGGAGCGCGATCTATATATGCATCTGATATTGATGGAGACAATGATGTCGATATAATAACCGCCTTATACAAGTGGGATAAGATTACCTTGTATGAAAACAGAGGAGGCGGGGAATTTAAAGAACAAGTGATTTCGGATCATGCAAATGGTGCTTATGCAGTTTTTGTTGAGGATATCGATAACGATGGTGATATGGATGTGTTAGCTGCATTATATATTGATGACAAAATTGTTTGGTATGAAAATAAGGGTAATAACAATTTTGTTACACATGTGGTTGCGCAAGAAATCGATGGTGCATCTTCCGTTTATGCAATAGATTTAGATGAAGATGGAGACATTGACATTTTAACGTCTTCTACCGGAAATAATGAAATTTCCTGGTTTGAAAATGACGGCTATGAGAATTTTACCAAGCATGTGTTGACAATTAAAGCGGATGGTGCAAATTCCGTTTATGCCACGGACATTGATGGAGATGGAGATATCGATATTACCTCAACATCTTTTAGGGATGATAAAGTTGCGTGGTATGAAAATATTGGCCAGGGGAATTTTATTCATCATGTGATCAGTACCGAAGTAGATGGTGCAAGTTCAGTATACGTTGTTGACATAGATAGTGATGGAGATATGGATTTAGTCTCGGCTTCTTTTTCAGGAGATAAAGTTTCCTGGTACGAGAATGATGGTCAGGAAGGATTTACTGAATGGATTATATCGACTGAGGTAGATGGTGCGCGTTCTGTATTTGCAGCAGATCTCGATAGCGATGGAGATCAAGACGTTCTTTGTGGGGTCTTTTTTGATAATAAGATTGAGTGGTACGAAAATGATGGTAAAGGGAATTTTACACCACATATCATTGCAACCGATGCATTTGGAGTCTATGCGGTATACAGTACTGATCTTGATGGTGATGGGGACATGGACGTGTTATCAGCTTTATCCGATGCTAATAAAATTACCTGGTATGAAAACGACGGAAATGGAAATTTTACTTCTAGGGTGATTAGTTCAAATCCAAAGAATGTGCGATCAATTTATACGGTGGATGTGGATGGGGATGGAGATATGGATGTACTTTCGGCATCGTTAGTCGATGATAAAATTTATTGGTATGAAAACGATGGAAATCAGAATTTTACAGCGCACATAATTTCTACTTCGGCAAATGGAGCAAGATCGGTTTATGCTGCGGATATTGACGGTGATGGAGATCCGGATGTTCTCTCAGCTTCTACTTACGACGATAAAATTGCATGGTATGAGAATGATGGGCAAGGAAATTTTTCAACATATGTAATAACCTCAGATGCGGATGGGGCGAGTTCTGTTTTTGCAACGGATATTGATGGTGACGGAGATGTAGATGTTATTTCGGCTTCATTTGATGATGATAAAATCGCCTGGTATGAAAATTTGCGAATCGTAGGTTTTCAATTTAGTGAGATGGGATTCATCCCTTCTGGAGTAATTTTGTATTCAAACTATCCCAATCCTTTTAATCCTATTACACATATTAAGTACCAGATTATGCATCGAAGTAAGGTGTGGTTAGCTATCTATAATCCTTTGGGTCAGAAAATCCGTACGTTGGTTCGGAGGTTGCAAACGCCGGGAACTTATACCGTGATGTGGGATGGGCGTGATGAGAATGGGCAAATCGTCCCTAGTGGTATTTACCTGTACCAGTTACAAGTACAATCTTTTGGGCAAGAACCGTTTATAGGAGTAAAGAAGATGATATTACTTAAGTGAGAGCAGACAAGTTTGGTTTTTGTTTCTTTTTTGTATTTGGAAAAATTGAAATAGTCTTGACTAAATTTTTTGTAATGCATAATCCGTTGTGCTAATAAAAAAGGAGATTGGCAATGGCATTATATTTCTTTATAATTGAGTTGATAAAGTTAACAAAAACAAGGAATAATGCCATGCACAATCTCCGTGATAGGTTTGATAAAAATTCAGCCATTGTCAAACGATCTTTGAAGAATCTTCTTGATCCGGACGGAAATTTACCTAGACGAGGCAAAAAACCGAAATTCTCCGATGTGGAAGCCATTGCCCTGAGTCTGCTTTCTGAGAGTCTCATGATTGACAGCGAAAACTATTTATTCAAGTTGTTGCATAATAATTACAAAGAGCAATTTCCGAACTTGATTGAACGCTCCCGCTTCAATCGCCGAAGAAAAACAACTTCACCATTTAATCGAGAAATTTCGCATCCGTATAGTTGAACAACTTGTGGAACATGAAAACTTTTTTCTCATTGATTCCATGCTTCTGCCGATCGTGCGATTCTCTCGGGCAAAAAGAGCGCGAATCTGTAGAGAAGACTATCAAAGCGCACCCAGTTTCGGCTATTGTGCGGCTCACGATCAACCCTACTTTGGCTATAAACTTCATGGGGTTGCTACTGTAAATGGCGTTATGACTCATTTTGATCTCTCTAAAGCCCATGTCCATGATATTGAATATCTTAAAGATATTCGCCATTATTACCCGAATTGTCCTCTATTGGGAGATCGAGCTTACCTGAGCAATCCCTTGCAACTGGAATTATTTGAAGAGAATCGCCTGTTCCTGATTACTCCCATGCGAATGAATCAGAAAAACTACCGAAAACAACCGGCTGTGTTTCGCTATCTGAGGAGAAGAATCGAAACGATTTTCTCCCAATTGTGTGACCAGTTTCAGATTCAAAAGAACTATGCTAAGACGTTCCGTGGCTTAGCCATCCGCATTTTAACAAAAATTACCGCATTCACTTTGCTAAAATATTTGAACAAATATGAATTCGCTAATGAATTAAACCATATCAAACATGTTCTGATTTAATTAGCACAACGGGAAAAAATCATCAATAACTCTTATTCTAATTTATACGAAATTAATTCTATTTTTTCTTTTTCATCTGCTTCAAATTCTATTTTTATTAATCCGATTCCTGGGGTAAAATAGAAAAATGGAAAAACTTCCTTTCCATTATTATCAATAAACTTATAAACATAGCAATTAAATTGACCTGCCTGAACATGAATACTACCAGAACTGACTTTAAATTTATAAGGTTCCTCATCTTTATCTAGTGGTGTGTATGAAAATGTTTCTCCAAATTTAATTGGATATTTGAAAAATATATCATCATATATTTTGCCTTGACCTTCATAATTGTATCCCGCTAATAAAAGACCGTTATTATCATTTCGTGCAACTGTATTCGAATCAAGGATTACATATTTTTTACCATTAATAGTAATTTCGTTTAATACCTCAAATTTAAAATATGAAGTCATGTCACCATGAACTGACTTATAATTCCATGTATTTCCTTTTTCTAAAGGCATTAAGTATTGTTTTTTTATTTCAAGTTCTGTAGGATTTTTTATACAGGAAAATAAAAATAAAATTATTATCATGACATTAAAAAATAGTGTTTTCATTTTATATCTCCTTTTGTATAGTTAAAAATTAAACACTGAAGAAATTGGTTAAACATTTTTAATTTAAATTAGAGCGGTCTTTTATTTAACATTACCCGTTGTGCTAATTAGACAACCCAAACCGTTAAAACGGTTCTGTAATTTTTTGTTACTATAGGAGTTGTCCACCCAGATAAATCTGGGTGTTAATGTGAGAATTTCTATTAGCTCCTGGCTTCAGCCAGGAGAAATGGATAACGTAACCTATTGATTCTTAATCGTTCTAACGGTTTTTCTAAATACCTGCTTTTACCTGAATTAGCACAACGAGTTTAACATTGTAAATTTGCTATGCATTATCCCAGATTACGCATTAGAGAATTGAACTGGCAACTTAAACTGTTTGGATTTTTGCCAGAGTCCCGTAAACCATTCTCTTCTTTTCAGGGCA
>JAADJD010000008.1 GCA_013150955.1 Calditrichota bacterium
AGCATTCGATTACAATATTTTGAAAAAGGGCTTCCGGTATATTACATGGGTTTTAATTTGAATGCTGCCCGAACCATTTCCACGGATGATGATTGAACTTTTTTCAATCTGTTTGCTTTTGGAATTACCACTGGTTTATGGGATGAAAGTCAGGTTTATGAAGACCATCAGAAAGTTAACCCGAGTTTGACAGTGGAATTTTGCTAACGCCTGTAATATCAACAGGATATCCTCAACCAAAAATGGGTGATTTGTCACTACAAGGCGTTGATGGTAGGTTTGGAGGTGCCTGAAAACTTAAAAATCCCTGATCCCAAATAATACATTCAAACTGTGAATCACACGAATGAATCCAAAAATATCAGCAAAATCGCGAATAAACCCCGAAGCACATTTTCATCCAGACACAATCCAGTGTATTTTTATTATTTTTTACCCGTTGTGCTCATCAGACAACCCAAACCGTTAAAACGGTTCTATCACTTACCTGTCATATAGGAGCTCTCCACCCAGATAAATCTGGGTGTTAATGAATGAGCATTTCTATGAACTCCTTGCTTCAGCCAGGAGGATTGATGACGCAACGGATGAATGATTGACCGTTTTAGCCCAAATAATGCATTAAACCGCGAATCACACGAATGAAACTAAAAAATATCAACAAAATCGCGTATAAACTCTGGAACACATTTTCATCCAGATCTAACCCAAGGGATTTTATTAATTTTATTTGTGTTAATTCGTGTCATTCGTAGGCGGATGCATAATCTGGGTCGATCCTTGTACCAGGCACTCAACCGGGAAGAAATGTGGATGATTACCACCTGAAAATGGACTTTTACAAGCTCTTCCTTCTTTTTCACCAAAAAGATCGGTTTTTCCGGGGGAAGATGATGCACCCGTCGTTACGATTGAGTCATCGATTTCCGGAAATTCCCCTGTTTCGTGGAGGAAGAAGCATTCTCAATTCTCACCTCCCGGAAACCATCTCCCTTCCCCGGTCACATTCACTTGCTTATGGCAATGGAGTTCACTATCTTTGTAATCGATTAATTTTCAATAAGTAACGAATCGTCCGATCACCAGGGGGGGCCATGGAAAAACGCTGGAAATTTTCCATCCTGTATTATCTGATCGCCATTTTGCTGCTCTTCGGATTTCAGTACTGGTTTGTCAGCAAACAAATCCCGGAAATCTCTTATAAAGAATTTAAGGATTACGTCCAGCTGGGTGCGGTGGATGAGGTGGCGATCGGCGAAACCAAAATTGTGGGCAAGTTTAAATCCTGGAAAAGCATTCGGGAAACGGTGAGCGACACCACCCACCCGGCTTATCAGAAACTCAAAACCCTGCTGAAACGGCGTCCACCCGATGTGCAACTGGGCTTTAAGGTGGTGGCGCTGGAGGATAAGGAATTGCTTTCCCTGCTGGAGGATCATGATGTGAATTATCGGGGATTGGTGGAAAGCAACTGGTTCGAGACGTTTTTGTTATACTGGGTGTTGCCTTTCTTTTTTCTGATTTTGTTGTGGGGATATCTGTTCCGGCGGATGGGTACCGGGCCCAACGTGATGACTTTTGGGAAAAGCCGGGCCAAGATTTTTGCCGAAGATGTAAAAAACAAAATCACATTCAAAGATGTGGCCGGCATCGACGAGGCGGTTCAGGAGGTCCGGGAGATAGTGGAGTTTTTGAAAAATCCGGCGAAATACCAGCGTCTGGGTGGTAAAATGCCCAAAGGGGTGCTATTGGTGGGCCCACCGGGAACGGGAAAAACGCTCCTGGCCAAGGCAGTGGCGGGCGAGGCCGGAGTCCCCTTCTTCAGCATCTCCGGTTCCGAATTTGTGGAAATGTTTGTTGGCGTGGGAGCGGCACGCGTGCGAGATCTGTTTGCACAGGCCAAACAAAAAGCCCCCTGCATCGTGTTCATCGATGAAATTGACGCCATCGGTCGCAGTCGTGCCGCGGGGCCCATCCTGAGCGGCCACGACGAGCGGGAAAACACCCTGAATCAATTGCTGGTGGAGATGGACGGGTTCGATTCCAGTAAAGGGGTAGTCATCATGGCAGCAACCAATCGCCCGGACGTGCTGGATCCCGCCCTGTTAAGACCGGGCCGCTTTGATCGGCAGATCGTGGTCGATCGTCCCGATTTGAACGGTCGCATTGCCATTTTTGAGGTGCACATGCGCCATCTACCCCTGGCGGATGATGTGGATGTAAAACTGCTGGCTGCCCAGACGCCGGGATTTGTGGGCGCCGACATCGCCAACGTATGTAACGAAGCGGCGCTGCTGGCAGCACGGCGCGGTAAAGATCGCATCGATATGTCCGATTTTCAGGAGGCCATCGAACGCGTGGTGGCCGGATTGAAAAAACCCAACAAAGTCATCAACGAGCAGGAGCGGCGGGTGGTAGCCTACCACGAATCCGGTCACGCACTGGTGGGGTATTACCTGCCTCACGGAGACTATGTGGCCAAAGTGTCCATCGTTCCCCGCGGTGTAGCTGCACTGGGCTACACGCTGCAAACGCCACTGGAGGATCGCTACCTGCTCACGCGGGAAGAGCTGCTGGATAAAATCACCAGTTTGCTGGGTGGACGCGCTGCCGAGGAGGTGGTCTTTCAAACCATATCTACCGGCGCTGCCAACGACATCGAGCGCGCCACCGAAATTGCCCGCAACATGGTGCTCGTCTACGGGATGAGCAAACGCCTTCCCAATTTCTCATTGTCCGAAACCGATAAATCCCCATTTCTGGGTGCCCCACCACGGGAAAAATTCCTGAGCGATAAAACCGCTCAGATTATTGATCAAGAAGTGCAGGAGATCATCGATGATTGTTACCGAAGGGCCAGGGATCTGATCATCCAACATCGCGATAAGCTGGAAACCCTGGCCCAGACGTTGCTGGAAAAAGAAGTGGTTGACCGCAAGGAACTGGAATCGATTCTGGGGAAACCCCAACATCAACCGAAATCAGATGGAGCGTAACCATGGGTAAAAAACGTATTGGCATCCTTACCGGCGGGGGCGATTGTCCCGGCCTGAACGCCGTGATTCGTGGTGTGGCCAAAACGGCCATTAATCAGTATGGCATGGAGGTGGTGGGTATTCTGGATGGATTCCGCGGCATGCTGGAAGGTCGATTCACCATTCTGGACTATGAGAAAGTCTCGGGTATTCTAACCATTGGCGGAACGATTCTGGGGACGGACAATAAGACGGATCCGTTCAACGTGCTGGAAGTGGTGAATGGGAAAAAGGAAACGGTGGACAAGTCGGATGTTTGCATGGAATTTTACCGGGATCTGGGACTGGATGCCCTCATCTGTGTGGGGGGCGACGGCACGTTAACCATCGCAGGGAAGCTGGCCCAGAAAGGCGCCAATGTTATTGGCGTGCCCAAGACGATTGACAACGACCTGATGGAGACGGATCAAACATTTGGCTTTGATTCGGCGCGGCACACTGCCACAGAAGCGATCGATAAGCTGCATACCACGGCGCAATCCCATCATCGGGTAATGCTGGTCGAAGTGATGGGACGGAACGCGGGCTGGCTGGCTTTGGAGTCCGGGCTGGCGGGCGGCGGAGACATTATCCTGATTCCCGAAATCCCCTATGAGATCGACGAGATCATTGCCGCTATTCGCCGACGCAATCGGTTTGGCAAACGCTTCAGCATTATCGTGGTGTCGGAAGGTGCCCGTCCCAAAGGTGGGGAGCAGGTTTACCAGCGTATTGTGGACGATCCCGCCGAACCCAAGCGATTGGGGGGTGTTAGCAACGTCATTGCCCGTCAAATTGAACAGGCAACCGGCATCGAATGTCGGGTGGCCATTCTGGGACACCTGCAACGCGGTGGCACTCCCACGCCATACGATCGGCTGCTGGCCACACAGTACGCCGTGAAAGCGGTGGAGCTGGCGGTGGAGAAAAAATACAATCACATGGTAGCCTTAAAGGGACGGGATATGGTTGCAGTGCCCATTGAAAGGGTCATGGGGAAACAGCGCCTGGTGCCACGAAATTCGCCCCTGATTGAAGCCGCAATTTGCGTGGGAACCAGCTTTGGTGTAAAAATGGATTGAGTGGCAAAAGAAGTATCCCGGACAGGTTAGAGTGGCAATAAACCCGAATGGGTGCAGCAGAGCATCATGGCATCACGTGCACCTGTTTTGAAATCCAATATCCCACGGATAGACGACCCGTTATACATTCCCATGTTTATCCCCGATGAATCCATGACAACGCAAATAAAAAGCTAACCCGGCTCTTGCATTCGCCCACGAAAGCAAAAATAATAACCCGAATGAAATTTTAAACCGCGAATGACACGAATGAACACGAATAAACCCAAAAAATGCATTTAACCGCGAATCACACGAATGAAACCAAAAAATATCTACACAATCGCGAGTAAACCCCGGAACACATTTTCATCCAGACACAATCCAAAGTATTTTATTGGTTTTATTTGTGTTCATTCGTGTCATTCGTAGGCTATTGCTTAATCTGGGATAAAATCTATTGGATTATATCCGAATGAAAATGTGTTTCGGGGTTCATTCGCGTGCATTCGTGGTCTAATGCCTGATTGAGGTTTATTTGGTTTTTTGAATGGGCTACATTATATTTCATGTGCCTTCATTTGAAATCGTAAATCAAAATAGAATAAAAAATCCCTGTTTCTTTACTAAATAAATGAGCACCGGGAATTTCGCATCAGAAGGGGAAAGGGTAGGCCGGGCGATTTTCACAATCAATTACAATGGATCTTTGTGAGAAGGTGTCGGGAAGGGATGGCTTTTGAAGGATTGGAGAGCTTTGTTCTAAAGGGTGAGAATATAAGGAAGCATCTGAACCCGATGGCCTGAACTTTTTAACCTAAATTATGCAATAAACCGCGAATCACGCGAATGAAACCAAAAAATATCTACAAAATTGCGAATAAACCAGGGAACACATTTTCATCCAAACACAATCCAATGCATTTTATTGGTTTTATTTGTGTTCATTCGTGTCATTCGTAGGCTAATGCATAATCTGGGTTTAAAAACCATTATTCTGAGCAGCTAAAATGAATGAGCTGCTCATAGGAATTAAGAATAAAGGCAAAATGATCAGAAAGTGTAATTCTCGATTAAAATTCGGGGTGAAGTTTGAAGCCTGCAATTGAAAGAAGTGTGGTCATGTCCATGGGTGGAACGGAAGATCATTTGTTCCCCTACCTTCCTGCCATCGTGCAAGACTTGTGGGAACTGGGGACAATCCCTGAAGGGGTAATCGCTTTAGTGAAGAAACATGTGCCGAATTGGCCAGATATTAAAGTGCTTGATCTGGGATGTGGAAAAGGCGCCGTTTCTATCCGGCTGGCAAAGGAGCTGAAATGCCAGTGTCACGGGATTGATGCCGTTAAAGCATTCATTGAAGAGGCGAAAACCAAGGCGAAAGAATTCAATGTTGAAACCCACTGCTTTTTTGAATGGGGGGATATACGAACCCGAATTAAGGATTTGAAAGGTTTTGATGTTGTGATTCTTGGATCCATTGGGCCGGTCCTGGGAGATTATTATTCGACACTCACCCAACTTTCGGATTGTGTAAAGACGGATGGTTACATAATTATTGATGATGCATACATGGATGAAAAGGAATCCTGTTCAAATTCTCCGGGAGAAACCCGTTCCGGGATCATGGAGCAGGCCGCTAAAGCGGGAATGAAGTTAATTGATGAAGTGATTATCGATAGAGAAAAGTTGAAGAGATTGAATGAATCCATGTATTCAAAGATCAAAAAGCGATGTCTGGAGCTCATCGCGTTGTACCCTGAAAAAAAGAGGCTTTTTATTGATTTCCTCAGAAGACAGGAAGATGAAAATAAAATACTTGAAGAAAAGGTCGTCTGTTCTACCATGCTGTTTGGAAAGTGAAATGTGGTATGCGAGATTTTTTGAAGATTTAGGATATGTTTAACTCAGATTAAGCATTAGAACCACGAATTACACGAATTAATACCAGTGAAAATAAAAAAATGCACTTGATTCTATCTGGATGAAAATGCTTTCCCGGATATATTCGCTATTTTATTGATTATTTTAGAATTCATTCGCGTGATTCGTGGTTTAACACTTTATTCGGGATTATATTTATTCGTGTCCATTCGTGTCATTCGTAGGCGAATGCATAACTTGGTTTCATGCATTATTCAGAATAAAAAATCAGGGGTAGCCGATGCTACCCCTGGCTTGCGGAGAGGGTGGGATTCGAACCCACGGTCCCCCTTCCGGAGGACACACGATTTCCAGTCGTGCCCGTTCGACCGCTCCGGCACCTCTCCATTATGCTAATTGGTCTCTCTCAATTTGCGAAAAAAATCCGTTAAGATCAAAGCACATTTTGTCTCCATAATGCCCGATATCACCTCTGCCCGATGATTCAACCGCTTGTCCTGCACAATGTTATACAGCGTTCCACAGGCGCCGGCTTTGGGATCGCTGGCACCGTATACCAGCAGAGGGATGCGGGCCAACACAATCGCGCCGGCACACATGGGACATGGCTCCAGGGTCACATACAGTCGGGTGTCCAGCAGTCGCCGCGAACCCAGATAATCCGCTGCCGCCGTAATCGCCAGCATCTCCGCGTGGGCGGTGGGATCCTGCAACGTCTCCGTTAAATTGTGTCCCCGGCCAATCACCCGGTTTTCAAAGACCACTACGGCACCAATGGGTACCTCGCCCTTCTCGTAGGCCTTCTCGGCCTCGCTGAAGGCCTGCTCCATCCAGTATTCGTGCGAGTGTTCCAGCATAATAAAAAAAGGGAGAAACTCCCTTTTTAAGTTGGTGCGCCCGGGAGGACTCGAACCCCCAACCTTCTGATCCGTAGTCAGACGTTCTATCCAATTGAACTACGGGCGCATGATTCATTACTTATTAACGCTTCTGAGAACAAAAGGTTTTTCTGTTCTCAAAGCGGTGCAAAATTTAAATGAGAATCCCATTTAAATCAACAGGATTTTACAATTGTTCCTGTTTCATTTCGATCCAGGTGTTTAAGTGGATCCACATAAGCCCCACCGATCCGTACCGGATTTCCGGTGCGCTATTCATGAACCCATGTCTGGGCCCTTCGTGTTCGTTAACCCGGATGAAGCATGAGCAACCGTGGAATTCGGGATATCATCCCGGATCGTGTATAAAACCACGAATTACACGAATTGACACAAATTAAAATAATTAAATACAATAGATCAGGTCTGGATGAAGATTTGTTTCGGGGTATCTTCACGATTTTGTGGGTATGGCCTGGTTTCATTCGTGTGATTCGCAGTCTAAAGCATAAAATGGGTTAAATATTGTCCGCGGTTTGGGTGTCCACTGGATGATGCCCGTTCCGGGTTTAAGTCGTGTGTCCGGGATTCGCGCACCGTGTTCCGGCGTGCTGGTAAGAAGGGACTTTTTGGGCGGAAAAGTTCCCTGGAAGGGCGAGGGGACGGGGACAATTTTGTAACTTCGGCACGTCTTCATCATCAAAAATTTTCGAAGTGAACGTACGGGAGACGAAAAATTTATTTCTTTTTAAATCAAAAAACGGTGCATTAAATTTAAATGATCTTGGAGGGATGAAAGGCATGGCGCAGCAACCGCGAGTGATTATTTTTACAACGCCAACGTGTAGTTTTTGTCGGGCAGCAAAACAGTACTTTATTCAGAAAAAGATTAAGTTTAAAGAAGTGGATGTAAGCAAAGATGAACGCGCCGCGCGCGATATGATGCGGCGTACCGGTCAGATGGGCGTTCCGGTCATCTTAATTAACAACCGGCCCATTGTGGGATTCGATAAGCCGAAAATTAATCGACTGCTGGGTATTCGCGACTAAACGAATAACCGGTTCAAAAAATACTAAAGGAGGTGACGAATGAAGGTTCAACCCATTGATGATCGCTTGTTGATTGAGCCGATTGAGGAAGCCGAGGAACGAGTGGGTAGCATCATTATTCCCGATACCGCCAAAGAAAAACCGCGTATGGGCAAGGTCATTGCCGTGGGTACGGACGAAGATTTGCAAAACGTATTTAAAGAAGGCGATAAAGTCCTGTTTGCCAAGTACGCCGGCGAGGAAATTAAACTGGATGGTAAGGAGTACCTGATCGTTCAGCGTAGCGACGTGCTGGCCATTGTGCGTGAATAATTCGGCATTTCACAGGCATTTTCAGGAAAGGCGATCGTTGGATCGCCTTTTTTTATCCCACATTATGCATTAGCCTACGAATTACACGAATAAACACAAATAAAACTGTATCTGGATGAAAATGTGTTCCAGGGTTTATTCGCGATTTTGTAGATATTTTTGGGTTTCATTCGTGTGTTTCGCGGTTTAATGCATTATTTGGGTTAATGTATTCTTCAGGTTTGTTCCAGATGGATTTTCGTTAACCCGAGCTTCCCGCGCAATCCACTGAACGCATCCTTCCCGGAAGTCGGTAGCATGGGTTCTCCCACCCGGCATTTCCTCCTGAGCCATGTTTCACAGGTTCCATTTGAATTATTTAGCGAAATTTAGTATCATTAATGCTGGAAAATAGGAAAGGTTGATCCAACGCATCGGGAGGTGAACCTTGGCCAGAGTTGAGCTGGTAAATGTGACCAAAGTGTATGACAATCGCGTTACCGCGGTAAAGAATGCCAACCTTGTGGTAGAGGATCGGGAGTTTGTGGTTCTGGTCGGCCCGTCGGGGTGTGGGAAATCGACCCTTTTGCGGATGATTGCCGGTCTGGAGGAAATCACATCCGGGGATATTTATATTGATGGACGCCGGGTGAACGATGTGCCTCCTAAAGATCGCGATATTGCCATGGTATTCCAGAATTATGCCCTTTATCCCCACATGACGGTGTTTGAAAATATGGCGTTTGGGTTAAAGATTCGGAAATATCCCCGGGAAGAAATCCGGCAGCGGGTGCTGGAGGCGGCGGAGATTCTGGGGATCCGGGAATTTCTGGATCGGAAGCCCAAGGCCCTTTCGGGCGGCCAACGGCAGCGGGTGGCGGTGGGACGCGCCATCGTGCGGAAACCCAAGGTCTTCCTGTTCGATGAACCCCTGTCCAATCTGGACGCCAAATTGCGGGTGCAGATGCGCATCGAAATTAATCGACTGCACAAACGGTTGCAGACGACCATGATTTACGTGACCCACGATCAGGTAGAAGCCATGACCATGGGGGATAAGATCGTGGTGTTGCGGGACGGGGTGATTCAGCAGGTGGATACGCCGTTGAATCTGTACAACAATCCCGCCAACCTTTTTGTGGCTGGCTTCATTGGCAGCCCGGCCATGAACTTCATCACCGGAGAGATTGTGGATGGAAAGACGCTGCGATTTCAGGGGAAGCGGTTCCAGTTTTCGGTGCCGGAGCATCTGCGGAATGCGCTGGAACCCTACGTGGGGCGTCCGGTGATCCTGGGAGTCCGTCCGGAACACCTTTATGACATTCAACTGGCGGGCGATCGGCCGGTTACCGAAGCCCAGGACATCCGGGTGGATGTCATCGAACCCATTGGAAATGAGGTGTTCCTGTATTTTGGCGATGGGGAGAAGAGTTACTGTATGCGCATGACTCCGGATAAGTTGTACCGTCCCGGTGAAGCCCTGCAGGTGGTTCTGGATACGCGCAAGTTATATTTCTTTGATCCGGAGACCGAGAATCGCATTGCCTGAATGGTTATTGGGGCTGCCGGGATGATGGACTTGCAAGGAATCCAGAGATAATCCCAGATTATGCATTAGAACCACGAATTACACGAATGATCACAAATAAAAATAACCCGTTGTGCTAATTAGACAACCTAAACCGTTAAAAACGGTTCAATAATTTATTGTTTTTATAGGAGTTGTCCACCCGGATAAATCTGGGTGTTAATGAATGAGAAATTCTATTAACTCCTGGCTTTAGCCAGGAGAAATGGATTTGGTTTCATTCGTGTGATTCGCGGTTTATCGCATAATTTGGGATAAAATGATTGTGTTCCAGAGATTTCGGGGGAGACGCTGGAACTGGGGATTCTGGCTGGGAGTGCTGGTATTCTTGTATTTCTTGCGATTCCCCATCAGCAGTGATCTGGCAGAACCTGCCCGACGCATGTTTGCAGTCACCCTGCTCATGGCGCTGTTCTGGATGAGCGAGGCCATTCCCCTGGCCATCACCGCCCTGTTACCCCTGGTGCTGTTTCCCGTCCTGGAGATTATGCCCACCAGTCAGGTGGCTCCCAATTACGCGCATCACCTGATTTTTTTATTTATGGGGGGATTTTTTATTGCCAATGCCATTCAGAAGTGGAATTTGCACAGGCGATTTGCCCTGAACACCATCCGCTGGCTGGGCAACCGACCCCGATCCCTGTTGCTGGGATTTATGCTGGCCACGGCGTTTTTGTCCATGTGGATTTCCAACACCGCCACGGCGGTGATGATCATGCCCATCGGGCTGGCGGTGGTGCACCGTCTGGAAGAGGAGAACCGGAAACTGGCCACCGCTTTTGGCACCGTGTTGATGCTGGGCATCGCCTACGCCGCCAGCATCGGGGGTACCGGTACCCTGATCGGCACCCCACCCAATCTGGTCTTTTCGGCGGTGTACAAAAAGTTCTTCCCGGATTTACCAGAAATCACCTTTGCGCAGTGGATGCTGTTGATTTTTCCGTTAACCCTGATCCTTTTCGGGGTTACCTACTTTTATTTGAGCCGGATGGTTCTGGGCGGTGGAAAGGATTTTGCCAAGCTGCGGCTGGACGTTCGCACCATTCTAACGGAACTGCAGCAACTTGGCCCGTTGAATCGCCCGCAGAAGCGCGTGTTGTTCATTTTTGGTACCACGGCGTTGATGTGGATGTTTCGCTCGGACATTGTGATTGGCCAGTTTAAAATTCCGGGCTGGCCGGGATGGATCGGCCTGCATGGACAGATCCAGGATTCGACCATTGCGATTGGTATGGCCATGCTGCTGTTCCTGATTCCCACCGGGGAGAAGATCATCGAAGCGCCCACGTTGCTGCATTGGAAGGATATCCTCACCATCCCCTGGGACATTCTTCTGCTGTTTGGGGGTGGACTGGCGCTGGCAGAAGGCATTCAGTCCACCGGCCTGGCCGAATTTATTGCCCGGAAATTAACCTTCATATCTGCGCTACCGGATTTTGTATTCATCTTTGGTCTGACCATCTCGGTGGCGCTGTTAACCGAAATCACCTCCAACACCGCGGTGGCCACCACCATCCTGCCCATTCTGGCAGCGGTTAGCCAGGATGTGGCCATGCCCCCGTTGATTTTGATGCTACCGGCAACGATTGCAGCTTCCTGCGCCTTTATGCTCCCGGTAGCCACCCCACCCAATGCCATTATTTTTGGAACCCGCCTGGTACCTATCCGCCGCATGGTGCAAATCGGTTCCATCCTGATTGTTCTATCGGCACTCATCAACGGCGTGTACTTTACCCTGCTGAAAGGGATTCTGGGAAACTGAGAACCGGTTCCGTGCTCCGGTTTTAACCCAGATGATGCATTCGCCTACGAATGACACGAATTCACGTCAATAAAAATAATCCCAGATTAAGCAATAGCCTACGAATTACACGAATTCACACATAATCCCGGATTATGCATTAGAACCACGAATTACACGAATGAACACCAATAAAAATATGATTCTATCTGGATGAAAATTTTTTCTCGGATACATTCGTTTTTTTATTGACATGATTCGAATTTATTCGCGTGATTCGTGGTTTAACGCATTATTCAGGATAATACATTGGATTGTGTCTGGATGAAAATGTGTTCCAGGGTTTATTGGCAATTTTGTGGATACATTTTGGCGTCATTCGCGATCTAAAGCATCATTTTGGGTTGAACTCGATCCTGGATGATGGGTATTTTTCGGGGAACGCAAAACCGTATTCAGCAGGTACAAAATCCCGGATCACCTGCAGTAAATGCACCGGGTAACATTTCTGTCCAGGAATTATTTCATCGATCCGAAAAAAAATACTTGCATTGTGTTGGTGAAAAATTTTATAATTGGCACTATTTTATCACAATGCTACCACTCGAACAAATCCGGAGAGAAACAGGGTATGGCCGATCGAGAAAAATTATATGCGGACATTGTTCAATTTTTAAAAAATCATGATCGCTATTTAATTACCGCGCACATGAATGCCGATGGTGATGCGTACGCGTCCTGCCTGGCCATTGCTTACCTGTTGCATCAGTGGGGGAAGTCATTTGAAATCATTCTGCATGACGAGCGCAAGGAAGATAAATACGCTTTTCTGTGGGGATGGCAGTACGTTCAGAGTTATCGGGATGGGATGAACAAGCAATTTGCCGCGGCGGTGGTGCTGGACGTTCCCAGTTTGAAGCGCATTGGTGGCCCCTCATCTCTTCTGCCACAGCGGGAATATTGCGTAAAAATCGATCACCATCCCCTGGAAGACGATTTTGCGGCCCTGCAGCTGGTGGATGTTCAGGCCTCCTCCACCAGTCAGCTGGTGTACGAAGTGGTTTCCCGCAGTGGCATTTCCTGGCACCTGGACATTGCCACGTTATTGTTTACCGGCATCATGTACGATACCGGTCGGTTTTCCTTCTCCAACACCAGTGCTCGCGATTTTGAAATTGCGGCCCGGCTGGTGCCCTTTGGCATTCGGCCTCACGAAATTGCCAATCGCATTTTCTTCAACAATTCGTTCGATTCCATGAAAGTGATCGGTTATGGGCTGGCCAATATGGAGGCTCATCTGGATGGCAAGGTGAGTATCATCTTTCTGCCGCTGGAAATCATGCAGCAAAACAATCATTCGGAGATTGAGGAATTGGCTAACTACAGCGTGGCCATCAAGGGGGTGGAAGTGGGATTGTTTATTCGAGAGGTCAAGCCCGGTTATTTTAAGGTGAGTTTTCGTTCCAAAGGGCGAGTGAACGTGAATCAGGTGGCCAAGGCTTTTGGGGGTGGGGGACACGAGCATGCCGCCGGGTGCCGGATTCAAACAAATTATTCCGAATTAAAACAGCGGTTGATCGAAGAAATCGCCCGGCAGTTGCCAGAAGTGGATGCCCGATGAAAAATCCCGCTTTGGTATTTGACACGGGCGGGAGACGAAAACATGCCGGGAAATGGGAAGCCAATGGAAAAACAGGAAACAATTGTACCGGTGCTGGCGGGAATCATCGAGAATGCAGACGGAAGAATTTTACTAACCCGTAGAAAGCCGCACCTCTCCAATGCCGGTAAGTGGGAGTTTCCCGGTGGGAAATTGCGTCCCGGAGAGCAGCCGCCCGCCTGCCTGCAACGGGAATTGCGTGAGGAGCTGGGGATTGATGTTCGCGTAAACGATCCATTTGAAATCGTCAATTTTACCTACGATCGGGGACACATTCTGCTGATTGCCTACCGATGTCAGTATCGGGGAGGAACGATTCGGATGGTGGATCACGATCGCTATGAATGGGTGCGTCCTGAAGACTTGCTGAAGTATGATCTGTCCGCAGCGGACATCCCCATTGCGCAAAAATTGGTTGCGATTCACACCGGGCGGTGAGAGGTTCCGAAGCGGATCGACCCAAATTTTACATAACAACCCGGGAGGCGTTCATGAGTTCCCATTCCCACTGGATTGACATTGATGCATCGGTGCGCGGGAAGGTGAAGCTGGCCGTTTTCATTGCCGATGGACTGAACTGCCAGCCGCGGAATGATGCGCTGTGGGACGCCATCCATCAACTGGTGGCCACCTACCGGGAAAAATACCCCGAACCTTCCGCGGCGCGGGAGGCCCTGCGACCGGCGCGGGATCTGTATCGTCGGATCGGTATTGAACCCACCAAAGTGCGGCCGTCGTCGGAAGCCCTCTTAAGACGGGCGATTCAGGGAAAACCGCTCTATAACATCAATTCGATTGTGGATACCTGCAACTACTGCAGTCTGTCCTTTCTGCTGCCCATCGGTCTGTATGATCATCAAAAAATTCGGGGACGGGTGGTGGCGCGTCTGGGGCAGGAAGGCGAGGCATATCCGGGCATTGGCAAGGACATCATTCATGTTGCCCATCGATTAACCCTGGTGGATGAAGAAGGCCCATTTGGCAATCCCTCCGCCGATTCCCGGCGCACGGCCATCGATCTGCACACCACTCGCATCTTGTGGGTCATTTACGCACCGTTCGAATATCCCGAAGATGCCCTGCGCGATCACCTCCATTTTTCCATGGAACAATTGATGCGTTTTCATAATGGGAAGATTGTGGGTCACCAGATCATCTGCTAATTTGCTTGCCTATTCGATGTGTGACCATTAATTTGCGCAATGGATGTTAGCAAGAGGGTGAGGCATGAAGGTGACGATACTGGGCGGGGGCTTGATGGGGTATGCGATTCTGCACGATCTGCTCAATAATTATGGTGCATTCGAAGAAATTGCCGTGGTGGAAAAAAACGCCGAACGCATTGAATATTTATGGAAGCACTTTCCCAATCAGGATAATCTTTCCTTCATTCAACTGGACATTACCGATACCGAAAAATTACAGGAAACCCTGCTGGGTACGGACATCATCATCAGTGCGGTTCCGTATCAGTACAATCTGAAGTTGCTGGAGGTAGCGCTCAACATTGGGGCGCATTTTATTGATCTGGGCGGAAACGAAACCATTTTGAACAAACAGCTGGCCCTGGACGAAAAGGCCGCCCGACTGGGACTGATCGTGATTCCTGCCTGTGGTCTGGCACCGGGACTGGTCAGCTTACTGGCCATTGATGGGGTTCAAAAGCTGGATCGGGTGGAATGGGTGAAGATGTACTGTGGTGGGCTGCCCCAGCAACCACGGCCTCCGCTGAATTATCAGATCGTCTTCTCCCCTCATGGGTTAATCAATGAATACCTGGAACCGGTAAAGGTGATTGAAAATGGGGAGATTGTGGAAAAGCCTGCGCTATCGGAACTGGAGACGGTTCATTTCATGAAGCCTTACGAGCACATGGAAGCCTTTTTAACCAGCGGGGGTACCGGCACGTTGATTTACACCCTGCAGGGGCAGGTGACACACCTGTTTTACAAGACCATTCGCTATCCGGGACATGCCGAAAAATTTAAGTTTTTGTTTGATCTGGGTTTTAAATCGGATGAACCCCTTTCCTTTGAATCGGGAGAAGTCTCGCCGCGGCAGATGCTGGAAAAACTGCTGGAGAAAAATCTGGCCTTCCGCGATCCCGATGTGGTGCTCACGCGGGTGATCGTCAGCGGCGAATCCAACCAGCAATCCCGCACCTGGACATATGAGGTCATTGACGTTATGGATGAAAATTTGAATTTGACCGCCATGATGCGAACCACCGGATTTACCGCCGCCGTGGTGGCTCAAATGATTCACGAAGGCAAAGTCCAGCGCAAGGGGGTCATTCCACTGGAGGAAGCGGTGGATCCGGGAGAATTCTTCCAGCGCCTGAAACGCCGCGGAATTGCCATCAATCAGAAAAGCGAATCGTGAAAGGTTGACCACACCGATGTATCCATCGTCCACATCAAAATCCCGTGCGTATCCCTGGCGACTCATCCTGTTTCCAGGAATCATTCTGCTTATCATCTGGATTGTGTATAATATTCCCAATCTGGAGAAACGGAATCCGGCACAGGCAAAATTCCTGTTTCCCTTTGTGACCCCGCCGCTGGAAGAACAGCAGTATTTCGATGTCACCGCCTATCGCCTTCACTATCATTTTCAATTCGATAGCATTCGCAGTCCCAAATTGGTGGCCACGGTGACGGTTGCATTCAAAAGCCGGGTACCGGAACTCAAGCGCATTGTTCTGGATTTTAATTCCTCTCTGGTGGTGGATTCGGTTTCCGGGGATGCCTACCGCTTTCGTCGCAGCGAGGGCAAGCTGTTTCTGGACTTGCGGCGACAGCTGAATCGCGAAGAGGCGGGAGCGGTCAGGGTGCATATTCGGGGCTGGCCCAAGCCATACCATCCCTGGATTGCTGGAATGGGTTACGATGTGGTGATGCAGGCACCGGAGTTTAACGAGGTGCCCTGGGTGTACACCATCAATCCCCCTTTTGGTGCCCAGACCTGGTTCCCCTGCAAGGATGACCCGCGGGATAAAGCCGATTCGGTCATCATTGCCGTGGTGGTGCCAGATACGCTTCAGGCCGTTGCCAATGGACGACTGGTGGCACAGGAATCCCTTCCGGGCAACCAGCGACGATATGTCTGGAAAACCACCTATCCCATCGCCACCTATTTAATCGCCCTCAACGTCAGTCAGTACAAAATTTATACCTTCACCTACACGGATGACACCCTTGATTCATTGCCGATTTCATTTTATGTATTTAATGAAGATACTCCCTATGTCGGGGAAATTCGGGATCAAATTTTCCGCATGATGCGCTTTTTCAACCATTACTTGATGCCCTATCCGTTCGAGAAAGAAAAATACGGGATGATCCGCTACAATACATCGGGCGGAATGGAAAATCAGACCATCACAGGTATTCGCATTTTTCGACCATCGCGGGAACGGTTATACGCCCATGAACTGGCCCACCAGTGGGCAGGCAATCTGGTAACCAACGAGACGTTTCATGAGCCTTACCTGAACGAAGGACTGGCGACTTATTTAACGGCCATTTATTTGCGGGACCAGTACGGAGACTCCACCTTTACGGCATATCTAAATCGATTGCGACGTTCTGCGTACGGGAAACTGTATGTGGAGGCGGTCACCGTTCCGGATTCGGTGTATCAGATGAGCAGCGCATATTACAAGGGGGCGCTCTTTTTCCATGCCATTCATAAAATACTGGGGGAAGACGGTTTTCAACAATTTTTACGGCGCTATCTGCGTGAACATGCCTTTGGAACCATCTCCACTGCACAATTAAAGGCCCTGCTTACCCGCCTGTATCCTTACGATTGGGAGACGTTTTTTCAGCAGTGGGTGTATCAATCCGCGCTACCCGTGGAGGAGTTCACCCACTGAATATTTTCCACCCAGGTGATACATTAAACCGCGAATCCCGCGAATGAAACCATACCATACCCACAAAATCGCGAATATACCCCGAACTAAATTTTCGTTCAGATCTAATATTTTTACCCGTTGTGCTATTAGACAACCCAAACCGTTGAAACGGTTCTGTAAATTATTGTTACTTTAGGAGTTGTCCACCCAGATAAATCTGGGTGTTAATGAATGATAAATTCGATTAACTCCTGGCTTCAGCCAGGAGAATAGATGACGTAATCGATTGATTCTTAACCGTTTTAACGGTTTTTCAAAATATCTGCTTTATCCCAGATTATGAATTAAAACCACGAATTACACGAATTAACACCAATAAAAATAATAGAATACACTTGATTCTATCAGGATAAAATGTTTTCCCGGATATATTCCCCGGATATATTCGATATTTTGTTGATATTATTCGAGTTCATTCGCGTGATTCGTGGTTTAACGCATTATTTGGGTTTATTCTGAATTAGCACAACGGGTATTCGCTATTTTGTTGTTTTTTTCGAATTCATTCGCGAAATCGTGGTATAACGCTTTATCTGGGTTTATTTGAGCGTCGCATGACGGTTGGTTCAGGAGGCTTCCGATTCATCCGCCAGGGGAAAATCGATCCAGAAATGGCTGCCCTGCCCTTCGCGACTCCACAGACCGATCTGTGCCCCCTGCAACTCGGCCATGTGCTTCACTATGGACAAACCCAGACCGGTGCTCTTTTGAATCCGGGAACGGGCCTTATCGACCCGGAAAAATCGCTCAAAGATGCGATCCTGATATTTTTCGGGAATGCCAATCCCGGTGTCCTTCACCGAAAATCGAACGCGTTTTTCACCGGGCAACCGGGTTGCACTTACAGTAATCTTTCCCCCGCGTGGGGTGTATTTGATGGCATTGTCCATCAAATTGGCCATGATGGTGCGGAACATCTCCGGATCCCCAACAATCCGGAGACCGGATAAACTGGAAAGTTCTGTGCGGAATGCCAGTCCCTGCTTCTGTGCCAGCTCCTCAAACTCCTGGCACAATTCCGTGAGGATGGGCAGGGGATGAAATGGCGTAAGCTCGATGCGTTCCAGCTTTTCCACCCGCGCCAATTGCAACAAATCGGTCACCAGGTTTTCCAGATGCTGCGCCTGATTCAGGATTTTCTGCACGTATTTCTGGCGGGTTTCCGGGTCTTCCAGAGCCCAGTCCAGCAATGTCTCTGCCGCTCCCCGGATGCTGGCCAGGGGATTTTTAAATTCGTGGGATACATTGGCGACAAAATCCCGGCGTACGCGCTCCAGCCGGCGAAACGCGGTCACATCGCGCAACACCACCGTTGCTCCCGGCGATCCATTGGCATTTAAATGAAAGGCCGATACCGATACTTCCAGGATGCGCCCGTCTGCCAGCTGAAATTCGTCATGAATTAATGACTGGAATTCAAAAAATTTATCGATAAGCATGATGAGATCCGTACTGCGAATGATCTGGTAATAAAACCGTCCCTGCACTTCCACTTCCGGGATATCCAGCAGCGTCCGGGCCAGCGGATTCATGAAAACAATCTTTCGCTCGCCATCGATGGCGATGATGCCTTCGTTGATGGATCCCAGAATCATATCCAGCTCCCGACGTTCCCGCTCCAGCTGGGAGAGGAACCGCGAGAGCCGCTCCGAGAGGGTATTCAGGGTGTCCGACAATACCTGCAATTCCTGCGGATTGCTAATGTCACTGCGGACGGTCAGATCTCCCTGCGCCAGTCGCTGGGCCTGTCGGGTCAAATCCCCAAAATCCCGATTCAACCGCTTGGTTAACAGCACCACCAGAAAGGCCGAAACGGCCAGCACCATGGCCCCTCCCAGGAAAAAGACCCAGCGGGCCAGCGTCAGGATATCGTAGATCTGGCCGGCAAAATACGCCAGGCGCAAAAAGCCCACAGTTTGCCCCTGAAAATCCAGCCGCCGGCTGCAATACAACAATTCCCGATGAATGGATGCGCTGAGCCGCAAATCGTACCCCCAGCCCTGTTTCAGGGACTGCTGCACCTCCGGGCGATTTAAATGATTCTCCAGCAGTGGGATCTGGGGAATGGGCACCTCGGAATCGGCCAGCACATTGCCATTGGTGTCGATGAAGGTAACCCGACAATTCACCCGACGGGCCAGATCATCCGCAAACTGCTTCAGATAAAACGTATCCCGCTGCACCAGGCGACTCATGTCCAGGGATTTCCGGGCAATCTGAATATACCGCCGCAATTCATCCTGTTTTTCGTTGAACAAAAAACTGCGGAATTGAAAATAAAACAGAAAAATGCCCACCAGTTGACCAATCAGTAGCGACAGCACCAGTATGATTAACAGCTGGTGAAGCAACCGTTTTTGAGACAGGAAGGTTTTCATCAATCGAATATACCCGTCGTGGTCATACGGTTACTGCGGCCACCAGGCCGATCTTTATTGAATGGGGATCTTCTCAACGCTTATTCCTCCGGTTTCCCCGGAAACAGATTTTTTAGTTTTGCAGGCGCTTCCATTCTCAAACTCTGCAGGTGCAAAACAATCGCATGAGTACAGCTGTTGAACAGTTCATCGGGTTAAGGTGTTTTCCAGCGGTAGCCGGTACCCTTAATGGTCTTGATAAAGCGACCGGCATCGCCCAGCCGATCCCGCAACCGGGCAATATGAACATCCACCGTTCGGGGATCGCCGTAATAATCCGGGCCCCAGACAATTTCCAGCAATTGCTGCCGGGACAAAACCCGTCCATTGGCCTGGATGAGGGTTTTCAGCAACTTAAATTGAATGGGCGTTAACTCGATAGGCCGGTTATCGAGAAACACTTCGTGGGTATCGAAATTGACCCGGAGGGGCCCCTGTTGAAACATTTGAACGGCCGATTTACGGGCACGCTTCAGGTGCACCCGAACCCTGGCGACCAGTTCCCGGGGACTGAACGGCTTGGTGACGTAGTCATCCGCCCCTACTTCGAAACCGATGATTTTGTCAATCTCCTCCCCGCGGGCCGTTAGCATAATGACCGGGATTTCGGACGTCCGCGGTTCTTCCCGAAGATACTTGCACAATTCGATCCCGCTCATGCCCGGCAAATTGAGATCCAGGATAATCAAATCGGGATTGTGGTTTAAAATAGATTCGTACGCCTCCATGCCATCGGCGTAAATGACAACCCGGAAACCTTCCCTGCGCAGGTTATCGCTCACAATTTCGGCAATGTCGGGATCATCTTCCACAACGTAAACCGTTGCATCAAAGGATCGCATAAACACCGCTTTATTTTTCCCCCGGAAATATACACCCGTCGTGGAAAAGATAAAAATCAAAATATTGGCCATCCGAATTCGCTATTGATAAAAGAGAAGAACCCCTGGCCTTGCTGACTTTTGGCACAGACGCTCGGTGCAAATATTTTCTATATTGAATAAAATTGGGTTTTTCGTAAATTAGCAGTGCTGTATCGGTTTTTGTGGAGTCAGAACGCATCATTACAAACGTCGGGGTCGTGATGGGAAAATTTCGATGCATCCGTTGTGGTGTGGCAGTTGGTGTTCTTCTCGGATTTTTGGTCTGGCAGTGGAGTTGCTTTCCCCTGCGTCAGGATGTGAAAATGGTGATGTACCGGGGCAATCCCGAACACACCGGTGTCATTGCAGCTTCTCCGGTGAAATCCTTCCGCACGGTGGAATGGAAATTTCGGGTGGGAAACTGGGTGTTTGCATCGCCGCTGGCATTTAATGACGTGGTTTACGTGGCAGGGCTGAACGGATATTTATTTGCCCTGAATTACCAGACAGGCGAGCCCATCTGGCGCTTTCGTGCAGAAGGCAACATTTTCTCGACCCCGGCTATTTCGGAAAAGCAGGTTATTCTGGCCGATGGCAAGGGGAATATTTATGGACTGGATATCGTCACCGGCAAACGCCTCTGGCACTACGGTGCCGGTTCTCGCATCGTGGCCTCTCCGGCTTTGTATGATGATCGGGTTTACCTGGGAGCGGTAAACGGTAACTTCTACGCCCTGAAGGCGGCCAGCGGACAGGTGGATTGGACGTTTAAGGCCGAAAACGGCATTTCCTCCTCCGCGGCCGTCCAGGGAAATACCATTTATTTTGGCAGCTGGGATGGGAAATTGTATGCCATCGATCGGAAGAAAGGGAAACTGAAATGGACATTTGCCACCGAAAACTGGATCATTTCCTCGCCAACAGTGATTAACAAAACCGTTTATTTTGGCAGTCTGGATGGCCGTTTTTACGCCGTGCGGGCGGATAAAGGCCAGAAGGTGTGGGAATTTGACACTGGTGAACAGATTCGCTCCTCGCCGGCAGTGGCGAAAGATATGGTTTATTTTGGAAGCCTGAACGGTATTTTTTACGCGTTAGATGCCCGCAGTGGGCAGGAGATCTGGCGCTTCCCTACGGACGATCAAATTGACAGTTCGCCCGTCGTGGTGAATGGCGTGGTGTATTTTGGCGGGGTGAACGGGGTGCTTTATGCACTGGAGGCCCACACCGGTAAGCTCCTGTGGCAATTCGAAACCGGTGGACGCATTTATGCCTCGCCGATGGTGTACCGGGGCATGGTTTTTGTGGGGAGCCGGGATGGGTACCTGTACGCCCTGCGCTAAATCATTTCACAATCAAAAATCCAAAATCGAAAATCACAATCCGACATCCGCAATCCGAAATCCGAAATCCGCAATCCCAAATCCTCAATCCGCCCCGCAGGGGCAAAATACGGTAGCCCGGAGCAACGCTCCGGGGATCGGAGAGATTCTCAAAAAATAAACGCGCCCTGTAAGGGCACAATAATAAACAGGCGGATCCCAAATCCGACATCCGCAATCCGAAATCCGAAATCATTCTCCGGTTGCCCTACAGGCAACGTGGTGGGAATGAGGTTTCGCCATATATCCCCCACGCGCTGCGTGGGGCTACCCTCTCTTTGCCCTTCGGGCAAAATGCCTCCACGGCAAATCCCGCAATTTCATTCTCCCCGGATGGCGCCCAATCCCGTGAACCCTGGACACCCCCGGTAAATCACCCCCCAAATCCGCAATCCGAAATCCGCCATCCGAAATTCGAAATCCTCAATCCGCCCCGCAGGGACAAAATACGGTAGCCCGGAGCAACGCTCCGGGAATCGGAGAGATTCTCAAAAAATAAACGCGCCCTGTAAGGGCACAATAATAAACAGGCGGCTCCCAAATCCAACATTCGAAATCCGACATCCGAAATTCAACTCCCCAAATCCGACATTCGAAATCCCAAATCCGCAATCCCAAATCCTCCCTCAGGTACCCATCTCCCAGGAATCCAGATATTTCCGCTGTTCCTCGGTTAATTCATCAATCTCAATGCCCATGGAGGCCAGCTTCAATCGAGCAATGTAATCTTCAATCTCCCTGGGTACATCATACACCCCCGGTTCCAGCTTGTTCTTCAGGGCATATTCGGTGGTTAATGCCTGGGTGGCAAAGCTCATGTCCATCACGCTGGCGGGGTGACCTTCGGCGGCGGCCAGATTGATCAACCGACCTTCCGCCAGCAGAAACAGTTTTTTTCCACCGGGCAATCGATATTCGTCCACAAATGGGCGCACCTGCGATCGCTTCTCCTCAGCCATGGCTTCCAGTGCGGGGATGTCGATCTCCACATTGAAATGCCCGGAATTGGCAATGATGGCCCCATCCTTCATCTTTTCAAAATGTTCTTTGCGGATCACGTGAATATCGCCGGTCAGGGTGACAAACAGGTCGCCAATTTCCGCTGCCTTACTCATGGGCATGACCCAGTAGCCGTCCATTGCGGCCTCCAGCGCCCGCAGGGGATCCACTTCGGTGACAATCACATTGGCTCCCATGCCTTTCATCCGCATGGCCACACCGCGACCACACCATCCGTATCCGGCCACCACCACCGTTTTACCGGCCAGCAAAATATCCGTTGCCCGGATGATTCCGTCCACCGTAGACTGACCGGTACCGTAGCGATTGTCAAACAGATACTTGGTGTGGGCATCATTCACCGCAAAAACAGGTAACTTTAACGCACCATCCTTGTGCATGGCCCGCAGACGAATCACCCCGGTGGTGGTTTCTTCCATGGACGCATAAATTTGCCCACACTTTTCGGGATAATCTTTATGCAGGGTGGAGATTAAATCCGCACCATCGTCCATGGTCACCACGGGATCGTGCTGCAAACAGGCATGAATGTGTTGGTAATACGTGTCGTGATCCTCGCCCTTGATGGCAAACACCGGAATGTCATATTCCTTCACCAATGCTGCGGCCACGTCATCTTGCGTACTCAGTGGATTGGAAGCACACAACACCAGATCGGCGCCGCCCGCCTTTAACGTTCGAGCCAGATTGGCCGTCTCCGCAGTAATGTGCAGGCAGGCTGCCATCTTCTTGCTAGCCAGGGGTTTTTCTTTTTCAAAACGTTTGCGGATCTCGCGCAATACCGGCATGTCGTGATCCGCCCATTCAATCCGCTTTTTCCCTTCGGTAGCCAGACTTAAATCTTTCACATCGTACTTCATCGCATACCCTTTCCTTTATCAACCCATTCAATTTTTCATGAACAAAATTTGGAATTTATGATTTCGACCCGCTCAGTCTGCATTTGATCAACCGTTATACGGATTGGATCTTTCTAATGCCCTGAACCCCTCCCCAACTGAAGGTAGCCCCACATAAATTTCGGGAAAAGCCCGAACGACTTGAACGAATTTTAAAAAATCTCCTGCCGGTTCCCGTCGTTCTCTGCCGGCATCATCGCCATTTCGCTTTACCCGTTTTCGTCGGAAAGCACCTGCGTTTCGCGGGCAAACTGCTGGGCAAAATCGGTTATCATATTGGCGACTCTCAGATTATTGGTGGCCTTCAGATAGGTGTCGGCCATCTTCATCAGGGTCTGGAACACGTGCACGTTCATGTCAAAAATCAACATTTCGGTCGTCCACAAATCAATCCCCATGGTGTTTTTCTCGGCCTTATCCCACAGGGAGACCATCAGAGCATCGCATTCTCGCTTGCCCTCAAAATCCGCATCCGTGGCTTCCCATTCAATCTTCACCGGGAATTTTTTCTCGTCCAGGTGAATGGTGAATTTGAGTTCTGAAGATCGCGCCATACCACTCCTCCTCATCACAAAACTGGAAACGGTGCAAGTGTAAGGGATGAAATCTGCAAAAGCAAATTGTTTTCAGATTTAATGACAATTTTCCAGCGGTGTTCCGCGCCCGTCCTGCAGGTGGTAGGATGGGGTGGTGAGAATGGCCCCATCATTCGGCACCGTTCACCACGCATAGAAATTTTATTAAAATCTTGAAAATGATTTTACCGGGAATTAATTTTCGAACGGTTAGTCGAATTTTGAATGGATGGTCGAATTTTATGCCCATTGCGGAACGAAAAGAGCGGGAACGAAGCGCACGCATTAAACTCATTCTAAACGCTGCCCTGAAAACTTTTGCTGAAAAGGGCTATCACGGCACCAGCATGGATTTAATTGCCGAATGTGCTGAGCTGGGGAAGGCGACCATTTACTACTATTTCAAAAGCAAGGACGATCTGCTACTCTCCGTGCTGGAAAACGGCATCCGGGAATTTTTCAATCTCATGGAGCAGGAATGGGATGCCACCGATGACCTGCTGGAGAAAATCCAGGCCATTCCGCGGGTTGGTGCCCGCTTCTTTGCCGATCATCCCAATTATTTCAAGCTTTACTATTACCTAACCGCCCATCCAACCCTGAACCGAAAAGCCATGCGCCAGTTGCAACCGCTCATTCTGGAAAAGACCCGACGGATTCAAGATCTGTTTGTGCAGGCGCAAAAAAGCGGACTCTTAAAACCTTTTCCCACAGACAAATTGGTGGAAATCTTTGGCTCGCTGGTCATGGGGTTGGGGCAGTTCCTGTATGTGGACGCCCGACCGGAAGTGCTGCAGGAAAAAGCGCGCCTGATCAACGAAATCTTCTTAAACGGTACCCGAACGACACAGGAGGACACTACCTGATGTTTACTATAACCCGATGGGTGGTACGCCATCCCTGGTGGACGATCGTGCTGGTTCTGGCAGTAACCGCCGTACTGGGATACCAGATCCGCACCATCAAAGTGGATCCGGACATTACCTCGGCACTGCCGCAGGACATTCCGGCCAAGCGGCTCTACGACCGCATGAACGAAATCTTCCCCAGCCGGGATTTTATCCTCATCGCCATCGAATCCGACTCCCTTTTTTCGGTTGAGGTGATCCAGCACCTGTACCGCATCACCCGCCAGCTGGAAGACATGCCAGATGTGTACACCGTGATGAGCCCCACCAACGTGAAGGTCATTCGTGGCACAGAAAGCGGCATGGAAGTACGGGAGATTCTGGAGGAACCGCCCCAAACGGCACAGGAGGTCGATGTCTACCGCCAGACGCTTTTTCACAGCGATCTGCCCATCGAGAATCTCATTTCCAGAGATGGACGCATGGCCGGGATCATGGTGTTCCTGAAAAACACCATTAAGCCCGAAGATGCCGCGGATCAGATTCTCCAGTTCTTTGAGCAACAACAGTTGCCCTTCAACTATTACATCACCGGAAAGCCCGTGCTGACGTATTACCTGGGCCGTGGCATGGCCAGGGATATGGGCATTCTGTTTCCGCTGGTTATCCTGATCATTATTGTGATCCTGTGGATCAGCTTTCGGTCGTTTCGGGGCGTGCTGTTGCCCCTGTTCATCGTCATTAGCAGTGTGATTTGCACCATCGGGCTGATGGCTATCTTCGGGGTACCCATCAGCCATTCCACCAACATGCTCCCCATTTTGCTGGCCTCCATTGCCGTGGCGGATGGCATCCACATTCTCAACCGCTACTTTGAACACGCCCAGCACAGCCGACGATCGAAGGACACGGTGCTGGCGGTCATGAAGGAACTCAATGCTCCGGTCATCATCACCTCCATTACCACATCGTTTGGTTTCCTGGCGTTGAACACCTCCCATGTGGGGTCGGTGGGAGAACTGGGCATTTTCACGGCGGTAGGGGTCATGATTGCGATGGTGTTCTCGTTAACCTTTCTCCCGGCAACGCTATCGCTCCTGAAAATTCCCGAAAAAATCCGCGAACACAAACGGCGCAGCTTGCTCAGTCGCCTGGCCATTGGATACGCCAATTTGCTCATACGGCATCGTCCCCTGGCCATGGGATTCGTGATCGCAGTCGTCTTATTTGCCATTCTGGGGTTTCCGCAAATCCACCTGGAAAACAACACCATCAGCAATTTTCCGGAAGATCATCCCGCGCGGCTGGCGTTTGAGAAGGTGAATCAAAACTTTGCCGGTACCACCTTCCTGGCGGTCATGGTCGAAGGCGACAGTGCCGGACAGATTAAAGAACCACGGGTTCTGCGCGACATGGTACAGCTGGAAGCGTTTCTGAAATCCCTTCCGCACGTGGGTGCCACCCTTTCCATCGCGGATTTCATCAAACGCATGAACAAGGTGATGCACGCCGATTCTGAAGCCTACAATCGCATCCCTGACGATACCGTGGAAGCCATCGGGTATGAATGGGTGGAAAGAAATGGCCGCTGGGTGGAGGTGCCGGTAAAATTCAAAGTCCCCGGCCGCGAACTGGTCGCCCAGTACCTGCAACTGTACGAAATGTCCAGCAAACCGGATGATTTTGCCAATCTGGTGGATTACCAGTATCAGACGGCTCGCATCAATGCATTCATCGATACGGAGTCCGCCAATGTGTTGCGCGAAATTGAACAAAAGACCCGCGCTTTCATTGCGGAAAATTTCCACAGCGCGCGGGTGGAATTAACCGGAACATCACAGCTTTTCCTGGCCATTAACGATCTGGTCGTGGGCGGACAGTTCTGGAGCATTCTGGCGTCGCTGTTTCTGGTCACGCTGGTCACCACCCTTTCCTTTCGATCTGTTACCATTGGATTATTCAATGCCATTCCCCTGCTCTTTGCCATGATTTTCAACTTTGGATTTATGGGATGGACAGGCACTTACCTGAACATCGTGACCATGTTAACCTCTTCCATCGCCATCGGCGTTGGGGTGGATTATGCCGTGCACTTCATCCATCGCTACCAGATGGAACTGGCCATGATGTCCGAAGAAGAAAGTCTCCGGGTGACCATGGTGGAAGCCGGCGTACCCATCGTTCTCAATGCATTAACCGTGGGATTGGGCTTTGCGGTGATGATGTTTTCCATCTTTGCCGGCGTGCAAAATATGGGCATGCTCATCACCCTGGCCATGTTTACTACCTGTTTTGGTGCCATTACCATTTTACCGGTCATCTTCTTAACCTTTAAACCCCAGGTGCTGAAAAAGAAGGAGATTCCCCAATGATCATAAAACGCATACTTATCCTGATTGGCATGGGTTTGATTTGGCTGGCAACGGCCTCGAGTGCGCAGGAACTTTCCGGACGGGAAATTATGGAGAAAGCCCTGCACAAGACCACCTGGAAGGACATGCAGGCCGATGTCACCCTGATTTTACAGAATCCCCGCGGGGAACAGCGGGTACGTAAAATTAAAATGTTCAGCCGGAAGCGCACGGAAAACGAAAGCGACATGCTCATGCGATTCATCTCTCCCCCCGACGTACGCAATACTGCCTTTCTGATCATCGAACACGCCGACGGCGATGATGAACGCTACCTGTACCTTCCCGCACTACGACGGGTCAAGCGGATTGCATCCAGCGGTAAAGGTGGAAATTTCATGTCATCGGATTTTTCGTACTACGACATCGGTCGGCCCAAACTGAACGACTGGACATACAGGCGGTTGCCAGACGAAGTTGTTGAAGGCTTCGATTGTTACAAGATCGAATGTCTACCGGCATCACCAGAGATTTCGCGGGACACCGGGTACAACAAAATCATTCGCTGGATTCGAAAAGACATTCTGGTTACCGTCCAATCTCATTATTTTGACCGCGGTAATCGCTTATGGAAAATTTTAACCGTGCCCGCAGTGGAAGAAATCAACGGCGTGTGGTTTCAAACTGATCTGGTGATGCAAGACGTCCAGACAAACCATCGCAGCGAGATGAAATTTGAAAATATAAAGGTGAACGTTAATCTTCCGCCCAGATTTTTTAGCGTGCGCTATTTACAACGTGTGTGGTAATCGCAGATTCCTTTACCCAATCGACGGAGAAGCATCCATGAAGAGGGGCATTTTTTTCCTTGCATTCGTTTTTTTGATTGGTGCCGCAACTGATGGAGCCCGCGCGCAAGTTCAGATTGGTGGCTATGTAAAAAGTTTTGTTTATCCCAATTTACGGGCGCCTTATGAACTGGATCGGCTGGGTTCCCGATTGCAATTGACCTTTTCCCGACCATTTAGCGATCGGGGAGCGCTGTTTGCTGCCTTTAATTTTAATTACGATGCCCGACAGGCGGCCAGTAACGGCTGGAGAAATCGGCAGACGGGATTAACCATTTATCCGGTAGAAGCCTACCTGGATTTGTATTTTAAAACCCTGGATGTCCGCATCGGGAACCAATTCATCCTCTGGGGAATAACCGACTGGATTAATCCTACAGACAACATTAATCCCTGGGACTATTTGAACATCACCGCAGAAATAGAAGACTATCGGGTTCCTGTCTGGGCGGCCAGAGTCCACGTGTACCTGGGGGACTGGACAATTGAGGGGGTGTGGGTTCCCGAATTTCAGCCGCATCGGCTGCCGGACCCTGAAGGGGTAACCATCCGTCAGTTTGTTCGCCTTCCAAAATTATCTTTCTTTCAGGGGGGCACCCGTATTGCCCTTCCCTTCCGAATCATCAACGTTTCGCTAAGCTATTACCAGGGATATGATAAATGGCCCACTTATCAAGCGCCTCAATTTCAGCCACGTTACGGTACCAACATCGCCCTGGAAAAAAAATACTTCTGGGTACAGATATTTGGTGCGGACTTCGTGACCACTTTCGGGAAATTTGCCCTGAAAGGGGAAGGCGCGTACACCCTGACGGAAGATAAAGACGGCAACGATCCGACGATTCGCAATCCACAGTTACAATACGTGCTGGGGATTGATTATTATGCCACCGATCAACTGACCTTAAACGTCCAATTCGTGCAAACCCGACGATTTTTCTACAGGATGGATCAGGAAATCCAGGCCGCGCTCCAGATGCGGGTGGATCCGCGCAGGGTCCCGGAAGCGGTGGAAAATTCGGCTTCACTCCGAACCCAGTGGTCTCCCATAAACTTTTTCTCCCTGCAATTGATTGGCGTACTGAATTTCCGTTATCAGGATTACTTTCTTCTGCCCATCCTTACCTATGATGTGGCCGATGGCATTCGTCTTTATGCAGGGATTACCTATTTTAACGGTCCCGCATATAGCCTGTTCGGCCAAAGTAAGACCTATTCCCGCGCCTTTGCCGAGCTGAAGTTTAATTTTTAGCGTTATCTTAAGAATGACATGAATGAACCCAGATGATGCATGAGAACCACGAATGACACGAATGAACCCAGATTAAGCTATAGCCTACGAATGACACGAATTAACACAAATAAAACCAATATAATTAATACATTGGATTGTGTCTGGATGAAAATGTGTTCCAGGGTTTATCCCAAATTATGCTTTAAACCACGAATTGCACGAATTAACACAAATAAAAACAATAAAATCCATTGATTTAGATCTGTATGAAAATTCGCTTCGAGGTTTATTCATGATTTTATTGATATTTTTTATGTTCATTCGCGTGATTCGCGGTTTAATGCATTATCTGGGTTTATTCGCGATTTTGTAGATAATTTTTGGTTTCACTCGCGTGATTCGCGGTCTCGTGCAAATCCTGGAATTGGCACGAAATTGTGTCGTTCCATAAAACGCGTTCCTTATTTCAACACCATCATTTTTCGGGCTGCACGATACGGTCCCGCTTTCAACTGAAACACATAAACCCCACTGGCCAGATGAGACGCATCGAAGGGAATTTCATAATGTCCGGGTTTTAATACCCGATCGACTACCGTGGCCACCTTTCGTCCCAGTATATCAAAAACGGTCAGCGTAACAGGCGCTTTCCGGGGTAGATCGAACGCCAGGGTGGTTGTGGGATTAAACGGATTTGGGAAGTTGGGATACAGAACAAAGTTTTGCGGCACCGCAGGTTCTGCAGCGTACGGCACTCCGGTAATGGCATCGCCTTTTCGGAAAAGCACCAGTCCTTCATTGGCGGTACCAATCCAGCGGTTCCCTTCCTTATCAATGGTCACACTCAGTACATCGTTTTCTGGCAGTCCCGAATTTTCTTTGCGATACACCGTCCAGTTGCTCCCGTCAAACTTTACCAGGCCGCCCAACCCGTTTTGATCCCAGGTGGTGGTGGCAATCCAGACATTGCCGGAATCATCAAAGGCAATGTCCTCGATAAAATTGGACGATAATCCCGAATTGTCCGTTGTAAACACGGTCCAGCTGGTGCCATCGAATCTGGCCAGACCAGAAGGAGTGCCGATCCACTTATGATTGGAATCATCAATGGCAATCACATTAATGGCATTATCGGGCAGTGGGGAGTTGGCGGTAGTATACACCTGCCAGGTGGCGCCATTAAAAGCGGCCAGACCGCCGGCGGTGCCCACCCATACAATTTGCGTTTCAGGTTCAACGGCCAGATCGTAGACCCGGTCGGCGGGGAGATCGGAGTTTCCGGTTGTGTAGTGAATCCAGTTTTGCCCATCGAAACTGGACAGACCGGCACTTTCGTATCCGACCCATACCAATCCGGCATCACCTGCCGCCACACAGGTCACATATCGCGATGCCAGGTCTGAATTACTGGTCCCATAAGTGTACCACTGATTTCCCTGAATGCGGGTAAGGCCATACTTTCGGGCCGCTACCCAGATGGTGCCCGAATTGTCGATGTCCAGATCGGCAATCAAATTGGCATAATAGCTGGTATTGTAATTGTAAACAAACCAGTTAAATCCGTCGAAATTGACCAGCCCCCCACCCCAGGTGGCCAGCCATTTTTTCCCGGTTTTATCAATGATAATTTTGTTGATCCGATTGTCCGACAACTGCGAGTTTTGCGTGTTATACACAATCCAGCGAGGCACCTGTCCGATGGCGGTATACTCATAAATCGCCGATTGCGTCCCGAAATTGTAAACCACAAACACCAGACTGGTATAGGGAGTCCCCGAATCCCCGGGACGATAGGGCGTTCCCTCCTGAACGATTTCGACATCAATCCCCGCCCCAACCTTAATCACATCGATGAAAATGTCGTCCGAAAAGGTCTGGAAGGTAATCTCAAACCCTTCGGTGTAGGCAAAACCAATGTAATCCACCGCATAAACATGCACCGTATCCCGTACCGATACATTGGGATTGATATGATAATGGGCAAAGTGCGGTCGCTGGTTCAGGCGTTTTTTATACCCAAATTCGGGAATAATAGAGCGATCCTGGATAATGTTGGCTTTAAACCAGTACTCCAGAAGGTCAACCAGGGACCATCTTTTGGCAGTACTTAAAAATGCGCTGTCCAATCCGGCTTTCCCGTTTTCTGGATTCTGGACGATTTTTTTCAGGATGGAATCGCCCAGCTGCTCATCGTAATACAGGGTAAACAACGCCGCACGCGAATAATCCACACTGACGTTTTCACTAATATTATCCCAATCAAAAAGCGGAACATCCGTTTGACGGAAATAATGTACGGGATCGTACATGGAATAACCACAAATCTTTGCTGCAATTTCCGATAACCCTTCATTAACGAACGATAACTCATCCTTGTCATAATTATAATGGATTAAATGTTGGAGTTCATGGGCCACCGTTGGTAACACATTTTCTGCATTGCGTTTGCCCCCATTTCTATATAATCCGGGATTGGTATCAATGTACAAAATGTCCCTTTGATTGCTTCCCGGAGCGGTGGATTGGTCACGAGGGTCAAAATACCCCAGGACGGCATTTCCTTTTAAAGTAAGACTCCACTGGTCAATGATGTCCACCAGTAGAAAATCGGTATATCCATCCCCATCGTAATTGGGCGGGTAACCCAAATACTCATTTTCCAATTCAATAATCCCTTTATAGCGATCCCGGGAATAGATAGGTGTTTCATTTTCCAGCGCATTCAAAATGGTGTCCACCAGACCCTGGGTGACCGTTTCACTCGATATTAAAAATGTATCGGCCCATATCTGAGCAAAATTCCCTCTGGCCATCAAACGGGCATAATAAAGTCGATAGCTTTTATTTAAAAAGTCGTATACGTAAAAAGCCCTGACCGTGCCCAGGGTATCTTCGGTAACCGACGAAGTCCGATCTTTTCCGGCATCTAAAAGCATTCTTTGATACAGGGCGGGATTCTGGATGCGGGTATTCTCCAGAACGCTTTCCACAAAATCGTCTGTAATCAGGACGGTTCCACATATCCCGGATATGTTCTGGGTGCGATGGACATTGGCAATTACCAGGGAAACCATGATAATTAAAAACCCCAGAGGTTGGATAACTCGTTTCATGGGCGTCCTCCTGGTTGAGTATTTGAATCTTGCTGCTGTGAAATATTCGGAATTATTGCTCATTTAATTACATATTTTTCAGTTTATGTATTCGACCACGAATGCATGCGAATGAATCCGAAACATGTTTTCATCCAGATACAATCCAATTTAATTAACCCAAATAAATCGTTAAACCACGAATCACGCGAATGAATTCGAATAAAATCAACAAAATCGCGAATATATCCGGAATATCATTTTCATCCAGATAGAATCAAGTGCATTTTATTATTTTTATTGGTGTTAATTCGTGCAATTCGTGGTCTAAAGCATAATTTGGGTTTATTTGTATTCATTCGTGGAATTCGTGGTCTAATACATAATTGAGATACAGCAGGTTGGCGGTAAGAATGATGGGCGTGTATCACCCAGATGCCCATTCCCGGGAATGGGCATCTGAGAGAGGAGGCTTGCCAGTTTAGTCCATTTGCTTCCGCAAAAACGTGGGAATATCCAGATCATCGATGTCATCATCAAAAGGCAGCTCGCCGGTTTTCCCGGGCGCGGGTTCCTGTGGCTTTTTGTCCCGGGTATCCTTCTTTTTCTTATCCCGCAAAAACGTGGGCATCTCCAGCACCTTGGAGTTCTTCTCTTCCGGCACACTGTCCCGCCGCTCCACCAGCTGTTTGCTATCCGCATGAAAACCAGTGGCAATGACGGTAATGAAAATCTCGTCGTTGAGTTTTTCATCGATCACCGCACCGAAAATCACATTGGCGCCTTCTCCGGCTTCCTCGTAAATAATGGTGGTTGCTTCGTTGACCTCGTGTAGACTCAGGTCGCGTCCACCACAGATATTCACCAGTACACCCTGTGCACCGCGGATGGATACGCCTTCCAGCAAGGGACTGGAAATGGCCATCTGAGCGGCGGCCACCGCTTTTCCTTCGCCCTTGGCATAGCCGGTTCCCATCAACGCATCCCCCATTTCGGCCATGACGGTACGCACGTCGGCAAAATCCAGATTGACCAGGCCGGGTACAGCGATCAAATCCGAGATTCCCTTGGTGGCATGCAACAGCACTTCGTCCGCCACCTTAAATGCATCGATGAGCGGGGTGTTTTTATCCACCACGGCAAACAGGCGCTGGTTGGGGATCACAATCAACGTATCCACGTGCTTGCGCAGTTCCTCAATTCCCTGCTCCGCTCGCTTCATGCGGATCAACCCCTCGAAGGCAAATGGTTTGGTGACGATACCGACGGTCAATGCGCCCATATCGCGGGCAATTTCGGCCACCACAGGTGCGGCACCGGTACAGGTACCGCCTCCCATTCCCCCGGTGACAAACACCATGTCCGCCCCGGCCAGCACGCGCATCACTTCTTCGCGATCCTCTTCAATGGCCTGGCGACCAATTTCCGGGTTGGCTCCGGCACCCAGCCCGTGAGTTAAATTCTTCCCAATCTGCACCCGTATCTGGGCCTTGTTGTTGTCCAGCGCCTGAGCGTCCGTATTGATGGCAATGAAATCGACACCGGTTAACCCGGCTTCCACCATGGTGTTGATGGCATTCCCTCCGGCCCCACCAACACCGACCACCTTCATCTTGGCAGTCATTTCGGCAAATTCATCAAATTCAATGGCCATAAACGCCTCCTCTCGTTAAATGAGCTTTACCATTATCCAAACCGTTCCCACATAAACCTCCGTGTGACCCATGTGGAAACAAATTTTAATCATTGGTTTTATTGAACTTATTTCTCACTAATTAAGCAATTTATTTTTGAAAATCAACCTTTTTTATTCTTAAAGGCCATTTTTTTCATTCACTTAGGCAAAGTTTTTCTCGATCCGCCGAATCCTGTTGTTTATGTAACCATTTAAAATTAAATGAATTACATTAATTCGCTCGCCGGCACCCATTTTCCTTGCCCCTTAAAAAAATCGTTTAAAGAACCGCTTCAGGCTTTCGAAGACATCATCCCATAGGTTTCCGCTGCGCAATTCGGAAAAATAGCCTCCTTCGTGATACTCCGCTCCGTACAGGCACAATCCCACCGCCGTGCTGTAAATGGGATTCTGGATGGAATTGGAGAGCCCGCCCATTTCCCGGGGCACTCCCAGCTTCACCGGTAATCCCCAGATGCGCTCGGCCATTTCCACGGTTCCCGGCAACAGCGCCCCACCGCCGGTAATGACCGCACCTGCCGCCATCAATTCCAGAATGTCCGATTTCTTCATTTTCTGATACGCCAGCGATAAAATCTCCTCCATTCGCGGCGCGATGATATCCACCAGCGTGGTGCGATGCAACATGCGGGAGGGACGCCCACCCACGCCCGGCACCAGAATCTGCTCACCATCCTCCACCTGATCCCGCAACACCGTGCCATACTGCACTTTGATTTCTTCCGCCTGCTCCGGAGGGGTGCGGAGACCAATGGCAATGTCGTTGGTTACGTGCTGCCCCCCCAGAGCCACCACCGAGGTGTTCCGAATGTGCCCATCAAAAAACATGGCAATGTCGGTGGTGCCACCGCCCAGATCCACCAGCACCACTCCCAGATTGCGCTCGTCTTCATCCAGTACGGCCAGACTGGAGGCCAGGGGTTCCAGCACAATCTCCTGAACGTTGTACCCGGCTCGCTGGACGCTTCGGACAATGTTCTGCGCCGAGGTTACCGCGGCCGTGACAATGTGTACCTCCACTTCCAGGCGCACTCCGGACATTCCCACCGGATCGTGAATGCCATCCTGATTGTCCACGATGAATTCCTGGGGAATCACATGAATAATCTCGCGATCGATAGGTAAGGCCAGCGCTTTGGCCGCGTTTATCGCTCGTTCCACGTCCTCTTCCGTAATCTCACGATCGTCCCGGGACACCCCCACAATCCCCTTGCTATTCAGGCTACGGATGTGGTCTCCCGCAATGCCGACAAATACACCATCCACTTCCACCCCGGCCATTCGCTGGGCCTCTTCCATTGCCTGCTGAATGGCCTGCACCGTTTTATCGATATTGACCACGACCCCTTTGCGGATCCCGTAAGAGGGGGCGCTTCCCACACCGACCACATTCATTACACCATCGGTGTCCTCTTTAACAATGACGGCACACACCTTGGTGGTGCCAATATCCAGACCTGTAATGAGTCGACCTTCCATTGTGCTGATTCATCCTTTTTGGGTTTTGTATTCAACAATGATGCGTTGATCGAACGTAACATCAATGCGTCGAATGTCACGCAATTTTCTCTCGATTCCCTGTTGTTTTAAAAATTGACTGATCAGATACAGCCGCTGATAGAATTGTTCCTTCCCCAGCACCACTCGCGCGCCACCATCCACCAGGATCAGCTCCGGCCAGCCATCTTTTCCAATGTGAAAATTCGAAATAAAGTTAAGCATTAACGGATCCACCTCCTGGATGATAGCAATAAGTTGCAACACCCGGTACAGGGGTGTGCGATCCTTGAGCAATTGCGCAACCGTGGCACCGGTAATGATGGGCAGTTCATCCACCTTTAACGTTCTGGGCACGCGAAGGATGATCCCCGTATCGTCCACCATATAACCCACCCGATCCACTAAGTAGGCCACGGGCTGACGTTCCCGCACGGCAATGAGTACCGTTCCCGGAAGGATGCGGCGTACGTTCACCGCGCGGACATATTTATTTTCCAGAACGCGCCGGGCGATTTCTTCCGGCGAAACGGAAAACAGGGGCACACCTTTCTGCACTCCTGCCAGTTCCAGAATGCGGGATGCGGAAAGATAGCTCAGTCCGGTCACGCGCACCTCCTTCACCATAAACAGCTGTGTCCGGTGCTTTAAATATTGCACTCCACTGGCAATGCCCCAGCCCAGCAGCGCCAGCAGGAGCACGGTGAAAGTGATCCCCGGAGTGAGATCCAGCTCCATCAAGCGGGGATAATGTTTTCTGGTTCGTCGGGCCATGTTACGGTTGCTTTAGCTTTTTTAGTTCCCGTTCGGAAAATCCAATAAACTGCACTTCGGGCTCCAGCCAGACGCCCGCTTCCTGATAAACCCGCTGCTGAACCTGAACAATCAACTCAAAAATATCGCTGGCCGTTGCCTGATCCACATTCAGGATGAAATTGGCATGTTTTGGGGAGACCATCGCACCACCGACGCGCATGCCCTTTCCCCCTGATCGTTCGATCAGGCGTCCGGCAAAATCTCCCGGCGGACGCTTGAACACCGAACCACAGGACGGGTAATCCAGTGGTTGCTTTTCGGCCCGCCTTTGCAGAATGGATTGCCGCTGCTGCCGCAGCCGCTCGCTGTTTCCCACCTCCAGCTGTAACCAGCAACCCAGCAACAACAATCCCTGCAAACCCGGCGCCTGCCGATACCCGAATTTCGCCGCTTCCCGGGGAATGCGGCACCGATTGCCGTGCGCATCCAGTGCATCCACCGCTATCACCCGATCGCCAATCTCCCCATCAAACGCACCCGCATTCATGATCAGGGCACCTCCCACCGTTCCCGGGATCCCCGACATGAAATGCAATCCCGCAAGCTGATGCCTTTCGCAATAGGGCACCAGATCCTGCACCAGCACGCCGGCCCCCACATATAGCTGGGTGCCCTGTTGCTGAATCTGCCCACAACAATCCCGTAGCAGAATGATCACCCCGCGGTATCCGGCGTCGTGCACCAGCACATTGGCCCCGCTACCCAGCACCCGGTAAGGTACCCGCTGTTGCTGACAATACCGAACCAGCCACTGCAGGTCTTCCACTGTTTGGGGAACCACCAGCGCATCGGCCGGGCCACCCACGCGGTAGGCGGTATACCGGGACAATGGTTCGTTTAAACGGCAGGCTTCGCCAAAACGCTGCCTGAGTTCCTGCCAGAAGGTTGTTCGGGTTTCCACCATCATCTGCCATTGTCCGGGCTTTATTTCGTTAACCAATCCAGCAACCGTTGATTGATCCGCCACACGTCGCCGGCACCGATGGTAATGATCATATCGCCGGGCTTTACGTGGGGCGCCACGGCATCGGCCACGCGCGATTTGTCCTCCACAAAGTACACCTGGCGATGTCCCATTTCCCGGGCGGCATCGGCAATCAATTTGCCGGTCACACCAGTTATGGGGACTTCGCGCGCCGGGTACACGTCCAGGACAAACAATACATCAGAATCCAGAAACGAACGGGCAAATTCGCGATAAAACTTCTGTGTACGGGTGTACAGATGGGGCTGAAAAACGGCCACGATTCGGCGACCGGGCCATCCGGTGCGAGCCGCTTCCAGCGTGGCCTGTATTTCCGTGGGATGATGTGCGTAATCGTCCACCAGCATGATTCCATTCACCTCAGCCTTGATCTCGAACCGGCGATTCACCCCGGTAAAATTGGCCAGTGCCTGCTGCATGGTACGAAACGGAACCTCCAGCTCCAATCCCACCGAAATGGCCGCCAGGGCGTTCAATACATTATGCGAACCCGGCACCTGCAAGCGTACCGTTCCCAGCTCTTTTTGTCGATAAAACACATCGAAGTGGAGCCGCCCCTTTTCCCAGTGCACGTTGCGGGCCATCAGGTCGGCCTGACTGCTGAAGCCGTAGGTCTCCACCCGGCGCTTCAGCCGCGGTAAAATTTCCTGAACACCGCGATCATCCAGGCAAACAATGATCTTGCCGTAAAAGGGCACCTTGTTGGCAAAGGACACGAAGGCATCCTTTAAATCGTCGTAATCCCGGTAACTGTCCAGGTGCTCCGGCTCCACATTGGTAATGACCGCAATCGTGGGCACCAGAAACAGGAAACTGCGATCGAATTCATCCGCTTCGGCCACCAGAAATTCGCCACTGCCCAGTTTGGCATTGGTATTCAATGCCCGCACCTTTCCGCCAATGATCAGGGTGGGATCCAGTCCGCCTTCGGTCAGTATGGCTCCGGTCATGGATGTGGTGGTGGTTTTCCCATGGGTACCGGCAATGGCAATGCCATGTTTCAGGCGCATCAATTCTGCCAGCATCTCCGCCCGTTTGATGACCGGAATCTTCTGCCGCAACGCCTCCTGAATCTCCACATTCTCCGGGGTTACCGCGCTGGAGTAGACCAGCACCTCGGCCCCGTGCACATGTTCCGCCGCATGTCCTTTAAAAATCCGGGCACCCTTTTCTTCCAGGTGTCGGGTGATGTCGGACGGATTGAGATCCGATCCGCTGATCTGGTAGCCCAGGTTCAACAACAATTCAGCAATGCCACTCATTCCGATACCGCCGATTCCGACAAAATGTATCTTGCGAATCTTTCCCAGACGCACCGTTAACGTACCTCCGTCATCGTTGGATTGGGCTGTTGAGTTTTCAGCAGTTCGATGGCAATGTGGGCGATTTTCCTGGCCGCATCCGGCCGGGCCAGCGCCTTCCAGCTTCGGGCCATTTGTTGACGCCGTTCGGCATCCCCCAGCAGTGCCTTTAACTGGTGCAATAGCTCGGCTTCCCACCCTTCCCGTTCGGTGACCACCACCGCGGCACAACGGGAGGCAATGAATCGCGCATTGTGTTCCTGATGATTGCCCGCCGCATGGGGATACGGCACCAGAATGGCCGGTTTTTGCACCAGCGCCAGCTCCGCCAGGGTAATGGCCCCGGCGCGGGCTACGATCAGATCCGCCGCCGCATACGCCGCTGCCATCTCTTTCACGTAAGGCACAACGCGCACCCTGTCCTCCGGCCACTGTCTCAACTGTTGAACAGTGGCGTAATTGCGTGCCCCCGTTTGCCACAATACCTCCATATCGAATTCCTGGAGCAGCGTGGGCAATAATTGAGCCATCGCCCGATTGATGGATTGGGCCCCCTGACTGCCACCAAAAATGAACACCACCAGCGACTGTTCCCGAAATCCCCACTGTTCGCGGGCGGCCTGACGGGAAACACGGGTCAGATCCCGCCGCACGGGATTTCCGGTCACCACCACTTTCTCTGCCACATCCTTCAACGCCTCCCGCGTTCCCTCAAAGGCCACACAGATCTTTCGGGCGTGGCGCGCCAGCAGCCGGGTGGTCACGCCTGGATGCACATCCTGTTCCTCGATGAGCACCGGGATGCCCATCCGCGCGGCCATAAACAGCACCGGGCCGGTCACGTATCCTCCGGTACCAATCGCCAGCTGTGGCCGAAATTGCTTTAAAATCCACCAGCTCTGCATCAAACTGACCAGTAATTTTATCGGGAACAAAAAATTCTTCCACGTCCAGTAGCGCTGAAAACCGGCAATCCAGATGGTCCGCAAGGGGATTCCTCGCTCCGGGATGATGCGCGTCTCAATCCCGCCCTTTCCCCCAACATAAAGAAATTCGAACGCCCCCTGCTCCTGCAATGCCTCCATGGTAGCAATGGCCGGATACACATGTCCGCCCGTTCCTCCTCCAGTTATCAATACACGGGTTTTCATCGATACATCCGCCGTGTTGCGTACTTTCGGTTCAGGGGAAGGGTTTGCCGTACCACCGGTTTTCGTCGCGGGGCAGGCACCTCTTCCAGCTGCCGATGAATGCCCAGCAGCAACCCCGCAAAAGCGCAATTGATTATCAGGGCTGTCCCCCCGTAGCTGATAAACGGCAATGGCAACCCGGTTGGGGGCGCCAGCCGCAGGGTGACCATCATGTTGATCAGCGCGTACCAGATAAAATTGGCCGTGATCCCGATCGACAGGTAAAAGGCAAAGCGATCCGTGGCGCGATTAGCGATCCTGAGTCCCCGTACCATGATGATAAAAAACAGCGCCAACACAAACAGGGTGCCCATCAGTCCCCATTCTTCCCCGATGATTGAAAAGATAAAATCCGTATGGGCCTCTGGCAGATAAAACAGTTTCAATTTGCTTTCCGTAAATCCCACGCCAAACAGCCCGCCGCTTCCCAGGCTGACCAGCGAGCGACTCACCTGGTATCCCGTGCCCAGTTTATCTTCTTCCATTTTCAACAGCGCCATGACGCGCGCCAGCTTGTAAGGCGAGGTGAGAACGACCCCAACGGCCAGCGGAATGGTCGCCCCCACCACGGCAGCCAGATGCTTGATCTGCACCGGGGCCACAAACAGCATGGTGAAACCGATCAACAAAATCAGCATGCCGCTGCTGAAATCGGGTTGCAGCACCGTTAATCCCGCAAACAGGGCCAGATAAACCACATGGGGGAATACCCCTTCGTGGAAATCCTGCAGACGATCCTCTTTGCGGGACAGCGACGCCGCCAGAAAGATGATCAGCCCAAAGCGGGCCACATCCACTCCCTGAAAATGAAGGGGGCCCAGAAAAACCCAGCGGGAACGGGCAACAAACGCCAGATACACCAGCAGCAGCAACCCCGCCCAAAGGAACACCGGAGCAACGGTTTTCAGGTGCCGATAGGGAAAACTGTAAAACCCCACGCCCAGAATGACCCCGATCAACAACGCCAGCAGGTGGCGCAACAGATAATACAGCGCGGAATGGCGGGTCATCTCGGCGTAATAAACGCTGGCACTGTACACCATAATCACCCCGATGAACACCAGTAAGAAAAATGCCGCAAACAGCCAGCGATCAATCAGCGATCGTTGCATCGTCCCTCCTTAATCTGTCTCCATAAACACCTGGAGCCTCGTTTCTGTTTTTCCGGATCGGGTTAGCAGCCAGGCAATTCAAGGCCAGCCCTTTGTTTCCTTTCTGATCTTTCGCAAATTGCCCGTAAATTCGCAAAATCATCGACTGTCTCCCCGTCCCTCAACTGGTTGCCCCGACTCGATGGGGCAGCTTCTGTACCAGTTCGCGAAATTGATCGCCCCGTTCCTCGTAATCCCGGAACATGTCGAAGCTGGAACAGGCGGGCGCCAGCAAAACCACATCGCCGGGTTGTGCCCGCTGAAAGGCCCGGAGCACCGCATCTTCCAGGGAACCCGCCCGCTCTACTGGCACCTGTCCCTGCCAGGCCTCCTGAATCCGCGCGGCTGCCTGTCCAATCAGAATGGCCGCCCGCACGCGCTCTCGCAGCAACGGCACCAGCGCGTGGAAATCGCCACCCTTGTCCTTTCCCCCGGCGATCAGCACAATCGGTTCTTCAAAACTTTGCAGGGCAAATTCCAGCGATTGAACCGTGGTGGCTTTGGAATCGTTCACAAACACCACCCCGTTTAACTCTCCCACCGGTTCCAGCCGGTGCGGCAATCCCTGAAACGTCTCCGCCACCTGTTGCACCCGCCGGGACTCCACCCCAAAAAGCATCCCCAGCGCAGCCGCCACCAGCAAGTTGTATCGATTATGCGGCCCCCGTAACCGCATGGATTCGATGGGGATGGATTCATCCAGTTCCTGCCAGCGTATCCGAATGGTTTGTCCCTGCCAGAACGCTCCCTGATCCAGCTCCTGCTTCAGGCTGAATGGAAACCTGGCCGGGCGCACGTCCTGCAGATAGGTGCCTAAAACCGCATCGTCCACATTGTACAACAGCAAATCATCCGGTGTCATGTTTTTCAGAATGTTCAGCTTGGCCCGCGCATACGCGTCGAAATCCGAATAGCGATCCAGATGATTGGGCGACAGATTGGTGATGACCGCCGCCTTTGGATGAAAGGTGTGAATGGTCTCCAGCTGAAAACTGCTCACTTCCAGAATGTTGAACACTGGACGGGGCATTTTTAACAGCTCCCCGGAAAACGGTCGACCAATATTGCCGCCAACGATTACATCTGCATACTGGTAGCGAAAGATTTCTCCTGTCAATGCGGTGGTGGTGGTCTTACCGTTGCTCCCGGTAATGGCGATGATCGGTGCCGTCGTGAACCAGGAGGCCACTTCCAGCTCCCCCGCAATGGGAATCTGTAATCGTTGTGCCTGTTGCAAAACCGGAATGTCCAGCGAAATGCCCGGACTGATGACAATCAGATCGGCATCCAGCACCCGTTCGCTGTGGCCACCGGTTTCCAGGGCAACATCATCCGGCAAATCGCGCAGGGCTTCTGTCAGCTCGGCGGTGGAACGGACATCGCTGAGCAGCACCTGTGCACCGGCCAGTCGCAACAGCCGGGCCACCTCCTTGCCACTCCGTCCCGCGCCCAGAACACTAACCCGCCGTCCCTGAAGCTGCCGGACGTTCTCTGCCCCTGTTTCCTGAATGGTCAATCGGCCTTTCACCCTTCTCCCCGTTTACTGGACTTTGAATGTGGTCAGGCTCAGCAGGGCCAGCAGGATCCCGATGATCCAGAAGCGCACCACGACTTTGGCTTCGTGCCAGCCCTTTAGTTCATAATGATGGTGCAGTGGCGCCATGCGGAATACCCGCCGCCCCTGACCGTATTTTTTTCGCGTATATTTAAAATAGGTGGTCTGGATGATGACGCTCAGCGCTTCGGCCACAAACACGCCACCAATCAGTATCAGCAAAATTTCCTTTTTGATGAGCACCGCTGCCGCTCCCAGCGTACTGCCCAGCGCCAGCGCCCCCGTGTCGCCCATAAAAACCTGTGCCGGGTACGCATTGAACCATAAAAAGCCCATGGCCGCACCCACCACCGCCATGCAGTACACCGTCAGTTCGCCACTGCCGGGCAGGTAAATAATGTTCAGGTAATCCGCAAATTTCACGTTCCCGGTAACATAACTCATCCCGGCAAAGGCCAGCATGGAGATGGCGATCAACCCAGCCGCCAGGCCATCCAGACCGTCTGTTAAATTCACCGCATTCGATGCGGCGGTGATTACCAGAATCACAATCGGGATGTAAAAAATGCCAAAGTTGATTTCCAGATTCTTAAAAAACGGTACGCTGGTATTATCGTTCAGTCCCTGGGCCACAAATTGGGGATGAAAGTAAATCAGGCTACCAATGATCAACCCCAGCGTAATCTGACCGGCCAGTTTGTAGCGCCCAATCAAACCGCGCTTTTTCTTTTTCACGACCTTTAAATAATCATCCATCAGTCCCACCAGCCCCATCCAGAAAGTGGCCAGAAAGATCATCCAGACATAAAAATTGGACAGAATTTTTGACCACATGAGCACTGAAAGCAGGATTGACGACAGGATGATCAGTCCACCCATGGTGGGTGTACCGGCCTTGGCCAGATGTGTAGCCGGGCCATCGGTACGAATTTCCTCCCCAATTTGATGTTTCTGCAGCCAGCGAATCATTTTGGGGCCCACGTAAAAACTGAAGATGAGCGCCGTAATGGCGGCCAGTGCCGCCCGAACGGTGATGTATCGAAACACATTAAACCCGAAAAAGACATCTTTAAACTGATATAAAAAATCGGCCAACATACCTTACTCCACCGTTAAATTCTCCAGTACCCGTTCCATCTGCATGCCGCGTGATCCCTTAACCAGCACCACATCCCCGGCGTTCAGATGCGTTTTTAAAAAGGCCGCCAGCGCCGCATGATCGTCAAACCAGCGCACGACGATCCCCGCGTTTGTCACTTCGTGCAACCGGGCTTCCAGATGTTTCATCAACGGGCCATATAACAACACCATTTGAATGGGCAGCTCTGCGATCACATCGCCCAGTGCCCGGTGTTCGGCGACTTCAAATTCTCCGAGTTCCAGCATGTCGCCCAGTACCACGATGCGTTTTCCCTGTACATGCGGCAACTCACAGACATACTGCAGAGCGGCTCGCACGGAATCCGGGTTGGCGTTGTACGCATCGTTGATGAACAGCACCCCATCGCGCTGGAAGTACTCCATGCGCTGATGGGCCGGACGAAACGCCTCCAGTGCCTGCTGGATGTCCGTGGCGGTCAAACCCAGTTCCAGTCCCACCGCACTGGCCAGAACGGCGTTCAGCAGATTGTGCCTGCCGGGAATGTGCAATTGAATATCGACCGTGTCATTCAATCGCCAGCGAACACAACCCAGCGCATCCATTTCCAGGAAACGCCCCCACACATCCAGATCGGCCCGCAAGCCGGCGCGTACGATTCGCACATCCTCCCGCTGGTAGGTTCGCAAGTACGGATCTTCCATATTTAAAACAATGGTGCTTCCGGGGGCCATACCGTCGAACATGGCGGTCTTTTCGCGGAAAATGGCTTCCTGGCTGCCGAAAAAACCGATGTGGCCTTTGCCAATGTGGGTGATGACCCCAATGGTCGGTTGCACCAGTTCGGTTAATCGGCCAATCTCCCCGGGTTGATTGGTTCCCAGTTCCAGCACGGCCACCTCCGTGTGGGCATCGATTTTTAGCAGAGATAGGGGTACCCCGATTTGATTGTTCTGATTTTTGGCACTGCGCACCACGCGGTACTTGCGTTCCAGAACGGCAGCGATCATCTCCCGGGTGGTAGTTTTACCACTGGAACCGGTCACCCCAACCACCGGAATGGCGTACTGCAGGCGATGCCATCGGGAGAGTTCCTGCAGAAAGTGCAGCGTATCCTCCACCACAATGGCCCGGATCCGGTGCTTTTCCAGTAGCTCCCGGTGACGCCGGTATCCCGCCGGGTTGATCACCACCGCGGCCGGGGATTTTTCCACGACCTGCGGCAGAAAATCGTGGGCATCAAACCGCTCCCCCTTCAGGGCAATGAAAAAGTCACCGGCGGACATGGTGCGGGAGTCAATCGATAATCGGCGATAATCCACCGCCTGGAGATCGCCCACCACCTGGACGGTACCCGCATAAGCGTGGACGAATTCTTGCAGCTGGCGATGCTGCCCATGTGGTTGTGAATGCTTCAATGCCACCTTCCCCTTCCCTGTTGTTGATTTGCCCGGCGCCCGGCGCGTCCCTTAAAATCCAAAATTACAAAATGAATCCCATCTTTTGAAATAAAAAACCATCCCATGGCCGCTGCGGACAATGGCCATTTGAACTTTTATCTGGACACTCAACCGGATCGAACCGGTCACAACAGTGGGGTCATCCAATGACCGTTTTTTCCTTCAATCCCTGAGGGAAAGATATTTTTCGACCATTTCGCGATCGTCAAAATGAATATAGCGATCGCCGTATATTTGATACGTTTCGTGCCCCTTCCCCGCGATGAGCACAATATCCCCCTTACGGGCTTCTTTCAAAGCCTGGCGGATGGCCGCTTCGCGATCGGGTTCCACCCGCACCCGGGAACGATCGTAAATCCCCTGAAGAATTTCCTGAATGATCGCCTCGGGATCCTCACTGCGGGGATTATCGCTGGTCAGGTAAATGATGTCGGCATAATCTTCGGCAATTTTGCCCATCATGGGTCGCTTGGCGCGATCCCGATCGCCCCCGCAGCCAAACACCACAATCAATCGACGGGGTTGAAATTCCAGCAGCGCCTCCAGTACCCGGCGCAGGGCATCCGGGGCATGGGCGTAATCCACATACACCTTAAAGCCCTGAGGCGCCACCCACTTCTGGGCGCGACCGGGCACCTGCTGCAGCCGTTGAACGCCTTCCACAATGTGTTCTTCGGGAATGCCCAGCGCCACCGCCGTGGTCACCGCCGCCAGAACGTTGTACACGTTATATTTACCGATCAATGCTGTGGACAAGGAAATATCTCCCGACGGAACGTTGATGGTCAGGTACAGCCCTTCCCCCACCACCCGATAGGTTTTCAGGGATACGGTGGCCTCCCGATTTTCCAGCGAATAGGTGAACACATCGGCTTCGGTGTCGGCCACCATGGGCAGTCCGTACGCGTCGTCCAGATTCACCACCGCGCGGGCCATTTCAGAAAGCCCATCAAACAGCTTCTTCTTGGCACGGAAGTAATCGTCCATGTCCTTATGAAAATCCAGGTGATCGTGCCCCAGATTGGTAAATACCGCTGCAGAGAAGTTCATGAAATCGGTTCGATGCAGGGCCAGTGCGTGGGAGGAGACTTCCATCACCACACTTTTTATGCCCCGAGCATACATGCGATAAAACATGCGGTGCAGGTCGATGGCTTCCGGAGTGGTGCGTTCAGCAGGAATGGTCTCCTCGCCAATTTTATACTCCACCGTGCTGATAAACCCGGGTCGCCAGTGCGCCGTGGTAAGGATAGAATGCAAAAGATACGCCGTGGTGGTTTTGCCATTGGTTCCGGTTATGCCGATGAGCTTCATGTGATCCACCACGCCATCGTAAAAATTTTTGGCCAGCAGCGGCAGCCAGCGCCGGGTATCGGGTAAAATAATTTGAGTGGCCTCCCTAAGCGACTGCGGTTCCTCCACAAAAAATACCCGGCATCCCTTTTCATAGGCCTGGGACACAAAACGGTGCCCATCGGTGCGAAAGCCCCGAATGGCAATAAAGGCATCCTCCGGACGAACCCGACGGGAATCGTACTGGATGTCTGCAATCATCCGTGCGGTATCGCCCCGAACTTCCCGAACTGGAACATTCCGCAAAATGTCAGAAACCCGTTTCATCATGCCGGTTTACACACCAGTTTGATTCGTTTGTTCCCTTTAATGGGCTTGCCGGGCTGCGGATATTGCTGCACCACCACGCCATAACCTTCCACTTCCGGTTCCACATTCAACCCGGATAATTTTTGCAACGCCTCTTTCAGGGTCAGCCCCTTTAAACTGGGCATGATGGCATCCGTAATCAGATTCGCCGACCCGGTGATCAGTACAATCTTTTGCAGCTGCTTGCCATCCCGGGAGAAGATGTTTTTCTGCCGCTCCACCCAAGCACCATTTCCAATGACCTCGTAAGGAATGTTTCGCCGTTTCAGGATGGCCGTGGCCGCGTCCAGCGATTGATTTGCCAGCCGGGGGATCCGGTTGTCGGTTTCATCTCCCGCTGGCGATAGGCTCATTTTCTGCACTGTGGCGACCTGCTCCACCGGCAATCCCACCACCCGTCGGGCAATGTTGCGAAACACCGGTGCCGCCACCTGACTGCCGTAGTAGCCATTGCGGGGATTAAAAATCACCACCATTAAAACAAACCGCGGCTGCTCGGCAGGGAAGAACCCCACAAAAGAAGCCACGTGGCTGTCCGAAGAATATTGATTTTTTTCCCGGTTCCATCGCTGAGACGTTCCCGTCTTGCCCGCTATGGACAATCCAGCCACCCGGGCATTCTGACCGGTACCCCGCTCCACCACGCCCTGCAGCACATTCCGGATGTAATCCGCCGTTTCGGGAGAAATCACCTGCCGAATGACCTGGGGTGTGCGCTCCCGGAACACTTCGCCATCCGGGCCTAAAATTCGCCGCACAATGAACGGCCGCATTAATCGCCCCCCATTAGCCACCGCCGCATATGCGGAGGCCACCTGCAGCGGGGTGACCGCCACCTCGTAACCAATCCCCATATAATATTTGGTAGAACGGGTGAATTTTTCGGGATTGTGGAGAATGCCCCGGGCTTCCGCTGGCAAATCGATGCCGGTGCGCACCCCAAATCCAAAATCCCTTGCATAGCGATAGAATACCGGATCCTTGAATTTCTCCGCCAGCTTCAAAATACCGATATTGCTGGAACGTTCAAACACCTGTCGGATGGTCAACCAGCCATAGGGCTCATGGTCGCGAATGGTACGACCAAAAAGCCGGTAGCGACCGTTTTCGCAATACACAATATCCTGATCCAGATCCACATCCATCTGTTCCAGAATGTACGCCAGAGAGACCATCTTGAAAGTGGATCCCGGATCGTACAAATAAGAAATTGCCGTGTTCCGAAAGCGCTCGATGGGATATTTAAAATATTGATTGGGATCGTAACCGGGATAATTGGCCATGGCCAGGATTTCCCCGGTTGCAGGATTCATTAAAATGGCGCTTCCGCGATCGGCCTGATGCCGGGTCACGCCCCGCGCCAGTTCGTCTTCCAGAATGCTCTGGAACACCATGTCCAGCGTGGTTTGAATGCTCATCCCATTGATGGGGGGAGAAATGGGATAGTCCAGATCGGGGAACGTTCTTCCCCGGGGATCCCGAAGGAAAACACTCCAGCCGGGTTTTCCATTCAGGTAATGATCATAATACTTTTCCAGACCGGCCCGGGCAACATTTTCCAGATCGCAAAACCCCAGCACCTGGGCCGCCAGCGTCCGGAAGGGATAATAGCGCCGAAAAAACTTTCGGGGATCCAGCCCCTTAATGCGATAGGCCTTTAAACTGTCAACCACTTCGGGTGGTTGCTTGTGGGCCAGATAGGCAAATTTTCGATCGGATTTCAAAATTTTCAAAATGTGATGGTAGTCTTTCTTTAAAAATCGGGCCAGTATCCGCGCGGTACGCTCCGGATCTTCCACCTGCTGGGGATTGATCGCAATGGAGTAATGAATGAGATCCACCGCCAGCTTCTCGCCATTGCGGTCGTAAATGGTTCCCCGCTGCGCCTGAAGTTCGTGCGAATCCTGAAAGAGCCGCTTCCCTTCGGCCAGATAATCGTCATGATGGATGACCTGTACCTGTACCAGGCGAACGACCACCAGAACAAACAGCGCCGTCCAGCCGATCGACAGCCAGATAAAGCGGAAGCCACGCGAACGGCGGAGATTACGGTCGCTGCGGTACGTCCGATAACGATGTCCGGGCATCTTTGCGCGCATACTTTTCGAATTCCTTCCCATCCACGTAAAATTTCGCAGGCGGTTTCACCGGAGCTGAAAGCCCCAGTTTTTCCCGGGCAATCCGGGCAATTCGGATGTAACTGGCCAGCTCGTACTGAATCCGGGTTTGGTAACGATTGTTTTCACTGTTCAGCCGTAGAATCTCTTCCTTCAGCAACTGATTTTCCTGGGCATATTTGCGAATCAGATGATTCTTTGTTTGATACAGGATAAATCCCAGGCTTAAAAAGATTAATATCAGGAACATGGCAAAGCCCAGGGAAATTCCATAAGCCACCTGACGGGACTTTTTCTTAAGCTGGTAAATGACCGGTGACCGCTTCCGTTGTTTTCGACGTTTCCTCCGGGCTGTCATCCCGCTGCCTCCTCATAGGGCACAATCTTTTCGGCTGCCCGCAAGCGGGCACTGCGCGAGCGAGGATTTCGGCGCACCTCCTCCGCATCCGGTGTCACCACGTGACGGGTCAGGATCTTCATTTCCGACTGCTTACTGCACACGCACTCCGGAAGCTCGGGTGGACACACACAATCGCTGGCTTTGTATCGAAAGAATTCTTTGACAATGCGATCCTCCAGCGAATGATAGCTCAACACCACGATGCGTCCCCCCTGCCGTAAAACGCGAAACGCCTGTTCCAGAGAAGCCTTCAATCGATCGAGCTCCCGATTCACCTCAATGCGAATGGCCTGAAACACCCGCGCCAGGGATTTGATCAAAAACTGCTCCCCTACAATGGATCGCACAATCTCCACCAGATCCCGGGTCGATTGCAACTTCATGACCAATCGTTTTTTAACAATTTCCCGGGCAATGGCTCGCCAGTGCCGCTCTTCCCCATATTCCCGAATGATCCGCTCCAGCTCCTCCTGGGGATACGTATTAAGCACGTCCGCCGCGGTCAATCGCTGCTGCTGATTAAACCGCATGTCCAGTGGAGCATCCACCTGAAAGCTAAATCCCCTACGCTCCACATCCACCTGAAACGAGGAAATGCCCAGGTCATAAAACACCCCATCCACGGGGAGTTTTTCCAGCTCGTACAACACGACCTCCAGGTCGTCGAAATACGCATGCCGGAGGATTTTATTGGGGAAGGGCTTCAACACCTGCGAGGCATACGCCAGCGCTTCGGCATCGGCATCAAGTCCGATGAGTAATCCACCGGAATCCAGCGCCTGAAGCAGGTAACGGGCATGCCCACCGCCACCCAGCGTACAGTCCACATAAATCCCATCCCTGCGCGTGATCAGGTACTGCACCACCTGCGGAGCCAGAACCGGTTGATGAAATCCGTTTTCCATCCCTGCATCCCCGATGCTACACCACCTTTAAACAAACCGATGAGGCACATCCCCACCCGACCCTCCGGGCAACCCACAACATTTTCAATAAAATAGTTGATATCTCCTATTATTATGCATATTTTTCCAACTCACAAAACACAAGGAGCCGCTAAATCTCAAAATTTACTGCCAGTTGACGGAAGCGATCTTCATTCCCTTCAACATCCATGCTGAAATTGCGCGGATTCCAGATTTCCAATCGAGTCACCGTCCCGATGATGAAGACATCGCCATCCAGCTCGGCATATTCGATTAGTTCTGCAGGAATATTCAGGCGCCCCTGGCGATCGATGGTTTGCTCACTGGCCTGATACATTAACCGGCGGATGACAATCTTCATATCCTGGGCATTTTTGACCTGCTGCCTAATGCGTTCCATGGTTTCTTCCCAGCGGGAGAGCGGATGCATGCTGATGTATTTCTCAGTGCCGCGGATCAGAATAAAGGTGTCCTGATCCTCCGGGCGCAGGTTTTTCCGGATCTTGGCCGGCACGTTGATGCGCCCTTTGGCATCCAGCCGTGTTCGAAAATATCCCCAGAATCCGCTCAAGTGATTCTCCGCCACTTTAGTGGAAAATTGTGGAATTCACTTCACTTCTCCCCACTATTATAGCACTTTTTCGGAAAAAATCAAGATAAATTTAGCAGAAAGTCATTTTTCTGGGATAAAATGGGAATTTTGATACCTGGAGAGAGGGGGATTGCGGATGTCGGATTGCGGATGTCGGATTTCGGATGGCGGATGTCGGATTGCGGATTTGGGATTTGGGGGGACGATTTATTGGGGTGGTTTCCGGGTTCACGGGATTGGGCGTTATCCGGGCGGAATGAAATTGCGGGGCTTGCCATGGAGGCATTTTGCCCGAAGGGCAAAGAGAGGGTAGCCCCACGCAGCGCGTGGGGGATGCAAGGCGCCACCATCTTCATCTTCCCGTTGCCAGGCAATTGGAAATGATTTCGGATTTCGGATGTCGGATTGCGGATTTCGAATGTCGGATTTCGGATGGCGGATTTCGAATGTCGGATTTGGGATTGCGGGTTTTGGATGGCGGATTAGGGGTGAGAGGTGATTTTGGGGGTGGTGCGACTGCCTGTTTTTTATTGTGCCCTTACAGGGCGCGTTTGTTTTTTGAGAATCTCTCTGATCCCGGGGCGATGCCCCGGGTTAACGTATTTTGCCCCTACGGGGCGGATTGTGGATTTCGAATTGCGGATGTCGGATTGCGGATTTGGGATTTGGGGGCGATTTATCGGGGTGTTTCCAAATTCACGGTATTGGGTGTCATCCAGGCAAAATGAAATTGCGGGATTTGCCGTTGAGGCATTTTGCCCGAAGGGCAAACAGAGGGTAGCCCCACGCAGCGCGTGGGGGATGCAAGGCGCCACCATCTTCATCCCCCGTTGCCTGAAGGGCAATTGGAAAATGATGTCGGATTTCGGATGTCGGATTTCGGATTTGGGATTGCGGATTTTGGATAGCAGATTTGGATATCTTATCCTGATTGTTGGTTCACCTGTTTATTATTGTGCCCTTACAGGGCGCGTGTGTTTTTGGTGAACCTCTCCGATCCCGGGGCGATGCCCCGGGTTAACGTATTTTGCCCCTACGGGGCGGATTGTGGATTTCGGATGGCGGATGTCGAATTTCGGATTTCGGATGTCGGATTTGGGGGGGTGATTTACCGGGGGTGTCCAGGGTTCATGGGATTGGGCGTTATCCGGGCGGAATGGAATTGCCGTGCTTGCCGTGGAGGCATTTTGCCCGAAGGGCAAAGAGAGGGTAGCCCCACGCAGCGCGTGGGGGATGCAAGGCGCCACCATCTTCATCTTCCCGTTGCC
>JAADJD010000047.1 GCA_013150955.1 Calditrichota bacterium
CGTCCCCCCTATCTTCTTGTTTTTATTTAATTATACGGGGTTTTTGCTTGTTTTGCAAAGAAAATTTTTGATCGATTAAATCAAAGGTTTCTACAATTTATTTGTGATCACTTGTGCCATTTGCGGGTTAAAGCATCATCTGAATTTAAATAAAACAGCCCGCCAGAGAGCGGGCAAATCGAAAAAGTGCTTTCATGGAATCGGTTACCTGATCCTTACCAGATCGCCTACCTTAAATCCCGATCCCGAAATAATCACTGCCTTACAGGCACGGCCATCTCCAATATCGCGGATCACACGAATGCGCCCTACCCTATATTCCTCGCTACCCAAGGAAAGTCCGGTATCGGGATCAATAATTTCCTCGCCCGGAGAATAGACCACAAATTCCATCCCCGGCTGTACTCCACCCCGGGATCCCGGCTTCATGTACAGGGTACTGTCCGGGTTAACTTTAATGATCTTCCCCTGCCAGGGAATGCGCGCCATCGCCCGATCGATGATGCGCACGCACTGTTCAATGGCTTTTCTGGCTGCTTTTCCCAGAATGGTTTGATCCCAGGTGGTGGGATTGCCAAAATCGATATCCTCAAAACGAACGTGATCCAGGCTGGTGGAGGTGGCCTCCCCGACGGCCGATTCGGCCATGACAATTTCGCCCGTCTGGGAATTGACCAGGCGGATGTCCACCACGGCACGGGCTTTTCTTCGGGAAATTGCTCCACCGATTCCAATCCGACCCAGTGCTCCGCCAATTTTCGTCTCTTTCTGACCGAACTCGGTCACACTCCCGGTGACGATAAGCTCGACCCCCAGCAGCTTACCCACACGGGCAGCGCTTTGCGCGGTTACCATACCCGACATGCCTAAGGATTGTTCCTGCAAAACCTTTTCCAGCTCCTGACGCTCAATCACAATAAACTTGCCGCTCTTTACCAGCTGGGTGATGAGCATGTCGGCCAACCCGGTTCCAATGTTATGTCCGTATCCGCTGCGATCCTCAAAATTAATCACCGCAACCCGCTTTTTTAGACCGGACAAATCCTGTCCTGTCACTCCGATTAGTAAAATCTGGAGGCCAAACAGTATCAGAAAAAGGTGGCGTAACATCACGGCTCTCTTTTTAGTTTAATGACCAGCGAGTTCTGAGAGACATTCAATATTTCCACACGATAGGGAGAAAAATCTTTTAAAGCCAGCTCCTCTGCAATCTGACTGGCCTTGCCGGTAACCTCCACATCCAGCAAAGCCACCGTGCCGGTGAATTCACGCTGATAAATATTCTTAACGCCGCGGACATACGATTTCATCATATTCCGGAATTTTACCAGATCTGCATAGGAGGGGATGTCCAGAATACGAATCTGGATGGTGGTACCGCTGTACACATCTTTTTGCCAGACCTGAACAATCTTCCTGGTCAGGTCTTCTGCAGCCAGACGGGCCGCTTTCTGAAGTGCGCGGGTCCCGCCGTTTAGGGGATCGATGTGGGCCGCGGCGGCTTGCTGACTGGTGGTCGCAATGATGCGGCCATCATCGGCACGAATGGCCCGCAGATTGATGGTGGCCTGCACGGAAACCAATCCCGCCTGACGTACCACACTGGGCACATTGGCCGCTGGTTTGGATACCGCCTTGCCGATGATGAGCAATTCCGCTCCGCTCTCCAGAGCAATGGACTTTGCCGAATTCACATCCCCTTCAATGGCTGCCATGATCGCGTCGCGCTTAATCTTCCGCATCACCACGTTCCGATCCACAAAGGTAAACCCTTTGTTCATAAGCTCGTTCATCAATTCCGTTTCGGTCGTATTCATATCGATTTGGAAGGTGGCGTGATGTTCATCCATGTTTCGCTCATCCACCAGCACCATCAGGCGAGGCATGCCTTTTCGGGTCATCAGCAGGCCCAGCGCCTGCAAATCACTTTCCAGATCGGACTTTTTCACCACCGCCTCAATGGTCACTTCCAGAATATTTTCTCCCCGCCGTGCCCGGTTCAACACCCGATAGGTCTTGACATACCCACGACTCTGGCTGTAAATATTGCTTTCCACCACCTGATAATTCTGCACCAGCACATCAGATTGAATGAGCGTTCCCACCACCTGCTCAACCGCCATGCGTAACGCATTGGCGATGGCATCGTCTTCCGCTTTGGCTTCATCTCCAGCTAAGATCACCCCCACTCCTTTCACGATAACCGATTGCTCACCTTCCATCTGCTGAGCAACAGCGGGGATTCCCAAAAGAATCCCCACCATTACCACACTGAAAATAACGGGTCTGATTATTATCTTCATTTTCCGTGGTCCTGTTTCATTGGTTCCCCATTTACAACTGAGCCTTCAACCGCCGGATGATATTCAGCGCTTCCGTACCCGAGACCGGCTCCAGTGGTCGAAATGTGCCATCGTCAAACCCCGGGATGATGTTTCGGGTGGAAACCAGCATGATGGCATTGAAGATGGGACTGGTGTTGTTTACATCCGAAAATGGAGAGGTACTGCCAAAGAATTTGGTTTCCAGGGAGGAATCGTTCCAGTAACGTACCAGGAATTTTTCAATCAAACGCGCAAACTCCGCACGGTTGACCACCTCATCGGGTCGGAAATTGCCATCGGGGTACAATTCCAGCACATTTTTCTGAAGGGCTTCCTGAATAAAGGAACGTGCCCAGTGATTTTGCGGTACATCCGGTGGCAGGGGATTTTGTGGTCCTGCCGGTTCTTTCTTCCCCATCACGCTGCTGGTAGGGGGACGGAATTTTGCTGTCTGAGGCCCGGTGGACTGCCGAAAGATCTTATCCAGTGGCAATTCCAGTACAAATAGCACCGCAACATCGGCGCGGGTAATGGCCTTTTGTTTGGCAATTTTCCGAAGTTCCGGCCGTTGCCCCGATATTGCGGCCTTGTATTCAGCCAGTTGCTTGATCGCACGATCGGCCCGCATGTTGGTCTTGTCGATCTCCAGCACCCGCATGTAAGCATTCTGGGCTTCATCGTAGCGATCGGCTTCTTTGTATATATCTCCCAGTGTCAAATAGGCTTCAATCGTTGCCCGCCGCTTGTCGGGCACCGTAGATTTTGGGATATCCTTAATGGCTTTCTGGGCCTCTTTAATCGCATCCTCAAATTTCCCCTGTTTGGCATACACCTTTGCACGAACAATTTTGGCCAGCACCCACTTGTCATCCAGATCCAGCGCCTTTTCTATTGACTTTAATGCCGCGGTCAGGTTCCCCTGTTCTAAATACACCCAGGCCATGCCTTCGTAAGCCGGGGCATATTTCGGATCCAGGCTATTGGCCTGTTTAAATTCAAACATGGCATCATCCAGTTTCTCCTTATCCAGCAAGTCTTTTCCCCGGGTGTAATGAATATCTGGTGAATCCACCACGGACATGGCCTTCCGTGCCTTCTGGCCTCCACCACAACCCAGTAATATGCCCAGAAATACTATGACGGTCCATTTCAGAAATGTACGCATATTTCTTCCCCCCATTTTAATCAAGAATGATCATGACTTTACACTGTTCCAGAAAATTTAGATTCTGCGCGGCCTGACGAATCAGCTGAGCATCGGCATTGCTAATAACCACATCGGTGCGATTGGGTCCCGTTGCCCGTAATGCTTTAACGATCATGGGATTATCGGCCACCCGCTCATTCGTGCGCGCCCGATTGATGTCCTTTTCATATCCCACCACGCCAATTTGCACCGCATATTCCCGGCTGACGTTACCGGTTCCATAAACTTCATTGCCCATCTCGTCCACAATTTTTGGGGACAGAGCCGGACGTACTCCCAACCCACGCGCATCGATGATCAAACCACTGTACACCACACCCGGACGTGCGGCCGGTGTGGGTGCACCGGATGGACTGGATGGCGGGGGAACCGGATAATTCTGGGGATAGGGCTTGCCTGCAGGCCAGGGCTGTCCACACAACGGACATACCTGTGGGGCGGGAGACGCACCCGATTGTTGGGGAACATTCAGGAAGATTTCATAGAATGCCGACAGAGGCACCTCCACATCCACTTCCACATCCCCGGTAGACACATACCGAATGTCTACCACCCGATAATTTCGCACCACACCTTCCACCTTGGTTCGAATAACATCGCTGGTTAACATCATATTTTCCACGGTGGTTTCGGAATTCACATAAACCCCTTTTACAATCTGCAAGATATTCCGTAAGGCCACCACTTTTGCGGCTTCAATTGCCGAAGCCCTTTGTGCACCGGGTGGGAGGTTGGGATTTGGTGCGCCGATACCGGTGGCGCGTACCACCTGAGCCGTCCAATCAATACCCCCAAAATTATTCAACTGCTGGTAATACTGTGAGTAACCCGCAACAAACCCCACCAACAATAGAAACGCAACAATAGCACGATGTCTCATTTCTGAACCTCCTAAATGATTTTAACTGGGAATTAGTGCGCAAAAATATATTGGGATGCCCAAAACATCTTTGTGATAATTATCAATATGAATCATTATGCTGGAGAATTATTAAAAGCGTTTGAGCGGGAGACGGGACTCGAACCCGCGACCCTCAGCTTGGGAAGCTGACGCTCTACCAACTGAGCTACTCCCGCTTGTTTATTATAATTTAAAAAAAATATTATCGGATAATCAAGCGAATATTTTACCCCTTTTCCTTTAATTTATTATCTTTTACAAAGTTAGCCAGTAACCATTGCCAAAAAAAATTAAAAATCGTTTTGTTACCGGATTATCATTTGTTCATCCTGTAAATCATCGTTATATTTATTTATATTCGTTTAATTCCAATTTGGGTCTAAATCATAAGGAGAAACATATGCGGGGTTACGGTTTCGTATTGTTGTTAGTCATAAGCTTTGTTGTCTTTGTATCAGCACGGGACATTCGCGACCAAGGGAACAACTCATCCGCATCTCAGAACCCGGATCCCAACACACCGGTGGTACTTTCTGCTCAGGAACCTCAGTACCTTCCCGGGGTAATTGTGGTTAAATTAAAAATGGAAAGTGCGGATTTTCAGTACTCCATAAAAGACGGCAAGGTGCAAACCGCATTTGCCGATATAAATGAAGCCATTCAAAAATTTAATGTTCACAAAATCCACCAACCCTTTCCTCCTTCAAAGAAATTCAGGCGCAAAACCGCACGCGCCGATCTCACCCGAATTCGATATTTCTATTTTGACAAGAGCCAGGATGTGCTGGAAGTCGCAAAATACTTCAATCAACTTCCCAACGTCATCTACGCGGAACCGTTGGAAATACATTATCCTTTGGAAGTACCAAACGACCCCAAATACAGCAAACAATGGCACTTTCAAAATATTAATGCTGAAGCTGCATGGGATTTGCAGCATGGTGACACAACCATAATCATTGCCATTATTGATACAGGTGTAGATCTGGACCATCCAGATATTCAAGCAAATTTATGGACTAATCCTGGAGAAATTCCTGGAAATGGTATAGATGATGATGGGAACGGATACATCGACGACATCCATGGCTGGGATTTTGTTGGAGCCGACATTAATAACAGAACACCTGATGGGGATCCAGATCAAAAGTACGATTCTCACGGTACGCACGTGGCCGGGATTGCCAATGCGGTTACAAATAACGGTTTAGGAATTGCGGGCATGGCCTGGAATTGCCGCATCATGGTAACCAAACATGCACCCGATGCCGAAAGCACAAGCATTTATTACGGATATGATGGTATTACATATGCTGCGGAAAACGGTGCGGATATTATAAATTGTAGTTGGGGAAGCGGAAGATACTCTCAATATGGTCAGGAAATTATCAATTACGCTTATGACCTCGGTGCTTTAGTTGTGGCAGCTGCTGGTAACGATGGTCCCGGTGGCACTTATTCTCCACCCGATACACCGCCTCCACACTATCCTTCGTCTTACGAACATGTTCTGTCGGTCGCGGCAACAAACAGCAGAGATGAAATTACCTCTTGGTCTTATTACGGTCCTACAGTAGATGTTGCGGCACCCGGAGAAGCCATATATAGCACCATCCCCAGTAGCTCCGGTGTGTATGATTTAGCATATGGGGCCATCAGCGGTACCTCTATGGCTTCACCTTTAGTTGCTGGCTTAGCGGCTTTGGTAAAAAGCGCTTTCCCAGATTGGGGGCCGGATCAAATCACCTCCCAGATTATAAATAGTGCGGATGATATCAGTTCAATTGGGAAAAATCGTTCCTATATTGAGGCTGGAGGATATGGATCGGGACGAATCAATGCGTATAAAGCAATTTCTTTAGAAGCTAAGCCGCAATTTGAGATCGTGAGAATAGTTTATAACGATTCATTGGGTGGCAATGGAAACCTCACTCCTGAACCCGGCGAAACGATTGATATCATTATTTATTTTAAAAACACCTGGGGAAATGCGACGGATGTTCAAATAAATTTAGGCGTTTCAGATTACGCCGTGAATTTATTGGATAATAACGCAAATGTTGGAGATGTTCCCGGTGGGGCCTCCATATTTAATAATAAAAATGATGTTTTCCGTATCGAAATTTTACCAGATGTTTTACCACATATCGTAGAATTGCAATTTACTTTCTCAGACGCTAATGGATTTACTCAGACCTTCTCGAAAAAATTTTCCATTCGGCCAATGGTACTTTTTGTAGACGACGATGATGGTATTAATAATATTGAATCGTATTATACGGAAATATTGGATAGTTTGAATATTGTTTATGAATATTGGGAACATGTGGGCAAGGAATTGCCCTCTGATTTATTGTTAAAATATCCAGTTGTAATCTGGGCCTGTGAATGGACATTTCCGAGTTTAAATCAAAACGATCGGGATGAAATTGCTAAATATCTGGACAGTGGGGGTAAGCTGTTTATTTCGGGCCAGGACATCGGCTGGGATTTAGCGGATCCCACAGGCGCTTCTGTACCCAATGAATATGGGAGATCCAACGGTGCTTCTCGAACTTTCTACGAAAATTATTTAAGGGCTGAATACATCTCGGATCAATCCCAGTACAACAAATTAAGCGGCCAAGCTTCTGATCCGATCGGGGATGGATTATCATTTTCTGTATATCAACCTGGCCGCACATCTAAACAACAATTCCCCAGCGAAGTCCATCCAATCAATGGATCTGTTTCTATTTTTAATTATCCTAATGGATTGAGCGGGGCAATAAGATATTCAAATGGATATCGATTGGTCTATTTTGCATTTGGTGGATTTGAAGCAATTGTAGAAAAAAGCGTACGAGACATTGTAATGCCAAGAGTAATAAATTGGCTAAATGGATTTTCAATTACTCACGAACCATTAAAAGACACAGAAGACTTAACTAACAGTTATCCGGTTATCGCAAACGTCCATTCCGCAGTCGATTCTTTGGTTAAAATAGAACTTTACTGGAACACCCAAGATCAATTCCCATATCAAAAAATACCAATGACTGAAGTGGAACCAGGAAAATATTTAGCTGAAATTCCGCCTCCACAAAGCCCAACAGACATTCATTATTTCATTTACGTGGAATCTGAAAAAGGAACATATGCACCCATTGTAAAATACAAGTTTCACGCCGGTCCAGACGAGGTTCCTCCTGTCATTACCCTAATATCTCAGCCACAAAGAAATACGATCAATTTGAATCAAGCATTTCAATTCACAATAAAGGCCGAGGACAACATAGGAATCGATACAACGACAGCGAAACTTCACTATTGGAGAGCAGGACAAACAGAGCAAGTCATAAATATGGACTTTATAGGGGATAATCAGTTTATTGGATCGTTTTCTGTTTCCCCAATAGAACCACGGACACGCTACATTTACTATTATTTTTCAATTAATGATATCTCTTCCAATCGCAACCTTGCGGTATCCGATACTTTCTTTTTCTCGGACACCACGGAATTAATCGATGATTTTGAAGAAAACAACCCTAAATGGGATCTTGGAAAGTATTGGGATTATTCGAGTTCGAGAAGACATTCCGGGCAGCGATCCATTTCGGATAGTCGGATTGGGAAATATAAAAACAATACCAGAGACTCATTAACTTACTTAGACTTTTTCGATTTAAGATATGTTAAATCGGCATGGATTGATTATTATATCCGTTATGACCTTGAAAGGAACAAAGATTTTCTATATTTTCAGATTACACCTGACAGTGGACAAAGCTGGATTACATTAAAAGAATATACGGGCAGGAGGGGAAGCTTTGTACCGGATACGGTATATATTAACCAATTTACAGGTGAACAGTATGAACACGTAGGTTTCCGCTTCCTATTGGTCACCGATTCAACCGGTACAGCAGATGGAGTGTATATTGATGATATATCAATTACCGTATCAAATCAAAAAATTACTTCAATAAGCCTGAAAGGTATACCATCAATACCCGAAAAATATTATTTAAGGCAGAATTTCCCCAACCCGTTTAATCCAATAACAACCATTGAATTTGGTCTTCCTAAAAACAGTGAAATCCGTTTAGAAATATTCAACATACTTGGACAAAAAATACGGATCCTTGCGAGTGGTCTCTATAAACCGGGACATTATAAGGTTAAATGGGATGGTAGAAATGATCAGGGAATCCCGGTACCCTCTGGGATTTATTTTTACCGGTTATCTACGAATAACTTTGTAACCATTAAAAAAATGATCCTAATGAGATAATGATATTTTACTTTTACTTAAAATCATGCATAATCTGGGGTTAAAGCGATGTGAATAATATAAGTGTGAATAATATAAGAATAACTCGTTGTGCTATTTTTGGATAAAATAAGTATTTAGAAAAACCGTTAAAACGGTTAATCATAAATCCGGTTACGTTATCCATTCACCTGGCTGAAGCCAGGAGTTAATATAAAATCTCATTCATGAACACCCAGTTTTCTCGGGGTGGACAACTCCGATAACAATAATAAATCACAGAACCGTTTTATCGGTTTGAGTTGTCT
>JAADJD010000002.1:0-28412 GCA_013150955.1 Calditrichota bacterium
CAATAGCCTACGAATTACACGAATTAAAACGAATAAAAATAATGAAATTCATTGGATGATATATGGATGAAAATGTGTTTTGTGGTTTATTTGCGATTTTGCAGATATTTTTTGGTTTCTATTTCGTGTGATTCGCGGTTTAATGCATTATTTGGGTTTATCTCATAATTGGGGTTTAAACGCGGAGAAACCCGGTCGTTTGTCATTGAAGCGCAGGATTTGACAAAACGATGTGTTCGGTTACGGAGCGAGCCTCTTAGTAAGGCGGCGAAATGAGGCCGTCGGCTGAAAGCCGTAAAAAGCAATTTCCCCAGGTGGAACAGCGTGACGGCGAAAGAAATATCAACCCATCACGATTCTCCGGACGACGGCATCTGCAAATGGATCAAAAGCTTCTCCAGGCTCATTCATTCTTTTCCGGATTTACCGGGAGAAACGTCCCCGAGCTCTGGTCAGCCCCGGACCAACGATTTTTCTGTTTATTGCCACAAGCGGTCGCACCCCCACAGGGAACAAGAGGGCTCCAGCGTATCCCCGCCGTTCCTTAAACGTCCAGGCCCGATTGAATCCTGCGGAAATCGATACCTGTCGCTACCTGAAAAGATAATTCTGAATCAGGACCAATCAGGTTACTTCAGAAGCAATGGAATACCGCAAAATATGCCCGGAAAATCGGTGGAAAGAAAACGGTCCCGGTCGAGCCAGCGCATTGGGGCGGGCGAGGGAAGCGGATTCTGCGGCTTTCCGGACTCAATCGTTGTTACGGGAAGATTCTTCCAGCATGGCCATGAGTTTTTCGGTGTTGTGAATCAGTACCGGCATGTGTTCGGGACAAATCCACAGGGGACGTCCCTGATAGGATAAGTGGATTAAAGGAACTCGCTGGTCATCTCGCTGGCAAACCAGACAGGCAGAACGCTGTTCACTCATGGATTCTCCTCCTTTGTATTTGATGATTTCATAAGGCATTAAAGATAGACGGAAAAGGGGAGAATTCAACTGAAAAATAAGAATCATGGAATGAAACATCGATTATGAAACATCCTATGAATTACACGAATTAAGCCAGATTATGCATTGAACCACGAATGACACGAATGAACACAATTAAAAGTAATAAAAGCCATTTATGATGTCTGGATGAAAATGGGTTCCTGGATATATTTTTGTTGATCCCAGATTATGCATTAGAACCACGAATTAACACCAATAAACATAATAAAATACGTTTGATTCTGTCTGGAGGAAAATGTTTTCCTGGATATATTCGCTATTTTGTTGATTTTTTTGAATTCATTCGCGTGATTCGTGGTTTAACGCTTTATTTGGGTTGATAATTTTTCGGAAGAATTCGCGTGAGTCGCGGTTTCATGCATGATCTGGGTTTAAGGACTTGCCGGATTATCGTATCCGTGGCCGGAATTTGTATCCATAGTGGATCAGTCCCCGTTCACCCTGTTCACTAATTTTGCGAAGCACCATCTCCACTGGCATGCCAATCTCCACCTGATCCGGATCCACATCGGTGAGCTGTGCAGTGATGCGTGGGCCTTCTTCCAGATCGATTAGAGCCACCACGTAGGGGACAAAGAATTCAAATTTCGGGGTGCTCTGGTAAATGATGGTATAGCTATACACCGTGCCCCTTCCGGATAAGCGGAAATCTTCCAGCTGGCGGTTTTTACAGGCGGGACATACCTGTCGGGGTGGGAAATGGATCTGATTGCAATTCTGGCATCTTGTGCCGGCCAGCTGATACCGTTGCTTGCGCAATCGCCAGTTTCCGGGAATACCCATCATCGCCGGTTCCTCATAAACGCTCACGGGTTAAAATCGTCGTAATTATAGTGGCCCCGCTGCCCCCAATGTTCTGGGTCATGGCAATGCGGGCATCGGGCACCTGAATCGCCTCCGGGGCCTGTCCCCGCAATTGCAGGGTGGCTTCAACAATTTGGTACAGACCCGTTGCCCCTACCGGGTGGCCGCGTGCTTTCAGCCCCCCAAAAGTGGAAATGGGCAACCGGCCATCAATGGCAAAATGGCCTTCATTGGCTAAACGCACGGCGGTTCCTCGTTCCGCAAAACCGCTGCCTTCCAGAGATAGGGCCGACATGATGCTGAACGCGTCGTGCAACTCGAATAACTGGATGTCCCGGTGGGTCAATCCCGACGTTTTGAACGCCTTGTGAACGCTCCGTTCCGCTGCCTTTAGCCATAGGGGATTTTCCCGGTTGTCCAGGGCAATGGTGTCGGTGCTTACCTCACAGGCGGCTACCCAGATGGGCCGATTGGGAAATCGCTTCAGTTGATCGATGCTGGTGACCACAACGGCGGAAGCTCCATCCGCAATGGGGCTGGAATCCAGCAGGTTGACGGGATCGGCCACCATTTTTGCCCGTTCGTACTGATCCCGGTTGACCAGGTGGCGAAACATGGCATTGGGATTATGCACGGCGTTTCGGTGCGCGATTTCGATGAATGCGGAAAAATCGGATTTGTGGTACCGATATTCGTACATGTATCGCCGCATGAGCAGGGCGTTGAGTGCCACAAAACTGATGCCCATGGCGGTTTCGTAGTCGGCATCGGCAGCGGAGGCCAGACCATCGGTGGTTTTGTGAGTGCTGGTTTCGGTAAGCTTTTCGACACCGACGGCCAGTGCCACTTCTGCAGCTCCGGAAGCCACCGCCAGCACCGCCTGGCGAAATGCGGCGGCACCAGAACCACAGGCTGCTTCCGCCTTAATGGCTTCCACACCGGTCAATCCCGCATATTCTGCAATTAGCGTGGCCAGATGCTCCTGACCGGTCAATGTGCCGCTTAACATGTTCCCCACGTAAAACACATCCACCGTGTCAATCTGACACTCGTCCAGCGCCTGCCAGACGGCCTGCACGGCCAGCTCTCGTAAGCCCGCATCCCAGTGTTCCCGTACCGGTGTCTGTCCAATTCCAACAATGGCGACAGGTCGCATAATGCACTCCGCCCTTAATGCATGACAATTTTATTCCGCCACTTGGCATAGGTGGCGTAATCGATGATTTTGGCCCGCTGGATGTAGACGCGGGTCAATGGTGCCCGTTCTCGCCGTTCAAGAATGGCTTCCGTAACCCGAAAGCTCATGGCATCGCTGCCAGCTCCGGATCCAAAACTGACCACCAGGATCCGGTCTTCTGGCCTGGCTTCGTCCAGCACCGCGGTTAATCCCAGCGGCGAGGCCCCGGCATAGGTGTTACCAATGAACGGTGCCAGTAAGCCCGTGCGCACCTGCTCTTCCCGAAATCCCAGCATTTTGGCGACCTTTAGTGGAAATTTCGTGTTGGGTTGATGAAATACCACCGCGGCGTAGTCCCGGGGACGTGTGTTCAACCCTTCCATGAGTTTGCGTGCTGCGTGAGTAATGTGGTGGAAATACGCCGGTTCCCCGGTGAAGCGGTGGCCGTGTTCAGGATACAGCTGGTGTGCCCGTCGGAAGAAGTCGGGCGTATCGGTCACATAACTGAAGGAGCCTTCCAGCACCGCCAGTGAGTTTTCCGCCAGCCCGATGACGAATGCGGCACCGCCAGCCGCTGCCGTATATTCCAGTGCGTCGCCGGGACGCCCCTGAGCCGTATCCATGGCAATGGCCAGCACATAGTCCGCCATTTTACTGCCCACAAAGCCAAAGCCAGCCTGCATGGCCTCGGTGCCGGCCTTGCAGGCAAATTCAAAATCTGCGGTACTGACGTTGGGGGTGATGCCCAGGGCCTGAGCAACGATGGTGCCGGATGGTTTCACGGCGTAGGGGTGAGATTCGGAGCCAATCCAGACTGCGCGGATTTTTTCGGGAGAGACCGCCGCGCGCGACAGGGCATTTTCTGCGGCTTCGATGGCCATGGTGATGGTATCTTCATCCGGCCCCGGCACGCTTTTCTGATCGATGGGCAATACCTCTGCATCCTGCGTTCCCCGCCACAGACGGGCAATTTCCCTTGCCGGCAGGCGATACCGCGGAATGTACGCGCCATAACCCACAATACCCACCGGCCGATCCGGTATCAATATTTCTGCCAAGGATGTTTCCCCTGTATTTACCACTCCTTATTTTTCGTCTTGAATGAACACAAAATTTAATGATAAAACATTTATTTTGAAAAAAAGAATTTTGCGGAAACGCCTCTTTTATCCCGGATGATGCATTCGCCTGCGAATGACACGAATTAACCCGAACAAAAATAATAAACTCAGATGATGCCTTAAACCACGAATTGCACGAATTAACACAAATAGAACCAATTAAATCCATTGGATTGTGTCTGGATGAAAATGTGTTTCAGGGTTTATTCGCGATTTTGTAGGTATTTTTTGTTTTCATTCGTGTGATTCGTAGTTTATCGCATAATTTGGGATGATTCGAATTCATTCGCGTGATTCGTGGTTTAGTGTATTATTTGGTTTAATGCATTATTGGGGTTTATCGGGAATTGTTTACAGCAGCATGGAAAGTGCGGCATTTGGCCGATTTTTCGACGTCATGAAGGACGGAGCGGGAGGGATGAGCCATCGATCTGGTCTATGTCTGCTTTCGGCGAATCTTGTAAATCGAGATGGTCAGCGGTTTCCTGGATAGATTCACCGTTTCCTCGAAACGCTGGTAAACGAATCCCGCTGCTTCAACCAGCTGGAAAAAACGACGGGCAATGGCGCGATTGGGTTCGCTTAAATAGATGACGCCGTCCGGAGCCAGTAACTGCTGGAAGGTTTCCACCAGCGGATGAAAATGTCGCTCCTCATAGGCCACATCGGAAGCCAGGATGATGTCGAATACCCTATCGGCGTCCGGGATGCGCCAATCCAGCCGGTAACTTCTGGCCGGGGTTTGTAAATTCATCATCCAGTTTAATTCGGCCAGTCGCAGGGCATCTTCTTTTAAATCGGTAAAGACCACGTCGCCCCCTTTGAGACCGGCCATGACTCCCACCAGGCCTGTGCCGCATCCCAGCTCGACCACCTGTTGCCCCCGGAAGTGCAATTCGCGAGCAATGAATCGCGACAGGGCAATGGCCGATGGCCAGATCTCCGCCCAGTAGGGGATATCGTCTTCTGCGGGAATGACCTGCTCGGCCACTTCGTCCAGCACCTGATTGATGTTTGCCACGCGGTACATGTTCAGCCGAAAGCCTTCGATCTTCAGTTCCGTGAGTTCCAGTTGGTACATTCGGGAAAGCCACTGAAACAGGGCATCGAATCGAAGCGCAATGTCTGGCATTTCCGGAAAGGATGCGTTCATGATCTCCAGATGCTATTCTTATGAGGAAACGTTGCCTGTTTCACCGCTCCCTGGTGTTTATCCAGAAAACAATCGTTCACAATTGGGACTCCGGATTCCATTGTGGAATGGGACATTAAACCGACCATTCTCGGAGTTCAAAATTTTCATCCGGCACTTCCAGTTCAATGATGTTGATGTGCGGGAATTTCTCCACCAGTTGATTGTTCTGTTTAATGTGCAGCTGAATCCCCAGTTTTTCCCCGGCCTGCACTTCCAGCGCCCGGAACGGAATGGCCGCTTCCAGAATCTGGTTCAGTTTGAAGGTGGGTTCCAGCAGTTCCCGCTCGTACTTCTCCTCTCGCATCTCGTATTTTTCCATGATACCCCGCAACGGAGATATGACCACTGCCAGCTGTTTGGGCATTTTAATGGACAGCACAAATTCCAGCATGGGGTCGGGACGGTCGTGGAAATCAATCCGCAGGTACAGATGATCCGGATCGAACCCCACGTATAGCCGCTCGATGATCCGGGATACCTGATGCATTGCGGTCTGCGGCGCTTTGGTGCCTTCGTAAATGGCCGCTCCCACCCATTCGTAAAAATAGGTGTCCCTGCCATCGATTTGGGGATGAATGAAGTTGAGCGGGCGGATCGACTTGAACCGATCGAAATGGCTCTTCTTGATGGTCTGGTAATATTCTGCAGGCACGTCCTCGCCCACCAATTCGTACACCCGCATCAGGTGTTCCCGATACAATTGATCGAATTCCATGTCCTGGCTGGAGGAATGCTCATCACCGTACCACCAGCACCAGTCAGAGCCCTCGGCAATGTAAATCTGTTGCCAGGCCTCTTCCAGCACCTCCGGGGGGAGCAATACTTCCTTTTCTTTTTCCGTCAGAAAGTCCCGGGTACGCTTTAACAGTTCCCAGGCACGATTGTCTTCCTCCGAACCAATCCAGATGTTGAAATTGCTGTTTATCCAGCTTCCGGGAAACAGTTTGCGCAGTTCGGGCAGTGTTTGCTGCTGCCGCAAAAATTCACTGAAGGTGATGGTTTGAATGTAGGGATCATCGGATAACCGCGAAAACAGCGTTTGAAGAAAATCTTTACCGTAGTTGGGATAGTATTCCCAACAGTTTTCTCCGTCCAGGATCACGGTAACCATGTGATGTGCCAGGGCTTCCTCGCCAGCCTTCTGGGCAATGCGATTGCGGATGGCATAGAGGCGGGTCATGAAATCATCCACCGCCTTTTCTGCGTCCCAGTTGCTGTACACAAAGCCAATGGCATCGGACAGGTAGTGATCCCGGAAGAAGATGGCCACGGCCTGATTGCGCTGGACAAAGCGGTAGGGGGAATAAATTTTGTGCGGTTCGAAGTGCACCCCCAGGGTTCGTGCCAGGATGCCTTCGTCGGTGGCGATCCAGCGGATGCCATGGCGGGCGATCATGGCAGCAGCGGCTTCAGAAACCGCGCCTTCGGCCGGCCAGATTCCCTCCGGGCGGCGTCCAAACAGTTGCTCGAAATACTCCAGACCGGTCTCTAACTGCCATTCGGCATCTTCCGGATGGGCAAATCCCCCCGCGGGTAATCGGACGGCTGGATCCGACTGACGCGCTACCTGATTGTCAATCAACAGGGGTAAAATGGGATGGTAGAACGGGGTCGTGGAGAGTTCAATCTGTCCCTCTTCCCAGGCCTTTTTGTGTGCGGGAACGATTTGCTGCAATATGGCCAGCGCTTCCTGCAGCAAAGTGCGTTTGTCCTTCTCGGTAAAATTTCGGCCCTTGCGGAAAAGCTTCTGCAGTGCCGGTTTTTGCCGACTGATCATGCCTACCCAGATGAGATTGTACCACACCTGCAGGTCGCGATATTCCTGAGTGGAAAAAATTCGGGTGCGTTCCGTGGCGGAAAGGTAGCGCGAATCGGAGCGCAGTCGGGTGTACAATTCAAAGTAGCGGGGATAGGGTTTGATCATGGTTTCTACATTGGCCAGGAAGAAGTTATTGAGGATTTCGTTTTTATCCTCTTCAGTCAATTTTTCTGCGGGTTTTTCTGTTAATAACCAGATGTTGTCCCGCGCATCCCGATGGGCATAATCTTCGATCTGGGTCAACAGCGACGGTACCAGATTTATGTTTTGCCGGATGTCCGGGAACTGCCGGATCATGCTGAGCAGATCCAGATAATCTTTCATCCCATGAAAACGCACCCAGGGCATGTGGTAAACGCCCCGTGCGTCCTTGTAATACGGCTGATGATGATGCCAGAGAATGCCCAGATACAGTTTGTTCGTCTTCATTAGCGATTCCTCCATACCGGTAACCAGCGTGTCACCTGTCCCGAAAGGATTTCCTTTTCTCTTCGATTTAAAACCATGCCATACACATAGATAGCCCCCAGCAACAGGATGCCCAGACGTTGCCAGAATGCCAGCGGCACCCAATAATATAAGCAAAGAAGTCCGGCCATCAGTAAAAACATTTTGCCAATCCGTTCCCATTCAATGGGAATGGGATAAATCCGCCGGGAGACCAGAAAAATAGTGAATGCCATGGTAAAGTAGCTAAGCCAGGTGGAAACCGCCGCCCCCCAGATGCCCAGATAGGGGAGCAGGATCAGATTGGCCAGAATATTAATGATGGCTGCACTTCCGGTAAACACGACCATAAACTGGCTTTTCTTTAAGATGTAGAATCCCGGCGTCAGGATGACGTAAATTCCGTAAAAAAAGTAGGACAGCAGAATAATGGGAATGATCGGAATGCCCTCCCAGTACTGCTGGCCAAAGAGGTAAAATTTCCCCAGGTAACGGGCGGTCAGGATGTCCCGGATGAAGTAGGACACCGTGAGCACCACGGCGCCAGCGATGATCACATAATAGGTCAACACGCGGGAGAAAACCGTGCGCGAATCCGCCTGGGGGGCAATTTTCAGGAAGAAGGGCTGCCAGGCGTTTCGAAACGCGACCACCATTAGCAGCAAAACGGTACCAAATTTGTAATTGGCGCTGTACAAACCGACCACATCTTTGCCCAGGATACCCTTCACCAGAAACCGATCCACCATTTCGATGGTCATGTAAGCGATCCCGTTGGGCAGGAAGGGTAACCCAAAGCGGATCATTTCCCGTGCCAGTTCCCGATGGATCCGGGGCAGGAAGTAGCGCCGGATGATGGGAAACATCACCCCAAAGTTGATGATTGCCGCTGTTAGATTGGCATACAGAATACCCAGAACCCCCTTTTTGAGCGCAACGACGAAAAGAAGATTCAACCCCAGTTCCAGTAAAAACCGAAACGTGCGGTACAGGGTGAAGGAAACGGGGCGTTCTTCCGCCCGCAGGATCAGATAGGGGAGGTTCAGTAATGAATCGAACAGCAGGATCAGGCCGGCCAGCCGGAAGTAAATGGTTAACCGATCGTCAGAGAGAATCCATTGAGCCAGGTGGGGACTGATGATGAAAATCAATCCGGTCGTAATGACGCTGGTGGTTAAAAGAAACAGAAAAGTGGTGGAAAAGACCGTGCGGCGATCGTGGCGTCCCAGGAAAAAATACCGCAGTAATGCCGAGTCCATACCATACAGGTAAAAGAAATTCATGAAAGCGATGAAGGTGTAAACCAGGGTGTAATCGCCAAATTCGCTGCGAGAAGGGATATACAGGGTGCTGGTGTAAACAGGCAGGAGTACCAGTCCCTGCAATCGCTGGATGGAGGTGCTGAGCCCATAAATGACCGAGTGACGTGCCAGTTGTGTTAGCCGTGCGAACATGGTATCTTCACTCACTCCGAAACGGTCAGGGTTAAGCCGTCGTACGCCAGGTGGATGGTGTCTGGCAATTCGGCTTCGGTTTGCGCATGCCCCAGATCGTGCGACATGTGAATGAAGTAGGTTTGCCGGGCAGCGATTCGCTGAGCCGCTTCGATGGCTTCAGCCAGACAAAAGTGCGTGGGGTGAGGCCGACGGCGCAGGGCTCCCAGAAGCAACACCTCCAGTCCTTCTAACAGGACAAAACTTTCTTCCGGTATCCGGCTTACATCGGTACAGTAGGCAAACCGGCCTATGCGGAATCCCAGGATGGGCAATTGCCCGTGCCAGAGGGGAATCGGCTGGATCCGAACGTCGCCAATGGTAAAGGGTTGCTTGCTGATTTCCCGTGGGATGACCCGGGGAACATCAGAGGGCGATTTTTCCGGCTCAAACACATACGCAAATACCCGTCGAATATGTGCCAGGGTTTCCCGGGTGGCGTAAATGGGAATGTCCCGTCGGGTAAAAAAATTCAGGCTTCGCAAATCATCCATTCCCAGAATGTGATCCACGTGATGATGGGTGTACAACACTGCATCCAGCTGGTGAATGCCGCTGCGGAGGGCCTGCTGCCGGAAATCAATCGACGTATCAATCAACAAATGCATGCCCCGAATTCGAATCAGCACCGAGGCGCGCAATCGCTTGTCGCGGGGATCATCGGAGCGGCAAACGGCGCAATCGCATCCCACAACCGGAACCCCCATGGACGTTCCACTTCCCAGCACTTCGACGGTAAATGTTTGCGCTCTGGTTCCCGGCATTGGCGATTGACTATTCTCCCGGTTCTCCGCTAACCTGCAACAAAATCTTTAACACATCTTTTTCCTGCGAACGTTTAAACGCTTTTTCGTATTGATCCAGCGGAAAGATGCCGCTCAGCAGGGGCTCGACCAGAACTTCCCCTCGTTCCAGGAGGCTTAATGCCCTGGGGAAGGGGCCACAACGGGAGCCCACCAGCACAATCTCGTTAATGACCAGCTGGGCGGGATTAAAGGGGTGTTCCCCGGCATAAGTGCTTTTTAAGACCAGGAATCCCCGGGGACGCACGTAACGCAGGGCCATTTCCAGCCCCGACCAGTTCCCGGTCACCTCCACCACCACATGAAAGTACTGCGGTGGAAAGTCAACCTGATCTTTCAGCACGGTATGGATTTTAAACTGCTCCAGTAATTTCAATTTGTAGGGCGATTTGCCCACCACCCAGACGTTTTCCGAATGCAGCCGCAGCACCTGAGCAATTAACTGCCCCAGTTTGCCGTCACCCAGCACCAGAATTCGGTAATCGGGCATGATGTCGATTTGTTCCAGAATCTCGCAGGCGGCGGCCAGCGGCTCCGTGAATACCGCCTCCAGCTCCGGTACATTCGGGGGCACCACATGCAAATTCTGAATCGGCATGGTGGTATATTCGGCCATCACCCCATCTTTATTTAAAATGCCCAGTACTTTGCGATTGGGGCAGTGGTTTTTCAGTCCTTTCTGGCAAAAGTCACAACGCCCACAGGGAATGTTGATCTCGCCAACTACAGTTTTGCCAATCAGATCCGTGTAAGGCGCTTCCTCCACCACCCCCACAAATTCGTGACCCAGCACCCCGGTAAACCCCATGTATCCTTTTAAAATTTCCAGATCGGTGTTACAAATTCCCGCATACCGAATCCGCACCAGCGCTTCTCCGATTTCGGGAGTGGGAACCGGAAGATCGGTCAAGGTGAGCTGCTTTCCATCGAAATAGAGTGCTTTCATTGCCTGTCCTCATTCATTTGGATTTAGCGCTCCAATTTAATCCCGAAAGTGTGGAATATCAATTGCTTTAGGGAAAATCGACATCCGCGGGCAAGGGGGGCGGTGGAGACCACGAACATTCGCATCCGGTAAAATAGTGAACAAAAATATATCATTTTTCCATTTTTCGCTTGACAAAGGCGGGGAATGATTGTAAAATACAGGTGAACGTTAGTATACGTATTGGCGCCTGGCGCCATGGATGAACGGACGACCAAAAGCAAAAGGATTGCGATCATGAAAGACCTGACACCGCGTCAGCGAGAGGTGCTGGAGTTTATCGCGCGTTACATGACGGAGCGGGGATACGCCCCCAGTTATCAGGAAATTGCCGATGCCTTTGGCATTGCGTCCAAGCAGGGGGTGGTGCGGCATCTGGAAGCGCTGTGCCGCAAGGGCTACATTGAACGGGACACCACCACTGCCCGTAGCATTCGGATTGTGGCGCCGGAATATCAGCTCGCTTCGTCTGGTGCAGAGGTGGTGGAATTGCCCCTGATCGGTCGGGTATCGGCCGGTTTTCCCATCCTGGCCGAAGAAAACATCGAGGACACCGTGGTGATTCCCCGCCGTCTGATCAGGACTGAGGGACGCTACTTTGTGCTCCGGGTGCAGGGAGACAGTATGGTGAACGCCGGCATACTGAACGGAGACCTGGTGATTGTGCGTTCCACCCGGCAGGCGGAGCCGGGTAGCATTGTGGTGGCGCTGGTGGGGGACGAGGTGACCGTGAAACGGCTGATTGTGCAGGGCAATCGCAAGTACCTGAAAGCTGAAAATCCAGCGTATCCGGACATTGTTCCCGAGAGCGAGTGGCAAATTCAGGGGAAAGTGGTGGGGTTGATTCGCGATACCGTGCAGTAAGCGGTGTTCGTTTTGTTCAGTAAGCCCTCTCCGGCAAACATTTCGCAGCAGGGTCATGCTGTGCCCTGCCGGCTGTAAGTGACGTGGCGGGAGCCTATCTGGACGATGGGTTCCGGCAGGCGGGATAATCCGGACAATGGGTTGCGGAAAACCCCGGTGCAATGGCATCGTTTCCCGGGTTTCGCCGGAAGGAAAGGCGGTGCGGAAATTACCGTTCTTCATCATTTACGGAAAACAAACGATCGAGAGGGATGTGTCATGAATAAAAAGATGCGACAGCACACGCAGGAATCGACAGCGGAATCGTTCGTTAAGCTCCCGCGAGGGGAATTCTTGCTCCAGCAGGTACGGGGACTGTCCACCCGTTCGCTGGGGGACTTTGTTCGCAACGAGACGCTGGAGATGACCGAGCGGCTGCCCCTGCAGGTTACCGACGATGCTATGGTGGGCGCTGGCATTCGTGCGGGCGACTATGTCATCGTCGAAAAAGGAAAATTTGCCGAAGGCGACATTCTGGCTGTGCGCCTGGGCGATGCCGTCCTTATCCGCCGGTACTATCGGGCAGCCAATCGGATTCGCCTGGAGTGCGATCCGGCAACCCGGCAAACCCTTATTGTAGAAGCCGATACCCCGGGATTTGCCATTCTGGGCCGGGTGGTGCAAATTATCCGGGAAGTGTAACTTTCTGCAATCCGCCCCGGAGTGGGAGCGATTGGGGAACATCGCTAATTCATGCCAGGAGCACATTTCTGGCATTCAGATGGAAAGGAGGCACTCAATGCGTTACCGTTGTGAATGGGCCGGTTCCGATCCCCTTTACGTGAAATACCACGACACGGAGTGGGGGGTACCGGTGTGGGACGATCGCAAGCTGTTTGAATTCCTTATCCTGGAGGGCATGCAGGCGGGGCTCAGCTGGCTGATCATCCTGCGCAAACGCGAAAATTTCCGGAAGGCGTTTGACCAGTTCGACCCCGAAACGATTGCCCGCTACGATGAGAAAAAGATCCAGGCATTGCTTCGCGATGCGGGCATCATTCGCAATCGCCTGAAAATTCAGGCCGCCATTGCCAACGCCCGCGCGTTCCTGAAAATCCAAGAAGAATTCGGCAGCTTTGCCCGTTACATGTGGCGCTTTGTGGACGGCAAACCCATCGTAAACCACTGGAGGCGGCTTTCGGAAATCCCCACCCATTCCCCGGAATCCGATGCCCTGAGCAGGGATCTGAAGCAGCGGGGATTCAAATTTGTGGGCACCACCATCTGCTATGCGCACATGCAGGCCGTGGGAATGGTGAATGATCACGTGGTAAATTGCTTTCGCCATCAGGAAATTCTGAACCAGTATGCCAATTTCGCGTTCAGGTAACATCCATGGGCCAGCCAGATGGCAGGGCAGAAAACACGCCTTCGACTCGCAAATGATTACCCGATGCCCCTGCATGGCAGATTGGTTCAACAGGGAGGTGATGGCCGATGCATTACGAAGAACTGTTCGAACCGATTGAGGTGATTGCCTATTTTCAGGATGGCCGTGTGATTCCGCTGAAGTTCCGCTGGAATGGTCGAGTATATAAAATACGGCAGGTTCATGGGCAATGGAAAGCCCGTAACGGAGAAAGTTATCAGTACCACTTCTCCGTCCGCTGCGAGAGCCCGGACTGCTTTGAACTGATATTCGACACGGGCGATTTTTCCTGGCAACTGGCGCGGGTATGTCTGGAGGGATGAGTGCGGTAGAGTCCGGGCACGAAAGCCAGTTTTTTGGAATGTTGACGAAATTAAGTGAAAGGGAATCATCATGGAAGCGAACCTGGTCACGCGAGGCAAAACCCGGCGGCGGCATGCCCCCGCCGCCATCGAAGTAAAAGGCGATTTGCTACTTCAATTGTACGAACTGCTGCAGGGGGAGCGAGGGATGGTCAGAGTGTACAGCCGCGCCCTACAAAGCGACGTCTGCTTTGTCAATCCCGCCGTCCAGGATCCCGAAACGCTGGAAGTGGATTGCCCCGTCTACACCACCCGGGAGCTGGCATTTGTCCTTTCCCTTTCGGAAGAAGAGTTCCGGCGATTTCATTATCTGAAAACCCGGTTGATTGGATAAGCAAATTCGCACCATTTTCGTTTTTTCACCCACCAATCGGTGCCCCGGTACACGGCAGTTGCGCTTTCTTCGCCAATGCCCACGCTGTCGCATCCCCTGTGGGACGTCATCAATTTTTGGCATCGAATTGACCATGAAGGCTTTCACATTCGCTAAGGGCCTGTTTGGACAAGCTTGAAAAAAGACCGACAAAACGTAAACCCAATAGATTCAACCCAAATAAAGTGTAGACCACGGATCACGCGAATGAATTTGAAAAAAATCAACAAAATCGCGAATATATCCGGGAAAACATTTTCATCCAGATTGAATCCAGTGCATTGTATTATTTTTGTTGGTGTGAATTCGTGTCATTCGTAGGCGAATGTATAATCTGGGTTCAAGTTTCAAACGAAAGTGGGATGGAATCCATGCCTCAAATCGCAACTCTTCGATTTCGAAAAAGTTGAAAAATTCGCGCAGGATCCGCAAATTGTGATTTGTTTTTGACAAAGAAATTGTGAAATTATGGCTATCGACAAGGGGAAAACGTCCGGAAGATTGGTTTGTTCTGCCCCATGGGAATAATGAAAGAAAATGGTCGAAAAAAACAGGATGAACAAACCCCATTACAGGAGAATCGAGTATGGCTTCCTCAAAAGAGTTTATTGATCAGGATCGAGAGGTTGCGGGAGAATTTTACGATTTAATTGAAAAGCTCGACAATCTTCCCATCCAGACGGCAAAAAAAGAGCTGCAAAAGCTGATCCGCAAGGATCCCGATTTTCTGGATTCGTATTTGCTGCTTGCCGAACTTCATCTGGAAGAGGATGATCTTGAAGCCAGAGATAGGTTGATCGACCAGGCCTACCAGCGGGCCGTTCAGCTGATCACGGATGAAACCGGTCAATGGCCCGAAGAATTGCGCTGGGGATGGTGGAGGAATCGCCATATCATCCGTGCGCTGCTTACCAAAGGGATACAATTGTGGGAAACCGGAGAAGACAAAGCGGCCCTGGAATTGTTCCGCTATCTTTTGCGGAGCAATCCGAACGACAATCCCGGGGTGCGCTTCTACATCCTGGGCGTTCGCATGGGAATGAGCTTCCAGGACTTCGAGCGGCGGTTCAACAAAGGCGGCTATTACGACGAGGATCTGGATGAGTGGTTTGCCAAAAATTCCGCCCGCTTTCCCGATGAATTCGATTGGTGGGAAAAGCTGTTTTCTTAATCTCGTTTCTTTGCGCAGAAACGCCCTGTCCGTTCCTGCACCAAAATTCTCAGCGGCTTGCTCAATGAGGGGGAAGAATTTGCCCGGAGGTGGATCTGCTCCCGGCTTTTCCCGATGCCCGAGAATCGGGCACCGATTTCACCAGGGTATGAACCCAGATAATGCATGAAACCGTGAATCACGCGAATGGAACCCAAAAATATCTGCAAAATCGCGAATAACCCCTGGAACACATTTTCATCCCGATTTCATCAAGTGGATTTTATTATTTTTATTCGTTTTAATTCGTGTAATTCGTAGGCGAATGCATGATCCGGGATGAACAGCCGTACGCAAAGAATTTCATTTCACCCGGCAGGGATCCAGAGTTATATTTGAACAAAATGGAAGGACAGGAGGAATGACCATTTCTGCCCGTATCATCTTCGGGGATAGCCGCAAGATGGTTGAGTTGGTCCCGTCGGAAGCATTCGATTCGGAAAGATTGCGCAACACCACTCCTTTCCCCCCTTCAAACCCGGCGAGTATTACGCATCACCGTGAAGGTGATTGATTTTCGCGGGAATTGAGGGGGGGAAGGTCGCCCAATTGGAAGAGCAAAAATAGGGAGTATATTTAAATGAAATTTAAACGCATCACAGTGGATCCTCAGCAAATGGGAGGTGTTCCCTGTATCCGGGGATTACGCATCCCTGTGGCGACGATTGTTGGAATGATTGCGGATGGAATGACAGAAAAAGAAATTCTGGAAGCGTATCCAGACCTGGAACCAGAAGATATCCGCGAAGCGTTGCGGTATGCCGCTGAAGCCGTAAAAGAACGAGAAATTCCCCTTCTAGTCCCATGAAATTTTTAGTGGACAATGCATTGTCTCCTCTCGTAAGCAGGAAACTTTCCGAAGCAGGACATGATGCTGTTCATGTTCGTGACTATGGACTACAGTCTGCTACGGATAAAGTAATATTTAGGAAAGCAAAAGCAGAAGATCGTATTATTATAACAGCGGATACAGATTTCGGATTTTTGTTAGCTTTGTGGGAATTTTCGAAACCATCGATTATTTTGCTACGAAGAAATTCTGGTCGCCGTCCGGAACAACAGGCTGCGTTAATATTAGCTAATTTACCAAAGATAGAAAAAGATCTGATGCAGGGAAGTATCGTCGTTTTTGAAGAAAAACGGATACGTATTCGACAGTTGCCTATCGGAAAAGGTGACGAATGAGCTTGCCTGTCGATGCCCCCATCATTAACTCCCCTTTTGAAGTGCCTACCCGCTATTGGGCTTTGCGAAGAGGGACAGCCCATTCTGAGATCAGGACGGCGTCCCGCTGGCTATTATTCAACTTGTCGAGAGACTCCCGGAAAATCGTGGATACCGTAGGCAAGACCAAGTGGGATGGTGGAGGCGAACCACCAGGAAAAAACATTCGCTGTGTGGTAGCCGTCGGCATGCTCACCGAGGGATGGGATCCCGGAACGTGACTCAAATTCTGGGATTGCGCGCATTGACTTCTCAATTGCTCTGTGAACAGGACTTCGTCGGATGAATTATGACGGCTTCCTGGAACCGGAATACGTGGACGTTTGTGGTGTGCCGTTTGAGGTAATGCCTGCAAAAAAGAAAAAGATCGGCGCGACCGATGTCAAAAAGCCTACACGACCAACCAGGCCCTGCCCGGGCGGAAACATCATCACCTTGCTAAAATCAAAAAAACTTTTCTGATTTTTTATTTGTGAATAACAGCCATCATCTGTTTTCTTATGTCAATCCCTTCTACGCCATTGTGGCCTGGTAGGAAAAAATTTCTTTGTGCAAATCTGTGGTAATCTGCAAAATCCATGACGAGCCCCAACTCCCCCCTCATCGCCCACATTGATGCGGATGCGTTTTTTGCTTCTGTGGAGCAGGGATTTAATCCCCTGCTGCGGGGCAGGCCGGTCATTGTAGGTGGAACGGAAAATCAACGCGGCGTGGTGCACACCGCCAGTTACGAGGCCCGTGCCCGCGGTGTGCGCACCGGTATGCCCCTGGTGCAGGCAAAGGAAATCTGCCCCGATGCGGTTTTCCTCAAAGGCCATTTTCAGCATTATCAGGCGGCCTCGCTGGTGTTGCAGGAAATTTACCTGCGTTACACCCCGGTGGTGGAATTTACCTCCCTGGATGACGCCTACCTGGATCTGACCGGAACCCGGCATCTGTTCATTGGCCCTGGCAAGCTTCCCGATCCCGAGGCCCTGGGACGGGAAATTCAGCAGGCGGTGGATCGTGCCCTGCACATTGGGGTGTCCATTGGACTGGCCAGCAACAAGGTGGTGGCCCGCATTGCCTCGGGACGCCGGAAGCCCCGCGGTGTGGTTTACGTGCCACCGGGCAGGGAAAAGGAATTTCTGGCCCCCTTGCCGGTGGATGAGCTTCCCGGAGTGGGACGGGTGGCCAAGGAAAAGCTGACCGATTTGAAGATTTTTACCATTGGTCAGCTGGCTGCCATGCCCGAACAGGTACTGGAAGAGGTTTTTGGGGCCAATGGCAAAAGGCTGTGGGAACTGGCCAACGGCATCGATCCGCGTCCCGTGCGCACCCGAATTCTGCCCAAACAGATCAGTCGCGAAACCACGTTCGAGGAGGACACCATGGATCGAACGTTGATTCTGTCCACCCTGCGCTACCTGACGGAACGCATCGCCAGCAAATTGCGTCAGCAGGGATTGAAGGCCCGGCGCATGGGGGTGAAGATTCGTTACTCGGACTTCACCCAGCACCAGCAGAGCTGCACGCTTCCTCAGGCAACGGACAACGCGGGGGAACTTTTTGCGGCCATTGAGCAACGGATTTGCCAGCTTCCCTGGCGCCGCCTGCGGGTGCGGCACGTGGGTGTCCAGGCCAGTCTCATCGAATGGAGTTGCCTGCAACCCCGCCTGTTCGACGATCCGCAGCGACAGGAGTTGCTGGACGCCGCTGTGGATGCCATTCGCCAGAAGTTCGGCTTCATGGCCATCCTGCCGGCCGACACGCTGGAGCTACGCAAAAAATATCGCATCGAAAAATCCGGCTACATCCTGCATTCCCCGGCATTAACCCGGTGATAGAACTAATTATTGTTTTGATTTTATAATCTTATCGTGTATTTTTATTTATAAATTGTTTGATGTTTTTACAGTTAATTTTTTGTCCTTTATGTGTGGGTAAATTATGAAAATTTTTCCTTTTTCTATCCTTTTGCTTATTTTTTGTTTTTCCTATTTGTTTTCACAATTACATAAAGAAAATGAATTTCGTTTGAGTATTTTGCTAACTGTTTCCGCAGATGAAGATCTGCAAAGTGAAATTTTAAGTTATTTAACTCGTGAATTTCGTTCGATTCCAGATGTGGAAATAGTTGAAGAAAATCCTGATTGGATAATTTCTGTAGTCGCATCAAAGTTAATGTTAAAAAATGGATATATTGCAGGGATTGCTATTTCAGTTTCCTATATTCAAATGCCAAATAAAAAGCTTAAATATGCAATAAATAGAGCTCTTTATCCAATAAATAATGAAGATAAATCGGTACTTTATTTATTAAATAAATCTATTTTATTTTTCCTCAATTTATATGTAAAAAATTTAACGTATTTCCATCATCATGAATTATTGTTGGTTCCATTAGAAGATTTAAAACAAATTTGTCAAAAATTCGTTGCTGAATTTGATGGTGAGTATCTTGAGCCTCAACGAAAAAGATTTTATGAAGACCAACAAAATTCTAAAAAATCAAATAGTGGATTGGATATCGATTTTGATTTTTTTGAATTGGACACTTTATTACATTCTCCAAATAAGTAAGTTTTGGTATTTTTAAAATTTAGGTATCGATATTGATTATTTAAAAAACACTTTCAGAAAAAATCCGGCTACATCCTGCATTCCCCGGCATTAACCCGGTGATTGGTCGGTAAATATCGGGGGTTGCTACCGTCCTTTTGAGGGGGATGAAAACGACCCACCTGTTTCGGGAAAGTTGGGGTGCGCGGGGTTATCTGAACTGTCCTGAATGGGATTGAACCCAGATTATGCATTCGACCACGAATTACACGAATTAACACGAATAAAATTAATAAAATACATTGGATTATTTCTGGATGAAAATGTGTTTCGAGGTTTATTCATGATTTTATTGATATTTTTGGTTGTATTCGCGTGATTCGCGGTTTAATGCAAAATTTGGGTTAAATATTCTGAAATCCGATGCACTGGTTGCCCCCGTTCGTTTTTGCATGCTGCAGGGCTTCCAGTACCATGTTTAAGAGATGCTCTTTCTTCATCAGCGAAAAATTGGGGATAAGGGTGGCGTAGCCAATGGCCACCGTCAGATGATGTTTCATGTCCCGCAGGGGATCCAGAAACGGGTGGCGATCCACGTTTTTTCGGATTTTTTCGGCCACAAAATGTACCGGTACCTGTCCCGTATGGGGCAGAATGATTGCAAATTCGTCGCCCCCATAACGGGCCAACAAATCCGCCTGGCGAAGGTTACGTTTTAAAATCTCGGCCACCTGCTCCAGAATCGCATTACCGGTCTTAAAACCATATGTTTGATTAAACAGGGTGAAATGGTCAATGTCAATGATCAGCAGCGAAATGGGATGTTCATAGCGTGCAGACTGAGAAACGGCTTTATGGAGAAATTCGTGGAAGTAGGCATGATTGTAAAGGCCGGTGATGGGATCCAGGAAGTTGTTCAGAGAAATCTCCGCCCGTACCCGATTGAGTTCTTCCCTTAATTTTTCAATCTGCTCCCGACTTTTCCCGAGTTCTTTCAACAAATCTTCATACCCAATGATTCGTTTTTTAACAAATTCTTTGTTTTGCAGGAACAGATGGGTGACCGATTGTTCTTCCAGCTGGGAAAATCCCAGTCCACGGGCAAAGCCAGAAATCTTTTCCAGAGATGTTCGGATGAGGTGGGGGAGTGTCTCCGGCGAGCGCTGAAAGTACCGATTGTACCGGGCTTCAATTTCATTAAATCGAAGGGCATCAGGAGCTTCCAGGGTAACTCGAGCCAGTTCCGCGGCCACATTGAGCACGCCCGCCAGCTTCTGTACCATGGCATCCTCTGGCGGCTGACGATCGATGGCGTGATGGAACCGAATTGGGGGCAGGAATTCCGGTGGAAATCCCCAGCGCTGTACAATGTCTGCAGAAAGTTCCGCGTGCGTCCAGCCCAGATTTTTTGCCTCTTCGCGCTCCAGATCCCTGGCCTTGCTTTTAATGGTCATCAATCGCTCATAAAGTTCGGGAATGCATCGGGACAGCGCCAGGTAGGCCACATCCTGGAGCATGGATTGCAGGTAGACTTCTTCAGGCCTGGGAATGGCCAGCTCCCGCGACATCTGCTCCGCAAACACTGCGGATAAGAAAATTTGCTGCCGGAAAAGGGGGTAATCCAGCTGTTCGTACCGATTGATCGGTTCCAGATGAGATAGCCAGAGGCTAAAAATTAAATTGCGCAAAACCGGAATGGGAACCAGGTCGACTAAAGTCTTGCCATCCTGGATTTTTTTTCGGAAATTGAAATATCGACTATTAACGATGGGGTAGAGAACTTCTTTATATTCGCTGATGAGAGGAAGAACGGCCCGATTGGCGCGCCCGGTGCGATTGGTGCGTTTTTCATACGACCGCTGAATCAATTCCAGAAGAATGTTTGGTGGTGCTGGAAACCGGGGAGATTTCTCAAAGATTTCCAGTACACGTTCTTTGTTCATACTATCCCATTCCCGAATAAAAAAGAAGGGAACGTTGCTCTAACCCAAAGGAGGCTTTTTTGATACAAACAGGGATGTCCCACGTCCCCAGAGCAACGTTCCCTCATTTGTCCCAATCGGATAAAATACAAATATCGTGCCTGAAATAAAAAACCGTCAAAAACGGCAGAATAGTGTAAAATACGGGCCTCAGGGCCTGTTTTTCCGGGAATGGGTGATGGGAATTCGGACACCCGCCTGTCGGGAATATCAACTCTTCTGCCAGTGAAATTCAACCTGAGCCGTCAGCGAAAGGTGGGTGGGAGATCCCGTCCACCATTAAACCCAAATAATGCATAAAACCGCGAAACACACGAATGAAACCAAAAAATATCTACAAAATCGTGAATAAACCCCGGAATACATTTTCATCCGGATACAATCCAATGCATTTTATTTGTTTTATTTGTGTTAATTCGTGTAATTCGTAGGTTAATGCATAATCTGGGTTAAAGGATGGCTTCCTGAACCGGGAAGTGTGGCGGGACTGACAGGGGGTGGAGTGGTCTTGAAGTCAAAAAGCACCGGTTGCCGTGTTGAAGAAATAAATCGTTTGTATCCCGGAAGGGAGGTTGCTATCTTTACTAAAAACAACGGGGTGCAAATGAAAGTTGGAACATATATCGCCGAATTAAACGATCAGTATCAAATCCACATACCGGTGGAGCTGCGGGAAAAACTCAAGCTGGAACCCGGAGATAAAATTGAGGTGTCCATCAAAAAAATTAAATCCCGCCGCCTGGAAGCCCTGATCCTGCAAAATCCATTGCACAAACTACTCAAATTAATCGATGAACAATAACCACAGCAGGTTACGCTCATGCGACTATTTTTAGATGAAAGTGCCTGGATAGCGGTGCTGGATCGCCAGCATGATCAGCACGAGGCATTCAAGCGCTATTTTAACGAGGCCCTGCAAAATGGCACCAAACTTTTTACCAGCAATGTGGCCGTGGGATTGGCGTTAAGTGAATTGAAAGAGCGCATTGGTCTGGAAAAAAGCCTCAAATTTTATGAGATACTGGAAGAAGCTTATCTGGTCAATCACATTCGTATCCTGTGGGTGGGACGGCGCGCACAGAAGGAGGCCCTTCGCTGGATGCGACGTTACCATGAATTACCATTGGGATTGTTTGATTTTGCCCATGCGGTATTGATGGATCGACGCCGCATTCATACGATTTTAACCCAGAAAACCGCATTTACACGGATTGGTTTCCGTACAATACCGGAAGGGGAGGGAACGGCTTTATGATGTGGAAAGAGGCACTGGTTCTGGATCCTCGCTATCGGACGTTTGCCTTTGCGGGTGGAAAAGGGCGGAAGTATTTGATTCGTAAATTTGCGGAGGAACTGGCCCGCGAGCAGCAAACGGTGTTGATTACCGGGCTGGAATCCATAAAATTGCCTGTGGCTGGCTCTATTGTGGTGGGGCAGGACATTCCCATTCTGATGAATCAGGTGGAGCGGGCGTTCCAGAATAATCCCATCGTGGATGCCGGAAAAAGCTTGATGGATGCCATGCTGGAGGGCTTTCATCTGGATGAACTGGAGGCCATTCAGCAACAATCGCCAGCCGATTATTTGTTGATTGAACTAGGAGGGGTGCAGGAAAAGCCCATCCTGGATACACGCTTCATTAAAAAGTGGGCCCGTACCCGCATCTGGGATCAGCTCATTTTTTGCATGGAAATTGGGGTGATCGATACCGAACTCACTCAACAAAGCACGGAAGATTTGAAACGATTTTCCCGCAACTTCGATTCAACCCTGTCCCAGGAAACGTTTCTGGAGTATTTGCTGGATGAATCCCGCGGATTGGGGAAACTGTTCCGGGCTTCCTGGCCAGCCCTTTTCCTGTTTACCGATGTGGAGACCACCCCGCTGGAAAATCGGGCGCTGGCCATTGCAAAAGAATTGCACCAGCAGGGGATTACCCATCTGGCCCTTGCCAATCTGAAGGAAAATCGGATTCGGAAGCTGCGGCCATGAAACCAGCCCAAACCATTCTCATCCTGGGAGGGAATGAACTGGCCAGCGCAACTGCCCTGGAGCTGGTTCAGGCGGGCTTTGCGGTGATGCTCTACGTTTCCCCGGATGAAACCTACCTGCGATATCCCCTTTGTTTTGGCGAAGCGCTCCGGGCCGGTCAAAAGACCATTGGGGATCTAACAGCCTCCATTATCCCTGAAGAAAAGCTGGCGCAAATTCAGGGAAAAACATTCGCCGAGAAAATGATCCAGGTGGCGCAATTTCTTCTGCTGGATCGAATGTTGCCCGTGCTTTCGGACGTCCCGCTGAGGGAACTGCTTGCTGTTCTGGAAACCGTTATCGTGATCAATACGCTTCCTGAGGAAACGCTCAAGCTTCCCGAAGACGCAGCGAATGGAATATTCCTGGGGTGTTTCCCGGAGCACCGGGGACATTCCCAATATCGACTGTTGGTGGAAACCCGCTGGAATTACCAGCTGGGTAAGATCGTTCCCCCGGATGCGGAAGACCTTCACAAGCATCGGCTGGATCCCCATTTTTTTCATTTTCCTTTTCAGACCTGTCATACCCCGATCGAAGGCCTGTGGGTATCGGTAAAGGAAATCGGAGAAACCATTCGATATAACGAGGCCATTGGAAAAGTAGACGCAATCGAGATTCGTTCTCCTTACGATGGGCAACTCTGGGGAATTACCCACAGTGGGCAGTTTGTTGCGGCGGGACAGAATGTTGCGCTAATCTACACCGGTCGCCCTACGGAATTTTATCGTGACTACAGTTTTCAGGAACGTGCAGTTGCACGGGGATTTTTATCGGCGGTTCTGAAATTAATCCGGCAGTAAATGCAATTTATGCATGAAACCGTGAATCACGCGAATGAATCCAGAAGATATCCACAAAATCACGAAGAAACCCAAATAATGCATTGAACCGCGAATCACGCGAATGAATTCGAATAATATCAACAAAATAACGAATATATCCAGGAAAACATTTTCATCCAGATAGAGTCAAGTGCATTTTATTGTTGTTATTGGTGTTAATTCGTGAAATTCATGGTTCTAATGCATGATCTGGGATAAATCCTGAAACCAATTTTTATGCAGATATAATCAAATGAAATTTGTTATTTTTGTTCGTGTTATTTTGTGTAGTTCATAAGCGAATGCATAATCCGGGACAAATGCCGTAAAACGGAAGGGGTGAATTGATGGGTAACTTTAGTCAACTGGTGGCTACCGTAGGCAATTGGGTGTGGGGGGCTCCATTAATTATCCTGTTAGTGGGAACGGGCATCTGGTTAACCATTCGGTTGCGGGGTTTGCAATTTACCCGCCTGTTTCATGCCCTGTATCTGGCATTAATCAAACGAAAAGAAGAAACCGATCAGCCGGGAGATATCACCCATTTTCAGGCGTTGATGACGGCGCTATCGGCAACGGTGGGTACCGGCAATATAGCCGGAGTTGCCACGGCAATTGCTACCGGTGGGCCGGGGGCCTTATTCTGGATGTGGATTACCGGCCTTTTTGGCATGGCCACCAAATATTCGGAGGCGGTGCTGGCTGTGAAGTATCGGATAAAGGATCGCTATGGCACCATGAGCGGTGGCCCCATGTACTACATCAGTCAGGGATTAGGCTGGAAGTGGCTGGGAGCGCTATTTGCGGTGTTTGCCTCCATTTCTGCCTTTGGCATTGGAAACATGGTACAGTCCAACTCCGTTGCCGATGCGCTGGAAAGTACCTTTCAGTTACCGTTCTGGCTAACCGGATTGGTGCTGATGATGGCTACGGCTCTGGTCATCATTGGTGGCATTCGGAGCATTGGTCGGGTGACCGGGTTTCTGGTGCCATTCATGATTGTGTTTTACATGGGCAGTTCTTTGATCATTTTGCTGTTAAATATTCAGGCTATTCCAGAGGCTTTTTATCTTATTTTCCGCTCGGCCTTCTCTCCTACCGCGGCCACCGGGGGATTTCTGGGCGCCACGGTCATGCTTACCATTCGCATGGGCGTAGCGCGAGGGGTATTTTCTAACGAATCGGGACTGGGCAGTTCTCCCATCGCAGCAGCCGCCGCGCAAACCAAAGATCCGGTAACCCAGGCGCTGGTTTCCATGACCCAGACGTTCATCGATACGCTGGTGGTGTGCACGTTAACGGGCCTGGTGTTGATTACCACCCACACCTGGTATAGCGGCCATACCGGTGCGGAATTAACCACCATTGCGTTCAGTCAGGGGCTGGGCAGTGTGATCGGAAAGTATATTGTTTCCATTGGCCTGGCCTTGTTCGCTTATTCAACCATTCTGGGGTGGAGCTATTATGGCGAAAAGTCCATTGAGTTTTTGCTGGGCGAAAAGGCGGTGATGCCTTACCGCTACATATTTACGCTGTTTGTCGGCATTGGTGCCATTGCCGAGTTGGAGATTGTCTGGAGTATTGCAGATATTTTTAATGGGTTGATGGCCTTCCCCAATCTGGTAGGACTTTTAGCATTAACGCCAGTCATTGTGCAGGAAACCCGCCGTTACTTTGATGCGCCTCGATGAATTAACAAGACAGACAAAACAATCCGGGAACTCCACAGGCCGTGGAATTTCCGGAGATCAGGGCCTTAGTCTCGTATCGGTACGAATTGGAACTCGCAACCGCTCATGAAATAGTAAGCTGCTATCAGGGATAAACCCAAATAATGCATTTAACCGTGAATCACGCGAATGAACCCAAAGGAAAGCATCTCCACAAACAGCAAATAATCCTGGAAACAAATTTTCATCAAGATCTAATCCAATGGATTTTGTTATTTTTATTTGTGTTAATTCGTGTAATTCGTGGTTCTAATGCATGATCTGGGTTAAAAGCGGAGGGATCTGTTTCACCTGTATGCATTTGCGAAAAGGAAAATTCCAAAGGATCAATCTTTTTTTGGGCAATCCGATGATTGTCCTGTATTTTATTATGAAACATTGCGAAAAATGATGGGGCTTTGGATGGATCGGTCTTCTTCACAGGATAGTTTGCCACGGACACACAATCCGGTTTTACACTGGCTTGGAAAGCTGATGTTGAAATTGCCTGGTTGGAAGCTGAAGGGTACATTCCCGGATATCCCCAAATTGGTAGTAATTGTGGCACCGCACACTTCCAACTGGGATTTTTATTTTGGTCTGGCGGCGAAGTTTACTCTGGGAATTCAGGCTCACTGGTTGGGAAAGCATACCCTGTTTCGCTGGCCGATCCGGCGATTGTTGATTGGACTGGGAGGCATTCCCATTGACCGCAGCAAGCGAAGTGGGGTGGTGGATCAGCTGGTGGCGCTTTTTCAGCAGCGGAAAACCATGATTCTTGGACTGGCGCCCGAGGGTACCCGCCGATGGATGCCCCGCTGGAAAACGGGATTCTATTACACCGCATTGAAAGCGAATATTCCAATCTTAATGGGTTATATTGATTATTTAAAGAAGGAAATCGGGATTGGGCCGTTAATTTATCCAACTGGAGATATCCGAAAGGATTTTCAAATCATTCGCGATTTTTACCGAAATGTCGTGCCCAAAAAGCCGGAGCAATTTGCTTTGCCGGATCTGGAGCAGTTGTAAACGGTGTTCCGAACGAAGGGAGATGTTTTGTTAAAGAACATACATAGAGGAGGGGAGAATACCGAAAATCCACATTCCCAAATCCACAATCCAAAATCCGACATCCGCAATCCGACATCCGCAATCCGCAATCATTTCCGGTTGCCCTACAGGCAACACAAGGTATCGCTATTGGGTTTCGTGTCCCCCACGCGTTGCGTGGGGCTAACCTCTTTTTGCCCTTCGGGCAAATCGTTTCCACCAATGGCCCCACCTTCCGGAACGTAAACTCAGACCTCAGACCTCCATCCCGGAAATTTGCCCCCAAATTCGCATTCCGACATCCGACATCCGAAATCCCCACCCCCTTCCGCCCCACAGGGGCACCATACGGTAGCCCGGAGTAACGCTCCGGGGATCGGAGAGATTCACCCAAAAAACACATGCGCCCTGTAAGGGCACAATTATCCCAAATAATGCATTAAACCGCAAATCACACGAATGAACCCAAACCGTATCCACAAAATCGCGAATATACCCCAAAATAAATTTTCATTTAGATTTTATTTAATGTATTTGATTATTTTTATTTGTGTTAATTCGTGCAATTCGTGGTTTAATGAATAATCTGGGTTTATTATATTTGTTCGTGTTAATTCGTGTCATTCGTAGGCTAATGCGTAATCTGTGTTAAAAATGAAATAATTGAAAATCCATGATCAGGAATGAAACAAATTTGACAACCCGTTTTGCTAATTAAACAACAAAAAATCGTTAAAACGGTTACATAATTTATTGTTTTTATAGGAATTGTCCATCCAGATAAATCTGGGTGTTAATAGATGAGAATTTCTATTAAGAAAGGATAGCGTGACCGATTGATTATTAATCATTTTAAGGGTTTCCTAAATACTTGATTTGTCAAAAAATAATACAATAAGTTTAATGTGATTGTTGGTTTATCGATACATTACTTTGCTTAATTTCAAGCTACCCCACTGATTTCTTTTCTGCAATGTTGAATTTTAAAAATGTTGCAGATGTGAAACATTAAACATTTTATTTTGCACCGTATTATCAATCCTAACTAATTGAATTTTAAAATTTTAGTAAAACTTCCATGTTCCCTGGCATGAAAGTTGACATAATTTTTTAAGAAAAATGAAATTTTAGGTGAAAGTGGTGTATTAACAACGGATTTGAAAGAGATTAAATATAAATAAGTTTTTATGGTAAACATAGATCAATTCATAAAAAATTAAAGAGGAAGTTATTTCCATGAGCGCCTTTAAATTTAAAATAACAGTAGGATATATTATCTTTTTACTTTTTTCTATTTATTCTTTGATATATGCCCAACCAAGAAATGCTCCATTTTTTAAAGGCCTGGACTTTTCTCAACATTTAATAAATACAAACCAACAGATAAGCACGAGCGGTGACAGCAAAAATGTATCGCTTATTGGCCGGTGGGCTAATGGACCGTGTGTTGCCGTAGCCGTTCAGGGTGATAAAGTTTATTTTGGTAATGGCGGTTATCTGGAAATTGCCGATATTTCGGATCCGAAAAATCCAAAGAGGTTAGGAAAAATTTTATTACCTTCAAGTGTAAAAGATATTTTTGTTAGTGGAAATTATGTTTACGTGGCAAATTCGCGGTCTGGCTTACGAATTGTAGATGTAAGTAATCCATACGAACCAGTAGAGGTTGGCTTTTTTAATAAAAAACGTTATGGTGAGTTTTTGGGTGTTTACGTTAGTGGTAGATACGCTTATGTGGCTGAAAGGTACAACTATTTAAGGATTATTGATGTTAGTAATCCAGATGCCCCACAGATAGTGGGCTATTGCCCTGTGGGAACATGGAGTTGGACACAAAAAGTTTATGTAAGCGGTAATTATGCTTATGTGGCCTGTGGTAGTCCTGGTTTACGAATTGTTGACGTAAGCAATCCATCTGCACCGAAAGTAGTAGGAATTTTTGAAAAAGGAACCTTCACAAATAGCGTTTATGT
>JAADJD010000002.1:28424-194704 GCA_013150955.1 Calditrichota bacterium
ACATTTTCTGCTTATATAACAGATGAATGGGGCCTTCGCATTCTAGATATTAGTAGTCCATCTGCACCTAATGAGGTAGCGTTTGTACCTACAACAGGAAGATCTCATAGTGTTTACGTAAACGGTAACTATGCTTATGTAGCAGATGATTATTCTGGTCTACATATTTTTGATGTAAGCAATCCTTCAACACCAAAGGAGGTAAGCTCTTTTGATACAAAAGGGTGGTCAAAAGATGTTGTTGTTAACGATGGTTACGCATATGTTGCGGATGGTGGACATGGTTTGCTCATCATTGATATAAATGATTTATCGAATTTAATGGAAGTGGGCTTTTTTAATACAGGTGATAAAGCAGAAAATGTTTTTGTAGTTAGAAATTATGCTTATGTAGCGGATGGAAATGCAGGTATGTTTATTATTGATGTCAGTAATCCTTATGAGCCTTTAGAAGTAGGCTTTATTGATACGGAAAGTTTTGCGGAAGGTGTTTTTGTCAAAGGAAGCTATGCTTATATAGCGGATGAATTAGGTGGATTGCGTATCATTGATGTCAGCAATCCTTATACGCCAATAGAAGTAGGCTCTTTTGGTACGAAAGATATTACTTACGATGTTTATGTCCATGATGACTATGTCTATGTTGCAGACTGGAGAGCTGGTTTACGAATTATCGATGTAAGTAATCAGTATGCGCCGTTAGAAGTGGGCTTTTTTGATACGGAAGGTTTTGCGAAAGGTGTTTTTGTCAGCGGAAGCTATGCCTATGTGGCGGATTATTATGACGGTTTACGCATCATCGACATCAGTAATCCGTCTTCGCCTATAGAGGTAGGCTTTTTTAATAGAGAGGGGTATGTGGCGTATAATGTTTACGTTAATGGTAGTTACGCTTATGTCGCAAATGGACTTAGTGGTTTTAGCATCATTGACGTCAGCAATCCTTCTACACCAGTGGAAGTGAGCTCGTTTAATAATATAGATAGGACAGAATGCGTTTATGTTATTGGCAGCTATGTTTATGTTGCGGATTGGAGTTATGGGTTAACCATTATTGATATTAGCGACCCAACATCACCACAGAAGGTAGGTTTTTATGATACTGGATGTGAGGCTAAAGGTGTTTACGTCAGTGGTAATTACGCTTATATAGCGGATGGAGATGACGGTTTATATATTTTGAAATTTAATTATCTACAATTTGATCCATATTCATTAAAATTTAATGAGGTAAAAATTAATAATTTTAAAACTAATAAGGTTCAACTTACAAACAATTCAACAGATTCATTAACTATAGATTCCATTTACTTTGAAGGTCAAGATTCGACTCAGTTTAGTTTTGTTTTTTATCAAAAAAATTTTATAATGGCTCCTAATCAAACAATTGATTTATCTATTCAATTTGTCCCGCAAGCGACGGATGACAAACAAGCTACAATAAAAGTTAAAACAAATGATCGTGTATTTCCCTATTCCATTAATTTATCTGGCCATGCTTTACCAGAACATTACCAGTTAACTCTACAATCCCAAACCGGTAATGGCGCCAATTATAGCGTGTTTTCTAACGGAACCTACCTTTTTACCGGCAACGGTTCCAGATTGGAAGTGTTTAATAAATCGTCTTTACCAGATGGCGCTCCAATTAGCAGCATTACCTTACCTTCGGTTATTAAACATCTTACAGTGAGTGGCAACAATCTGTTTGTGGCTAACTACGAAAGTGGTTTGCGGATTTTAGATATTACCGATGCCAACCAGATTCAGGAAATCGGTTATTATCTTACCGGCGGGCACACGGAGCAGGTGTTTATTAAAGACACGCTGGCTTTTTTAGCCGATGGGGAAAAAGGCTTGATGCTGCTCAATATTTCAAATCTACAGCAGCCGGTGCCGCAAAATATTATTCCCACCAAAGATTATACTTCCGGTGTGGTGTGTACCGAGGATTATGCTTTTGTGGCTAATGGCAAAGAGGGCCTGCTGATTCTGGATATTCGCGATTTGCCGGTCATGACGCCAGTGGCTACCTTAAAGACCGATGGCGCCGTTAAAAAAGTGGTGGTTAATGGCAATTACGCCTACCTGGCTGACTATTCCGGCGGTTTAAAAGTCGTGGATATTTCCGATCCGCAAAATCCGCAAATTGTCGGTTCATTAAACATTGGCAGTTATGTGGAAGATGTGGTGTTGCAGGGCAATGTGGCTTATCTGGCCGGTAGTTACAAAGGATTGCGCGTGGTGGATGTCAGTAATCCGCAAAGTCCGCTAGAAATCGGCCACTACAATCCGCAGGGCGTGTGCCGCAGCCTGGCCGTGGATGGTAACACGGTGTACATGGCCAATGATTATGACGGCGTGCGCGTGGTGGATGTAAGCACACCTTCCGCGCCCACCGAAACAGCCCATTATGCTACTGGCGGTTACACGCGCGCCCATGCGGTCCAGAACGGCAAAGCCTATGTTGCCGGATGGAACGAAGGACTTAAAATCATTGATTTTACCAGCTCGGAAAATCCGCAAATCATTGGCACCTTTCCCACCGATTTTACCACGGAAGACGTGGCTTTGTCCGGTAATTACGCGTTTCTGGCCAACGGCCATGAAGGCTTGAAAATTGTGGATATTTCCGATCCCCAAAATCCGGTGGAAACCGCTCATCTGGATACCGATGGCCGGGCAACGGGCATTTTTGTCAATAGTAACCTGGCTTATCTTACGGATGGCATTGACGGACTGAAAATTATTGATGTGTCCGATCCCAACAATCCAAGTTTAAAAGCCAGCTTTGCCACCAAAGATTACGCGGAAGATGTCATCGTGGACAATCAGGTGGCTTATGTCGCCGATGGGCACGGTGGTGTGCGCATTGTGGATGTTGCCAATCCGGTTCAACCAGCAGAATTGGCGGCTTATGAAGATGTTTCTTATTGTAACGCAGTGGCAAAAAACGATTCCCTGCTGTTCCTGGCCGATGGTGAAGCAGGATTCAAGATTCTAAACGTAAGCAATCCTTCCGCGCCGGAACTGTTGAGCTTTTTTGACACCGAAGGTTATTGTTACGCCGTCTATCCGGGGCAGGACACGCTTTACGTGGCGGACGGTGAAAACGGTTTGCTCATGTTTGATATTTCCGATCCTTCCAATCCGCAAGAAATTGCCTATTACAACACCGGCCATATTGCTCGTGATGTTTCCGTGGAAAACGGTCTGATTTACGTCTCCGACGATGCCGATGGCATGTACGTGCTCAGCTTTTCGCCGGTAACCGGAATCGAAGACAAAACGCCGCAAATCGTGAATGAATTTGTACTGGAACAAAACTTCCCCAATCCGTTCAATCCCACTACCACCATTCGCTACCGACTACCAAAGACCGTTGACGTCAAAATTGTTATTTTTAACATACTGGGGCAAAAGGTTAAAACTCTGGTGAACCAACGGCAGGCCAGCGGGATTTACACGGTGCAATGGGATGGACGAAATCAATTTGGACAACCGGTTTCTTCGGGACTCTATTTTTACCGCATTCAGGCCGGTAACTTTGTTCAAACCAAGAAAATGTTATTAATTCGTTAAAAATAAAGGTGATTAAAATGATCGATCGCAGAACCTTTTTAAAAATAGGCTCGCTTTCCATTTCCTATGTTTTATTAAGTGGCGTTAAAGGATTGGTGCGAGCCGGTGTGCAGGATGTTTCTTACAAAAACCGCATGAACGACCTGACTTTAGAGAATTTTGTTGGTTACTTTCCCAATTTACGACCGCAGGCGTACTGGCACCGTTACATTGCGTTTACCGATCCCGGTGAACAGTTGCTGTTTTCGATTGAATCGTCATCCACACAATTGCAAATCGATTATGCGGTTTCTGAAAATCCACAGGAAGCCGGAAGTTGGTTTGTGGATGTCTTTTTTCGTTCACTGGATGTGGAAAGCGAACAAACAGTAAAATTTATTTTTTCCATAAACCCGCCGATTGGGGATAATGCTGTTCCACAATTCGAAGACCAGATTCAGCTCTATGCTAATTTTCCTAATCCTTTTAATCCCTCTACAAAGATTAGTTACTATCTTCCCAGAACCACACCGGTTAAGGGGATCGTGTACAATATGCTGGGCGAAACCGTTGCCGTACTGGTTGATGAAGTACAAAGAAGCGGACGGCACGAACTAATCTGGAATGCTGAAAACTTGCCGTCAGGAATTTACATCTTTTCATTAATAACCAATAACAGCAAAAAGACCATCAAAATGATGAGGGTAAAATAAAATGGCCAAACAAATGATTGACGAAGCTAATTTTTCCATTGAGCTGCCAGAAAATATTTCGACGTTAAAAATAAAACACCATGCGGTTCAATATTCTGTGGTTGGCAAACCGCTTACGATTTATCTTAATAATAGTGAAAGAAATGCGAATTTGTGGAAAATCCCGGACGAGATGCCGGATTGGTACAGTAGCAATCTGGAAAAATTGGAAATAAATCTTGAAAATGGGAAAATTTACTCCAGAGCAATTATTGAAGAAGAATTGGATGGTGACTTAGCCGAAGGCCAGGAATATTATATTCGTTATTTTCTAAAAACTAGTGAAAGCTCTGGAATCATTGGCGAAGTAGTTGATGAAATTGATCGTTACTTGATTAAATTTAAAATTGACTATATTGATAATGAAAACTCCCAGTCCATTGAATTCTTTGTTCCAAACTCGGTTTACAAATATTTGCTTGGCTTTGATATTTCACAACCTGTAATGTGGGTCAGCAATTTAGTACTTGAGCCACCAACAACCACTCCATCTGACCCGGAGGATGATCCATTTACACGATTTTTCCATCGTCTTTATAACTTGATTATTACTGGTGAATCGTCACCTGTTACAGGAGATCCCTGGCAAATTCTTGCTTACTCAAAAATTATTAACCGAAATACACCAAGAAACTATAGTGAAGATTTAAATCCTTTTATTGAGAATGATTTGGCCTTAATTAAAAATATTTCTGAACCCGATGTGTTAAATCATGATTCACTTTACCCAACAAGGGTGAGTGCAATATTTGAGAGTTTTGGATAGAAATTGAATTTTATTTAAACCCAGATTATGCAATAGCCTACGAATTACACGAATTAAAACGAATAAGAATAATAAAATCCATTTGATAATATCTGGATGAAAATGTGTTTTATGGTTTATTCACGATTTTGTAGATATTTTTTGGTTTCATTCGTGTGATTCGCGGTTTAATGCATTATTTTGGTTAAATTGCAATTATTAATTGGAGTAGATTTTTTTTCTGAAATTATTTACCATGTTAATCATAGGTTTATTAAGATTTGGTAGTGCGTTCGGGAGTTTTTTTAATTTTACCCTGATAAAATCAGGACAACTATATTCCTTCCCATTCATAAAGGATGGGGAGCGACCAAAAATCGAAAATTAAAAATCCGCAATCAGAAATCCGCAATTCCACTCCTCATTAGGAACACGCCCACCCAACGCGTTGATCCAATTCGTAAATTGAATTTCCCTGGCTATCTTTGCCCTACAGGCAAAGCAGGGTATCGCTGTTGGGGTTTCGTGTCCCCACGCGTTGCGTGGGGCTAACCTCTTTTTGCCCTTCGGGCAAATCGTTTCCACCAATGGCCCCACCTTCCGGAACGTAAACTCAGACCTCAGACCTCCATCCCGGAAATTTGCCCCCAAATTCGCAATCCGACATCCGAAATCCCAACCCCCTTCCGCCCCACAGGGGCACAATACGGTAGCCCGGAGCAACGCTCCGGGGATCGGAGAGATTCACCAAAAAACACATGCGCCCTGTAAGGGCATAATCACAAACAAATGTGGCAACAACCTGAAACCGTCCCCCAGATTCGAAATCCGAAATCCAAAATCCAAAATCCAAAATCATTTCCGGTTGTCCTTCAGACAACGCGGTGGGAATGATGGTGGCGCCATATATACTCCACGCGTTGCGTGGGGCTAACCTCTGTTTGCCCTTCGGGCAAATCGTCTCCACAGATAGCCATGTGGTTTCAATCCGGCCGGATGGTGTCCAATTATGAATCCAGTTTACATCCCCAGTAAATTCCCCTCTAAATCCAAAATTCGAAATCCGCAATCCGAAATCCGAAATTCACAATCCGTAATTTCCAAACATTCATTTGATTTCTGGAGAACATGCGATGAAGTTGGAACCAGAATGTAAGAAACCCGTGTTATCCCGACAGGAGTCGGGACGTCCTAAACCCCTTCGACTCTCTGGGTAAAAAGAAAGCCCGAAGGTTGTCCTTCGGGCATATATCGTAGCGCGTACGGGATTCGAAGCCGTGTTATCCCGACAGGAGTCGGGACGTCCTAAACCCCTTCTAAAGCATCCCTCATTCCTGCCTGTAAAAAATAGGCCCACCTTTATTTTGGTGGGCCTTAATTGTAGCGCGTACGGGATTCGAACCCGTGTTACCGGCGTGAGAGGCCGGCGTCCTAAACCCCTAGACGAACGCGCCATTTATCGTACGCCCGGAGGGAGTCGAACCCCCAACCCTCGGATCCGAAGTCCGATGCTCTATCCAGTTGAGCTACGGGCGCATCTCCTAAAAATCGGCTTCAAATTTAATGGGCATCGTGCATTAAATCAACCCACAAATGCAAATCCCAAAGCCTTCAAGCCTATTCATAAAATAGGCCTTCCTGAATCGGAAGGCCTCTCTTCTTTCAAAGATAAAATCAAAATTAAGGTTCCAGTCCAAATCGCTTGTAATTAATCGCTATATACTCTTTCCACTTATCGGGAACTTCATCCTCAGGGAAAATGGCTTCCACCGGACACTCAGGTTCACAGGCACCGCAATCAATGCATTCTTCGGGATGGATATACAACATTTCATTCGCTGCGCGCATTTTTTCTTTGTCTTCATCGCTTAAGGTATACCCTTCAGCGGGATAAATACAATCCACCGGACAAACCTCCACACAAGCCGTATCGCAAACCCCGCGGCATGGTTCGGTGATGATGTAAGCCATAATTCATTCCTCCTTGGATTTTGGTAATTAATGGTGAACTAACTTAAATAAAAAATAAAAAATTATCCACAGAAAATTTCCTTTTTAAGCCCCGGTTTAATCACCCGGTTCCCGGGTTAATCGTTCCAGATTAAATAGTTCCTCCATCTGGTTATCGGAGAGAATCCTTTTTTCGCGAACGATTTGTTGAATGGATTTGCCAGTGCGCAACGATTCTTTGACAATTTCCGCGGCGTTCAGGTAACCCACAATGGGATTCAGAATGGTTCCCAGCGCAGTTGTGCGTTCCGCATAGGCCCGGCATTGCTCCTCATTGGCCTGAATGCCCTGGATGCCCTTTTCCGTAAACACAGGCAGAAAATTGATTAGCAAACGAAAACTTTGCAAAATGTTGTGGGCCATGAGGGGCATCATCACGTTCAGTTCCAGCTGGCCTGCCTGAATGGCATACGCTATTGCCGTATCGTTGCCAATGATTTGAAAGCCAATCATATTTAAACATTCGGCAAGTACGGGATTAACTTTCCCCGGCATGATGGAGGAGCCGGGTTGAACGGCCGGCAGCTGAATTTCGTTCAGTCCGGTTGCCGGGCCAGAAGCCATCAAGCGCAAATCATTGGCCAGTCGGATCAACTCCAGTGCCAGCGCACGCAACGCTGCCGAAACCCATCCCACCGCCTGCCGACTGGCCATGGCTTCCCGTAAATCCTGTGCTGGGCGAACAGGGAAGCCGCTTATGGCTTGCAGATGCTGTATGACCCGGCTTCGGTAACCGGGCAATGTATTCACTCCGGTTCCTACTGCTGTGCCCCCAATGGCCAATTCCAGTAGCTCTTCACAGCTTCGGCCGATTGCCCTAACCGATCGCTCGAATGCAACGGCATAAGCCCGAAATTCCTGTCCCAGGCGGATGGGGAGCGCATCCTGCAGATGCGTGCGTCCGGCTTTGATGATGCGATCCAATTGATTGGCTTTGGCGTTCAATGCGTCAATGAGTTGCTGCAAAACCGGCTCCAGCTCCCGCCAGAGGATTAACGTGGCCAGATGCAGGGCCGTGGGGAAAGTATCGTTGGTGGATTGCCCATAATTCACATGATCGTTTGGACTCAAATAGGCATAGTCTCCCCGGGGACGTCCCAGAATTTCCAGGGCCCGATTGGCGATCACCTCGTTGACGTTCATGTGAAAACTGGTTCCTGCACCGGCCTGGAACACATCCACCACAAACTGATCCAGAAACCGGCCTTCCAGAATTTCCGTTGCCGCCTGGCAAATGGCGCTGGCCCGCTCAGCATCGATGGCGCCCAGTTCCTGATTGGCCAGACAGGCGGCTTTTTTAATCATGGCGTACGCCCGGATGAATGCTGGATCGGCTCGCAGACCACTAACTGGAAAATTTTCCAGCGCCCGCTGGGTTTGAATGCCGTAATAGGCTTCCGCGGGAATGGGCTTCTCGCCCAGACTATCCCGTTCGATGCGTGTTTTTTTGGCCATGGGCTGCTCCCAATTATGATTCGATGAAATATGATATCGCCCCGCCGATAAATACAAGCGTTTGTTCTGGATTGGTGAAGGATTCCTGAACAAAAGGTCTGCTCATCTGGAAGGAATCCCGATAGGTGAACACTTCCCATTTTTTAAGTAAACACCTGATAAACCCAAATAAAGCGTTAAACCACGAATCACGCGAATGAATTCGAAAAAAATCAACAAGGTAGCGAATATATCCGGGAAAACATTTTCATCCAGATAGAATCCAGCGCATTTTATTATTTTTATTGGTGTTAATTCGTGTAATTCGTAGGCTAATTCGTAATCTGGGATAAATAAAAAGTACCCTGGAAATGACTGAAAACCAGGATCAGGAAAAATTGTGCCGGCCGATTGGCTCGAATGGATCCGTGTTCGATGGTTCCTGTGTTTAATCCAATTTTAAAATTTGTGCAAGTTTTTTTGAAGCGCTCTGTCTAATATGTATTGAATGATTTGCTCAGGAGGCGAATGACCCGGAAAGTCCAGACACCGACGGCGGTGGATTTTGAAACGCTATACCGCGATTACGGCCGTTCTGTTTTGAATCTGGTTTACCGGATGACCGGTGACGAGGAAGTGGCGCGGGATTTAACTCAGGACATTTTCTACAAAATTTATACCCGATTGGACGAATTTGAAGGACGGTCCCGGATTTACACCTGGATTTATCGCATTGCGGTGAATCATGTACTGAATTATTTGAAACGCGAACGCCGCCGCAAATGGGTGGAGCTGTTAGAGAAGCGCACCAGCGAAATATTTCAGGAGGCTTCAGAACGGGTGGAATGGAAAGTACCGCCGGAATCGCCCGATGCCCGAATGGAAAGGCACCAGCGGGAAGCCATTATCTGGCAAATGATTCAGCAATTGCCCGATAAACTAAAACTCCCGTTTGTGTTGCATCGGTATGAGCAGATGTCCTACAAAGAAATTGCGGAAATTCTGGAGCTGAGCGTTTCGGCTGTGGAGGCCCGCATTTACCGGGCCGGGAAACAGCTGGTTAAAAAACTGGAACCCTGGCTGGGGAAAATATGAATCGGTTGCAAGTTTTGAAGATGAAAGGTGTCTAATCTTAATGAAACAAAAAGCGAGGCAGATTATGCCTGGACATGTTCGAAAGCATGTAGTGGATTACACGATGGGACGGTTACCCTCGCATAAAAAACGGCGCGTAATCGAACATCTCCGGGATTGTCCCGAATGTCGGCAATATTTTGAAGCGGTTGCCCGATTATTTTCCCCGCCAGAGGACACGGAACGCTACCCGCTGGAACCGGATCCCTTCCTGCTTACCCGCATCCGGGAACGGAAAATTGCTGCGGAAAAAACGCCGCTTACGGAACCGTCATCCGCAGCCGGGTTGCGCTGGATTAACTGGGGGATATTGGTCGGCTTGGCTCTGCTGGTGGGCGTCTCCATTACCCGGTTTACCGATCGTACCGACTGGGAATCCTATTTCATCGTGACTCAGATGCAGGAAGCCCTGAATTATGGAGATGACATGCTCACTCAGCAGGTGGTTGAACCGTTTGTTGACTCAAAAATCGAGATGCAGCCATGAAATTAAAAGTCATCGTTGGAATTCTGGTGTTTTTAATCGCCGTGAATCTGGCCACACTGGGGTCATACATCTATTACCGCTGGCAGGAACAGAAACAGATGAACCGATTTCAGGAGCTTGTGGGCCGGGATGGGATGTTGCACCGGCCTGGTAGGCGTGGCCCCATACCGCGGATTCGACTGAAGCCTGATCAAAAGCAGCAATTGCGTCATTTAATGCAAAATCTCCAGCGACAACTGGCACCGGATTATCAGGAGATGCAGCAATATCAGGAAAAGGTGTTTCAGGCGCTGGTTGCCGATCGTCCCCAATTGGATTCCATTCAACACTATTTGAAGGCCATTCAGGATATTCAATTTCGTATCAAATGGGCAACCGTTCGCCAATTGCAACAGGCCCGGTCATTCCTGAGTGAAGAACAATTCCGGCAGCTGGTGCGGGCAGCGGTGATGCTGCCAGAAGGAGGCCGGCGCCACTGGCATCGTCCGGGACGCCTGCACGGTGGAGCAGGAATGAACAATCCAATAATGAACAATCCAATTAAAATAAAGGAGGATTAACCATGCGTCGTGTTGTGTTCTTTAGTGTGTGGGTGTTACTATGGGTAGGAACCCTGAGCATTTTTGCCCAACCATCGAAACCCGGTCTGGGTAAAGACATGATGTGGCTATACCGCTTGAATCTGACCGAGGAGCAGCAGGCCCGCATCATGGATCTTCGGTTGAAGCTACAAAAGGACATTGTGCCGTTGCAGGCCGATTTGAAGAAGCTGCGATCGGAATTGCACCTGGCTTTGACGCAGGATCCGTTTAATGAAGGGAAGGTGAAGAAACTGGTGGCCGCCATTGCCGAGAAACAACAGGCCATTCATTTAAAACGGGTGTTGCACAAGCGGCAGATTCGGGATGTGTTAACTCCAGAACAGCGGAAGCAATTTGATCTGCGCATTCTTGCCGGCCCGAATGGCATGGGGAGACATGGCAAGGGAAAACACCATCCCGAACCGCCCCATCGAGGAAAACCGTGTCGGTAATGCACCGATGCCCATGTTCACCACCCGAAAATTCAAGCGCCTGCCTGTTTCCGGGGCAGGCGTTTTTTTTATGCCAGATGATGCCTGAAACCACGAGTTACTCGAATAATTTCTAAAAATGTCAACAAAATAGCGATTAAATCCCGGAACACATTTTTATCCGGATATAATCAAACGGATTTTATTATTTTTGTTCGCGTTAATTCGTGTCAGTTAATTCGTGTCATTCGTAGGCGAATGCATAATCTGGGTTTAACGTTATCATTTCTTTCCTGGCGCCGATGATTTCTAAATTAACCGGTTGTGATCAGAAGGCAAAACGCGTTATCTTATTGCTTATGAATAAACGGGTTCTACCATATCTTTACCTTTTTCTCAGTTTGTTATTGATGCTGGGGCTGTTCCAGTTGCAGCGCTTCTGGAAAATTGAAAAACCCACGGAAGTGTTCGTTCCCCGCAAAAATGGACAGGACACGCTGGTGTTCTTGAGCGGCCCTGACAAAAAAAATCTGTTCCCTTACGAAGCCACCTATGACGAAGAAATTTTTTTGATCAACCAGATCTATCAGGGACTGGTGAAGCTGGATCATCAAATGCGGGAAGTGCCGGATCTGGCCCGGTACTGGGAAATCAGCCCGGATTTTAAAACCTACACGTTTTACCTGCCGCGAGATCATACGTTTCACAACGGTCAACCGCTTACGGCCGATGATGTGGAAATCAGCTTGCGATATTACCTGCGGCACTACCAGCAAAATTACCTGTTCCCGTATTTCCTGGTAATCAAAGGGGCGCGGGAATTTTCTGAGGGGCGAACGGATCGTTTACCGGGGGTGGAGAAGGTTTCTCCGTATATCATCCGCTTTCATCTGGAAAAACCCTTTTTGCCTTTTCTGAAACTGCTGTCGGTAGCCGAGGCCAAAATTCTTCCCGGTGGACTGCTGCGAACCAATCCGGATTATCTAAAGGCGCATCCCATCGGCTCCGGCCCGTACATGGTAAAACGCATCACAGATTCAACCATTTTTATGGAAGCGGCCCGCTGGGATCCCCGTTCCCAGACACCCCCGTTTGTCCGTTTCCTGAAAATTGTGTATGGCCGAGAGGCCACCATGAAGCGCCTCCATGGCTTTCGGTTTCAGCTCACCAATTATTTTTATCTGGTGAGCGAAGAAGGACGCATGGAATTTAATGAATTGCGGCTGTCCACGTTGACCACCATATTTCTGGGCTTGAATTGTCAGCTGTTTCCCACCAATAAAGTGAGTTTCCGCAAAGCGCTCCTTTACGCACTTCCGCGGGAGAAAATTGCCGAAAAATATACCGAGCAGCTGGCCGCTGCCGACTATTTTTGTCCCCTGAATCTGCCCCGCGATACTGCGCATGTCCATCTACCCGATGTGGATCTATCCAAAGCTCGCAGCTGGATGGAAACCTTTCGAAAGCACGATGGCGTTGATTCAATGCCCACTGTCCGGCTGGCCATCGATACCACGCTCTATTCCCCGGATTTTCTGGAAGTGATTACCGAAAGTTTAAAACGTCTGGGTGTTCCCTATCAGGTTACTTACTATCAGGGATTGACCTGGAAGGAAGAGGTGGAATATTTGAAGCAGTTCCACATGTTTCTGCTGGGGTGGACACTGGATTTACCGGATCCCCAATTTTACTTTGATGTTTTCTTCAACAGTCTGCAAATGAATAACATCATGCAATATCGAAATCCAGAAGTGGATTTGCTGTTGCGGCTGGCCAATGAAACCTTTCAAATCAAAAAGCGATTGAAATACTATGTGCAGATTGAGGAAATTTTGAGAAAAGAGGTTCCCATTATCCCGATTCAGGAAAATTATGAAAACATATTCTACAAAAAGTACGTGAAGAATATCCTGATGAATCAGATTGGAATCTCAAGTTTGGATTTGTCTCAACTCTGGATTGATATAAATTTAAAGCGTCAGATTGAGAAGGCGTTAAAATGAAGCCCAGAGAAATTGAACAATTTTTTGCAGAAATAACCCATAAAGTGGTGGAAGAAAACGAGCGGATGCTCTCGCCGTACGCCACGCGCAGTAGCGAAGCGGTGCGGCGCTTTCCGGAGCCACCCGATCCCCGCAGCCCATTTGCACTGGATCGAGATCGGATATTATACAGCGGGGCGTTTCGGCGGTACGCGGGCAAAACCCAGGTGATCTACTTTGCCTCGCTGCTGGACGAAATGCTCACCTCGCGGATCATCCATACCCTGAGTGTGTCCCAGGTGGCGCGCACCATCGGGAAGTTTCTGGGATTAAATCAGGAGTTGATCGATGCCATCGCGCTGTCCCACGATCTGGGGCATTCCCCCTTTGGCCATGATGGGGAAAAGTTTCTCTCCAAAATTTGCGAGGCGCATGGTATCGGCCAGTATCATCATCACATCCAGAGCCTGCACATCGTGGATCACGTAGCGAAAAAGGGAAAGGGATTGAATCTTACCATTCAGGTCAGGGACGGGATTCTGTCGCACGATGGAGAAGTGCACAACCAGAAGCTGGTACCGCAACGGAATAAGACCGAGGCTGATTTGCAGGAATACATTCGGATTCGCAAGAGTGGGCAGTATGTGGACATGATGCCCATGACATTAGAAGGCTGCGTGATGCGCATTTCGGACACCATTGCCTACATTGGTCAGGATATTGAAGATGCCATCCGCATCGGGTTGATCCGGCGGGAAGACATTCCGCGGGATTTGCAGGAAACGCTGGGACGCACCAACGGGGAAATCATGGATACGCTGATCAAGGATGTGATTTACAACAGTTATGGCAAGCCGTATGTCTGTTTCAGTCCCGAAATATCCGAGGCATTGCTGGCCTTAAAAAAGTTCAATTACGAGCGCATTTATTTGAACAAACAGTTGAAGCGGGATCATGAGAAAATTGAGCGCGGATTTGCCATCCTGTTCGAAATTTTTTATAAAGATTTGCGGAATGGAAACAGGCAGTCGCGGATTTTTCGGGATTTTCTGGAAACCAAGGACAGGCACTATCTGGAAGTAACTAACGATGCCGAGAAAGTACGCGATTTTATCGGGGGAATGACCGATCGGTATTTTGTGGAGGTGTTACAGGAATTGACCATTCCCACCATGAAATTGCTGGAACGGTAATTAGAGAATAGGGGAGGAAGCGGTGCATCGCGAAACATCGGGGAGACGGATTCCGGGAGTCGGGTTGTGGATATGGCTGATTGGAATCCTCTTTTTTCAATCCCTTTACCCACAACCGGCATCTCTGGAGCCGGTGTTTAAATGGCAAATCGGGGAAGATTTGACCTACCGGGTAAACTGGTCATTCTTTCGGCTGGGGACACTGCGGATTCAGGTTCTGGAAAAGCGCCTGCATCGGGGTGAGCCTGTTTACCGCTGTCGATTGTTTATTGACTCCAATCCAGCCCTGCCTTTCGTGAACATTCACGATATTTACGAAAGTTTTATCGGGGAGGACATGTTCAGCCGGGCTTTTTATGCCTGGGAAAAAAAGTCCGGTTACGTGATTTACACCGAGTACCAGATGGACTATCAGAACAATCTTTTGCACATCATCATCGAAAAGCACACCCCGCAGGACACCACCCGTTTGCTGGATTCTCTGGCCACTCTGGACAGGAAAATCCTGGATGGCCTGTCCATTTTGTTTTACGCACGCGCCATGGCCAAGCACAAGGCCGAAATTTACGTGCCGGTGATTGCCTATAACAAAATATCCGATGCGTACCTCAACATTCGAGGTGAAAAACGTCGGGTGAAAACCCGTGGGGAAAAGGTGGAGGGCTATTATCTGGATGGCCGACTGAAGTTTGTGGGCATTGCGGGCATTAAAGAAGGGTTTCGCGGTTGGTTTTCGCCGGATGAACAGAGCGTGCCCATCAAGGCCTACATGAAAGCTTTCATTGGAAGCGTGCGCATCGAGCTGGAAGAGTGGGATCAATGGAATGCCCGACTGGTGTTTAAAAATCCCGAAAACTGGGGCAAGCCCCTTCCCGCTGTGCAACAGGAGCTGGATTAGCCTGCATTGAACCGCAAAATTGTCCCTGATAAAGCGTTAAACCACAAATCACGCGAATGAATTCGAAAAAAATCAACTAAATAGCGAATATATCTGGGCAAATATTTTCATCCAGATAGAATCCAGTGCAATTTATTTTTTTTGGTACCCGTTGTGCTAATTCAGGACAAAGCAGGTGTTTAGAAAAACCGTTAATACGGTTAAGAATCAATTGGTTACGTTATCCATTTTCTCCTGGCTAAAACCAGGAGTTAATAGAATTTCTCATTCATTAACACCAGATTTATCTGGGTGGGCAACTCCTGTAGTAACAATAAGTTATAGAACCGTTTTAACGGTTTGGATTGTCTAATTAGCACAACGGGTTATTGGTGTTCATTCGTGTAATTCGTAGGCGAATGCATAATCTGGGATTATTTTTTTCCTTCCTGAACGGTTGACGGTTTCTTTCTCCGTCTGTAAATTCCTTGCACACGCCTTTTCTACCGGTCTGACACATTTCACAGGATGTGTGCTCACGTTTGCCAGTGATTGGGCAGGAGAACAACTGACCCAAATGCGATGAGGTGCAGCCATGTCCAGAATTGCCGTTTTCTGGGTGATGTGGATGGTGGCTTCGGCAGGGGCGCAGGTGGTAATCAGCGAAATCATGTTTTATCCGGATACCCTGGCCGCTTATACCGAGTATGTGGAAATCTACAACGCGGGTGAGATGCCGGTGTCGCTGGAAGGGTGGCGGATCGGGGACAGCCTGGATCTGGACACATTGCAGCCCGTATCCGGAGAGTGGTGGCTGGCTCCGGGACAATTCGGGGTCATTCTGGATCCGGGATATTTCGGTGGAGCCGACATTTACGATACGCGCATTCCCGACACCGCACGGGTGTTCACCATCGAGGATGCACGCTTTGGTCGTTATGGATTACCTAACAATCGACCGCTGACCCTGTTTCTGGTCACGGCCGATGGAGACACCGTTCAGCAGGTAACTTATGTTGCGGACAATTCGCCGGGATTTTCGGAAGAGAAGATCCACCTCACGGCAGACAATCGACCGGAAAATTGGGGGAATGGGCGGGTGTTTCGGGGCACGCCGGGTAGCATCAATTCCCTTTCGCCGAAACCGTATGATCTGGCCATAGCGGATGTGGAGCGATTAACGCCCACGGTGTGGGTGGGGGAGCCAGTGGATTTTCGGTGGAAAATCATTAACCGCGGGATGCGTCCGGCCACGCAATACCGCATGGTGGTGTTCTGGGATAATAATCTGAATGGACAACTGGATCCAGCAGATGCGGCCTTTCCGGTGGAGAACCAGGTGCCCCTGAATCCCGGGGACAGTCTGCAAGTGTCCTTCTCCGTAACCCCCGATGCTGCCGGACTGCGGTACCTGGGATTTTTCCTGGAATATCCAGCCGATCAGGACACCATGAACAATCTGATTATCCAGGAACTGGTGGTAGAGGATCCACAGGTCGAGTTGATCATTAATGAAATCATGTTTGAGCCTCAAAGTGGATATGCGGAGTGGATCGAGATTTTCAACGCAGGAAATCGCCCCGTGAATCTGAGGTATTATCGCCTTTCGGATTTCCGCGATACGGTTTCGTTTGCACCTGTTGATGATGTGCTGCCAGTCGGGGCGTATCGGGTTCTGGGTGGGGATTCGGCCATTTTGTGGCAATATACAGTGGCGCCGGAGCGGGTACAGATCCTCCCCCGGTTTCCCACCCTGAACAACGATGTGGATGAACTGTCCATCCTCTCGCCCGCGGGACGGGTGCTGGATCGGGTGCGTTATTTTGGGGATTGGTATGGGCGTGAGGTGGAAAAGGGCACCTCTCTGGAGAAGATTCATCCCCGTTTATCCGGTCAGGATGGGGAGAACTGGGCAGCCAGTGTGGCCAGCAGTGGAAGCACGCCCGGACGGCAGAACTCGGTTTATGTGGAGTTATTACCCCCCGCAATGCAGGTGCGGATTCATCCCAATCCGTTTTCACCCGATGGGGATGGACGGGAAGATTTTACCATCATCCAATTTCAGGTGCCGGTAGAAACCGCTTATGCTCAGATTGTCATTTTTGACCTGGCGGGTCGCCGGATTCGACAGCTGGTCAAGGATCAGCCAGTTGCACACCGGGCACAGTTTGTCTGGGATGGCCGCGATGACCATGGCCGCCTGGCACGAACCGGCCTGTACATTTGCCTCATTCAGGTGCGCAATGAACAGAAGAAACTCTTTCGGGAAGCCAGGGCCACGGTTGTCCTTGTAAAAAAATAATTTATGTTCATTGAATTTTTGCCCCCCACCTTTTATTTTTTTCTCGAACCATTACTGGCAGGAGGAGGCGTGAGTTCCTTAGGAAAACGGGTGCTGGTGGCCCTGTTTGGAATCCCGGCGATTCTGACGTTAACCTATCTGGGGGGAATTTATTTCTTTATTTTCATCATTTTCATCCAGGGGATGGCCCTGTGGGAATTCTACGATATGTTTGAACAAAAGGAGATCTACGCCAATCGCTGGCTGGGATTGTTTCTGGGATCGGTGCTGGTCATCCTGAACTTCCAGCAGGGGTGGACATTTACCCTTTTTGTGCTGGCCATTGCGGTGGTCTCCATCCTGTTCATGAACCTTTCACCCCAGCGGGGTATCACCAGCTTAAACAGCGCCATCACGTTGATCGGCATTCTCTACATTTCCTTCCTGCTTTCCATGGCTCTACAGGCGCGTTTGATATTCGATCGCTGGTTTCCGGGCCATGCGGAAGCGATTGCCTATGCGGGGGGCAAATATTTCATCCTTTTGTGGGGGGCGATCTGGATTTGCGACACGGCGGCTTATTTTGGAGGATCTGCCTTCGGGCGCCACAAGCTGGCACCCCGGATCAGTCCCAATAAAACCGTGGAAGGAGCCGTTCTGGGATTCCTGGCGGCACTGGCCACTTTTCTGTTGCTGGGCCCCTTGTTCCTGCCGGGATTTCCGGTAAGCTTTTTCTGGGCCAGCGGGGTGATTGTGGGACTGATGGGACAAATCGGGGATCTGGTGGAATCCCGGTTTAAACGCGATGCCGGGGTGAAGGACACCTCGACCATTTTGCCGGGTCATGGTGGATTTCTGGATCGATTCGATTCGTTTATTTTTGTTTCGCCTTTCATTTTTGGATTGTTGTATTATTACCGGCATCTGCTGGGTTGAAAGGGAAAGGGGGTGGACATCCCCTGTGCCGGTCGTGTTTAAAGATGAACGCCATGGGTGTTCTGGTGCGGGAGGCGCCGGTGATTCAGGAAAGGGGAGCACCGGCGGGATATGACCGTGGGTCTTTGAATAGTTGGGTTTGCCAGAAAAAGGGGTGCGAAAATTGAACAGGAATGGGCAATCCGTGGAAGCACCGGGAGCGGGGAAAAAAGATTTACTGTTGCATTATCTGGCATTAGCCAGAGAGTTTCGCAACCAGCATCTTTATCAGAAGGCAGAGGCGGCCCTGAAACTGGCGCTGGAGAAATCCCCTCATCATCCCACCGTTTTGACCGCACTGGCCAATCTGTACATTAAAATGGGTTTTCTGGATCAGGCGTTAAAAATACTTAATCAATTAATCCGGGAACATCCACGGCTGAAAAGTGCCCGTTTTTTACGGGGCAAGCTTTACCAGCGGCGCCATCAAATAGCCCGTGCAATTGAAGATTTTCAGGAAGCCCTGACCGGGAGCCACCGGGATGTGCCCATTTTAAATCGATTGATTCCCCTGTTGCTGGAAAGGAAGCAGCTGGATGCGGTACAACAGCTGATTCAGCGCTACCGATCCATCCTGCGGCAACCGGCGCTGATTCTGGAATGGGAAGCCCGTCTGTTGCAAGAAAAAGGACAATTGCAGGAAGCCGTGGAGAAAATGCGTCAGGCGGTGATGCTGGCCCCGCACAATCGTTTTCTTCTGAAAAAGTATCTGAAAACGCTCATCCAGGCCAGCGATCGCGATCCGCTGCCGGCGTATCAATCCCTGAAGGCATTCGTTCCGCAGCTGGCGGATCTGGAACCGGATGAACTCACCGAACTGGAAATCGAATTCCTGCTGAAGCGGGGCGATCGGGAAATCGCATTGCAAAAATTGGATGCCTATTTAAAGCAGCATCCGCATGATTTTTATCATCGCAAACGGCGAGCGTTTTTATTGCTGGAGATGGGAAGGGAAAGGGAGGGGATTGAGGAACTCGTCCAGCTGTTTCGTGAACATCCGGAGGATGTGTATGTTCGGAATAAGCTGGAGCATTATTTTGTGGCAACCCATCAGATTGGCCGCTGGAAGTCCATCTTGAAGGAGGCGTTGATGACCACTGCCGGCCGCGGCGAGCTCTTTGGATACCTGCGGCGAAGCCGGCAGTTTACCGATTGGCTGGCTTATTCCCGTCTGGATATTTCCGACTATCTAAAACAGGTTAAGAAGCTGCCCATTGCCTTTCCCGTACTGGCCGATCCGACATACGCCAGGTTGCCCCTGTATGCCCTGGAGACGCTGGTGCATCAACTGGCATTGCACGACCGCATTCCCACACCTCAGGCACTGTGGGAGCTTCTGCGAAGGGAAAAAGAAAAGAAAGGCCATGTGCCGCCTTTTCAGCTGGAAGATCTGGAACTGGCCTATCCGGTCTGGTTATTTGCCATTCAATTTTATTATTTGTTTAAAGATGCAGGAGAACTGGTGCCCCGGTTCGTACCGTCCCTGTTTCAGCGCCAGCAGGTTGCGGTGATTCTGGAAAAAGACGATGTCCGGGTGCACCTGGATGTGGGCCATTTGATTCATCCCGACCGGCGGAAGCGCAAGCGGTTGATCAAAAAGGGGAGGATCTGGGTATATCGCTGGCCGGGGGATTTTCCAGTAATGACGCGGATTCGCCACATCCCATTTTACAGTGTGGAACAGGCGCGGCAGGCGGTACGGGAAATTCTGGATGCCATCGGGACGACTGCGGTTCGGATGGATGCGTCGCCGTCGTGACCTCTCCTGCAGGACAACCAGGTCTGTGTCGTTCCGTTGCTGGGTAGGCTGCGCATGCCCGCCCCCGCTCGGAGAGCGGGGGCATTGTAGCACGACTCTCCAGAGTCGTTATCCCCGCTTTGCGGGGATTTTGAGCTCGCAATAAATTGAGAGGAGTCGAGTGGAATGTTATCCCACCCCTTCAGGGCGCACCCGTTCAGGAGAGCGGGGGTACAGGTTGTAACACGTCTCTCCAGAGTCGTTATCCCGCCATGGCGGGATTTTTACTGCTCGCTTCGCTCGCAGCCGATCGGAGAGCGGTGGTACAGCTGTACGAGTTAAGAGTGTAAGAGTTGAAGAGTTAAGAGTAAAGAGTTGTAGCACTAGGCGGAGAGACTGATGACAAATAACTTTGTTAAAAATTACTCCGTAAACTGTGAGAGAGAATTAAATTAAATAAATTGGTAAAAATAGAATTTTAGTACCATTGCATTGCATAGCATCCCAAAAATCCCTGGTAACAACAATTGCCCTGGTAGGCCTATACTCACGAATAAAACTGCGTAAACCAGCCGGAATTCTAACTACTTTTTGCTCACGAAATTTTACTTCAATGGGAATAAGTTCATTCTCTTTAAAGACTAAAAAATCAACTTCTTGTTTATTTTTATTACGCCAGAACTTGATTTCCAGATCATTTCTTTTTTGTAATTGATTAAACACAAAATTTTCAGCCAACTGCCCCCAAAAGAAATGATCCGGTTCGTAAGCAAATTTACCGCTAATGGCATTACAAAGACCAACATCCTCAAAATACACTTTAGGCATTTTACTCAATTCCTTACGAATATTAGAATAATGTGGGAGCAAAAAACTCACTACAAAGGTACTCTCCAGAATAAAAGCATATCGTTCCACCGTTGGGCGAGAAAGCCCAATGGTATTGGAAATTTCTGAGATGTTCATCAAACTCCCGATTTGGGAAGCCAGAATTTTGGTGACTTTATTAAATTTGTCAATGCTTTCGATGGAAAACAGGAAACGGATGTCCTTTTGAATGTAAGACGTGTAAATCTCGAATAAGGACTGTATACGCTCCTGCTGTTTGGTTAATAGAGTGGTTTCCGGGTACCCACCAAAACTTAAAAAGTCATAAATTTCATTTAATAACTCGCTGCGGATAGATGGAAGAATAAACGGTTGGTCCGGGAATTCGGAGAATACATCCACGTCCGACAAAACATTGTACAATTGCTGTTTTTGTTTAAAAAGCAGAAACTCCCGAAAGTTTAATGGATATAATCGATAAACCCGTTTGCGCCCAACCATGGAATCACTGAAAATATTTTTCAAACGCAACGAAGACGAACCAGAAACTATAAATTTTAAATTTTGATAATGGTCGAACATATATTTTAACAAAGAAGCGGCGTTTTCCAGATACTGAATTTCGTCTAAAAATACGTAGCCCCGTTTTTCAGGATGCGGTAAATTTTGAATTAACTGACGAGCAACTAAGTCGTAATTGTTGAATTGAAAATTTTCGCGATGGATTGGATTCTCTAAATCAAAATATAGAGCATTAGTTTTAACTTCAGGTTCCTGCAAAAGCATTTTTAAAAGGGTTGTTTTGCCTGTACGGCGTGAGCCAATAAGGATGAGTACGTAAGGCGTGGTCAGTTCTTTCCTCAATGAATTTAAAATATCACGATTAAGGAAATTTGTAATAGTCATTTAGCAAAATCTCCGATATTTTGCTAATAATTTATTGCTTAATTTCTGATTAAGCAAACGGAAATGAATCTGACTTAATGCTTAATTCTTATACTCTTAATTTGGAAAGGATGGACAACCACTCGGAGAGCAGGGGCATTGTAGCACGACTCTCCAGAGTCGTTAGTCCCGCGAAGCGGGGCTTCTTTTACAGCTCGCTGGCGCGAGCACCGACTCTGGAGAGTCGGGGTACTGGTTCCCAGGTTGAACGTGGGAACCAGGTACATAATGGGAGTTGTAGTGAATGTTATCCCACCCCTTCAGGGTGGAAATGATGGATTGGTATTCTCTATCCCGGTGCGCTGCACCGGGCTACCCTCTTGTTGCGCCCCTTCAGGGCGCACTCACTCAGAGAGCGGGGTACTGTAGCACGACTCTCCAGAGTCGTTAGTCCCGCGTTAGCGGGACTTCTATTTACAGCTCGCTGGCGCTCGCACCGACTCTGGAGAGTCGGGTTACTGGTTCTCAGGTTGAACGTGGGAACCAGGTCAATAGGAAGATTGAACTTTAGGATATCCCACCCCTTCAGGGTGGAAATGATGGATTGGTATTCTCTATCCCGGTGCGCTGCACCGGGCTACCCTCTTGCGCCCTTTCAGGGCGAATCCGCTCAGAGAGCGGGGGTATTGTAACACGACTCTCCAGAGTCGTTAGTCCCGCGTTAGCGGGGCTTATTTACTGCTCGCTGACGCTCGCACCCGCTCTGGAGAGCGGGGGTACAGTAGTACGACCCTCCAGATTCGTTCAGGCTGCTGCAGCCACCCGAGCAGCATTACCTGGTTCCCAAGTTAAACTTGGGAACCAGGAAGCAACAGATGCCTTAACATGTATAAGTTACCCCTGTCACGGTTCGACCTGTCTGTCAGCCAGGCAAGCGAAGCTCACCGTGACAGGGAACATACCCGCGGGAAGAGCGGGGGTACCAGTTGTAGCACGACTCTCCAGAGTCGTGTAGGCTGCGACAGCAGCCTTCTTAAATTAAATTGCGCCCGGGCAAACATACTGCTCAGAGAACGGGGGTACAAAAAGCCCCCTCTCTTTGGGCGCAAAGAGAGGGGGCTTGGGGGTGCGTTTATTCTGCCTCTAAAACCGCTGAAGCGGTTAGTAATGTATCCGGTGCGCATCCGATCCACCGGCTTGAAAAGCCTGTGTTAATGAATACATTGCTCGCTACCGCTCGCACCCGCTCTGGAGAGCGGGGGTACCAGTTGTACCACGACTCTCCAGAGTCGTTTAGGCTGCTGCAGCAACCCGAGCAGCATTACCTGGTTCCCAAGTTAAACTTGGGAACCAGGAAAAATAGCTATATCGAACATTAAGATATCCCACCCCTTCAGGGTGAAATTAGTGTTTGGGTATTCTCTACTACCGGTGCATTGCACCGGGCTATCTTATGGCGCCCCTTTAGGGCGCCAACCGCTCGGAGAGCGGGGTTACAATTGTACCACAACTCTCCAGAGTCGTTAGTCCCGCGTTAGGGGGACTTCTATTTACAGCTCGCTGGCGCTCGGAGAGCGGGGGTACCAGTTGTAGCACGACTCTCCAGAGTCGTTTAGGCTGCGGCAGCAGCCTAATTACCCCAAACTACACCCAGGCAAGCATACTGCTCGCTATCGCTCGCAACCGCTCGGAGAGCGGTGGTACGGTTTGTGGTGTTATAGGTATTACAAAAAGTTTCTCATTGCAACCCTCACTGCTGTCGGGTAGAGCTCGTCCTGCTCCAGAACATCAGGCGTGGCAATGCCCTTGATAAGCACGAGCTGGTCAAGAAAAGGATTGGTGCCCTTGTAGCCCCAGGGCGTGTTTCTGTTGATGATTTTCGTGGTTGACTTGACAAGCCATGGGTCGCCCTCTATGGGATTTGTTTCGAACGTCTCAAGCATGTCGTAAAGCCGGACAAAAAAGCGCGTGAAAGGATCATCCTCATAATCAGACGGCTTCTCTGTTGGCGGCTCAAGCTTGAGATTATTGACCCAAACAACATTTGATGACGGGTCAAAACCCATAAGGTAATTATAAACAGAACCAGGAACGTAAAAGCTCGTTGTTTTGTCCTCGCCGTTATCCTTGTAGTCAATGTTGAGAGTTATCAAGTACCTGTCAATCTCATCAACCACTTTGGCAACAGTAAAATCATTATCGCCGTGCTTCAATTTGTAGCGAATCCAGTACTCCTGGCCCTCTGCATTCTGGCCGTTCGGGAGAGTGAGAGGAATTTTGACATCAGTGCCAATGCCATTCCCATCGAGAACCATTTGCAGACCGTCAAGATTCTCACTGTACCACCTTCCTTTATTGGGGCCTGCTTTGTAAGGAGCAGGCAGCCATAATGTAGGATCGCTACCCTCGCTTGTCAAGTAAATTGTTAAAAAACGCCCTACCTGTGAGGAATCGGTCCTGTGGTTTTTCCACTGCGGGCTCGTGCTGACATTATCAGAATCAACACCGATCACGGCCGAATCGGCAACTTTACCTAACGGTTTCATTGCATCCTCTCTATTTTCGGTACACCATTTTGCGCGTCTGGCGGCCCTGGGGCGTATCCAGCGCTAAAAAGTACACGCCCGTGGCTAATTCGGGCGCCGGGTGCCAGAGCAGTGTGTGTTCCCCGGCCGGCTGGCGGCCCTGTTGCAAAACGTCCACCACCTGGCCGCGCGTGTTGTAAACCGCCAGGCGCACCGGCATGGCCCGGGGCAGCCGGTAGCGCAGGCGCGTGGCGCCGTTAAAGGGATTGGGCGCATTGGGCAGCAGTTTAAAATGCGCGGGCAGCTCGGGCGTGGGCCTTTCTATGGCCAGCGGCTCGTCGGCAAACACAAATTCCACCGTGTCCGATGACACTGCGCCCAGGGTCTGGATGCGCACCTCCACCTGCCAGGTGCCCGGGTTCTGGGCGTCTTCTTCCTGGCTAAAATCGATCAGCAAATTGCTGGCGTTGTGGTTCACGGCAAAGTAGAGGGGCTGGCCGGGATCGGTGTAAGCTATGTACTGGTGCAGGTAGGCTTCGGGCTTTACGTTGGGAATGTGGCCCATGTAAGTATCCAGCGTAACATCGGGCATTTCGTTTTCAAAGGAAACGCTGGCCGGTGCAGCGAGTCCGGCGGTTTGCAGGTGCACTTTGCTCTTGGTACGCAGCAGGATGTTGAGCAGGGGCTGGCTCAATACAATGGTAGCGGCGGCATTTTTTAAAAATTGTCGTCGGTTCATGGAGTTACCTTTATTTTGGTAATGTTCCGGGCCATTGTCCATTTTACTGCCTGTTGTTTTATTCAAAATAATTTTTCTGTTTGATTTTGTCAAATATTATGCCAGAATTTTTTCGGAAATGAGGCCAATGTTTTCAGGCTTTCTGGATAGTTCAGGCAGAGTGATGGTTGCACTGTTGCAACATATAGTGGGGGTTATATTGCAATTTTGCAACATTTATTTTTTTAGCTCGCTAACGCTCACGCTCGGAGAGCGGGGTTACAATTGTAGCACGACTCTCCAGAGTCGTTAGTCCCGCGTTAGCGGGGCTTATTTACTGCTCGCTGGCGTTCGCACCGACTCTGGAGAGTCGGGTTACTGGTTCCCAGGTTGAACGTAGGAACCAGGTCAATAGGAAGATTGAATTTTAGGATATCCCACCCCTTCAGGGTGAAAATGATGGATTGGTATTCTCTATCCCGGTGCGCTGCACCGGGCTGCCCTCTTGCGCCCCTTCAGGGCGCACCCCGCCGGAGATCGGGGGTACTGTAGCACGACTCTCCTGAGTCGTTAGTCCCGCGTTAGCGGGACTTCTATTTACAGCTCGCTGGCGCTCGCACCGACTCTGGAGAGTCGGGTTACTGGTTCCCGGGTTGAACGTGGGAACCAGGTCAATAGGAAGATTGAATTTTAGGATATCCCACCCCTTCAGGGTGAAAATGATGGATTGGTATTCTCTACCCCGGTGCGCTGCACCGGGCTACCCTATGGCGCCCCTTCAGGGCGCACCCGCTCAGAGAGCGGGGGTACGGTAACACAGCTTTCCGGGACGTTAATCCCGCAGAGCGGGACTTTTTTCAGCCCATCATTTCCCATTCCAATGCCAAAGTGAATTTTTGGTTGAAAAATGCCACATTTATGTTATTATTTGATTGTATGGAATTTAGCGCGAATGACATGTCCCGGGAATTCCCGCGACGACGATGACCATCGCAAAAGGATTTTGGGTGCAATGGAAATCGCACGGGACAAATTTACAACCGGCACTGATTGGAGGGAGAAATTAGGATGGCCGAACCGGTAACATATCGCCAGTTGTTTCCACACATTGATCAGGGGGTGGTGTACCTGAATCATGCGGCGGTTTCGCCCATGCATCGGCGGGCGCTGCAGGCCATGGAGGATTATTTCCAGGAGCGGATGGTTGGGGATATTGAATACTGGCCACGTGCCATGGAAAAGAAACAGTTGCTGAAGCAGCACATTGCCCGGCTCATTCACGCTTCTGCAGAACACATCGCCCTGGTAAATAATACCTCCACCGGACTTAACATCCTGGCCAACGGTTTAGACTGGAAGCCGGGTGACCGAATATTGCTCAACGATTTTGAATTTCCCGCCAATGTTTATCCGTTTCTTAATTTGCGTCGCCGGGGTGTGGAGATCGATTTTGTGCCCCATCGCAATGGACGGATTTTGCTGGACGATCTGGCCGCGCGAATCACTCCCCGCACCCGGTTGCTCACCATCAGTTTTGTGGAATTTTTAAATGGCTTTCGAAACGATCTGGTGGCCATCGGGGAATTGTGCCGGCAGCACGGCTTAATTTTCTGTGTGGATGGCATTCAGGGCGTGGGAGCGCTGCAACTGGACGTTCAGGCAACGGGCATCGATTTTCTGGCCAATGGGGGACAGAAGTGGTTGATGTGGCCACTGGGGATGGCATTTGTTTATGTTTCGCCGCGTTTGTTTGATCAACTCCATCCCGCTTTTGCCGGCTGGCTGTCGGTAGAACAGGCCTGGGATTTTTTTGATTATCGCCTGGCGTTTTTACCGGATGCCAGCCGATTCGAACCTGGCACGCACAACGTTCCCGGTATTATCGGCGCGCTGGCATCCACAGAGTTGTTCCTGGAAATCGGGATGGCCCGCATCGAGGCGCACATCCTTCACCTGGCGGGAAAGTTAATTCAGGAACTACAGCAGCGGGGATATCGCCTGTTCACCCCCACCGAAGAAAAATTTCGTTCAGGAATCGTTACTTTTTACCACGATCGTGCCGAATCTTTATTTGATTATTTAAAACAACAACACATTCATGTGTCGCTTCGGGAAGGAATGATCCGGGTGTCGCCTCATTTTTACAACACCGAAGGCGACATAGCGGCATTCCTGAATGCGCTGGAGGATTTTGATCAAAAACATGCGAGGGGGTAAATGAAAAGAGAATTTTTACGTCGACTGGTGATTGGCATTGGGGCCGGGATTGTCAGTGCCATTCTGGTCTGGATCTTTACCCAATGGTTATTTGAATCCTTTTTTTACCGCTTCGAGGCGGCCAGCTACGATTTGCGGTTGCGATACGACTGGAAATTGCGTATGCCGGATGATCCGGCCGACTTCAAGCCCATCGAAGAGGTTATCATTGTGGATGTGGATGAACGCAGCATTCAGAAGCTGGGAAAATTTCACCTCTGGCCACGAACCTACTGGGCCAAGGCCCTGAAATTTTTACAGGACAGTGGAGTGCGATTGGTGGGATTGGATTTTCTCTTCGATGCGGATATTCGCCATCCCGATGAAGATCAAATGTTTATCGAATCCATTCAGGAATTGCAAAAGGTGGTGCTGGCCTTTTTTATGGCCGAGGCCGATAGCGAACATTTCCTTTATGCCATGTCCAGCGAACCTGCGGGACTGGATGTCGATCGATTTATCGTAAATGTTCCACCGGAGTTAAAATATCGGTTACTTGCGGGCGACCGGATGGATCCGCAGTTTGTACATCTGCTAAACGCCGCCACGGCTCTGGGATTTGTTAATATTTTCCCGGACGAGGATGGTATCTTCCGGCGCATCCCCATGTTTATGCGGTTTAATGAAAACGTGTATCCCGCCTTCTCGGTTGCCATGGCCATGCGCCTGCTCAACGTTCGGGACGTGCAGTATCTGGAAAACGAACAGGTCGTGCAATTGCTGGCAGGGGACGGTCGCCAGGTGCGCATACCGGTGGATCAGCAGGGGAAATTTTTAATTTACTACCAGGGGCCCTTTCAAACCTTCCGCTACATTCCTTTTTATGATTTGTTGATGGGTTATGTGGATCCCAATTATTTGAAGGATAAAATCGTGCTGGTGGGATCATCGGCTCCGGGACTGTTTGATCTCCGGGCCACGCCTCTGCAAAGCCGCTTCCCCGGTGTAGAGGTCAACGCCAATGTGTTGTATCAAATTCTTAAGGGAAAATTTATTCGCGAATGGCAACCCACCTACAAATTTCTGTTCTACATGCTGGTGGGCATTCTGGTGGGATTTCTGGTGCTGTTGTTGCGTCCACTGGGCGGCATTCTGGCTTCTGCATTTACCGTGTTGCTGATTTTCCTGGGATCGTTTTATGCCCTTTCCAGCTACAGTTTGTGGGTACCATTCATCGGCCCGGTGCTGGTGGTGCTGTTCACCTACATGTTAAATTACGCCTACCGCTACATCGTGGAGGAAAAGGACAAGCGTCAGATCAAGCGCATATTCTCTCACTACCTGTCCTCCAGTGTGGTGGAAGAGCTGTTGAAGGATCCGGATAAAATCAAACTGGGTGGCGAAAAGAAGGTCTGTACGGTCATGTTTTCGGATCTGGCGGGATTTACATCCCTTTCGGAAAAGATGGATCCAGAAGACCTGGTGAAGGTGCTGAACAATTATTTAACGGAGATGACCAACATTATTTTCGAAAACGAGGGGATGCTGGATAAATACGAAGGCGATGCCATCATGGCGGTTTTTGGGGCACCGGTCGATATTGGCAATCATGCGGTAAAGGCCTGTCGGGCGGCGCTGCAAATGCAACGGCGTCTGCAGGAGATTCGGGAAGAATGGAAAAAGCTGGGGTATCCCAGCCTGCACCAGCGCATCGGCATCAACACCGGCCCGATGGTGGTGGGCAACATGGGTTCCGAAACGCGGTTTGATTATACCGTGATGGGTGATTCGGTTAATCTGGGTTCCCGGCTGGAAGGCGCAAACAAAATGTATGGTACCCAGATTATGATCGGCGAGGAAACCTACAAGATGGCCAGAGACCACATCGTGGTGCGGCAGCTGGATCTGCTGCGGGTGAAAGGAAAAACCGAGCCGGTGAAAGTATTCGAGCTGGTGGCGCTGAGAAAAGATCCTCTGGATCCCCACATAAAACAGCTGCTGGAGGTCTTTCAAAAAGGCTATCAACATTACCTGGCTCAGAACTGGGAATGGGCCATGCGTTATTTTAAACAGGCGTTAGAGATTGTTCCCGATGATGTGCCCTCAAAACTGTACCTACAACGCTGCCAGGAATTTAAAGAGAATCCACCGGGCAAAGATTGGGATGGGGTGTATACCCTGCGGACAAAATAATCCGAGATTATGCGATAGCCTACGAATTACACGAATTAACGCCAATGAAAATAATAAAATGCATTTTATTCTATCTGGATGAAAAAATTTTTCCAGATATGTTAGCTATCTTGTTGATTTTTTTCGAATTCATTCGCACGATTCGTGGTTTAACGCATTATTTCGGATTAACCCTTCTTCGGCAATTCGGTAAACATTTGATCATGCACCAAATTTTTTCAGCCTCAGGGCATTGGCCAGGGCCAACACGATCAGATGCCGGGTCTCCATGCGATTGAGGTACCCACGGGCACATTCCCGTTCTCCGAAGGTGGTTACCGCATCCGGTCGGGCATAAGGTGACCACAGGATCGCCGGAACTGGGTGCCAGCTGTGAGACTTCAGCAGTGATGGGGTGGAGTGATCGCCGGTGACCACGATGACAGCAGGATTCAATTCCCGCAGGCGTCCCGCCCAGGCATCAATCTCTTCAATCACTTTGACCTTTTTATCGAATGCACCATCTTCGCCGGTGCTGTCGGTCTTTTTAAAATGAATGAAAAAGAAATCGAACTGATCGTAAAATGCCTTTAACTGTTCCCACATGGCTTCGTAGGTTTCGGGTTTGGGCGGCACATGCATGCCCACCAGTCGTGCCAGACCACGGTACATGGGGTACTGTGCGATGGCGATCGATTTCAGGCCAAAACGCTCTTCCATGGTGGGCAGGGGATCGTACTTGGCAAAGCCACGGGCAAGGACGAAGTTCGCCGGGGATTCGTCTTTCAGGATTTCCCGTACCTGTTCCAGGAACGAACGCACCAGAGCGGCGGTTTTTTCGGAGGCAGGGTCTTCTCCCCGTGGCTCGATCGGTTTTTCGCCCACCACCTGAGGATCGGTGTCGTTAATATTCCCTCCCAGCCCTTCACCGCGTAAGATCAGCACCGCTCGATGTTCCGATTCGGTTTCGATAAAAAATTCCACATCTCCATTCAGTTTGACCTGCTGCCGGATTTTTTCACACAGTTTCTTGTTTAGCTCGGTGGGAATGCGGCCAGCCCGCCGATCCACCACCACACCATTTGCGTCAATGGTACAAAAGTTCAGTCGTGCGGCCACATCCTTTTCGGTCAGATGAAATTCCACCCCCAGAGCCGAGAGCACTCCCCGCCCGATGATGTATTCTTGCGGATCGTAGCCAAACAGTGCCAGATGGCCGGGGCCGCTGCCGGGGGTAATACCCGGCGACACCGGATCCAGTAACCCACAGATCCCTTCCCGAGCCAGTTGATCAAAATTGGGGGTGTGCGCCGTCTCCAGCTCGGTTTTGTCGCCGCCGGGCATGGGATGTCCTCCCAGACCATCCAGAATCAGGTAAATGATTTTGTGATCGTTTCTAATGATGAGCTCCCGAAGCAGTTCGTCCTTCATGATCGGTCTCCTCTTATTTTTGACCAAAATTACAGGCTCCACCTGGATGGCGCAATAAAAGAAAAATCCAGTGGTTTACAAAAATTTCTGCAGATGGCAGAAAGACTATTTCTTTCGGGGGATGAACCCTCCTGGAAACGTGCGGGATGCCGTACCATTGGAATTTAATACCCGATGTAGCTCCCGGCGGATCCGGGCAATGTTGAACGGCTTCTGAATGATTCCATCAATGAATTTATTAGATTCGATGAGCTGCTTGTCCAGCTGGTTCCATCCGGTGATGATGAAGATGGGGATGTCGGGCATCTGCTTTTTCATGCGCTGGGCCAGCTGAATCCCATTCATTCCGGGCATGCTAAGATCGGTGAAAATGACGTCGCACTGATACTTCCGAAACTTGAGCATGGCCTCTTCGGCATTGGAGGCGGTAACCACTTCAAACCCTTCGTCTTCCAGCATTTCGGCCAGGGTTTCGCGAACGATGCCCTCATCGTCCACCAGTAAAATGCGGCAGGAGGTGTGAGATTCGATGGGGGTGTGGGGGACCGGTGTTTCGGCTTCTTCGGAAATCACCGGCAGCTCAATCATGAAAATGGAACCCTTCTTGGGAATGGAATCCACGTAAATTTTCCCGTTGTGGCGCTGGATGATGTCCGCAGCGATGCTGAGTCCCAGGCCGTTCCCTTTTTCGCCTTTGGTGGTAAAAAACGGTTCAAAGATTTTTTCCCGAATTTCTTCCGGTATGCCCATGCCGGTGTCGCTCACAAACACCAGCACCTGATTGGCCTTCATGGAGGTCTGAATGACTACCTTACCCCCGTTGGGCATGGCATCCAGTGCGTTATTCAAAAGGTTCAGGAAAACTTCCCGCAAAGCGCCCGCGTCACCCATCACCGGTTTGATGCGTCCCAGGTTCAGCTTCAGGTCGTAGCGGATGCCCAGGGACTGGGCCTCGCGTTCGAACCGCGGACGGGCGATCTCAACCACTTCCTGAATCAGGTGATTGATATTGACGGCCTTCTTCTTCAATTTCTGGGGATTCTGCGCCACCGCATTCTGCAACCGCCGAATACTATTGGCACCGTCGTTGGCCGCCTGGTAAATTAATTCCAGATCCCGTGCAAACGGGGTATTCTGCAGCTTCTTCTGTAGCATGTGCGTTTTGCCGATGATGACGCTTAAAATATTGTTCAGGTGATGTGCCGCCCCGCTGGCCAGTTCCCCCATGATCTTCATCCGCTCCAGGTGCTTCATGTATGTTTCGTAGCGAGCCTTCTTTTCCAGGAGCGTTTTCTTTTCCAGTAATTGGGTGATGATGTAAAAAATAAAGCGGTAAAATTGTAGCTCTTCCTGTTTGATTTGTTCCATCTTTCGCTGGAAGGCGATGATCCAGACGCCCTGGTAGGAGTAGTTAATTTGAAAAGGAAACACCAGCGCGGAATTTACCGGAAAAGATTGCAGGGCGTCCCTCAGTACCGGCGCCAGGGGGTGCGAAACAAATTGACTGTGCCAGAAGAAATACTCGTTTTCATCGAAAATCGATTGAGGAATTTTGGGCAGATCCTTCAGCAGCTCGATGGCCAGATTGGCAAATTCGGAGTCACGATAACTTTCCTCGACAGTACGCCATTTGGTGTAAAACCGATTGGTCAGGAATAGTCCGGTGTAACGGGCTGTTTCGCTTTCCAGGATGTTGCGCATCAGGTGGGCGATGACATTGCGGGTGGAATTCCGTGCCGCGCCTTTTGGGAGAATGGTTTCGAACAGTTTGTAGGAACCATTTTTTTCAACAATGTAATCGTACAGGTAGATATTTTCGATGGCAAAACTGACCATGTTGGAGATGGTGTAGAGGAACTGTTTGTCCTGTACCCGCAGAAATCGCTCAGGATTATCATCCCATAACACCAGTGCGCCCAGGACTTTCCCGCGCACCACCAGCGGAATGCCCAGCCACGAACTGGCCGGCAGATTGGCGGTGTTCAGATTCAGGTTCTCGCAAAAGGTGGCGTAGTTGTTGGTGAGCAGGATCTGGCGCTTTTCCAGCACGTGGTTGTACAGGGTGTTGGTGTCGTAAAATTCATCCGCAGGCACTACCTGATGACTGCTTTCGTCGAATACAAATTTAACCAGGCGATTGTTGGTGTGGGTGAAAATGATTTCAATGTGTTGATGAATGTAAATCTTTTTCAACTCTTCGTACAGAATGTTCATAATGGTTTTAAAATCCTTGGCCGAGAAAAGTCGGCGGCTAAAGGCAGCGTAATACTCCAGCAGAAGGTTGGTACCTTCGACGCTGTCCAGTAACAAATTCAGGGATGAATAGGATTTATTTTGCATAATTCAGATTACGGTTGTCGTATCTGTTTTTCCAGATAATGTCTGGATAACTCCACATAAATCCGGGCATTTTCACGAATTTTTTCCACTGCGGCTTCGTCCAGTTCTCGCACCACCTTTCCGGGAATGCCCAGCACCAGGGAGTTATCCGGAATGACTTTCCCTTCCGTGACCACGGCACCGGCACCGATGATGCAATTGTTGCCGATCCGGGCACCATTCAACACTGTGGCCTTGATACCAATGATGCAATTATCGCCAATGGTTGCGCCGTGGACAATCGCCCCATGCCCGATGGTAACTCCGTTCCCGATGTGTACGGGAAATCCTTTATCCACGTGAATCACTGCATTTTCCTGAACACTGGTCTCGGCGCCGATGACAATCGGTTCCATGTCGGCACGGATCACGGCACCGTCCCACACGCTGGAACGGGCACCAATCGTTACGGCGCCGTAAATTCGCGCCAGCGATGCCAGATACACACTGCTATCGATGTTGGGTTGCCGGTTCAACAGGTCGTCCATCTATCGTGTCCCATTGTTTATTCCAAATAATAATCTATAAATTTAGAAAAATCAAGAAGAAATACGTGAAAAAATGGAAGTTTTCCGTTTTCTCCTGTGCAGAGATGCAATGCGTAGGCTAAAGAATTCCGAAAAAATAAAAATATATTTCCGATTATGCGATTTGTGTCCTGGATCATAGGCCGCCATGCGGATTCAACCGTAACGTTAACAAAATTCGGAAAACGGGCGATAATGTAGGCAAATGAAATAAAAGGAATAAAGATAAATCCATGATGCACATTCTGAGTGAATAACGCGTCGCATCCAACATCGTCCGGAGCGAATCCCCCAGCGGTATTTTGTGCGAACATCCGGTCACAACAAAATCGGCTCAGTGGGATAAGCCAACTAAGTTAAGGAAGCATCCATGTCTGCCATGATCTTTGCCATAACTCGGGATCCCCAGAAAAAGAAACGCCTGGAACAGTGGTTTCAGGCTTCATCATATCGGGTTCAAATCTATGCGGACTGGAAATCGCTTACCCCGCAGGCGGTGTCGCGCCATTCACCGGCAGTTATCCTGGTCGATGGGCAGCTGGGTGCCCATTTGCAGGCCAGCATTCAAATCGGGGAGCAACTCTTTCAGAAATTTCAGCGGCCGGTGGTCTTTTTACTGGAAGAGGCCTTTGTTCCCCGGTTTCGCCAGCTGGCCACCGGGCCATGCCGCGATTATCTGATTTATCCATTCGAAGAGCCTGCGTTGCAGGCCATTCTGGAAAAGCACCAGGCTTCTGCTGTATCCACCACCAATGGTGAAAATCAGGCCTGGCTTTCCAGCATTTTGAAAAGTCTGGGAGAGGCGATTGTCACCACGGATCTGGACGGCAACATCCGCTTTTTTAACACCCAGTCTGCGGCACTTTTCCACCACAAGGCAGCCGCCCTGAAGAAAGGAAAAAAAATCTGGGATGTTTTTGAGCTGATCGATGATCGGGGCAATGCGGTGGTGAAGCCCGTGTTCACCCGGGTGTTAATGAACGGTGAAATTCACCGCCAGCAGGTGTTCTGCACCTCGCTGCATCCCCACAATCTGTTTGAGCTGGAAATTCTGGTCAGTCCCTTAAAAGATGTGAACGAGCGCATTCAGGGAACCGTCTGGACGTTGCGGGACGTTTCCGAGAAAAAGCAAATCGAACGCAGTTTATTTGAGAGCGAAATCAAATACCGGGCGGTCATTGAGCAAAGCCCGGACAATATCTTTTTTGCCGATGCCCGCACGCATCGGATTCTGGATGCCAATCCTGCCCTGCAACGGCTGCTGGGCTATTCCCGCGAAGAGCTGCTTCAGATGACCCCGTACGATTTTATCGATCACGATCGCAGGGATATTGATGCCAAGGTGAAGGAGATTTTAGAGTCCGGGAAACTATCCTTGGGGATTCGGCGCTACCGCCGACGGGATGGTGCGGTGGTGTTTGTGGACGTTTACGCCAGCGTGGTGGATTTTGGGGAAAAGAAGGCCATTTGTGTGGTTTCCCGGGATGTCACCGAACGGTTAAAGGCCGAGGAAGAACGGCGGATTCGCGAGGAGCGGGTGGAAACGTTTAATCGAGTGCTGCTGGATCTGACGCTGAAAAAAGTTTTTACGGAGACCGATTTTTATCAGGCATTGCAGGCGGTAACGGAATTGGCGGGACAGGCCATGCAGGTGGAACGTACCAGCATCTGGCGCTACGATAAGGTTTCTGAGGAGCTGGTTTGCCTGGATTTGTACCAGTACTCCCGTAAACAACACAGCAAGGGCATGCTCCTGCGTGCACTGGATTATCCCCGGTATTTCCATGCCCTGGAAAACGATCGCCTCATCGATGCGAACGATGCCCGCCGCGATCCCCGCACACGGGAATACCGGGAGAATTACCTGGTGCCGCTGGACATTCGCTCCATGCTGGATGCGCCCATCCGATTGGGACAACAGCTCAAAGGCGTCATCTGCTTTGAACATGTTCAGACGCCCCGGCAGTGGAGCCTGGAAGAAAAGAATTTTGCCTCCTCCATTGCCGATCTGCTCTCCCTGATGTTCGAATTTCACGAACGAAAGAAAGTAGAAGAGGCGCTTCGTACCAGCGAGGAACGCTACCGCAGTTTGTTTGAAGGGGTGCCCATCGGGCTGTTTCGTTCCACGCCGGATGGGAAGATTCTGGCGGCCAATAAGGCATTGCTGTCCATGCTGGGATTTGAGAGTGTCGAGGAACTGAGTCAGATTCGCGCAGAAGCCCTGTACCGGGATCCCGAAATCCGCCGTCGGTGGATGCAAAAAGTTGACCGCATGGGAACGGCTCAGAGCATCGAGCACAAATTGATTCGCAAAGATGGGCAGGAAATCTGGGTTCGGGAAAACATTCGCGCGGTGAGGGATGCCCGGGGACGCATTCTGTTCTACGAAGGCAGCATTGAGGAAATCACTCAGCAGAAAGAAACCGAGGAAGCCCTGAAGTCCAGCGAGGAGCGCTATCGGGATCTGGTGGAAAACAGCCGCGATATTATCGGAACCCACGATCTGGATGGTTACATGCTGAGTGTGAACAAGGCCACGCTGGAGATTCTGGGATACGCAGACAAATCGGAGCTGATCGGGCGTCACCTGACCGAGCTGGTGGAACCCCGATATCGACGGCTGTTCACTCAATACCTGAAGGAGATAGAGGAAAAGGGTGTGGTGCGCGGGATCATGCGCATTTTAACGCGGGATGGCCGGGTGCGGATTCTGGAGTATCACAACTCGCTGAAGCGCAGCGGCGACGAGCCGCCCATCGTGCGGGTGCTGGCCCGGGATATTACCGAACATTTTCAGGCGGAACAGGCCTTGGCTGCTGAAAAAGAACGCCTGGCGGTCACACTGAAAAGCATCGGAGAAGGAGTGATTGCGACCGACAAAGAAGGGCGTATCATCCTGATGAACAAGGTGGCCGAAAAGTTGACCGGCTGGCGATTGAAAGAGGTGCAAGGGCACCCAATTGAAGAAGTGCTGCGACTGGAATCCAATGGCAAACGAACCACTCATCCGGTTCAGCGCGTGTTAAAATCCCGCAAAGGATTGGTTTCCGCCTACTCCCGGGTGCTGATGAATCGGCAGGGACGGCAGCTGCTGATCAATTTAAACGCGGCACTGATGCACAACTCCCGCGGGGATGTTATCGGCGTTGTGGTGGTTTTTCAGGACATTAGCGAACAGAAACGCATGGAAGAAGAGCTGCACAAAGCCCAGAAACTGGAATCCCTGGGGATTCTGGCCGGTGGCATTGCCCACGATTTTAATAACATCCTGACCGGAATCCTGGGGAACATCTCCCTGGCGCGCATGTATTCGGAGGGAAACCATTCCCTGGCGGCCCGACTGGAAGAAGCCGAAAAGGCCTGCCTGCGGGCAAAAGATTTGACCCAGCAATTACTTACCTTTGCCAAAGGCGGCGTGCCGATTAAGGAAACCGCTTCGTTGCAAAACATTTTAACCGAGACGGTGGAGTTTGTTTTAAGGGGCAGCCGGGTGCAGTACCAGGCCAGCATGGCCAGAGATTTATGGCCTGCCGAAGTGGATAAAGGGCAAATCAGCCAGGTGATTCAGAATCTGGTTATCAACTCCGTGCAGGCGATGCCGGACGGAGGAACGATTTACATCCGTGCGGAGAATGTTCAGATCAAGCAAACCACCGAAATTCAGGGGGTGCGCATTCAACCCGGCGATTACATCCGCATCGAAATTGAAGACGAAGGGATTGGCATTCCCCAGAAATATCTGGACAAGATTTTTGATCCCTATTTCACAACCAAGCAAGACGGCAGTGGCCTGGGACTGGCCATTTGCTATTCCATTATCCGAAAGCATGGCGGGTACATCCTGGTGGCTTCGGAGGTGGGGAAAGGAACGGTGTTTACCATTTATTTACCAGCAAAACCCGAAGAAGCCCGGGAGCAACCGGGTTCAGAATCGTACCAGAGCATGCTGCAGGAGGGCGGCGGCGGTCGCATTCTGGTCATGGATGACGAGCAAACCATTTGTGATGTGGCCCGACAGATGCTCGAATTTATGGGCTATGAAGTGGAAACCGCAGTGGACGGCAAAGAGGCCATTCTGTTATACAAAAAAGCAATAGAAACCGGGCGACCGTTTGATCTGGTCATTATGGATTTGACCATACCCGCCGGCATGGGGGGCAAGGAGGCCATTCGCGAGCTCCAGAAAATTGATCCCGATGTGCTCGCCATCGTATCCAGTGGCTACTCCAATGATCCGGTATTCGGGGATTATCAACGATATGGTTTTCAGGGATGTGTCACCAAACCGTTTGGTTTAAAAGAACTCAAGGAAGCCATCGTACGCACGCTGGCTCAGCGGAAAAAGCGCGCGGAATCGCTGTAGCTGCTATCCCATCTGGATTGGAACAACACGTCCCGAGGGCGTTGCTCCATCCCCGGAATAATCCCAGATTATGCGATTGACCACGAATAACACGAATGAACACAAATAAAATCCATTGGATGAGATCTGGATGAAAATTGGTTCTGGTGTTTCTTCGCGATTTTGTGGATATTTATAGAGTCATTCGTGTGATTCGCGGTTAATGCATTATTTGGGATAACACCAGTCGATTCCGCGGAATCTCACAAACCGATTGCAAATATTCCCGGTAGCCATTAATTTCAATTCTTCTAATATGTTAGAAATTGGAGCGATGAAGAAATTTGCCGTCATTGGATTGGGTACCTTTGGGGAAAGTGTGGCAAAATCCCTGACCGAAAAAGGAGCCGAGGTCATTGCCATCGATCGGGACATGGAGCGGGTGGAGGAGATTCAGGATTACGTTTCGGTGGCGGTTCAGCTGGATAGCACCGATGAGAATGCCTTGCTGGCCCAGGGAATTCATGAGGTGGACGTTGCTGTGGTGTGCATTGGGGAGGATTTCGAATCCAACCTGTTGACCTCGGTGCTGTTAAAGCAGATCGGTGTGAAGGAGGTCATCACCCGTGCCACCCGGCCCATCGAGTCGAAAATCCTGAAAGCCGTGGGCATCGAACGGGTGGTGAATCCAGAGGAAGAGGTGGGAGAGAAACTGGCCTATTCGCTGATGCACCCCACCTTAAAGGAGATTTTTTACCTGGCGGGCGATATTTCGGTGGCGGAACTGGAAACGCCCAGAGTCTTTGTGGGAAAGAGTTTGCAGGAACTGGCGCTGCGGGCAAAGTACGGGATAAACCTTATTGTGATTCGCACGCCTGTACGCGAAAAAGTGGGTGAAAAACCCGTCCGTGAAAAAGTCATCATGCCGACCGCTGATACGGTGATTCAGGAGGGAGACCTGCTGGTGGTGGTGGGGACGAAAGAAGCCATAAATAAAGTAACTTCTTTGAAATAATTACGTACACCCGGCTCTTAACCCGGCACTGGCCGGAAGAATCATTCAATCCCTGATCTTTAAATAAACGAGGGTATCCATGTTAAAAGCACCGCGCGAATCCCTGAACTTATTGATCCGTGCCCATATTTTAAAGCGATTGCTGAATGGAGAATCTCTGGAGCAGGTGTATCCCCGCCTGACGGTGTATCAGTTACAGGAATTGCGTGATTTTTTGCAGGAGGAGGTGGTGTACCTCTCCAGCATGAAGGATGACCCCCCGCTTACCGTTGCCGACATTAAGGAACGCTACGAACCGATTCCCAATTATTACTATCGCCAGGATTGTCGGGAACCGCTGGATTCCTGTTATAACGAAACCTGTTTAACTTCCAATCCCATCTGTTTTTCAAAAAAGATGAAGGGACAGCTGGCGGAACTGGTTAAATTGTTGCAACAGTACTTACCCATCAAAGGTGGCAATGACCAATCGCGCTAAAGCTTACAACCGAATTAAACTCGTCCTATCCCTGATTGAACTTGCATTCACCCTTGGATTTCTGGGATTGCTCAGCTTTGGCGGATTTTCTGAGCCGCTGGCACGACTGGCGCGTGAGGTAACCGAACAACCGTATCTGCAATTCATTGTTTTCCTGTTTTTACTGGGAGCCATCCAGGCGGTGTATGGTTTGCCTTTAAGCTTTTATGGGGGGTACCTACTGGAACATCGATTTGGGCTGTCCAATCAAACCCTTTTTCAATGGATCTGGCAACGGACGAAAGGCGCCCTGGTGGGATTGGTCATAGGCCTGCCCCTGCTGTTAACGTTTTACTTCCTGTTGCGGCACCATCCGGAAACCTGGTGGTTCTGGCTGGGGGTGGTGTTGTTTGGGGTAATGGTTTTACTGGCGCGCGTTGCGCCGGTGCTGATCTTTCCCCTGTTCTACAAATTTACGCCACTGGACAATCCGGAGTTAAAGACTCGCCTGGAAAAACTGCTGCAACCTTATGGATTTCACCTGGAGGGGCTTTATCGATTTAACCTGAGCAAAGACACGCGCAAGGCCAATGCCGCTTTTATGGGGATGTCCCGCAGTAAACGCATTGCATTGTCGGATACGTTGCTGGATGAGTTTGAACCCGGAGAAATTGAGTACGTGGTTGCACACGAAGTTGGGCATTTTTATTTAAAGCACCTGATCAAACAGCTGGTTTTGCATGTTCTGGTCACTTTTGTGGGATTGTATCTGGTGCATGTGGGATATTCTGCTTATGTACAGTGGAAAGGGTATTCCACACTGGCGTCCCTGGAGGCGTTGCCCTTTCTGGCACTGCTAATGACGCTCCACACGCTGGGGAGTGCCCCGGTGGTGAATGCTTTCAGCCGGAAGCATGAATTTGAGGCGGATCGGTTCGCGGTGCAGGCCAGTGGGCAGTTCCAGGCGGCAAAATCCGCCCTACAAAAACTGGCAAAAATGAATCTGTCCGATGAACACCCCCATCCCGTGGTGGAATTCATGTTCTACACCCATCCGTCCATTCCAAAACGGATTCAAGCCATCGAAACCATTGAAAAGGAGAAGCAAGATGAAGCTGCGTCTGTATAGCGGGTTTATACTGCTGGGATTGATCGTCCCATTGCTGGCACAATCGCAAATTCAGTGGGAATTTCCCCCATATCGCTATTATCAATATGAAAATGGATTTGAATTGCTGGTGATTGAAAATCACACCAATCCGCTGGTCTCCGTGGTGGTGATTGTGCGTGCTGGATTGCGAAACGAAACGGCAGCGAATAATGGCGTTTCCCACATGCTGGAACACATGACCTTTAATGGTACCACCAAACGGACGCAAAAACAGCTGTACGACGAGCTGGATAGTCTGGGAATTTACCTGAATGCTCATACGGACATGGATTATACCAACTATCTGGCCCTGACCCATCGGGATTTTCTGGAGCAGAGTGTGGAAATCATGGCGGATATGTTGCTGAACTCGACTTTCCCTGAAGAGAAATTTGAGAAGGAGAAGGGGATCATTGTGGAAGAAGTCGGGAAGGATTCGGATAACCCGGACTATCAGAAAAATTTGCGTTTTCGTCAGCAATTTTTGGCGGGAACTCCATATGCCATGCCGGTGATCGGAACGGTGGAAACCATTCGCAACATGCGTCGCGAGCAGGTCGTGGAATATTACCAGACGTACTATCAGCCCAACAACATGATGGCTGTGGTGTTCGGGGATGTGAATCCCGATGCGGTCAATCAATTGTTTCAGTCCTATTTTGGGGAATTGAAGCCGAAGGCCGTCCCCCAACTGCAGTTTGAATGGAAGCGGGATTATCCTTTTGTTCATCAGGAGATGAATGCGGAGCGGAAGCTGGTGTATCTGGTTTTTCCAGCGCCCACTTTCAACAATCGCTATTTCATCCCGTTTACCATCTTTTTTAATTATGCGCTGGAGTCGGACAAATCGCGGTTGATGGAACGGTTAATCCAGAACGAATCGGTGAGCATCCGACAGGCAAGTGCCAGTTACGAATATCATCCCGATTTTGCCTATGTGATTTTGACTTTCGATGTACCGGCGGATGTGGATGCGACCGTGCTGAAACGGGAAGTGATTACCGAATTTCAGCACCTGCAGCAGGAGGGGATCCGGGAAGAGGAATTCCAGCTGATCGTTCGCAACCTGGCCATTTCGGACATTTTGCAACGCGACCAGGTGATGTATTACGGCTTTTTTAAATCTCACGAATTTGCCATTGCGGGTAAAACCGCGTTCGAGGTGGTGATGCCGGCGCTGCTGGAACTGGAGGTGGCAGAAGTGAACCGATTCATTCAGGAATATCCCCGCATGTGGCACAATCCAACCGTGCTGTACCAGCCATTTCCCTGGATGAAAAAGGTGGATGTGGCGGCTTATCACGGGAAGGCTCAGGGGCGTTATCGGGGTGTGGGAGAGATTCATCGCACGGTTTTCCCCAACGGCCTGACGCTGGTGCATTTGTATAACACGGATAGCCCGATCCTGGGTATCCATCTGCTGTTTAAAAATCGCAGCGCATGGGAGTCTCCGGACAAGGCGGGACTGGTGGAAATGCTCCATCGCATGTTGCTGAAGCGTACCCGCAATTACACGGCGGAAGAAATCACGAAAAAGTTGAAGTATCTGGGAGCCGAAGTAAAAACCTACGATTGGGATTACATCCCCTTTGATGATTATTACAACGTCCCTGAATATTCCTACATTCGGTTTAAGACGCTGGATCAGTTTGGGGAGCAGGCCTTTGCGCTGCTGGCAGAGGTGTTGCAGAACGCCGTGTTCACCGAGGAAGATTTCGAACAGGTTAAAAGGCGCATGCTGGCGGTTGCTCAGAAAAATCAGAAAAAAGCCAGTTTTCAGGCGCGGTATGGGTTCTTCCGGCTTCTGCTGGGGAAAGATCATCCATTGTCCCGTCCGGTGGGGGGTACCCAGGAAACCATTCAAAACATCACTTTGCAGGATGTGCAACAACTCAAAGCGAGATATTTTCAGGCCAATAATTTGATTATATCGGTAGTTTCGGGGATTGAGCCGGAAACCATGAAGCAACTGGTGAAACGATATTTTGGTGGCATGCCCGCCGGGGAACATCCACCGGCCATGCCCACGATTGACCTTACTCAAGGCTTGGCTGCAGATTTTAAAGTATTAGACAAGCAGCAGGCACAACTGTACTGGGGATACGTTTTCGAAAACCGGGCATCCGGTGCGGCACTGGCAGTGGCCAATCATGTTTTCAGCAATCGGCTGGCATTTCATCTCCGGGAACAAAAAGGCTGGGCCTATCGGCTGGGATCCAGTGTGCAACTGTATGGAGATAAAGGGATTTTTTACGTTCGCATGGGTACTCGACCTTATATCTTGCAAGATGCGATTTTGGCCATTCAGGCCGATCTGGAATCGTTCCGCAGTGAAGTACTGCCGGATAATGAAATCGAACGTTCCCGCAATGCGCTGCTGGCGGCAAAGGTGCGGCGACGTGCCACACGGGAAAACCAGGCCTATTTCCTGGGACTCTTCGAATTTCTGGGATATCCGGAGGATTATTATTTCCGTTCCCTGGAATCCCTGAAGAACGTTTCTCCGGAGGAAGTCAATCGCGTGAAAAATCAGTTTATTCAAACGGAAAATTACCGTATATATTGGGTAAAGTAAATTTCAAGGACGAAGTGCAGGAGAGGCTATGCAATTGTTTCAGATTTTTGCCAGGGAAAAGGAACAGGCCGATGACGAGAGTCGGAGACCGTTGCACATCGACACCCCCGGTGGAAAGACCAAAGTGTATCTGAATCGCAATGGATTGATACCGGTGGTGGTGCAGGATGCACAAACGGGCGTGGTATTGCGGCTGGGCTATATGGATGCCTGGGCGCTGGAATTGAGCCTGAAAAATCGCATTCTTTTTCTGTATAAGCGATCGCGTCAGCGGGTGGTTCGATTGGGAGAAAAAGACAACCTGGAATATCCCATTCAGGAGATGTGGCTGGATCGAAACAAGCGGGCATTACTGGTGCGGGTACAGTTGCCCGAAGGCGATACCGGAAACACCGCATTTCGGAAACGATTGCTGGCACCTGCAAAAGGGGACGATGTGTCTGAATAATCCCACGGTTTTCATATCAGGCACTGGCGTTGTAAATTACCCCGGTAAATAATGGAAGGAGAATCGGGTTGAAGCGTATACGGAAAATACTGGTTGCCAATCGCGGAGAAATTGCCGTTCGCATCATGCGTACCTGTCGGGAAATGGGGATTCAATCGGTGGCGGTGTATTCCGAGGTTGATCGGTTGTCCCCCCATGTGTTAACGGCGGATGAGGCCTACCTGCTGGGGCCGGCACCTTCCACAGAAAGCTATCTCAATATGGATAAAATTATCGAGATTGCCCGAAAAAGCGGCTGCGATGCCATTCACCCCGGTTATGGGTTTCTGGCAGAAAATCCCCACTTTGCCCGGAAGGTTGCGGAGGCCGGTTTGATTTTTATCGGCCCGCGTCCGGACACCATCCGATTGATGGGCAGCAAGACCGAGTCCCGTAAAATTATGCAGCAAGCCGGGGTACCGGTGGTACCCGGAACCACCCGCCCCATAAAAGATGTGGCAGAAGCCGAGGCGATCATCGATTCGATTGGAGGCTATCCGGTGATGTTAAAAGCCGCTGCGGGCGGTGGGGGAAAAGGCATGCGGATTGTCCGCAATTCCAGCGAACTGCCCCGTGCGCTGGAAGCCGGCCGCAACGAGGCGTTAAATGCGTTTGGAGATGATACCATCTACATCGAAAAATTTGTGGAAAATCCCAAACATATCGAAATCCAGGTGATTGCGGACGAGCATGGCAGGGTGCTGCATTTGTGGGAGCGGGACTGTTCCATCCAGCGGCGGCATCAGAAGGTTATTGAAGAAAGTCCTTCGGCCGTGCTGACCCCCGACGTGCGGCAGCGAATGGGGGAAACGGCCATCCAGGCGGCCAGAGCCTGTGGTTATGTCAATGCCGGTACCATTGAGTTTCTGGTGGACGAAGATTTAAATTTCTACTTTCTGGAGATGAACACCCGCCTTCAGGTGGAACACCCCGTCACCGAAATGGTGCTGGGATTGGATCTGGTGAAACTGCAAATCATGGTGGCTGAAGGCCAACCGCTGCCATTTGACCAGCAGGATGTGCAGGCTCAGGGCCATGCCATCGAATGCCGGATTTATGCCGAGGATCCGTTTCAGAACTTTGCGCCCTCCACGGGGAAGATCGAGTTTTTGAAGAATCCGGAAGGGCCGGGAGTCCGTTTAGATAGCGGTATTGCGTCACATTCAGAAATTACCATGTATTACGATCCCCTGATGGCGAAGTTGATCACCTGGGGTGCCGACCGTCAGGAAGCGATCGCCCGCATGATTCGCGCCCTGAAAGAATACCAGATCCACGGTGTGCAAACCACCATTCCTTTCTGCCTGGCCGTGCTTCAGCATCCCGATTTTGTTGAGGGTAAGTTTAACACCGGATTTGTGGAAAAATACTGGAAGTCCCCATCAGCAGCGGCGCAGCCGGATGCCCGCATGCTGGCCATTGCAGCGGCATTGCGCTATTTTACCGAGCAGCATGAAGCGTATCTGAATGGGGAACTGAAAGCGGCGTCGGATCAGCAGGTGGTCTCTGCATGGAAAATTCGCGGATTAAAAGAAATGTTGAGGGAACGATGATTTACTACATCCAGCAGGACGATCAATTCATCCCTGTTGAAATTGAAGATCAGAACGGACAGTTGATTGTTCGCGTGAAAGGTCAGGTATTCCATATTGATCCCAGGCGGGTGGCGGATGATCAGTATTCCTTCCTGGTGAATGGACAATCTCTGGTGGTGGAACGTTTGCAGGCGGTACCGGATCTGGTGTTTCGCATCGATCAGCAAGAATTTGCGGTGACGGTCTTAAACGAGCGCCAAAAAATTGAGCGGGAAATTTTCGGGCAAACCGAGCAAGCCCATGGTCATGGCGAGGTGCGAGCGCCGATGCCCGGACTGGTTCTCCGAATTGATGTGAAGGTGGGGGATGAGGTGAAAATTGGCCAACCCCTGCTGATCATGGAAGCCATGAAAATGGAGAACGAGATCCGCGCCCCAATCGATGGGGTGGTGAAAGAGATCGTCGTGGAACCCCATCAGGCGGTAGAAAAGGAAGACCTGCTCATTCGGCTGGAGTAAGTTAATCCCAGTTTATGCAATAGCCTACGAATTACACGAATTCACACAAATAAAAAACCAATAAAATACATTGAATAGTGTCTGGATGAAAATGTATTCCAGGGTTTATTCGCGATTTTGTAGATATTTTTTGGTTTCATTCGCGTGATTCGCGGTTTATTGCATAATTTGGGTTAATGGATGGATTTCCTGAAAGGCCCCTTTCCATCACACTCCCTCCCAACCCGGGAAATACTGCCGAGGCATCAGGTTGACCCTGGATTTTGCCCACCACCGGATGATGCATTCGACCACCACTGACACGAATGAACCCGAATTATGCATCAAACCACCAATGACACGAATGAGCACCAATAAACCCAGATGATGCATTAGCCTACGAATGACACGAATTAACACAAATAAAACCAATAAAATACTTTGGATTGTGTCTGGATGAAAATGTGTTCCGGAGTTTGGAGTTTATTCGCGATTTTGTAGATATTCTTTGGTTTCATTCGCGAGATTCGTGATTTAACGCGTGATTTACGGTTTAACGCTTAATTTGGGTTTATTTATTCATGGTAATTCGTGTCATTCGTGGGCAAATACAAAATCCGGGTTAAGAATGTTTTCCTTGCCACTGGTGGAAATTCTTCTTTTCATGAGAAGTGTCCAGATGTTGCACATTTCGTAAAAGATTCATTCCGGTGAATTGGAGATTTTGGTGGTCTGTTGTTTAATTTGGATTAAATTTGGATGAATCGAAATAAGCAGGCGGAATGATCACTGAGGAGAATGACCATGGCCAATCCTCTGGAAAAAGAAAAACAGTGCTGGGAACAATCGGTGCTGAAACGGACGCTGGAACGCTTCCCGGAGCGTCGTCCAGTATTTCAAACCGATTCGGGAATTGAAATCGACCGATTGTATTTGCCCGATCCGGACTTCGATTATGTCCGTCAGCTGGGCTTTCCCGGGGAATATCCGTTTACCCGCGGGGTGTATCCCACCATGTACCGGGGACGCCTGTGGACGATGCGCCAGTATGCGGGATTTGCCACCGCAGAGGAGTCCAATCGCCGATACCGATATTTGTTGTCTCAGGGCGTGATGGGACTGTCCGTGGCTTTCGATCTGCCCACGCAAATCGGGTACGATTCCGATCATCCCATGGCCGAGGGGGAGGTGGGCAAGGTTGGTGTGGCTATCGATTCCCTGGAAGATATGGAAACATTGTTTGCTGGCATCCCGCTGGAAAAAGTCAGCACGTCGATGACCATTAACGCTACGGCGGCCATTTTGCTGGCCATGTATATTGCGGTGGCCAAAAAACAGGGCGCCGATTTGAAACGGCTTTCCGGTACCATTCAAAACGACATCTTGAAAGAATACATTGCCCGTGGCACCTACATTTTTCCACCGGAAGCCTCCATGCGCATCATTACCGATATTTTCCAGTTTTGTCACGATCATTTGCCCGCCTGGAATACCATTTCCATCAGTGGGTATCATATTCGGGAAGCAGGCGCCACCGCGGTGCAGGAAGTGGCCTTCACTTTTGCCAATGGAATGGCTTACGTGCAGGCCGCCATCGATGCTGGACTGAATGTGGATGACTTTGCTGGCCGCCTGTCATTCTTCTTTAACGCCCATAACAATTTGTTTGAAGAAATTGCCAAGTTTCGTGCCGCCCGACGCATGTGGGCCCGGATCATGAAGGAGCGCTTCGGTGCCCGTAAACCGCAATCGATGATGTTGCGCTTTCACACCCAGACGGCGGGCAGTACCCTGACCGCCCAGCAGCCGTTGAACAATATTGTGCGTACCACCATTCAGGCACTGGCGGCCGTACTTGGGGGCACGCAGTCCTTACATACCAACGCTTACGACGAAGCCCTGAGCCTGCCCACGGAGGAAAGTGCCCGCATTGCGCTCCGAACCCAGCAAATCATCGCTTACGAAAGTGGCGTGGCCGATACGGTGGATCCTCTGGCCGGTTCCTATTTTGTGGAAAAATTGACCGACGAGATTGAACAACGGGCCTGGCAATATATCGAGACCATCGACAGGCTGGGCGGCGCGGTGGAAGCGGTGAAAATGAAATATTTCCAGAATGAAATTTCCCGCAGCGCCTATGAATATCAAAAGCAGGTGGAGAGCGGGGAGAAAATCATCGTTGGGGTCAATCAGTTCACGGTAGAGGAAGATACCCGGCCCAGAATCCTGCGCATCGATGATGCCCTGGTACGAAAACATATCCAGCGCCTGAAAGCCCTGAAACAGCGCCGGGACAATCGGGCGGTGCAACAGACGCTGGATCGGTTGAAACAGGCCGCCCGGGGTACCGAGAATCTGATGCCCTTTATCATTGAATGCGTGGAGTCGTATGCGACGCTGGGGGAGATATCGGATGCGCTCAGGGAAGTTTTTGGCGAATATCAGGAGGTGTAACCGAAATAACGCGTTAAACCACGAATCACGCGAATGAATTCGAATAAAATCAACAAAATAGCAAATATATCCAGGAAAACATTTTCATTCAGATAGAATCAAGTGCATTCTATTATTTTTATTGGTGTTAATTCGTGTAATTCGTGGTTTTAATAATTCGTGGTTTTAATGCATAATCTGGGTTTAACCGGTCGGTCTGAACCAGCCGTGTTATACCACGGGCATTCAATTGTGGTTGTCAGGCCATGCGCAGTAAGGGCAGGGGAACGGGAAAAATGTGAAAAGCTGCGGATTTTGTTTGTTTACTTTCAAATTCCATCGTTAATTAGCCTACAAAAAGGTATGGGGCAGGGTTAAGTTTCGGGTAGCCATGCTAAACGAATCCCGGATATGGCAACATCTGGCGTACCGCCAGCAGATCCGGCTGGACGTGTTCGACGTACTGGATTCCACCAATCGGTATTTGCAGGAACAGGTGCATCAGGGGGCACCGGACTGGACGGTGGCAATTGCCGATCAACAGACCGCCGGTCAGGGACGCCAGCAGCGATCCTGGGAAAGTCCTCCCGTGGTGGGACTCTGGTTCTCCATCCTCCGGCGCCGCCCGATGATGGCTCAAAAAGTGCACCTGATGAACATCTTTGTAGCCGTCACCCTTGCCCGTTCGCTGGAGGAGTGGGTATTTCGACAGGAACGGATCCCCATTCAGGTACAACTCAAATGGCCCAATGACCTCTGGCTAACGCATCGGAAGATGGGCGGTATCCTGATTCAGGGCAGCTTTACCGGCGGCGAACAGGACTTTCTGGTGCTGGGCATCGGGTTGAACATCAATCAGCAGGAAACCGATTTTTCTGCCGAAATCCGGGATACGGCCATTTCCCTGCGAATGGCCACCGGGGTATACTGGGAGCGGGAACCGCTTTTTGCTCATTTGCTGAATGAGTTATACCGGGAATTTCAGGGCTGGGACAATCTGGAACCGTCCGCCCTGATTGCTGGCTACTGGGATCGGCTGCTATTTAAAAATCAGGAGGTGTATTTACGCTTGCAAAACGAGGCTTTTCAGGCTCGAATTGTCGGCATCACCAATGACGGTCTGCTGGTGGTGCAGCGTCCGGGAAAGGGCGAGATGGTGATTGCTTCCGGTGAAATCGTGCATCTAAGAGGAGGAACCGCGCATGCTACTGGCCATTGATGTGGGCAACACCCATATTGAAATCGGTCTATATGAGGGGCGGCAGTACCGCACCAGCTGGCGGATAACCACCGGTGTGCATCGCACCGAGGACGAATTCATGGCGTTCATTCATCATTTTTTGAGTGCGGAAGGGGTGGCACTGACGGCCATCGATCATTTAATCGTTTCCTCGGTGGTGCCGGATATTACCCAGCAATTCATCCGGGTGGGGGAGAAATATTTTCATCAGCAGCCCATGATCATTGATCACACCCTGGATCTGGGCATCCGGGTGGATTATCATCCGCCATCCAGTGTGGGAGCCGATCGATTGTGCAATGCCGTTGCAGCGTTTGAAAAATACGGCGGCCCGGCCATCATTGTGGATTTTGGCACCGCCACCACGTTTGATGTGGTGAGTGAGGAAGGGGTGTACATTGGGGGTGCCATTGCTCCGGGAGTGGAAACCACCGCCTGGGGATTGCACGAACGGGCATCCAAACTGCCCCGAATTGCGCTGGAATTTCCCGAACATGCCATCGGAAAGAGTACCGAGGAAAGCATGCAGTCCGGCATTGTGCTGGGTAGTGTGATGATGGTGGATGGGTTGATTGCCGAAATGGAGAAAGAATTAAAGACAAAGCCTCACGTGATTGCCACCGGGGGATTGGCCCATCTGGTGGCCTCGCGCAGCCGGTACATTCAGCATGTGGAGGATAATCTGGTGCTGGAAGGCATGGTGCAGATTTATTTTCGCAATCTCAAGTCCCGGAAATAACAGGAGGCAGCGAAGTGATCGTGAAATCCGGGAAGGCCGAAAGATATTAATTTTTGCGGTTGTTTCATCGCGGAATTTTTCGTTAAATTTAAAAGAATTAATTTATTAACACGCGACCATGCAATATACCGAATACATCAAGGTTCTGGTACAGACGCCGACAAAGGAGCTGTTCCATTTTCTGCAGAAGAATTTTATCTATCAGAATCTGGAAATTTTTTATCTGCCTCAGCTCATCGAAATGGAAAATTTTATTCAGAAAATTCGTCCTCAGATTATCATCCTTTACATCGATGAAAATCCAGGAAAATACCGTTTAGCCATTCAGATTCTGGAAAAGATTTACCAGCTTCATAAAAGCTGGTTTATTCTTCTGTATCACCCGGACGTGGACATTGAAAAGCTGCGTTCTACCTTACCGGGGAACCGCTTTGTTCTGCTGCCGGAGAAAAGCGATTTCTTTCAGATTGCCCACAATCTGGCTTTTGTGAAGGACACCTTTCAGAACCTGAGCATTCTGAAAGCCAAAGTGGAAATAGCAGACAATTTTAACTACTGCCTGAAAATCATCCAGAAAGAACGTGAGCTGCCCCGGTTGTTTGAGCGGCTGATCAATTACCTGCCCAAGACGGTGCTGATGGATTACTGGGCGCTGTTTACGGTGGATGCGTCCATGCGGGAGGTAAAACATTTTGTGCAGTTTGTTCCGCCCACCCGGCGCAAATATGCCATCCTGACCCACCAGCTGGAGCGCCTGGCTCAATCCTGGCTGGCGCAGGGACGATCCATTGCGCTGGCGCCTGCAGACGATCCCCAGCTGTTCCGAAAGCTGGTGCAATGGGGATGGCCGGTAAAGCGCCTGTATTTTGTTCCCATTAAGGTGCAGGGCATGGCCATTGGGGGATTTCTGATTGGCAGTGTGAATAGCCGGACTCTGGCATCGCACGAAATTTTGTTAATCAATGATCTGGCGGATGCCCTGGGCGAAAAAATCCTGGATACCCACCTGTCCGAACATCCCGAAGCCACCTCATCGGATTTCTCCGATCAGTTGATCATGAATCGGTTTTCGGAGGACTCGATCTTCTACCTGGCCTGTAAGATCATGAATCAGATTACCCATGCGGACAGCACCGTTTTCTGGCAGTACAACAAAGGCTTCGGATTTCTTTTCCCCAAACATTTTTATTTCGAAAATCACGCCGGGGACACGGAAGCCATCGAGAAAAATGTGATTTTCCTGAATAAGGAACAGTTTTTCTCCCGGCTCATTCAGCAGGGCAAGATGCAGTTTCTGCCTCACATCGTGGAGAATCGGCGACTGGGGGAATCCACCCGCAACATTTTTAGCAAACTGCATTATCGCAATCTCTTCATTATTCCCATTAAAATTTACAACGAGGTCATCGGGGTATTTATTATTAACAAGCAGGCGGATGACGCCAAATTTAGCGTCTGGGAAATTCACCGTTTGGGCGAGATCATTCAGCGGGTGCAAAAGGTGCTGGAGGATACCCATATAGTAAAGGAAGCTCAGTTAAAGCTAAAGCAACTGGCCCGCATTTTCGAGCTGGGCAACGAGCTGAAGCTGGACTTGAGTCTGGAAGACGTGTTACGCCGTATTGCCGGTAACCTGCGAAAATCCCTGGGATGGAACGATATTGCCTTTCTGTTGCTGGATGAAGTTCACCGTACACTGCGCCTGTCCGCGCGCCTGGGATTTGACAATCCCCAAAAACTGCCTGTAAAAATTGATGAGCCGCTGGAGCTGGAGAAATTCCAGCTGTTTATCAGCCGATGCGAAAAAATCAACAATTCCTATTTCTACGATTCCATGCCCCTGTTGCATCACGGGAATGGCAAAAAGGTGGAAGCCGGACAGGTAATTGAATGGAACGATCAGGATTTGCTGGTGGTACCGCTGGAGACGCGAAACAAGACCCTGGGGTATCTCCTGGTGCACGATCCCGTGGATCGGTTGAAGCCCACCCAGGATAAGGTGGTGCCACTGGAATATTATGCCAATCAGGCGGCCATTGCGGTCGAAAACGCCCAGTTGTACGAACGCTTGCTGGCCAGCGAAGAACGCTACCGCACCCTGGCGGAAACCATGAGCCTGGGGCTGGTGACCTGCGATCTCACCGGAAAAATCATTTACGTCAACCCCGCCTTTCAGCGATTGCTGGGATACCGGCATCCCCAGCTGGTCAATCGCCGACTGATCCATTTCTTCGATAAAAAATCGCGAGAGAAATTCAAGGAAATCGCCACCGAGTTGATATCCGGGAAGAGTGATGAGAAAACCCGGATCGAGAATGTGGAGCTGGAGATTGTCAGCAGCAGTGGCGCGAAAATCCCGGTGTCTGTCTTTGCGTTTCCATTCTTCCAGCATCGCCAGAAGGTGGGATTTTTCATGGTATTAAATGATCTGCGGGTTATCAAGCGACTGGAGCGCATGAAGGCCGATTTTAATTCCATGATTGTCCACGATTTGCGCTCACCCATGAACGTGATCCAGGGGTTCCTGGAGTTGATCCGAAACCGGGTGGTGGGGGAAATCAACTCCGAACAGGAGGAGCTGCTGGACATTGCCAAAGAAAACGTTAAGAAGGTGTTAACCCTGATTGACAACTTTCTGGTGGCCTCCAAAATTGAAGTGGGCAAGTTTAGCATCGATCCCAAATTGAATGAGATCAATGGGCTGATTGAGCGGGTGGTAACCAACATGAAGGTGTTGACCCGCAACAAGAAGATCAATATTCACCTGGATCTGGATCGTAATTTGCCCCTGCTCTTTTTCGACAGTCTGCGAGTGGAACAGGTCTTGAACAACCTGTTGAGCAACGCTATGAAATTTACCCCGGAAGGCGGGGATATTTACATCCGTTCCGAACTGATGAAGAAGAAAATCAAAGGCGAGGACAAATTTTTTGCTCATATTTCGGTTCAGGATACCGGTGTGGGCATCCCACCCGATAAGCTGGAGACCATTTTTGACAAATACGAACAGACCGGCGCCGAAGCCCGATTGAACGTGGGGGGTACCGGACTGGGACTGGCCATCTGCAAGGAAATCGTGAATCTCCATGGTGGGGAAATCTGGGTGGAAAGCGAGCTGGAAAAAGGCAGCACCTTCCATTTTACCTTTCCCATCGAACCCACAGTGGAAAAAGTCATGAAATGATCGGCACGGGCGGGCATTTCTTCCCACCTCTGAGGCAGTCAAACGATGAACCCGTCTGCGCGTTGGATCCGATGCCATTTCCATTCAAAAACGCTGCTCTATTTTCCCGAAAAATTTGTATATTTGCCCTTTGAACGCACGAAGGAACGGAAAATGGGAAAGAAATTGTCCCTGGATCTGCTCATTTTTGATCTGGACGGTACGCTGGTGGATTCCATGACCGATATAGTGCGCAGTGCCAATTTTACCCTTCAGCAATTGGGATGGCCACCCCTGCCAGCGGCCACCATTCAATCCTATGTCGGGGATGGAATCCGCCGACTGGTGCAGCGCTGTCTGGCACATTACACTGAGGTGACACCGGAAATGCTGGAACGGGCACTGGACATCTACTTTCAGTTTTACGACCAGCATTGCACCGATCATGCTCAGGTCTATCCGGGTGTGATGGAAACACTGGTTTTCTTTCAACATAAAAAGAAAGTGGTGCTGAGCAACAAGGGAGCATATTATACGCAAAAAATTTTACAGGCGCTGGGATTGGCGCCCCATTTTGACCTGATCCTGGGAGGTGATTCGCTGGATGAAAAGAAGCCGCATCCGCAACCTGTTTTTCACATTCTGGACAGGCTGAAGGTTGTGCGGGATCGTGCCATGATAATTGGCGATTCACCCCAGGACATTCAAAGTGGGAAAGCCGCAGGCATCTTTACCTGCGGGGTATTGTATGGCTACCGCCCGGCGGAAATGTTGACCGGTGCCGACTACACCATTCGCAGCATGCTGGAATTGCAACATATCGTGGCTCGCTGAAAGCAGGGCATTTAAGAAGGGCGTCGGTGATTTTTGGCCACCGTGATGAAGTGAGGGTTTGTGTCATGGCGGTTAATGATGCAAAATGAAGTCGCACAATTGAGGATGAACAATGAAGCACGGAAGTGGTTCAATGAAAAAAAAGAAAACATCCCGATCCGGTGATACCACCCCCCTGATGGAGCAGTATTTATCCATCAAGGCAAAATATCAGGACATGATTCTACTCTACCGGATGGGGGACTTTTACGAAACATTTTATGAGGACGCCCGGATCATTTCGCGAGTGCTGGGCATTGCCCTGACCCGACGTTCCCATGGCAAAGTTGCCGATGTTCCCCTTGCCGGTTTTCCGTACCATGCGCTGGATGCCTACTTGCCCAAGTTGATTCATGCCGGATACAAGGTGGCCATCTGCGAACAGGTGGAAGATCCCAAACTGGCCAAAACGGTGGTAAAGCGCGAAGTGGTAGAAGTAATTACTCCCGGAACCGCGTTGTCGGAAAAGCTTCTGGATCACAAGACCAGCAATTACCTGGCGGCAATTTATCCGGGAAAGGAAAAAATTGGCATCGGGTATGCGGACATCTCCACGGGAGAATTTTACATTACCGAAGTGATTGCCGACAATCTGGTCAGCTACCTGCAGGAGATCGATCCCCGGGAAATCCTGGTACCCGCAAGCTGGCAGGAACACCTGGAAAAGCTTTTGTCCGGTCGGGTTTCGGCCATCACCACTCGACTGGAAGACTGGGTGTTTAATCGCACCTTTGCTCACGACATTTTGACCGATCATTTCCAGACCGCCAGTTTGAAGGGATTTGGGGCTGAGGATTTTCCCCTGGGTGTGGTTGCTGCTGGTGCCATTCTGCACTATGCCAAAGAGAATTATCAGAATCAGCTGTCACATATTCACAAGCTGGCGGTGATTTCCGCAGATGAGTACATGATTCTGGATGAGACCACCCGCCGCAACCTGGAAATCACCATCCCCCTGAGTCCCGGCGGAAAAGAAGCCACCCTGTTGTCCATCCTGGATCAGACCCTGACTCCCATGGGGGGACGCCTGCTGAAACACTGGTTGACCCACCCGCTGATTCGTCTGGAGCGGATTCATCAGCGATTGAATCGGGTGGACGTGTTTTATCGGAACGACGAGTTGCGTACCGAAGTGCGGGCGGCCCTTCAGCACATTGGGGATCTGGAGCGCCTACTGGCCCGAATCAGTACCGGGCGGGCCAATCCGCGGGATCTGATCGCCCTTAAAAATGCCCTGAAATACATTCAGCCCATAAAAAACCTGTTGCAGCGCTCCGGTCAACCGGAATTGCAGGAATACGCTGATGGATTAACCTCTGTGGAGGAAGTCATCCAGCTCATCGAAACCGCCATTGTGGAAAATCCCCCGGTAACCATCACCGAAGGGAACATCATTCGCGATGGCTACCACCCGGAACTGGATGAGCTGCGAAAGATCAGTCGCGAAGGCAAAAACTGGATCGTGGAACTGCAGGAAAAGGAACGCCAGCGCACCGGGATCCCTTCGTTAAAGATTGGCTACAACAAGGTTTTTGGCTATTATTTCGAAGTAACGCGGGCCCATCTGGATAAGGTGCCGGATTATTTTCATCGAAAACAAACGCTGGTCAATGCGGAGCGATTTGTCACCCCGGATTTGAAGGCGTATGAGGAAAAGGTTCTGGGTGCCGAGGAGAAAATCGCTGCGCTGGAGCATCAATTGTTCCAGCAGATACGGGAGCAAATTGCCGCCCATGGTGAAGCCATTCAAACCAATGCGCGACTGATTGCGGAACTGGATTGTTTGACCAATTTTGCCGAAGTTGCCCGTCAGAACCGGTACGTGAAGCCGGAGGTGAACGATTCCCTGGAGATTTTCATCCGCGCAGGGCGGCATCCGGTGGTGGAAAAGCGTTTGCCCCCGGATCAGCCATTCATTGAAAACGACACCCACATCAGCAACCACGATGTGCAGATCATGATCATCACCGGCCCCAACATGGCCGGGAAATCAACCTATTTGCGGCAGGTGGGTTTAATTGTGCTGATGGCCCAGATTGGCAGTTTTGTTCCTGCGGAGGAAGCCCGCATTGGCTGGGTGGATCGCATCTTTACTCGCGTGGGGGCTTCGGACAATGTGGCCTTTGGCGAAAGCACATTCATGGTGGAAATGCTGGAAACGGCCAATATTTTGCACAATGCCACTCCCCGCAGTTTGATTCTGCTGGACGAAATCGGTCGCGGTACCAGCACCTTCGATGGCCTGTCCATTGCCTGGGCGGTTACCGAATACCTGCACAACAACAAACGCATTGCAGCCAAAACCCTGTTTGCCACTCACTATCACGAATTAACCGAACTGGCCATGCTGTACCCCCGCATCAAAAATTTTAAAGTGACTGTTAAGGAATACGGAGACCATGTGGTCTTTTTACGCAAGATTGAACCGGGCGGGATGGACAATTCCTATGGAATATACGTGGCCCAGATGGCCGGTTTACCCAGGGAAGTGGTGGAGCGGGCACGGGAGGTGCTGTACAACCTGGAGGCCAATGAGCTGACCCCCAGCAAAAATCCCCGATTGGCCCGGCGGCGGAGCGGTACCCAGGTAGATCGCAATCAATTAACTATTTTTGATATGATGCCCGCGTCCCCGGTGGAAGAGGCGTTGAAAAAAGTGGACATCAACCAGATGACCCCCTTGGAAGCCCTTTTAAAGTTAAATGAGTTAAAAGAAATGGTCACGGCGGGTAAACCCAAAAAGGAATCATGAGGCATGGGGGCAAAATTGCTCTTTTGCTCATCCTGTGGCTGATCCTTTGTGCGTCTCTGCGGGCGCTGACCTTCCCCAATGCGGCCTGTCATCGCGCATTTCAATATTTCGTTGACCGCAATCTGAATGCATTGCAACAGGTGGTGGATTCGCTGTTGCAACAGGAGCCGGAGGCGGTCTGGCCCAACCTGTTAAAGGTGCTGTATTTAACGGAGCAGGGGGGAACGGCCAATCGCGTTCAGGCCATGGAACTATTGCAGGCTTATGCACCGACCTACCGAAAAGATCCTTTCGCGTTTTTTGTCCGCGGCTATTTTTTGAAAAAAGGCCATGCCCCCGGTCTGAGCCGTCACTGGTTACAAAAGGCGCTGGAGCTGGATCCTTATTTTGTAGAGGCCCTGGTGGAACTGGGAGAAGCCTATCGCCAGGAGATGCTGGATTATCAGCATCGCTGGACGAACACCGATGTGGCGTTCTCCATGGAGCCGTATGCCGAAGAAGCGTTTGAGAAGGCCCGATACTACCTGCAGCGGGCGCTAAATTTGCGTCCCGATCATTTTCGAGCCCGGTATCTGCTGGGGTTGCTATATTATGATCACGGCAATCGCCGCAAAATGATGCGGTTATTTGAACAGGGGATTGCGCTGCATCCCGCGCGGCCGGAATGGTACCTGTGGCTGGGACTCGCGTTTCAGGAGCAGGGGGAATACGCCGAGGCCAGCCAGTATTTTGATCAGGCCCTGGCGCGGATGCCCGATTCCGTGCGCGCCCTGTTTACCGATGTTCAGGTGTTGCAGAATGAATTTCTGGGTAACGACTACCTGGCTGACCTCAGGGACTGGACACAGCTGGATCCTCTGTACCTTTCCCGGGAAAATGAACGGTTAACCGAACATCTGGCCCGGCTGGCCTATGTGCAGCTAAAATTTTCGGTACCGGCACTGAACATTCCGGGATGGAAAACCGATCGCGGCCAGGTGTATTTGCATTTCGGAAAACCCCGGCAAATCATTCGGTTCGGGAAAACCTATTCCGATCTGGGAACCATTCTGCCCCCGGCTGAAATCTGGGTGTATCCCCAATTTTCCCTGATGTTCGAGGATGAATTCTGGAATGGGAACTATCGGTTTGCCGTGCCTACCAGTCCGTTGTCCAAATCACCGTTTCGCAGCCGTTCCATGATCAATTATGAATGGGTCGCCGACGAAGTATACCGCGAATTTCAGGAATTCTTCGATTTCCAGTTGCCCGGTGGCCGTTTCGATTTTGACTGGGAGTTTGCCTGCTTTCGGAACGGGGAAACCAACAAAACCGAGGTCATGTTCTTCCTGGACATCCCGCTGCGTCAGTTCCCGGTGCTGGATTCCCTGGAGCTGGAGACGGGACTGTTTGTCCGCCGGGATGAAACATCCATCGAGCAGAAATACTACGCGGTGGTGGAGCCGTTCCAGCAGCTGGAACATATTTTCCCATACCGGCAAAATTTGTATTTGACCGGACGTTTTACCGGGGATCCCGGAACCTTCTTTTATTCCCTGGAAATTCGGGAACATTCAAACCAGATGGTCTCGGTACAGCGGGATTCGCTGACCATTGCTTCTTTCCCGGCAGATCAGCTGGCCATCTCTGACATTGTGCTGGCGCGTCAATTGACCCGCGAACCCCGGAATTTGCCTTCATTTCGCAATGGATTTTATCTGGAACCGGCAATTGACCATCGATTTTCTCAAAAAAATTTAATGTTTATTTATTTTGAAATTTATTTTTTACAGAAAGCTTCCGACAATAAAACCCTGTATCTGGTTGAAAATACACTAATTCCAAAAGAAAAAGGCGCCTGGTGGCAAAACTGGATGATGGGTAAACAATCAAGTATTAGTATTGTGAATGAATATCAGGGCAACAAAACTCACGATTTTGTGGTGCAGGCCCTGCGCCTGGATCATGTGGAACCGGGAGAGTACTGGGTGCAAATCCGGGTCACCGATCGCTATTCCGGTCAACAGGTGCAAAAACGTGTGGCACTAATTGTGGAGGCTAAATAATAATAATTCATTGATTTATAAAAATTTATCAAATTTCTACTTGCAAAGTTTTTAAAATGCCATTAAATTTTCTAAAAATAATAAATTAAGTGAATTTAGTTGGAGGCACTCCATGAGGACAGTGACGAAAAAGGAAGTTGCAAAACGCGTGGCTAAAATGCTTGGCCAGAAAATTTACATCACTGAAGAATTTGTGAATGCGGTATTCACCGCGTTACGAGAGATATTAAGCGAAGCCGATCCGGAAATTCGCATCGAGATTCGAGATTTTGGCGTGTTTGAGGTCAAGCAGACCAAACCCAAACCCAAAGCACGGAATCCACGCACCGGGGAGATCATCTACGTACCCGCCCGCCGGAAAACCCATTTTAAACCCGGCAAGCTATTAAAAGATATTCTCAAACAACCCATTGAAACCGATGAAAAACCACACGATTAAAAAATAAATTCGTTTGATTTAAGTCGTTGATTGATCATAAATTGTCACGCCTGATTGGGTGAATGAACCTTGAAGTCGATAAAGTCGAGCGTTTATGTCCCGTTACCTGGGTATTGATTTTGGCGAAAAGCGCATTGGCGTGGCCATCAGCGATCCTTCCCGAACGATTGCTCAGCCCTTAAAGACCATTACCTACACCCACATGGATGCCGCCATACACGAAATTGATGCGCTGGTTCAGGAATATGCCGTGGTGAAAATTGTTGTGGGCCTGCCGGTAACACTGAAGGGAACGGACTCTCGAAAAACCACAGAAGTGCGCGAGTTCATCCAGCAATTGCAACAGGTGGTGTCCGTACCGGTGGAAGCCTTCGACGAACGACTGACCACCCTGCAGGCCCATCGATCCCTCCACCAGATGGGTAAAAAGCCTTCTCGGGAAAGGAAACGGGTCGACCAGCTGGCGGCCGTCCATTTGCTGCAAAATTTTCTGGATCGGGAAATCAACCAGAGGACGCGTTCATGAAAACAAGCGAAAAGACCACCCTGCGCGTGGGAATTGTTGGCTGTGGGGTCATTGCCCAGATCATGCATCTTCCCATTCTTTCGCGATTCGAAGACCTGGAGATTGCGGCACTGTGTGACGTCAATACCTCGAAAGCCACCATCATCGGGGAGCGGTACAACATCGACCGCATTTACGAGGACATTGAGGATATGCTCAAGCAGGAGCCGCTGGATGTGGTGTTTATCCTTACCCCGACCAATTTGCATTTGCCCATGAGTCTGCTGGCCCTGAAACACGGCTGCCATGTATTTATCGAAAAGCCAGCCACCCGCAATGCCAGCGAGGCGGAGACCATTGCCCGCCAGGCACGGGAAGCCGATCGGGTGGTCATGGTGGGCATGCAAAACCGCTTCCGCAGCGACGTGGAGGCAATCAAAACCTTTCTGGATACGCAGGAACTGGGGAAAATATTTTTCGCCAAGGCCGGCTGGTTGCAGGGGGAATCTAAAACCGAAAAACAACCCTGGCTGCTGAAGAAAAACATTGCCGGTGGGGGGGTGTTAATGGATCTGGGAATTCAGTTGATCGATCTGGTCTGGTGGATGAACGGCCGACCCCAATTAAAATCCGTGAAGGCCAATCGATTTCAATTTAATGAGAAAATTGAAGTGGAAGATTACCTCTCAGCCTACCTCACGTTTGAGAACGATTTAACCCTTTTCTGTGAATTTAGCTGGGATTATCCCATTCCCCGGGATCGTTTTTATGTGGATTTTTATGGCCAGAAAGGCTCATCCTGGTTAAGCCCCCTGCGCGTTCAGCGTTTCTGGCACGGTCAAATCCTCAACATCACCCCGGAAATGCGAACCCCACCGCGTTCCGTCTTTAAAAAAGCGTATGAAGCCGAGCTGGAACATTTCTATCAATATCTGAAAGGGCAGGTATCGGAGTTGCGTTCCCCCATTGATGATGCGGTGCAGGTGTTACGAATAACCGACGCCATCTACCAGTCCCTGGAGCAGAAAAAGGAAGTCCGGGTGAATGAGCAAAGCTGATTGGAGAAGCGTTGTCCTTACGGCTGTTCTTCTGGCCCTGAGCTTTCCGCCGTTTCCTGGTGGATTTCTGGTACCCTTCACGCTGGCATTTTTCATGCACACCATCCTGCATCGCCCCGATTCGCGAACTTTTTTAATGGGATATTTAAAAGGGGTCATCTGGGGTGCCCTGACCCTGTTCTGGATTGGCAACAATACCATTCCCGGAGCGGTCATAACCATTTTGATCAACGCGCTGCATTACGGGTTTATCTGGTGGATCCTACGGCGCATTTACAATTATTTTCCCCGGCTGGCCTTGCTGGCTTTTCCCATCCTCTGGGTGGCCGTCGAACAATTGCGCCATTTTTCCGACATCCGGTTTAACTGGCTAAACCTGGCCTACACCCAGACTTACTACCTGCCGCTCATCCAGTTTATTGAATGGACGGGGTATCTTGGCCTGTCCTTTTTGTTGATGGTGCTGTCGGTCTGGCTGTATCTGGTGATCTACCAGCAAAAACGGCATCCGGCTTTCGTCGCAATGGGACTTGTGTTGATTTTGCTTCCCTGGGGATACGGGCAGTGGCGATTGAATCAACTGGAATCGAAGACCTATCCCGCACTGAAGGTTGGGGTCGTCCAGCCCAATGTGGATCCCTACCGAAAGTGGGACGCGGTGTTTCAGGACAGCGCCTTTGCCATGCTGCGGGAAATGACCCTGGAGATGCAGGAAGATCGGCCTCAGCTGGTCATCTGGCCAGAAACCGCCACTCCGTTTTTTTTACGCTACGAAGAAGGGTATTTAAACCAGGTGTATGCCCTGGTGGATACGATGAACAGTTATTTAATCACCGGCACGCCAGATTACCGATTCATCCCCAGTTCGCGGGCTTATCGCACCTACAATGCGGCGTTTTTCTTCGCACCCGGATTGCGCATTCTGGAGCATTATTACAAAATGGCACTGGTACCCGCAGCAGAAAGCATGCCCTTTAAACAATATTTACCCTTTCTGCGCAAGATCGATGTGGGGGGTGGGGATTATTTTCCCGGCATGGAATTTAAGGTGTTCTGGATGCAGCCGAAAGTTCGCCAGGGGATGTACATTCAGCATCGCTTTCAGTTAACGGGGGATACCACCTCCGTCCCCACGCGGGTAGGGGTATCCGCGGTCATTTGTTACGAATCGATCTTTCCCCATCTGGTTCGCCAATTTGTGCAAAACGGTGCCCGGATGCTGACCATCATCACCAACGATGGCTGGTTTGGTACCACCTCTGGCCCCTATCAACATGCGCAGTATGCCATCTTTCGGGCGGTGGAAAACCGGGTAAGCATTGCCCGCAGCGCCAACACGGGAATCTCGCGTTTGATTGAGCCCACGGGACGCGTACAAACCGAACTGGGTTTGAATCGAAAGGGCGTTTTGTTGGGGTATTTACCCATCCAGAACACCCCGACCTTTTACACCCGTTATGGCGACTGGTTTGGTTATTTGAATCTGGTGCTGGCCTTGCTTATCTTATCCGGTGGCCATGTGGCCCGGATGGTTGTGGAAAAACGACGGGGTTGAGAAATCCAGATCCATGGGAGCCTCTTTCTCAAATCGGTTTAAGCGCCTGTTCCTTTTGTTATGGGTGATGTGGGCAGGAAGCATTGGCAGTTTACCGGCGCATCCCGCAGTCTCATCGGTCAGGTCGCCCAATCCACCGGACAACGAAACCGCCATTGCCCGGTTGATTTCCCGGCCCATCCTGACCATTCTCCGGCAACATGTGAGTCCATCCATTCCCCTGCTGGTTGAGGTAACGGATACTTCCAGTGAAGTGCTGCAACACTGGATCCGTCAGGTCATTGAAGATAGCAGCCTGAAAAATAATTTTATCGTTTATAAAAAGCCCGGCGAACACTTAAATTTATACTTTTCGTTACGTGTGACCCGTCCCGTTGTTCGGGTCACCTATCGGTTAAAAGGGCGAAAATGGGTGTTTTTTACTCGAAAGGTCGAACGAACGGTCAGGGTGGGGTTTCATGTGCAGTTAATTTCACCCGAACAGCAGATCGTGTACAGTCAACGGCTGGAGCAGCAATATCGCGATGAGATTCCGGGGAACGCGTTTAAAAATCTGGAGAACCCGTTGTTACCGTTTACATCAGGAACAAAAGAATCATCGACCTTTATAAATAAAATTGTTGAACCGGTTTTGATTTCGGGAGCGACGATTACGGTGGTGTATTTATTTTACATACTAAGGAGCGGTAAAAAATGATGGGGTATGCTTCGGTTAAACGGTGGAGTCGGGGAATTTTGGTGGGGTTGTTGATCTGGGCGCTGGGATGTAGCCCCAAAATTAACAAACAGGCGCTGGGGCCGGATGAATATTTTGAATATGCCAAGAAAAAATTCGATGATGGCGATTATTTCGAAGCCGCCACTGAATTTACGGTAATCGTATTAAAATTTAGCGGCAATCCGGTGGTCGATGATGCCCAGTATTATCTGGCCGAGTCGCATTTTAAAATGAAAGAATATCTGGTGGCCATCGCGGAGTACGAAAAGCTGGTGCAGGATTATCCCGAAAGTCCTTACGTGCCGCTGGCCCAGTTTAAGATCGGGATGTCCTATCACAAACTTTCGTTGCGGCCGGAGCTGGATCAGGAATACACCTTAAAAGCCATCCGCCAATTTCAACGATTCATCGAAGAGTATCCGTACCATGAGTTGAAGAGCAATGCCGAAAAGTTCATTCAGGAATTGCGCGCCAAACTGGGCAAGAAAAAATTAATGGCCGCGGAGATTTACCGCAAAATGGGGCATTACCCCGCAGCCATCATTTATTACGATATTGTCCTGGAAGAATATTACGATACTCCGGCCGCTGCTGAGGCGCTTTACTGGAAGGCGGAATGTCAGTATCAACTGCATCAGTACGAAGAAGCCCGGGCCACTTTTACCGCGTTTATCGAAAAATATTCGCAGCATAAGCGGGTGAAAAAAGCCAGGGAACGCATTGAGCAAATTACCAATCTCATCGCTGCCAGAGAAAAAAAAGAAGCCGAAGGCCAGTAAAATGGATCAGGAGCCACAACGCATTGGCATTCTGGGCGGAAGTTTCGATCCCATCCACATCGGCCATCTGCTGATTGCCGAAGTGATCCGCGAGGAGCTCCATTTCCAGAAGGTCATCTTCATTCCGGCAAAAATTCATCCCCTGAAGGATAACGCGCGCATCACCGGGGCAGAGCATCGTCTGCGAATGGTAGAGCTGGCGGTAGCCAGTAATCCCTATTTTGAAGTCAGCGATCTGGAAATTCGTTCCCAGCGCGTTTCCTACACCGTGGACACCATTCTGGATTTAAAACGGCAATATCCATCGCCACAGTTTCGGCTGTATTTTTTAATGGGGCAGGACAATGTGAATCAGCTTCATCTGTGGAAGGATCCCGACGTACTGGTCAGGGAATGCCAGGTCATCGCTTTTGGCCGGCCGGGGTTTCAGCCGGCCACCTCCGCCGATCCCTACCTGCAATACATTCAATTTCTGCGTATCCCCCTGCTGGAAATTTCGGCCACCGAGATCCGGGAACGATTGCGAGCAGGCAAATCGGTGCGCTACATGGTGCCCGATGCCGTGATTGCCTACATTCAGAAGCACGGTTTATACCAGATGTAGGCCGGAAAATATATCTTGCAAAAAATAGGGGAAACGGTTATATTTTCTGCGCTGAAAGAACATATTCTGGAGGTTTAATGAATATACAAGAGATCCGGCAGTTGATCCGTATTGTGGAGAAGAGCGACATCGATGAGCTGGAGATTGTCGAGGAAGGGCGAAAGATTCGCATCAGCAAGAATCATCCGGCGACGCAGGTAGTGGCTCCGGGGAATGGAACCACGGCGGCGTATCTGGCACCGGCACCTTCGGCAACGCCTCCAGCTCCCGCAGCGGAACCGGCTGCTCCGGCAAAGGAAATCAGCAAGGAAGAACCGGCAACCGATTCGGATAAATATTATGAAGTGCGCTCGCCCATGGTGGGAACATTTTATCGGGCACCGGCGCCGGACGCAGCACCTTATGTCGAAGTGGGGGATACCGTATCGCCAGGACAAACCCTGTGCATTATCGAAGCCATGAAATTGATGAACGAAATCCAATCGGAAGTGAGCGGTAAAATTGCCAAAATTCTGGTGGAGAATGCCCAGCCTGTGGAGTATAATCAGTTGCTATTTCTAATTGAAAAGACCTGATCGAAGCGGAAGGTAACGAGGAAGGATTGGAGGTTATTGGCGATTGTTTTCCAAAATCTTAATTGCCAATCGGGGCGAGATTGCACTGCGCATTATTCGGGCCTGCAAGGAATTGGGAATCCCCACCGTTGCTGTTTATTCCACCCAGGACGAAAATGCCCTGCACACCATTTTTGCCGATGAGGCGGTGTGTATTGGGCCACCGCCCAGCAATCAAAGTTATTTAAATCCGGTGCGCATCATTTCGGCTGCCGAAATTACCGGTGCCGATGCCATTCATCCCGGCTATGGCTTCCTGGCCGAGAATGCCGATTTCGCCGAAATGTGCGAATCGTGCAACATTACCTTTATCGGGCCGACACCGGACGTCATCCGGCGGATGGGCGATAAGGCCGAGGCCAAACACGCCATGAAAGAAGCCGGCGTGCCGGTGATTCCCGGCAGCGAAGGTGTGGTGCAATCGGTGGAAGAGGCGAAAAAGATTGCCCGCGATGTGGGCTATCCCATCATCCTGAAGGCAGTGGCCGGGGGTGGGGGAAAAGGCATGCGCATCGTACGCGACGAGGAGAGCCTGGAGAATAGCTTTATGATGGCCCGCGCAGAGGCTGAGGCCGCCTTTGGCAATCCCGGCCTTTACATCGAAAAATATATTGAGAGCCCGCGCCACATCGAGGTGCAGGTGCTGGCGGATACCCACGGAAACGTGATTCACCTGGGTGAGCGGGAATGCTCCATCCAGCGCCGTCACCAGAAATTGATCGAAGAAGCCCCCTCGCCGGTGGTGACCCCGGAACTGCGAGATCGCATGGGGATGGTGGCTGTAAAGGGCGCCCGATTTGTGGGATACCAGAGCGCCGGTACCATTGAATTTTTGATGGATGAGCAGGGAAACTTTTATTTCATGGAAATGAACACCCGGATTCAGGTGGAGCATCCGGTAACCGAGATGGTCTACAATGTGGATCTGATCAAAGAGCAGATCCGGTTGGCTGCCGGCGAGAAGCTGGGAATCGACCAGAGCGAGATTAAGCCGGTGGGCCATGCCATCGAATGCCGGATTAATGCCGAGGATCCGGTCAACAACTTTATCCCCTCTCCGGGCGAAATTTCCTACTTCCACATGCCGGGTGGGCCGGGCGTTCGGGTGGACACCCATGTGTATTCCTCCTATGTGGTGCCCCCGTTCTACGATTCGCTCATTGCCAAGCTGATTGTTCATGCCCGGAACCGTCGGGAAGCCATTCGTCGCTTGAATCGGGCCCTGGATGAATTTGTGATTGAAGGGGTGCGAACGACCATTCCCTTTCATAAATTCGTAATCAACACGGTCGAATTTCAGGAAGGCCGGTTCGATACCCATTTCATCGAAAAGATTTACGATAAAGACAAAGTGGCGAGCTTGATGGAATCTTAATCGGGAGGAAGTTATGAACTTGCCGGAAGAATTGAAGTACACCAAGGATCACGAATGGGCGCGGGTGGATGGCGATACGGTGGTGGTCGGCATAACCGATTATGCCCAGAGCGAGCTGGGTGACATTGTGTATGTGGAATTGCCCGAGGTCGGGGCTCAGGTGTCCCAGGGCGAAAGTTTTGGAACCATCGAAGCCGTGAAAGCCGTTTCCGATTTGTACGCACCTGTTTCTGGAGAAGTCATTGAAGTCAACGAAAAGTTAAACGATTCGCCGGAGCTGGTGAATCAGGATCCCTACGGAGAGGGGTGGATGATTAAGATTAAAATATCCAATCCAGCAGAGCTGGACGAATTGCTGGACAAGGCCCAGTACGAGGCACTTCTTTAACCAAAAGAGATCTTCGACAAATCATGGCATATATTCCGAATTCTGAGGAAACCCGGAAGGCAATGCTCCGGGAAATTGGCGTTTCTTCTTTTGAAGAATTAATTGATTACATTCCCGAAACCCTGCGGTTGCGGCGGCCGCTGAATTTGCCGGAAGCGTTGAGCGAATTTGAGGCCCAGCGGCACATGAGCGCGCTGGCAGAGGAGAACGTGCAGGGAATCATTTTTGCCGGGGCGGGCGCCTACGACCATTACGTTCCCGCTGCGGTGAATCATATTCTGCTGCGATCCGAATTTTACACCGCTTACACGCCCTATCAACCGGAAGTGAGCCAGGGCACCCTGCAGGCGATTTACGAATACCAGAGCCTCATCTGCCGGCTGACCGGCATGGAAGTGGCCAATGCGTCCATGTATGATGGGGGATCCGCTTTGGCGGAAAGCGTGCTGATGGCGGCCCACCACACCCGCAAGCGCCGGGTGCTGATTCCGGCCAATATTCATCCGTACTACCGTGCGATCATTGAAACGTACATTCGGGATCAGGATCTGGAGATTGTGGACATTCCCCTGGAGGATGGCGTGGTGCAGCGGGATGCCCTGGAACGGGCCATCGATGCACAAACGGCGGCGGTGATCATTCAGCATCCCAATTTTTACGGTTTGCTGGAGGATCTGAACGGATGGGCGGAAAAAGTGCACGAGGCCGGGGGATTGTTCATTGTATTTGTGGATCCAGTGTCACTGGCGATTCTGGAGCCACCGGGACGCTTTGACGTGGACATTGTGGTGGGAGAAGGGCAGGGGATTGGCAACGCCCTGAATTTTGGCGGGCCATATCTGGGGATATTCGCCAGCAAAATGCAGCTCATTCGCAAGATGCCAGGACGTATTGTGGGCATGAGCAACGATCTGGAAGGACGGCGGGCGTTTGTTACCACCCTGCAGACACGGGAACAACATATTCGCCGCGAAAAAGCCACCAGTAACATCTGTACCAATTCCCAGCTGTGTGCGCTGGCCACCACGGTTTATCTATCGCTACTGGGAGAGAGCGGATTTCGTCAGGTGGCATTGCAAAGCCTGCAAAACAGTCACTACCTGGCGGCGCACATCCAGCAGTTGCCGGGATATCGGCTAAAATATTCGGGGCCCTTCTTTAAAGAATTTGCGGTGGAAACGCCAGTGCCGGCGCGAAAAATCATTTCCCGGTTAGCCGAAAAGGGTATTATCGCAGGAGTGGATCTGGAGCGATTGGGAATGGGGCAGGGACTTTTAATTGCCGTTACCGAAAAGCGTACGCGTGAGGAAATGGATCGATTTGTCCAGGAATTGAGTAAGTTTAAGTAAACATCGATGGAGTAGGTTAGAAAGACGATTATGTCCAAAGTTTTAGTTGTTGATGATAATGAAGACATGCTGGAAACGCTGGATCACCTTTTCTCCTTTTATGGGTTTCAGGTGGTGCGAGCGTCCAACGGGCAGGAGGCCATTGAAGTGGCGGAACAGGAGCTGCCGGATATTATCATTCTGGATGCCCTCATGCCCGTCATGGATGGTTTTGAAGCCTGCAAAATTTTGAAAGAAACCCCGCGCACCCGGGATATTCCCATCATTTTCCTGTCAGCCAACTACACCGAAGATGAACACCGCATCACCGGTCTGGAACTGGGCGCAGACGACTACATCCTGAAACCCTTCAACGCCAAGGAGCTGATTGCCAAGGTCAACGGTATCCTGAAGCGCAAAGAAATCCTGGAAAAACTGCGGGAAGATAATCAGAATCTGTTGCGCCAGCAGCAAACCTTTTCGGATGAGTTGCAGAAGATCAAACAGCGAGCCTCGCAACTGGAGAAAAATCATTATGTGGATGTTTTAACGGGGCTGTACAATCAGCATTTTTTCCAGAAGCGGTTTAAGGAGGAATTCCACCGGGCCCGACGTTACAAGCAGGAGCTCAGCCTGGTGCTGGTGGATGTGGACTTTTTCCAGAAGATCAATGATGTATTTGGTGAGCAAACCGGTGACTATGTGCTGATAAAAATTGCGAATGTGTTGCTGAACAATACCCGCTATTCCGATATTGTCTTCCGCCTGGACAGTAACCTGTTTGCCATTATTTTGCCCAACACCGATGAGATGGGCGCCTATTACGAAGCGGAGCGCATTCGCACGGCCATTGAACAAACCCAGTTTTTTGAAGAAAGCTTTTTTGAGTTGAAGAACCTGTCGACAAAGCGCAAGCAGGAATATCAGAAAATCACGGTAAGTATTGGAATTGTCAGCTATACGCCGGAAATTCAACGGATTGAGGATATGTTGCACTATGCCCAGCAGGCGCTGGCGCAGGCAAAAGCACAGCACCGAAACATCACCATTCGCTATTCGAAAATGGAAAACCCGTAAGCCAGGAAAAAGGATTGGTTAGAAAATGTACGAACGATTGATCTTTGAACTGGATCGCCAGCAGGTTCCGAAACCATACCTGCCCCGACCTACCATTCCGCAAAAGTCCGTGGAGGAGCTGATTCCCTCTTCGTATTTGCGCAAGGAAGCCCCTGGATTGCCCGAAGTTGCCGAAAATGAAGTGGTGCGTCATTTCATTTCCCTTTCTACGTTGAATTACCATGTGGACAAGGGCATTTATCCCCTGGGTTCCTGCAGCATGAAGTACAATCCCAAGGTGAACGAGGATGTCAGTCGATTGCCGGGCTTTGCCAATTTGCATCCCCTGCAACCGGAGGAAACCGTTCAGGGGGCGCTGAAGTTGATGTTTCGTCTGCAGGAATTTTTAAAGGAAATTACCGGGATGGTGGCCGTCAGCCTGGTTCCGGCTGCCGGAGCCCATGGAGAGCTGGCCGGTTGTATGATGATCCGGAAATATCACGATTTAAAGGGACGATCCCGGCGCACCATGCTGGTTCCGGATTCGGCCCATGGTACCAACCCGGCTTCGGTGACCATAGCGGGCATGCGCGCCGTCACCGTTCGATCGGACGAAAACGGACTGGTGGATCTGGATGACCTGAAGGCCAAACTGAACGACGATGTTGCCGGCATTATGCTAACTAATCCCAGTACCCTGGGCATTTTCGAACGGCGAATTGCGGAAATCGAAACGTTAATCCATGGGATCGACGCCCTGATGTATATGGATGGGGCAAACCTGAATGCCCTGCTGGGGATTGTGCGCCCCGGGGATCTGGGATTCGATGTGATCCATCTAAATCTGCACAAAACGTTCTCCGTTCCCCATGGGGGTGGTGGGCCGGGTTCTGGCCCGGTGGCGGTGAGCGAACGCCTGAAGGATTTCTTACCCATCCCGATCGTGAGTGAGCGGGAAGGACGCTATTTTCTGGACGTATCCATTCCGCACACCATTGGCCGCATGATCACGTTTTACGGGAATTTCGCCGCTCTGGTGCGCGCCTACAATTACATCTTAATGAACGGCCCCGATGGACTGCGCCAGATCGCTGAAAATGCCATCATCAACGCCAATTATTTGCTGAAAAAGACGGAACACCTGCTGGAACTGCCGTTTAAGACCCGCCCCATGCACGAGTTTGTGTTATCCGGGGAACCGCTGAAGGCCCACGGAGTGCGCATCATGGATGTGGCCAAACGTTTACTGGATTACGGACTGCACGCACCCACGGTCTATTTCCCGTTGATCGTGAAAGAAGCCCTAATGGTAGAGCCCACAGAGACCGAAAGTAAAGAAATGTTGGATAAATTTGCCGAGGCGCTGGAAAAGATTATTCAGGAAGCCCGGGAGAATCCAGACATTTTACATCAGGCCCCGCATCGGACACCGGTACGACGGATTGATGAATTAAAAGCAAACAAAGAATTGAATGTTTGTTTTAAACCAAAATAAAGCTGAGTAGCCATGGCAGATAAAATTTTGATTGTTGATGACAACGAGCATATTTTAAAACTTCTGCGAATCAGTCTGGAGCGGGCCGGATACGAGGTGTACGAAGCAAAGGATGGGGATGAGGGCTTACAGAAGGCCAAGGAGGTGCTTCCCGATCTGATTATCTCCGATGTCATGATGCCCACCACCGATGGGATCGAGTTTTGCTGGATGATACGGGAAAATTCGCCCATTCCCATGGTGCCGTTCATTTTTCTGACCAGTCTGGAAGACAAGGAGATGGAGATCAAGGGCTTCCGCGCGGGAGCCGATGAGTATTTGATCAAGCCGGTGGATCGGGATGTGTTGCTGGACAAGGTGAAGACCCTGCTGGCACGCGCCAAAAAGGTGCAATCCATTGATAATAAAGAGTCCAAGGAAGTCAAGGGGTTTGAGGGGAATCTGGCCGATCTGGGCCTGGCGGAGGTCATCCAGTTGTTGAATCTCAATCGCCGCACGGGGGTGCTGTACGTGGAAGCCGATCAAAGCGGTAAGATTGTGTTTGATAACGGCGAAATGCGATTTGCGATTTACGGAGAGGCAACAGGAGAGGAGGCCATTTACAAATGCGTTCCTCAGAAACAGGGCAAATTTCGCTTTGAACCGGTGAAAGAAGATGTGGAACCCAACATCCAGGGTGCCACCATGAATGTACTGCTGGAGGCCTGTCGCCTGGCCGACGAAAGCGGCCTGAATTCGGAATCATGACGGTTTTTGTCTGACCCATGAAAGTTTTTAACCCAAATCATGCATGAAACCGCGAATCACGCGAATAATTTCGATATAGACCAATAAAATAGCAAATATATCCGGGAAAACAGTTTCATCCAGATAGAATCCAGTGCATTTTGTGATTTTTATTGGTGTTCATTCGTGTGATTCGTGGGCTATTGCATAATCTGAGATAAAACCAAAAATATCCACAAAATCACGAATAAGCCCCCGAAACAAAACTTCACCCGGATATCATCCAATGGACTTTATCATTTTTATTATTGGTGTTCATTCGTGTCTTTCGTAGGCAAATGCACAATCCGGGTTAAACCCTAATTTGGCAGGCATTCGAGGAGGTTATATTCCCCGGGTTTATTCAATCCCATTTGTTTCTCCAGCAGGGATTGGTTATTTTAGCCTTATGTTCCGGGGAAACAGTTACAGGGCGCTTTTCGTTGGGCTGCTTTTGTTGTCCTGGATGGGAACATCCAGGGCACAGGATTCGCCCGCACTGTTCATTTATTATACCGCCAACCTTAACGCGGCGCTGGATGACTGTCAATGTGGCGACGAAAACGTGGGCGGGCTCACCCGGGTGGCGACCGTGCTGAAGCACGCCCGGGAACAGCATGAGCCGCTGCTCATTCTGGATGCCGGCGATTTTTTCAACAGTTACGCCCAGTCGCTGATGCACCTTTACCTGTTGCGGATGATGGCCCGGTTGCCGTATACCGCCCTCAATGTAGGCGATCAGGAACTGGTGGAGTCCCTGGCCTTTCTGCAGGATGCGAAGAAGCTCTTCCCCGAACGCCTTCCTTTTTTATCCACCAATCTGCACCTGGGCAAAGACCCGGTTCCCTGGTTGCCCATGAAAAAGCTGTCCTTCCCTCGAATCCAGGTTTTCCTTTTTGCCCTGGTGGATTCCCGGGCGTTTGAGTTCATTGCGGCCGAACCGGTGCAGGTGGATGCTCCGGAACAGCGATTGCGCCGGTGGCTCAAGCATCCAAAATCCGGTCATGATTTTTACCTGGTCTTGTTTCATGGAACGTGGCAGCATGCCCGTCAGCTGGTGCAGCGTTTTCCTGAGATTGATCTGATCATTCTGGGACACAATCAGCAACGGCGGACGGAAAAAGTGGGGCAAACATTGCTGGTGGAGCCGGGAACGGAAGGACAGTGGGTGGGAGCGATTCGGGTCATCCCGAAGGAAGGCACCTGGCAGCTGGAGCATCGGTTTATTCCGGTGACCCGAGAGATTGCGGAGGATCCCCGGATCAAGGAACTCGCTCTGGAATTCTATCGTAAGTTAAACCAATTACAAGAGGGCAGGAATGAAAGATAGCAACCAATCGGAATTAATGATTAAAACGGCGATCAACAAGTTACTGAAGGGCGATAGCCTGACCCGCAAAGAAGCCTACCGGGTGATGGATGAGATCCTTTCCGACAAGGCAACCGAGGCGCAAATTTCAGCCTTTCTGGTGGCCTTGCAGTTAAAAGGGAGCACGGTGGAGGAAATTGCCGGATCGCTGGATGCCTATCGTGAACGCATCACCCCGCTTTCCATTAAAGATGAAAACGCCATCGACATTAGCGGTACCGGCGGCGATAATCTGGGCACATTCAACATTTCCACGGCGGCGGCGTTTGTGGCTTCTGGTGCCGGGGCAAAGGTGGTCAAGCATGGCTACCATTCCGTTTCCAGTCAGTGCGGTAGCGCCGATGTGCTCAAGGCGCTGGGGGTAAAGACGGAATTGTTCCCTGATCAGTTCTTTCAGGTGTTCGAGAGGGTGGGATTGGCCTTTATCTTTGCTCCTCGCTACAAGCCGGTGCCTCGCAACTTTGCGGGAATTCGCCAGAGTATCGGTGCGCGAACCTTCATTCACATTCTGGATCCGCTCACCAAACCGGCATTAACCAAGCGGCAGTTAATCGGCGTGTACGATCAAAAACTTTCCCGTTTAATTGCCGAGGTGCTCAAGGAGTTTAAATTGTTTCGTGGCATGGTGGTCAGTGGTGATAATGGGCTGGATGAGCTAAACATTTCCGGGAAAACCCTGGTGCTGGAAATTGTGGGTGATGAGATCAAGGAATACGAGGTGGATCCCGAACAGCTGGGGTTGCAAAAGTGGCCGGTGGAGGAAATCCGCGGTGGAGATGCAGAGCGCAACAAGCAGATTATTCTGGACATTTTGCGGGGCAAACCCGGTGCACCGCGGGATGTGACCATTTTAAATGCCGCTGCGGCACTGAAAGTCGCCGGTGTGGTAGATACGCTGGAAGACGGTATCCAGAAAGCGGTAACGGCAATCGATTCCGGAGCGGCCATGGAGAAACTGGAGCAAATCATCGAATTGAGCCGGGAATTGAATCATCATTAGAAACGGGAAGCGGCTGGTTTCCCGGAATGCCCTGGAAACCGGCGCTTCAGGGAAAGGTTGAATGGCATGAATCGCCAGTGGAAGAAAATTCGCAAATTAAAATATAAAGAAGTCAAAGCCATTCGGGATCACTTTCGGCCGGAGGTGTTTAAGGCGGCGGCGTATTCCGTGGGCAGTGAGTTTCGCAGCCTGGAGGTTACTCTGAAAACGGCCACCCATCTGCCGCTGCTGGTGGAGTTGAAGACCGTCCTCTGGCCCGAAGGGATTGTGCTGGAGAATTTCCAGCCGTTGCGGGCGGTTCGGGAATTGCTGCGGGCCGGTGCCCTGGCCGGGGCGGTGGTGGCAACGGATGAGCACTTCCTGGGTGGTGATCCCAGCTGGATCAATCTGCTAAAATACAATACCGAGATATCGGTTTTGCAGCGCGACTTTTACGTCGATCCCGTACAGGTGTACAAGGCCAAGGCCATCGGCGCCGATGCGGTGATGATCGACCTGCAGTGGGTTGAGTCCGATCAATTGCCCTCCCTGGTGGAAGCCGCGTTCGAGATGGGACTGGAGGCGTTTTTAAGAATTCCGGAAGAGGCATTTCCCGACCGTGTACCTTTCGAGGGAATTTCCGGAGTGTTTTTCCCCCTGCATTCACAGAATGGGGAAGCCCTGGCGGTAAGCGACCCAGGCCGGCGCTGGAGCGATTGGCCGGATCACGTCTTCCGCATCGGAATTGGATTGCCTGCACAGGAAGCCGATATCGTCCGACTGGTGGAAGCTGGAGTCCATGCCCTTTTGCTGGAGGATCGGTTCTGGACGCAACCGCAATTTCTGGATTATTTTCATCAACTGTTTGAGTGGACGCAGAAATACCCGTTGAGAAGCGACAAAGAACCAGGGAAGGAATAAGCGGCAATGAAAAATCGGTTCTGGCAAAAGGTGTCGGCATTCCGACGAAGCGTTCAACCCATCTGTCCCATCCGACGGCATCCCTGGCTGGTTGCGCTGGTATTCCTCACCCTGCTTACCGTGATGATGGTGAAGCGATACGTCTTTCCACCCCTGCCCGAAGATTTGGAAAAGCGCCCTTCGGTGACGGTGCTGATCCCCCAGGGAGCAACTTTTGGCGCCATTGCGGATACGTTGATGGCTCATTCCCTGCTCAAGCATCGGGAATGGTTTCTTTTTCTGGGGAGGATTACCGGGAAGGAGTCCCGAATGCATGCCGGTATGTTTGCCATCCCCCGTGGATTAAATAGCTGGCAGTTGCTGGTTTACCTGGAATCGGCGAAGAACGTGTTGTTGAAGGTGACCATTCCCGAAGGGTTACGCACGGAACGCATTGCGGCCATTTTGCAGCGGAAAATCGGCGTCGATTCGGCTCGATTCATGCAGCTGGTTCGGGACAGTGCTTTTGTGAATCAACTGGGCGTCCCCGCGCCTACCCTGGATGGGTTCCTGATGCCGGAAACCTACTTCTTCCAGTGGAAGACGCCGGAGGAGGTCATCATTCGAACGCTGGTGAAGAATACCATGAGCCTTTTTGAACCCGATAGTGTGCGCCAGCAGTTGCAGCAGTTGAACATGTCCATCCTGGAGATCATCACCCTGGCATCCATCATCGAGGGGGAGGTGATGGTGGATTCGGAACGGGTACTGGTCTCTTCGGTGTACCACAATCGATTAAAGCGCGGCTGGCGGTTGCAGGCGGATCCCACCATTCAGTTTCTGCTGAAGGACGGGCCAAGACGGCTAACCTATCGGGATCTGGAAATCGATTCCCCTTACAACACGTACAAGTATGCGGGATTGCCACCGGGCCCGATAAACAATCCGGGTAAACAATCGATTCTGGCGGCGATCTTTCCGGCGAAAACCCGCTACCTGTATTTTGTGGCCAGCGGCGATGGGGGGCATCGCTTTTCCCGTACCCTGAAGGAGCATCTGAAATGGAAGCGACACTTCGATAAAATCCGCCGCGAGGTATACTGGAAGAAACGCCAGTCGCGTTCCCGTAAATAGTCCCGGATCTTTTCTTTACCTTCCTGAAAATGGATAATTGAGGGCGTTTTCTTCCGTTAAAAATACACTTTTATCCACCCTGATTGTTCAATATATTTACCACCGCTTTAGTTGATACACAGGGCAAGTCTATCACCAACACAGGGAAAGGAAATCGTTTTTGATGGCGCTCGATCTACTGTCGGATTTGAATCCCCAACAGCGGGAAGCCGTGGAATATCTGGATGGCCCATTGCTGGTTCTGGCAGGAGCCGGAAGTGGGAAAACCCGTGTGCTAACCTACAAAATTGCTTATTTGATCCAGAAAGACCTAGTGCGCCCCTGGGAAATCCTGGCTGTCACCTTTACCAATAAAGCGGCCAATGAAATGAAGCACCGGGTGGAAAAGCTGCTCAACATGCCCATCACCGGTCTGTGGATTGGTACCTTTCACTCCATTTGTGCGCGCATCTTGCGCCGGGAGGCCGCGCGCATCGGTTACAGCAGCAACTTCACCATTTACGATGTGGACAATCAGTTGAACCATATTCAGCGCATTATGGAATTTTTAAACATCGATAAAGACCAGCTCAAGCCACGCCATGTGCAATACGTCATCAGCCAGAATAAGAATCAGTTGATTTCCCCGGAGACATTCGACAAAAAGGCCATTAATTTTGTGGATAAGCAGATTGCCAGAATCTATTGGGAATACGAGGTCGCCCTTCGGCGAAACAATGCCTTTGATTTCGATGACCTGCTTTTAAAACCGCTGGAAATATTCACCCAGCATCATGAGGTTCTGGAATATTACCAGAAAAAGTTTAAATACATTCTGGTGGATGAGTACCAGGATACCAACAAGGCCCAGTATTATTTCATCAAGATGCTTTCGGCGGAACATCGGCAGGTGTGTGTGGTGGGGGACGAGGATCAGAGCATTTATCGCTGGCGGGGAGCGGACATCGAGAACATCCTGCGTTTTGAAAAAGACTTTCCGGGATGCAAGGTGGTGCGGCTGGAAAAAAATTACCGTTCCACCCAGCGTATCCTGAATGCTGCCAACGCGGTGGTTGCCCATAACCTGCAGCGATTGGGAAAGGATCTGTGGAGCGATCGGGGAGAGGGCGAGAAAATCCGGGTTATTGTGGGGCAGAATGAACAGGACGAAGCCCGCCAGGTGGTGCACATCATCGAGGAGAAAATCCGCCAGGAAGATTATTCGCTGAAGGATATTGCCATTTTGTACCGCACTAACGCCCAATCCCGTGTCCTGGAAGATCAATTGCGGTTGGCCAATATTCCTTACCAGATTATCGGCGGAGTGAAATTTTACGAACGCAAGGAGGTCAAAGACGTTCTGGCCTATTTTCGCGTGCTGGTCAATCCAGACGATTCGGTGAGTTTGCAGCGGATCATCAATGTACCGGCGCGGGGCATTGGTGCTGTAACGGTAAATCGGGTGCTGAAATATGCTCAGGAAAAAGAAATCAGCATGTTTCAGGCCTTGCAGGAAGTGGATCAAATCCCCGACCTGACCCCTTCCGCCCGAACGCGCATCCAGGTGTTTGTCCAGCAGCTGGAAGCCTTTCAGGAGATGGCTGAACGGGAAAACGCCTTCGAAATCGCCTCTCAGGTGGTGGACACGTTCAGATTGCGGGAGATGTACGAGCGAGCAACGCTCCCCGAAGATAAGGTGCGGGTGGAGAACATCAACGAATTGCTGAACAGCGTGGCCATTTTTGTGAAAAAACGCCCACCAGAGGAAGCGCGATTGGTTCATTATCTGGAAGAGGTTTCTCTGGTCACGGACATCGATCGCTGGAACCCGGAAAATCCATCGGTGACGCTGATGACCCTGCACAGTGCCAAGGGGCTGGAATTCCCTGTGGTTATCATCACCGGGCTGGAAAATGGGCTGTTCCCCCTGCATCGCAGCCTGGAAAATCAGGAAGAACTGGAAGAAGAGCGACGGTTGTTTTACGTGGGCATGACCCGTGCCAAGGACGAATTATATTTACTATGGGCTCGAACCCGGCATCGGTTTCTGCGGGAAAGTTTTGGTCAAATACATCGAAATGAACCTTCCAAGTTTTTGTCGGAGATCCCCAAAAAGTATCTTCAGGAGATGCGTTCCGAATCCACAGGGGGTGCCACGGAGGGGCTGGAGGAGTTTTTTCATGGGAGACCATCAGATGCCGTATCGGCATTGGAGGATCAATCCTCTTTTCAGTTGGGGCAATGGGTGTTTCACGAAAATTTTGGCAAAGGGCAGATAGTGGGGGTTGAGCCCAGCAGTCGGGGAACAAAACTGACCATTGTTTTCAATAACAAGAAGATCATGAAAATTATTGCCGAATACGCGAACCTTCAGGTGGTGGATACGTCCGATTGAGAGGGATGGGCGAGGACTGAATGAAAATGTGGAGGAGCCATTCCGAAATGCAAAAAAATGTAATTTTTGGGTTGTTCATCGTTTGGGTGGCTGCGGTGCCCATCTGGGGCCAGCAGTACAATGAAAATAACGACTTTTCTTACGCCCTGAAACTGTACAACGAAGGTTTTTACGACATTGCCGCGCAGCAATTCTCGTTGTTCATCAATCGTTATCCCCAGAGCAACCGCATTCCCGATGCCAAATATTATCTGGCCGATGCCCTTTTCCGCACCGGCGATGTGGAAAATGCCCGCATCGAATTCCAGTCGCTGGCGGTGAGTTTTCCCAAACATCCCCGTGCTCCCGAGGCCTGGATGCGGGTGGGGGAGTGCTACCAGGCTCAGCAAAAATGGGAAGATGCAGCCAAGGCATATGAAACGGTAAAGATTCTGTATCCAGCCGATGCCCGTGCGCCAGGTGCCCTGCTAAAGGCTGTGGAAAATTACTTTACGCTACAAAAGTTGAATGAAGCCGAGCGGATTTTGCGGGAGTTTCTGGATCGCTATCTGGAGTCGGCAGAGTACCCCCGTGGACGTCTGCTGTTCGGGCGGTTGTTGGTGCAAAAAGAACAGCTGGATCAGGCGCTGAATGAGTTCCAGAAGGTGATTGAATTAACTGAAGATGCGGAGCTGGTGGCGACTGCTGAGCTGGGTCGCGCAGAAGTTTACGAAAAGCTGGGATTGCTCAATCGCGCTGAGGAAGGTTACCAGCAAATTTTGAAAACAGCCAGGGGCAGTGAGGCCGCCCTTCAGGCGGTGCAACGGCTGAGCCGCATTTATCTGGACAACGCCCGTTACCGGGAAGCCGAATCCCTCCTGCGAAAGCACCTGACGTATTACACCCAATCCACCCAGCGATATCCGCTGCAATTGAATCTGGGGCGCGCCCTGTATCTGCAGAACAAAATTGCCGAAGCCCGCAAAATTTTTCGGGAATTAAAAGATCAGGAGGCCGATACCCGTACCCGTCAGCAGGTCATGTTTTACCTGGCCGCCTGTGAGCAATCGCTGCAAAAGTGGGATGCCGCCATCCGTAGTTATGATGAGCTCATTCAGCAGGGCATAAACGATTCCCTGAATTCGCCGTATCTTTCCACCGGCCTGTTAAATCTGGCCCGAATTTACCGGGATCGCGGCGATTTTTCCGCCCTGCAATCCATCGTGCATGCCTATCAACGGGTCTTCCCCAGGCACCGCAATGTGGAAGCCCTGCTGCGATTGTACATTCAAACGGCACTGGAAAGGGGATTTTTAAACGAAAGCCGAACCGCACTGGTGAATTACCAGCAGGAATTTCCCCGATCGCCCTATCGGGATGAATTGATTTACCAGATGGGGAAAAACTTCTGGAAGGCCGGGGATATTCAGACGAGCCGGGAATATTTTCAGGAATTGCTTCAAAAATACACCAGCTCACCTTATGTGGATTCCAGCCGGATCTATCTGAATTTTATTGAAAATTTCCAGCAGGTGGATCAGAACCTGGGAGTGGCTCAGCTGGCCCGGTTAATGGGAAAGTTGCTGGTCAATGAAGACCGGGAGCAGCTCCTGTTTGAACTGGGGCAGATTTATTTATTTCAGCTCAAGGACTATCCGCAGGCCATCCAGATTTTTGAACAAACCGCCCGCCAGGGAAGGGATTCGGTCATTGTCGCCCGTTCTTTGTTCTATTTATGTCAATCCTACATCCGCCAGCTGGAATACAATCGATTTTTGCACCGGGCGGGAAATGAACTGGAACAGAAGGCCCTGGATTATTTACGGGAGACCATGAGTTATCGACGGCATGTGCCGTACCCGGACACGCTCACCTTCTGGTTTTTAACCCGTGCGCTGCCTCAACCGAAAAAAGATCAGCTTCAGCGAACCATTCGGTTATGGGAACATTTTGTGACCAATTATCCGCAGTCAGAACTGCGGGGATGGGCCCGACTCCGGTTGGCCCAATTACACCTGCAGAACGGGGATACGGTTGCTGCTCTGGCGCAATACGACGCTCTGTTGTCCGATCCCCGACGCAAACGAGAAGCCGGACTGGCTTACTGGCGCAAGGCCCGGATTCTGTGGCAGCAGGGGAATGGGGCCCTGGCCATTCAAACCCTGAAGGACTTTTTATTAAAGCTACCGGGCCATGTCCTCGAGGCCAGGGCTTACTGGCAAATTGCCCGCTGGCTGGGACAGAATGGGGAGTATGCGTTGGCTTCCCAGTTTCTGGAGCGTTTATTGGAACAGTTTGACTATACTGAACTGGCACAGCAGGCCCGCAGCGAGCTGGCCAATTTCTATCTGCTGGCCGGGAATTATCAAAAGGCCAGGGAATATCTGGCCGATCGGTTAAGGCAAATTCCCCGGAAAATTGATCCTATACTGCGGCAGTATCTGCCTCCGTATCCCCACGATCTATTTTTCTACGCCGGAAAGGCCGCTTATGAGCTGCAGCAGTTTACGGAAGCCCGGCGGGATCTGTTGACCTTTTTGCAGCAACATGGGGATTCGCCCCTTTACAACGAAGCTCAGTTTCTGCTGGGGAAAATGGCGTATGTGGAAGGCGACCGACAGGCCGCTCTGATGCATTTTTCCCTGGTAAAAAAGGAAGGGCATCCTGAAATTTTTTATCAAGCCAGGGAATTGGTTGCCGATATTCTAATGAATGATGGAAAATACGTAGACGCTCAGAAGATTTATGAAGAGCTGATCCGTCTCAGGGAAGATCCAGAAAAGACGATTTTTTATGCAGCACAGCGGTTGAAGTGTTTAATAAACCAGAAAAAGACGAAAACCTTTCGGCAGGAATTGAATATTTTTAAATCAACGTACAAGAAGCATCCGCAGCGGGATCATTACCTGGCGGCACTGGAATTTGAGCAGGGGCGGGTGGCGTATCGGGAAAAAAACTTTAACCAGGCCCTGAAACACTTCGAGACCGTTCGCAAAAAATTCAAAAAAACCGATTATGTGGACGATGCACTGTATTTTACCGGGTTGACCTACACCACCCTCAATCGCAGCGAAGATGCCATGAAGGCCCTGACCGAATTTTTGAAGAAATATCCCGAAAGCGACCTGCTGGGCGATGTTTACAATACCCTGGGAAATCTGTATTTCCGGGGTGAGAAAATCGATCTGGCCCTGGATGCCTTTCGCAAGGCACTGGATGCGGCCCAGAAACCCTCCACCCGCCAGTTTGCCATGGCCAATTTGATCAATCTGTACAAAACCCGCGGGCTGTGGGATAGCGCCCTGGAACTCACCCGACGTTACATTCAGGAGTTTCCCAACGCCAGGGACATCATGGATCGCAAAGTATTTGTGGGGATCTGTTTGATTAATCTCAACCGCTTCAGCGATGCCATTGAATATTTACGGCAGCTGAAGTTTGAGGCCAGCAGTGAACTGGAACCCGAAATACAATTTTACATCGGCGAAGCCTATTTCAATGCCGGGCAGTACGAGAATGCCATTCGTGAATTTGTTAAAATCCCGCTGCTTTCCCGGCGCACCAAGCTGCAATGGGAAGCCAGTGCGTTGTATTTTTCGGGGCAGGCGTACGAAAAACTGGGTCGAATTGATGATGCCATTCGCATGTATCAGGAGATCGTCAAGCGTCCGGGCATCCTCATCGATTTAAAACGGGAGGCACAGCGCCGGATTAAGCTGTTGCAACAAACCCATTAATTTGGCGGAAACCATTTGCATCTGGAAAGAAAATCCTTATTTTTATTGAACATAAGAATGAATGATCAAAAACGTGCAAACGATTTCAAATTGGAGGAGAACATAATGGCCCTTTGGTTACGTTTGTTGCTTGTGCTGATCCTTGGTGCGGTGCTGTTGCAATGTGGTGGCCCCAGACAGCTGGCTCCAGATGAATACGAGCAGCTTTCTCCCCAAGATCGTATCCTGTATTTAAATCGCCAGATTGAAAAACGTCCCAACGATGTGGAGCTGAAAAAGCAACTCTATCGGGAATATTTGAACCTGGGAATGAACGATCAGGCCCTGGCGGTCATGGAAGATATTCTGCAACTGGATCCCTACCAGGCGGATGTCCAATATGACTATGGGCGCGTGCTGTACGATATGGGGCAATATCGAGATGCTTATCGCGCTTTTCTGGCGACGCTGCAAAATGCCGCCGGAGAAGTGTACCGGGAAAGCATCGCCAATCTGGTTGCCGGTAAATATTTAATTCAACAGGTAACCTCGGATACGGCGGACGAGGCGTTTCCATCCTTTTCGCCGGATGGCAAAAAGATTGTTTACCAGAAATTTGTGAATGGAAATTGGGACATTTACGAACTGGATCTGGAGACCGGTCGGGACACGGCGCTGGTCTCCACCCCGGCCGACGAAACACTGCCGCAATATGCGCCCGATGGAAGTGCGCTGGTGTTTGTGAGCAACCAGGATGATCGCCGACCAATTGAATCGAAATACAAAGTGCGAGAGATTTATTTGTGGGAATTCACCAATGGGGGGATGTACAACCTGACCCAATCCGTTGCCGATGACTGGTTGCCACGGTTTAACCATCGGGGAACCCGAATCGTGTTCGTTTCCGATCGCAATGATCTGCGCAAGGTGCCGTTTACAGAAAAGCAGAGCGATATTTTTATTATGGAAAAAAATGGCGCCTTTCAGCTGGAATTGACCAAGGATCAGAGCAATGAAGGTGGGCCCTGTTTCAGTGTGGATGATGAAAAAATTTATTTCCACTCCAATCGACGGGGAACCTACGACATTTTCGTGATGGATGTGGATGGCAGCCACGTCATGAGCATTATCGATGATCCCAACGGCGATGATGTGAATCCCCACGTGTCCCCCGACTCGTTGCACCTGGTGTTCTTCTCCAATCGCGATGGTAACTACGAAATATATCTGGCGCAGGTGGATGGGCGCAATCAGGAACGGTTAACGTTTCATCCCGCGGAGGATCTGAATCCGGTGTTTTCGCCCGATGGCAAAACCATCGCCTTTCATTCCAATCGCAATGGCAATTACGACATCTTCTTTATTAATCTGGAGGTGGCTTCAACAGCCATTACCACTGCCGATTTGATCAGTCGATTGACCGAACTGGTTAATCAATAGCCATCAGGAAAAAAGGCCCGGCTTCAGGGCCTTTTTCATTTTATACCGTTGATGATAATACGCCATGACGGATATTTCGCGAACATTTCAACCACGAATTCCGCGAATTAACACAAATTAACCCAGATTATGCAATAGCCTACGAATTACACGAATTAACACAAGTAAAACCAATAAAATACAGTGGATTGTGTCTGGATGAAAATGTGTGCCAGGGTTTATTCGCGTGATTCGTGGTTTCATGCATTATTTGGGTTGAAATTTATGGGAATTATTCGTGGCGAAGAGCCATCCCGAGTATTTCCTGTATTCCATAAGATCCCATTTGCAATTCTATGAACCATTCTGGCACAGCGATTTCCTCTCGATCCGGTTTTGTGCGTTTTGTCAAGCGGAAATGATGGGAGGGGCTCTATTTTTCAGGAAAAAATGTTGAGGGTTTGGCAATGCAGCGGTTCGTGTTTTTCTTTGTGTGGCTGATCATTTTCGTTGCTTCCGTTCTGGCGCAGAAAATTGAAATTTCGGGGAATCAGGAATCGGATATTTTTTACCGGATGGAACAGCGAATTGAACCCAATCCCGGCATCGAATTGCTGGTGCTCAGCCTGGTGGTACCCCAGAATTTCCGTTCGCCCACCTATCAGCAGGAAATTTCCAATTTAAACTTCGATTTGACACCCGCAGCGGATGCCGTGGAAGAAGAGACGGATTCGCGGGGAAATATCATCCGGCGCTACATCTGGCGTAATCCCGGACAAACCATCACCGCCCGGATCTCCTTCCGCGCACGCAATAAAGTTTTTGTGGCGCCCATTACCATCAACGAAAACAATTTCCCGGTGACGGGGCTTCCCGCCGGGGTGCAGGTGTTTCTCCAGCCCACCGATCTGGTTCAATCCGATCATCCGGACATTCAGCGCAAGGCCAGGGAACTGGTAGATGGTGCGCAATCTGTTTACGAGGCCATTCAGCGGATTCTGTTATGGACGGTGGAGCACATGCATTATGTCCTCATTCCGCCCCAGTTCGATGCCCTGTATGCCTTTCGGACCGGGGAGGGGAATTGTCAAAATTATTCGCATCTGGCCGCGGCATTACTGCGTGCAGTGGGCATTCCCACCCGCATTGTCAATGGGATCACCCTGAAGGAAGGGTATGAAGTCGAAACGGATCAGGGGACGTTTTCTTTCCGGATGGCACAGGGACGGCATTCCTGGATTGAAGTTTATCTCCCGGATGTGGGTTGGATTCCGTTCGATGCCCAGCAAAGCGAGTTTTTTGTGAGCAATCGGTATCTGCGGATCGAGGTGGGACTGGACAACGAGGAAACCATTCAGGATGGTCTGGTGCGCTGGCGACAGAGTTCCGGCAGCAAACGGCAACCTCCGAAGTTTGAAGAAGTTATTGAGGCGCGTTTTGTTGCGGATAATACGCGCTTTCGGGGGGAACGATTGATTCCTGACATTCGCAAGATTTTTCTGGGACCGGTTTTCCAGAAACCTGCCCTTCCACCCATCGCCAGTGTTACTCAGCCCATGCCACCCGAACGGCCCGAGCCACCGGTTCAGGAAAAGGATATCACCCAATTAACTTATGACAGGCCATTCGTGTGGGGGAATTTAAATTTCCCGGAAGGGGTAAACTTTGCATTGGTCGCTCGAGATGTGCGAACCCAGGATGGCAATTTTCAGCTGCAGCGGAATTTTCTGGTGGAGACGGCAGAATACGTGACCAGTCGAGAACAGTTTGCTCAGGCATTTGTTCTGGACCAGCCGGTTTTTCTGGAAAAAATCGGATTGGCCCTGTATAATTTTGGCGGAAGCGGGCAGTTGTGGGTGGAATTGGCCGAAGATGTAAACGGACATCCCGGTCCGCCCGCTGTTTCCAGCGCCCGTCGGGATGTCCGCCAGATTGTGACCCGAAACGGGTATCGCTGGGTAGATTTTGATTTTCGAAAAGAGGGTATCATCCTTTCTCCCGGCAAATATTGGATTCGCCTGGCGTTTAGCGGTGGCCCCATTGTGAACTGGTTCTATTCCTACAGCAAAGTGGTGGGTCCTCCGGATGGGACCCGCAGCCGACCGCTGAATTCGCCTGAATGGAATAAAATCCTGCCCTTCGAATTTAATTTCCGAATTGTGGGGAAAACCCCATCGCAACATTAATCGGAGGGAATTGTTGAACCCAAATAAAGCGTTAAACCACGAATCACGCCAATGAATTCGAAAAAATCAGCAAGATAGCTAACATATCTGGGAAAATTTTTTCATCCAGATAGAATCAAATGCATTTTATTATTTTCATTGGTGTTAATTCGTGTTAATTCGTGTAATTCGTGGTCTACTGCATAATCTGGGTTTATTGTGTTAATTCGTGGGCGAATACCTCATCCGGGATAAAAACAACTTCCTTGTTGGAAAATTTCAAAAAAATTCCTAATCTTATACTAAACTGGAAAAAAGCGAAAAAGGGATGGTGATGAAGCGGATATTAGTGACAGGTGCGTGTGGGCAGATCGGGTCCGAGCTGGTAAAATATTTGCGAAATATCTTCGGGGCTGAAAACGTCATTGCCACGGACATTAAAAAACCTTCGGATTTTCTTAAAGCAACCGATGGGTTTCACTATCTGGACGTCCTGAACATGGACGAACTGGCCCGTCTGGTTGTGGAAGAAGATGTGGATACTATTTTTCATATGGCGGCTATTTTATCAGCGGTGGGAGAGCAAAATCCCCAGCTGGCCTACCGGATTAACCTGCAGGGATTGATGAACGTTCTGGAAGTGGCTCGTCAGAAAGGAGTGCGCCAGGTTTTTGCCCCCAGTTCTATTGCTGTTTTTGGACCCGATGCGCCCAAGGAAAACACCCCGGACGACACTCCCCTGAATCCCACCACCATGTATGGGGTAACCAAAGTGGCCGGGGAAAAATTGATGCAATACTACTACCTGAAATACCAGCTGGATACGCGTTCCCTGCGTTTTCCGGGAATCATTTCCAGTGAGACGGCCCCTGGAGGTGGTACGACGGATTTCGCCGTGGATTTGTACGTGCATGCGGTGCATCATCAATCCTACACCTCCTATATTCAAGCGGACACTCCCTTGCCGTTCATGTACATGCCTGATGCCATAAAGGCCATTGTCCAGCTGGCTCAGGCGGACGATAGTCGACTATCGCGAAGGGTTTACAATGTTCATGCCATGCGACTCACGCCAGCGGAGATCGTGCGATCGATCCAGAAATATCTACCCGATTTCGAGTGCTATTATCAACCGGATCATCGCCAGCAGATTGCGGAATCCTGGCCCCACAGCATCGACGATCAAAATGCACGACGGGACTGGAACTGGCAACCCGACTATGACCTGGATGCCATGACACGCGACATGATCGAAAAATTATCTCAAAAATTGAAATAAAAACGGAGGGGGAGAGCAATGGCTGGTCTGGTAGATCGCATGATACGAGCCGCGAAACTGGATGTGGCTTTGTACGAAGAGGTGGAAGCGGATGTTAATGCAACCGGACAGGCAATGGTGGTGGTTGTCCTGTCCAGTGTGGCTGCAGGAATCGGATCCATTGGCGTGCCGGGACGTCCGGGATTGATTATGGGCGCGATTGGGGCGTTGATTGCCTGGTTCCTCTGGGCGCTGGTGACCTATTTTATTGGAACGCGCGTGTTGCCCACGGAAAAAACAGAAGCCGATCTGGGGCAGTTGCTGCGCACGATTGGTTTCTCCAGTGCCCCCGGTGTGCTGCGTGTTTTGGGGATAATTCCCGGCCTGTATGGTCTGATATTTTTTATTGCCAACCTCTGGATGCTGGTGGCAATGGTCATTGCCGTGCGTCAGGCGCTGGATTATGATAGCACGTTCAGGGCAGCCATGGTATGTTTGATAGGATGGTTCATTTTTATGGCTTTGTCCTGGTTTATTTAAAACATTAAGCGGGAGAGTTGGGGGATCATCTGGATTCAAAACGATTGGGTATTTTAAGGAATAAACAGGGATAAATAAGGAGATTCAGATGAAAAATGCCAGGATTATTGGAGTGGGACATTACGTCCCGGAACGAGTGGTGACCAACCACGATCTGGAAAAAATGATGGACACATCGGATGAATGGATTCGGGAACGGACGGGCATTGTTACCCGTCATTGGGTCCGGGAAGGCGAGACCATCACCGATCTGGCCTACAACGCAACCAATATGGCACTGGAACGGGCAGGTTTAAAACCCGAGGATATAGATTTTATCATTGTGGCGTCCATTGCCGGCGATGCCCAATTTCCCGGCAACGGTTGTTTCCTGCAGGCCCGAATGGAGATCCCCGGCGTACCGGCCATGGATATTCGGAATGCCTGTAGCGGTTTTGTATATGCCCTGGCTGTTGCCGATAAGTTCATCAAGACGGAAACGTATCGGAATATTCTGGTGGTGGGTGCGGAGATCCAGAGCACGGGACTGGATCTGTCTACCCGCGGTCGGGATATGGCTGTATTGTTTGGCGATGGCGCGGGAGCGGCGGTGGTGACGGCTACCGATGAACCAGATCGCGGCATTTTAACCACCCACCTCCATGCCGATGGACGTTATGCGACTAAATTGTGGAGCGAGTTTCCTTCGGTAATCAATCATCCCTATATCACGCATGAAATTGTGGATTCGGATCGAATCTACCCCAAAATGGAAGGCCGTTACGTATTTAAACATGCAGTATCCAAATTCCCGGAGGCCATCATGGAGGCGCTGGAGGCCACGGGATATACGGTGGAGGATCTGGATCTGGTGATTCCGCATCAGGCTAATCAGCGCATTACCGAGGCGGTTGCCCAGAAACTGGGCATTTCCATGGATAAAATTGTGAGCAATATTCATAAGTACGGAAACACCACGGCGGCCTCCATCCCGATCGCCATGAGCGAAGCCTGGGAAGAGGGACGCATCAAGGATGGGGACTTAATTTGTCTGGCGGCATTTGGGGCGGGCTTTACCTGGGGATCGGTTTTGTTACGCTGGTAAATCCAGAAGAAACTTGATTTAGCCATATTTGGTTTATATATTTGGCTCGCCTGAAGTTAAGGTTTTGGGTCGCCGGAGTGGCGGAACTGGCAGACGCGCCGGACTCAAAATCCGGTCGGGGTGACACCCGGTGTGGGTTCGAGTCCCACCTCCGGCACAAGAAGCAACGCGATGCGCGTTGCTTTATTCTTTCGTAGGCAAGGGGTGAACCCCGATGTGGGTTCCCTGCCTGCCGACTGTGCTGGCAGTTAGGCAGGGAGTCCCACCTCCGGCACAGAAAGCAACGCGATGAGCGTTGCTTTATTGTTTAGTAGAGAAGGGGTAAGCTCCGGTGTGGTTTCCCTGCCTGCCGACTGTGCTGGCAGTCAGGCGGGGAGTCCCACCTCCAGCACAGGAAGCAACGCGATGAGCGTTGCTTTATTGTTTATTAGGCAAGGAGTGACACCCGGTGTGGGTTCCCTGCCTGCCGACTGCGTTGGCAGTCAGGCAGGGAGTCCCACCTCCGGCACAGAAAGCGACGCTGTGTGCGTTGCTTTATTGTTTCGTAGGCAAGGGGTGAGCCCCGGTGTGGGTTCCCTGCCTGCCGACTGTGCTGGCAGTCAGGCAGGGAGTCCCACCTCCGGCACAGGAAGCAACGCGATGTGCGTTGCTTTATTGTTTGTAGACAAGGGGTGAACCCCGATGTGGGTTCCCTGCCTGCCGACTGTGCTGGCAGTCAGGCAGGGAGTCCCACCTCCGGCACAGGAAGCAACGCGATGCGCGTTGCTTTATTGTTTGTAGGCAAGGGGTGAGCCCCGGTGTGGTTTCCCTGCCTGCCGACTGTGCTGGCAGTCAGGCAGGGAGTCCCACCTCCGGCACAGGAAGCAACGCGATGAGCGTTGCTTTATTGTTTAGTGGAGAAGTGTGAACCCCGATGTGGGTTCCCTGCCTGCCGACTGCGCTGGCAGTCAGAGAGTCCCAGAACAGGCGCAGAGAGCAACGCTCACAGCGTTGCTTTTTGTCCCCAATAATCCTAAATGATGAATGAAATCGAAGATCATACGAATGAAATCAAAAAATATCAAAAAAATTGCGAATAATCCCTGAAACACATTTTCATCCAGACACAATCTTATTATCCCAAATAAAGCGTTAATTCACGACTCACGTGAATGAATTCGAAAAAAATCAACAAAATAGCGAATATATCCGGGAAAACATTTTCATCCAGATAGAATCAGCTGGATTTTATTATTTTTATTGGTGTTAATTCGTGTAATTCGTAGGCTAAATTCGTAGGCTAAAGTAAAATCTGGGTTTATTGTTTTTGTTCGTGTGAATTTGTGGAAATCGTAAACTAATGCAAAATTGGGGTTCATCCAGTGCAGAATTTTCCCCGGATTGTGCAATAGTCTACACATTTCCGCAAGAGCAGGGTTAAACCCAAATAATGTGTTAAACCACGAATCACGCGAATGAATTCGAATCATATCAACAAAATAGCGAATATATCCGGGAAAACATTTTATTCTGATAGAATCAAGTGTATTCTATTATATTTATTGGTGTTAATTCGTGTAATTCGTGGTTTTAATGCATAATCTGGGGCAAGTGCTACGGTGATGGCAGTTTCTGAAAATTACCGGAAATAGTATTGGAATTTGTGCTTTCGTCCTGCCTATATTGTGGACGATGCCTGCATTGGCATTGCATTTGTAAATTCAATCCGCAAAAACGGAAGTCGCAGGAATTTGTAAGAAAGGAGAGGAATCAATGGCCAAAGATCTGGTTTGCCATATGGATGTTGACGAAAACCACCCGGATACTCCCCGGTATCGATATAATGGCGTGACGTATTATTTTTGTACGCCACTGTGCATGGCGCAATTCCAGGCCGATCCGGAAAAATATATTCGCAATCAGTATGGCGGCGAACGTCGCGTACACAAAGGAAAGGGAAATCCATCCAGTTTGTAAAACGGAGGCCGGAAAATTACCCGCCCGTTCAGCCTGAGATGCATGACGGGCTAATGTCTGGGGAGAAATATTTGAGTAACCGCATGGGGGTGAGGCATGATCCGTCCCCGTAACATGAAACGGTTCCGGGAAATTACCTCGATTCTGGTGCGCCATGGATTTGGCTGGCTGATTGTGGAGATGGGTCTGGGGCGGCTGGTGCCCTTTCACTGGGGATTGTTGGGACATCCCCGTCGTAAACAGGTGTATTCTGCTGCCGAACATTTGCGTATGGCGTTTGAAGAACTGGGCCCCACCTTCATTAAGCTGGCTCAAATCCTGAGCACCCGCCCTGATCTTATTTCTCCTACTTATGCGGAGGAATTTGCTCGACTGCAGGATCGGGTACCTCCGATGCCCTTTTCGGCTATTCAACCGGTGTTGGAGGCTGAACTCCAACGGCCTTACACCGAGGTGTTCGCCGAACTGGATACCCGGCCCCTGGCATCGGCATCTATTGGGCAGGTGTATCGGGCCCGGTTGCAGGATGGCCAGTCGGTGGTAGTCAAGATTCAAAAAACGGGATTGCGGGACATTATCCAGCGGGACATGGAAATCCTGAAAGAAGTCGTGCAGTACATGACCATTCACACCCGGTTTGGTCAGAAGTACGATTTGGAGGGATTGCTGGAAGAATTCCGCTTTACCCTGGAAAATGAGCTGGATTACATCCGGGAAGGACAGAACGCCGATCGCTTTCGGGCATTGTTCAAAAGGGATCGCCGGTTGCACATTCCCAAAATCTACTGGGAATGGAGCACTTCCCGCGTGCTGGTGATGGAGGAGATTCAGGGGATAAAGGTAACCGAGCTCGATCATCACCCGGAGGGCCAAACCATTGATCGACAGAAACTGGCCGAAGTGGCCGTATCCCTTACATTTAAAGAGATTTTTGAATTTGGGTTTTACCATGCCGATCCCCATCCGGGAAATTTTGTGGTCATGGACGATCAACGATTGGGGTTGATGGATTTTGGATTGGTGGGTTACCTGGAGGATCAGACGCGGGAACACTTCCTGCGCTTTTCCTATGCCATGACCACCGGTGATGTGGAAGGCATGATCGATGCCATGTGGGCCATGGGAATTACCGGGCCATTCGAAACCCGCCCCGCCCTGAAGCGTGATTTGAATCATCTGCTTTTCCGGGTTAAAGATCGTTCCATGCAGGAACTGGCCGCATCTGATCTCATTCACGACTTAATGACCATCGCATACCGGCATCAATTGCATTTTCCACCGGATCTGGCCCTTTTATTCAAGGTTCTGGCCATGAGCGAAGGTCTGGGCGCCATGATCGATCCCCAATTCAAATTGTTTGATTTTGCGCGGCCTTATTTACGGCGTCTCATGCGCAAGTTGTTTTCCCCCGAACGGGTAACCAAAAAGGCACTGGGAGATGCCATGGATTTGCTGATTCTGGCTCACGGACTGCCCCGACGGGTGTCCTACTTATTGCAACGGGTGGAAAATGGTGATATTCAGATCCACACCAATCAACCGGAAATGGAGCAAATGGCCAGTCAAATGATTGCCGCAATGAATCGGTTAACCACCAGCATTTTGATTACCTTGATTTTGATAGCCCTGGGGATTTACATTCTGGCTGGACATTTCATGGGATTTGATAATTATCTGGTGAATATCTTACTGGGATTATTTGGATTTGGGGGATTGGTGTCCCTGCGGATATTGTGGGGCATCTGGCGTCAACGGCGATCCATGTCGTCACCGGGTTGATTGATGAGCGAATCTGTAGAATATTCCACACCAAATTTGAAGACATTTGGCAACTTCCGCGAATCCATGGAAAAGTTGTGCACCCGTTAAAACGGATAACTTATTGAAAAACAGAGAATTGAGAACGGTAGTTGATTTTGTGGCATGAACCTTGAAGCAATAAACTGCGAACAACAACTTAACATTAGGAGGAGTCACCGATGAAGCACGTAATTTCCATACTCAGCGTATTGATCCTGGCCGTTTTTCTGGTACCTGTCCTGGCTCAGGGGCATGCCGCCCACCATCCCGCCCAACAGGCCGTCCAACCGGATACATCCAGCGGTATGACCATGATGAAGGGCAAGATGATGCAGGGGAAAATGATGGGCAGCAAGGCCATGATGAAAGGTGGCAAAATGCACGGCGGTATGATGGGTGGTAAAGGCATGATGGGACACATGGGCTGCGGCAAAATGATGGGCATGCATGGCCCCATGATGGGCGCCTTTCACACCATTCATCATCTACCCGATTTGCAGAAGAAGCTGAATCTCAACGATGATCAGGTGCAGAAGTTGAAATCCATCCGGGCGGTATTCTTAAAGAACAAGATCGATCGCGAAGCAGAAATCCAGAAGAAAAAAGTGGATCTGGATATGTTGATTGACAAGAATGCCTCGCCAGCACAGGTACGCAAGGTTCTGAAAGGTATTTTTGATGCCAAACTGGAGTTGCAGGTCAGCGCCTACGAAACTTCTCAGAAGATGCTGGGTGTGCTCACCTTGGAACAGCGCGAGCAGTTTAAGGGCCAGAAAAAGAAATGTATGATGGGCATGATGGGCGGTATGATGGAAGGCATGAAAGGCGGTATGAAAGGCAGTGGCATGATGGGTTGCGGTAAATAAAGCGATGTTTGACTCATCGGGTTGAGGAGAACAGGGTCAGTCCCCCGGGACTGACCCTGTTTTTTATCGATCCCGGATTATGCACTCGACCACGAATAACCCGAATGAACACCAATAAACCCAAATCATGCATTCAACCGCGAATCACGCGAACGAAGCCAAAAAATATCTATTAAATCATGAATAAACCCTGGAACACATTTTCATCCAGACACAATCCAATGTATTTTATTAGTGTGAATTTGTGTCATTCGTAGGCTATTGCATAATCTGGGCTTATGAACCGCTTGGGCGTTTTGAAAATTACCAGGGATGCCGGGGATTCCGGAGCGGGATGAAAAAATTTTCCCTTGTTTGCCCCCGGCGAAGTATTAAATTATCGCAATTTATTTTTGAGGGACGTCCAATGGCAGATAAAGATAACAAGATTTTATATGAAGGGATTACCTTCGAAGATGTTTTGCTATTGCCGGCAAAATCCAGTGTGTTACCGAAAGACGTGGATCTAAGCACCCGGCTTACCCGGCAGATTCGTCTGAATATTCCCATCGTTTCGGCGGCCATGGATACCGTCACCGAAGCCCGCATGGCCATTGCGGTGGCGCGGGAAGGCGGTATCGGGATCATTCATAAAAATCTTTCCATTCAGGAACAGGCGGAAGAAATCGACCGGGTCAAACGGTCGGAAAGCGGGATGATTGTGGATCCCATTACCCTGACGCCGGATCGTCCCATTCGGGAGGCGCTGGAGATCATGCGGCGGTATCGTATTTCGGGAATTCCCATTGTTCGGGGACGTAAGCTGGTGGGGATCATTACCAATCGGGACTTGCGATTCGAAACCGATATGGAGCAGCCCATTGAAAAGCTGATGACCTCGTCCAACCTGATTACCACCCGTGTGGGTACCAGTCTGGATGAGGCCAAGACCATTCTGCAACGACACAAGATCGAGAAATTGCCGGTTGTGGATGATGAGGGAAATCTGCGCGGATTGATCACCGTAAAGGACATTCAGAAAAAAGAAAAATACCCCAATGCCTGCAAAGACGAATTGGGACGCCTGCGAGTGGGCGCGGCGATTGGTGTGGGGGAGGAAGGGCTGGAACGGGCCTCGGCGTTGATCGAGCGCGGGGCGGATGTGATTGTCATCGATACTGCCCATGGGCATTCGCAAAAGGTGCTGGACACCGTGAAGGCATTCAAGTCCCGATTTCCCGATGTCCCCCTGATTGCAGGCAATATCGCCACCTACGAGGCCGCCCTGGATCTGGCACGGGCCGGCGTGGATGCCGTGAAGGTCGGTATCGGGCCCGGCTCGATCTGCACCACCCGCATCGTGACCGGGGTGGGGGTGCCTCAGATTTCGGCCATCATGGAAGTGTATCGCGCGTTGAAGGATACCGACATTCCCATCATTGCCGATGGGGGGATTAAGCACACCGGGGATATTGCCAAAGCCATTGTGGCAGGAGCTGACTCGGTTATGATTGGCGGGTTGTTTGCGGGTGCGGAGGAAAGTCCCGGCGAGACCATTTTATTGGATGGACGTCGCTACAAGCAGGTTCGGGGAATGGGCTCTATTGGTGCCATGACCCGTGGCAGCAAGGATCGGTATTTTCAAGCGGAAACCAAAGAACCAGAAAAGCTGGTTCCCGAAGGCATTGAGGGGCGGGTGCCTTATAGCGGCCCGGTGAGCGATACCATCTTTCAGATGACCGGAGGGTTGCGTTCCGCCATGGGATATACGGGATGCCGCACCATCGCCGAATTGAAAACCCGAGCCCGCTTTATTAAAGTAACGTCCGCCGGCATCAAAGAAAGTCATCCCCACGATGTAATCATAACGAAAGAGTCGCCCAACTATCGCCTGGGATAAGGGGTTGCCATGCTGAAGAAGGTGGATCATATTGGGATTGCCGTCACGTCCATCGAACCGGTCAAGCAGTTTTATCGCGAAGTATTTGGACTGGAACCGGTATTCGAGGAAGAGGTATCGGAGCAGAAGGTTCGGGTGGTGGGATTTCAAGTAGGGGAGACCCGACTGGAATATCTGGAGCCAACCGCCGAGGATTCGCCCATTGCTCGATTCCTGCACAAACGAGGCGAGGGAATGCACCACATAGCGCTTTCGGTGACCCACATCCAGCACGCCCTGGAGGTGTTAAAATCCCATGGCATCCAGCTGATCGATGAAAAACCCCGCATTGGCGCCGAGGGCAAGAAAATTGCCTTTGTTCATCCCAAAAGCACGCATGGGGTGTTAATCGAACTTTCCGAAGAGTAGGCCCAAATCACTGAATGGGTTCAGACACTTCAAATATTCCCGAAAAGTGGTTCTTTAGAAATCGTTGTTCCAGGAAAACTCGCCGTATCCTGATAAAACCGGGTGGTCAGACTTGAAAGCGTTTTGGCGGAGTGTACTGATTTTTCTTATATCGCTGATCGTGCTGGGTCTCTTTTTAGCGGCTCATCTCTGGTTTTCGCTTCCGGATGTTCGGGAATTGAACCAGCGGAATCCCGAAATTACAGCATTGATGCAATACCGGATGCGCCAGGCTGAGTTGCAGGGATTGCCCTTTCATCTTCGCTACCAGTGGGTAGAGATCCGCCGCATGCCGCGACTTTTGCAGCGGTCGGTGATCCTTGCCGAAGATGCCTCCTTCTGGGTGCATCGGGGATTTGATTGGCACGAGGTCAGGGCCGCCTTCCGAAAGAACTTGCAAACCGGCCGGGTGGTGCGCGGCGGCAGTACCATTACGCAACAACTGGCAAAAAACTTGTACCTGTCCCCGGAACGTAGCATCTACCGCAAATTGAGGGAAATGGCAATTACTTACCAGATGGAGCGCCATCTCTCCAAAAGACGGATTCTGGAATTGTATCTGAACATCATTGAGTTGGGGCCGGGGGTATTTGGGGTTCAGGCGGCTTCTCAATATTATTTTGGAGTATCCGTGGCGAATCTGACACCGGTGCAAATCTTGTTGCTGGCGGCAACCATTCCGTCTCCGCTCAAGCATAACCCGAATCGACCCACCCGCCAGTTGCACTGGCGAGCGAATATGATCCTGAAACGCTTGAAATTTTATGGTGATATTTCCGATAGCACGTTTGTTCAACTCCAGGGGGAATTGAAGGCGTATTTGGGTCACCGATAGGGGGGAGGTGAGTGGAAAATCGAAGATTCACAGGCGAAATCGAAAATCGAAGATTGAAAATTGAAGATCGAAGATCAAAAATCAAAAATCAAAAATCAAAAATCAAAAATCAAAAATCAAAAATCAAAGATTGGATATTGGTGACTGGGAATTATGGAGTGAAAGATGGAATTGGCATGGAATGGTGGAAAAATGCGATGAATGAAAAATGATTAACTAACCAAGGCCGGGACAAATTTGGAAAGGCAGTAGTCTTCCCCAGAGTATGCAAAGGGGCGCTTTCGAATATTCCAGAACGGAAGCACTTTTCCCTGAATAAAGAACATCATCCGGTTTCAAAAGCAGGAGTAAAGTTCCGCAAAATCGCCTCTTCCGGAGGTTCTTTCCCGGTGGTCGTCCCGCAATATAGACGACCTTAATCAGACGGCCGATGCGCCCAGCATGCCAGTCCCAATTCCACGGGATTGGCCTGGCTGGGATGATAAGGCAACACCCGAAAGGTGTAGTGAAAATTTCCGCTATTTCGGGGGACAATGGTGGCCTCATACAGATAACTCCCGTCGTCCAGGGTTTTCTTTCGGGACATGTCAATCAGCTCAAATTGACGGTGCTCCAGAGCCGTCGGTTCCCCGGCTGGCTCCAGAAATACCTGCACCTTCACATCGCCGGGCTGAATGGCCTCCCCAAGACGAACAATGGCTTTTACCTTGAACGCTTCCTGATATTTTAACACTATCGGTTTTTCCGGGTGGGCGTCAACCGGTTCAATGGACACCTCTGCCCAGTGGGTTTCGATGCGTTCCCGCCAGGCGGCGAAGGTTTTCGCCAGTTTGAAATGATCGTCGCGAAATTGCCTGCCCAGATTCATGGCAGGAATGTAAAGTTTGCGAACATACTCCTTCACCATCCGATGGGTATTAAAAATGGGCAGGATGGACATGATGGACTGTTTCATGATTTGAATCCACTGACGGGGCAGACCGGCCTCATCCCGCTCGTAATAAGCGGGGATGATGTCGTTTTCCAGGATGTCGTAGATGGCGGCGGCGTCCAGATCGTCCAGTTCTTCCAGATTTTGAAAATCCTCCTGATCCCCAAAGGCCCAGCCGTTCTTCCCGTTGTATCCTTCCACCCACCAGCCGTCCAGCACGGAAAAATTAATCCCGGCGTTCAATCCCACTTTCTGTCCGCTGGTGCCAGAGGCTTCCTGTGGCCGACGGGGATTGTTCAACCACACATCCGCACCCGATACCAGGTCTCTGGCCAGACTCATGTCGTATCCTTCCACAAAGAAAATTTTGCCCTGAAACCCTTCTTTCATGGAATATTCGTAAATGGTGCGAATCAGGGCTTTCCCACCTTCGTCCCGGGGATGTGCTTTACCGGCAAAGATGATTTGTACCGGCCGCTCCGGGTGATTTAAAATGCGCTTCAACCGTTCTGGATCGCGGAAAATTAACGTTCCCCGTTTGTAGGTGGCAAACCGACGGGCAAATCCAATGGTTAAGATCTCTGGCTTGAGCATCTCCTCCAGCCGCCGAATCAGCAACGTACCGATCCGATTGCGCTGGAATTGCGCCCGCAGGCGTTCCCGAACGTGCTGGAGCATTTTTTCTTTTAATTCCATCTTTGCCTGCCAGAGCGCCTCGTCAGGGATCTCCTGCACCGCACGCCAGAAGTCCGGATCGTCCAGACGCCAGCGCCACTCCTGACCCAGATGGTCATCAAACAATTCGCGAATTTTCCGCACCGTCCAGGTCATATTGTGCACCCCGTTGGTAATGTGGGTAATGGGGACTTCTTCCTCGGGAATGTCCTTCCACACATCGTGCCATAGTTGTCGCGATACTTTTCCGTGGAGCTCACTGACACCGTTGCGGAACCGGGATAACTTCAGAGACAGAATGGTGAGGTTAAAGATTTCGTAACCTTCGGGCTGGGCCTGCGATCCCAGCTCCATGAATTCGGAACGTTTGATTCCCACCGATTGCCAGTATTTTTGAAAATACTTTTCCTTAATGGGTGCCGGGAAGGCATCGTTACCGGCCGGTACCGGCGTGTGCGTGGTAAATATGGTATTGGCGGCCACGGCCTCGAGCGCCTCATGGAATTTCAGTCCTTCGGATTTGACCAGATCCCGAATGCGCTCCAGGGAAAGAAAGACCGAGTGCCCTTCGTTCATGTGCCAGGCATCGGGATGAATGTTCAGGCGTTTTAGTGCCTTCACACCGCCCATTCCCAGCACAATCTCCTGCGAAATGCGCATTTCCTGATCCCCACCGTAAAGTCTGGCAGTGATCATCCGGTCTTCCGGTGTATTCTCTGGAATATTGGTATCCAGCAAGTAGGCCGCCACTCGCCCCACCTGAGCTTTCCAGATGCGCACCTTCACGATTCGCGGACCCACTTCTACCGAGATAATAATAGGCTTTCCCTTTTCGTCCAGCACCGGGTGGAGGGGAAGCTCTTCCGGTTGATAGGGAACATACAGAGAAATCTGATTGCCGTGGGCGTCAATCTGCTGGGTGAAGTAGGTTTGATGATAGAACAGGCTGACCCCGACCAGCGGGATGCCCAGATCGGAAGCCGATTTTAAATGGTCACCAGCCAGTACCCCCAGGCCCCCGGCGTAAATGGGCAGCGACTCGTGAAAACCAAATTCTGCAGAAAAATACGCAATGATTTTATCCTGATATTCCGGGTGTGCATGGGAAAACCAGGTATCTTCATTTTTCATGTACTGGTCGTATTCCACCATCACCTTTTTGAATAACGCCAGGTATTGGGGATCGCGAGATTTTTCCTCCAGCAGGTGTTGCTGAACTTCCTGTAAAAATTTTACCGGATTATGATTCACCCGCTTCCAGAGCTCAGGATCGATCTGCCGAAACAACTGGCGAGCTTCCGGATTCCAGGAAAAATATAAATTGTACGCCAGTTCTTTTAACCGCTGCAATTCTTCCGGTAAACGGGGAATCACCTTGATACTGCCCACATAATCCATGGAAAGACTCCTTCTGTCTAATCCCACTTGATCGAATCGACGGAGCGTCAATAATACAAAAACATTCACCATTTTACAAGCTCAAGCTTTAACAATCGCAAATCCGTAATAAACTCTTGAGTGAAATTTTGGTTTAAACCTAAATAATGCATTAAACCACGGATCACGCGAATGAACTCGAATCATATCAACAAAATAGCGCATATATCCGGGAAAACAGTTTCATCCAGATCGAATCCAGTGCATTTTATGGTATTAATTCGTGTAATTCGCAGGCTCATACATAATCTGGGTTCAATTTGTGTGAATTCGTGTATTTCCCAGGCTATTGCATCATCCGGGATTATTTTTCATGCCTTTGCCCGTTGTGCAGAATATTTTCGACCCGTCTTGCTTATCCCTGGTGGATGTCTTAATTTGGATTTAACCGAACGGATGGGGAGGCCATGGCGCTGTTCGATTTTTTCAAGAAAAAGGACAAAAAGGAATTTGATCCCCTGCGGGATTTAACCCTGGAGAAGCTGCAGGTGGGTTACCTGGTGGATTACGACATGAAAACCTGGGAGGTCACCGCGCATCACCGGTACGATTTTGGGGAAGGGTATACCGCTGAAGAGTGGGAACTTACTGCCGGCCGGGAAAAAATCTATCTGGAAAAATCCGAGGACGACGATGTGGAATGGACGGTATCCCGAAAGATTCCCCTGGGGGCCATTCAGGAAGACGTGCGCAGCTACATCATCGAACATGACGACCCACCGCACCAAATCACCTACAAGGGCAAAACGTATTATCTGGATGAATCCGGCGCTGGCTATTTTTACGAGGATGGAAAGGAACCGCCCATTGGCTTTGTGTACTGGGATTTCATCGATGAAGAGGATGAACATTTCGTGACCATTGAGCAGTGGGGGGAAACCGAATTTGAAGCCGCTTTTGGGTATTACGTCGAACCGTATCAGTTTAGCAACATTTTACCCCGATCCACAACGGAATAAAAAGAGGAATACGCCCATGAACGTTCGCCGGGGATGGATTATTTTGATGGCAGCCCTTTTGCTGTCCTGTGCCGCCCGCTTTTCCCCTCTGGAACAACTGAAAGAACAGTACGCCCGGTATCCGGAGTTTACCATCATCCTGAACGACATGAAGGAAGAAGGCAATTTTTTTAAGGATTATTATCACCAGTACAAGGTTATATATGCAGAGCCTGTCGCTGAAAACCCGGACAGCCTGGTGTATTTCACCGAAATCACCGACTGGTACAAAGTAGACCGCAAGACGTACGAGAAATATTTCAACTTTCTGGGCATGGCGTTATTGAGCAAAACGCCGGATGGCCAGATTGTGGATGTGCAATTCCCACCGGGATATCAATATGTGGGGAATCCCCGTTACGGCACCTGGCGTACCGATGCCCACGGCAATAGCTTCTGGGAGTTTTACGGCAAGTACATGTTTCTAAGCCAGATGTTTGGGATGTTCACCCGTCCCATTTACCAGAGCGATTGGGAAGATTATCGCCGATACACCCGTCAGGGGCGACCGTATTTTGGGCGGGGGAATGAGTACGGCACCTTTGGTAAAATCACCAAAAAGACGCACCGTTCTTTCTTTGAGCGTCAGCAACTGAAGCAACAGTTGAAGAAGCAGCGATTTGCCGATAAGGTCAAACAGCGGGTGCGCCGCAGCAAAATGAGTGGACTGCGCAGCCGCAGCGGGGGCTTTGGCAAGTAAACGGGACGGTAGGCATCCATCGCTGTTCCCGGTAGTGGTATCCAACGACCCCATGTAAACCATAAATTGTGTGGATCATGTTTATCTGGAGGACGGAATGACTCTGGATCAAGTCGTCACCGGAATTATTTATCTGGTTTCTGTGTTCATTTTGTTTGTGCTGGGTAAGTTGTTTTATGATCGAACCCATCCAGCCTTCCGGGTCAAGGAGGAGCTGGTGGAAAAGGACAACATGGCCCTGGCTGTGGATTTGATGGGATATTATCTGGGATTGGTGCTGGCGCTGGGGGGCATTCTGGAAGGCCCATCTGTGGGGCTGGTGGACGATTTACTGGATATCTTCTTTTTTGGAACCATTTCCATCCTGTTGTTGAATGTCTCGGTATTTATCAATAACAAGATCATTCTGCCCAGATTCGATAATTACAAGGAAATCATCCAGGATCAGAACGTGGGCACCGGTGTGGTGCAGGCGGGCAATCATATTGCCATAGGATTGATTATTTATGGAGCCATTTCCGGGCAGGGCGGTGACCTGATCACCGCTACCGTCTTCTGGATACTGGGGCAGCTGGGGTTAATCGTTGCGGCAAAGGTGTACAACTTCATCACGCCGTTTGACATTCATGAAGCCATTGAGCGGGACAACGTTGCCGTGGGAGTGGCGTTTGCCGGAGTGCTGGTCGCCCTGGGCAATATTGTCCGGCTGGGTACCATGGGCGATTTCTACTCCTGGCAATTCAATCTAACCGAATATGGAAAATATTACCTTTTCGGCATTGTGATGTTGCCCCTGGTACGGATGGCAACGGACAAATTGTTGCTCCCCGGGGCGCGTTTGACGGACGAAGTGGTGCACCAGGAACATCCCAACGTGGGTGCCGGCATTCTGGAGGCGTTTTCCTACATTGCGGCTTCGTTTTTGTTGGGGTGGATTGTGTAATGATGAAGGCAAAATGGAATCCAGGTTGTCCACCCAAGTAGAGGAACCATTCGACGAATTGAAAACCCGAAAGAACTTTATTTTAAAGGCCTGCATTTTTGCGACCGGATTGTCCGGCATTGTGGCAGAGTACGTCATGTCCACATTAGCCAGTTACCTGCTGGGCAATACGGTGCTGCAATGGACGCTGATTGTGTCCTTCATGTTGTTTGCGATGGGCCTGGGCAGTCGATTCAGCCGCTTTATCCCTGACCGTTACCTGCTGGATGCATTTATCGTTACCGAATTTGTCCTCTCCATTCTGACCGCCGGTAGTGCATCCCTGACTTACCTCCTGTCGGCTTATGTGCAGGATATCTGGATCTTCATTTACTTCATTGCCATTACCATCGGGGTGCTGATCGGGTTTGAAATTCCCCTGGCCACCCGTTTGAATGATTTTTTTGAGGAACTGCGCATCAACATCAGCACGGTGATGGAAAAAGATTACTACGGTGCCCTGCTGGGGGGATTGTTGTTCGCATTTGTGGCCTTGCCGCATCTGGGATTAACCTACACCCCGATTATTCTGGGCATGATCAATTTCCTGGTGGCTGCGGCGCTTTTCATGCAATTTCGTCAGCATCTGGTGCGCTTGCGGACTCTGACCGCCGGATTGGTGATGGTGCCGTTAATCATCGGGTTTGTTGCCATTGCGGCACAACCGATTGTGCTCTACGGGGAACAGCGGAAGTACATGGACAAAATCATCTACCGGGAACAAACCCCCTATCAGCGAATTGTGATCACCCAGTGGAAGGACTATTTCTGGCTGTATCTGGATGGGAACGAACAGTTCAGCACGTATGATGAAGAGCGGTACCACGAGCCGCTGGTTCATCCGGCCATGCAGGCGGCCGTGGCCAGGGAGCGGGTGCTGGTTCTGGGAGGGGGAGATGGACTGGCCGTGCGGGAGGTGCTGAAATATCCCGAAGTGAACGAAATTGTCCTGGTGGATATCGATCCCGCCATCACCCGACTGGCGGCCACGCATCCGGTGCTCACCGCCATCAATCAGAATGCCCTGAATCACCCCAAAGTTACCGTCATTAACCAGGACGCTTACGTGTACCTGAAAGAAAGCAAAAGCCTGTACGATGTGATCATCATCGATCTTCCGGATCCCAAGTCTGTTCAGCTGGCCCGACTGTATTCGGTGGAATTTTACCGGTTGTGTCGGCGGCATTTGTCCAACGGGGGTACCCTGGTCACCCAGGCCACCAGCCCTTTCTTTGCCCGCAAGGCCTTCCTGTCCATTTTGAAGACCATCCGCGCAGCCGGATTTACCGCAGTGCCCTACCGCAATCACATTCCCACTCTGGGGGAATGGGGATGGGTTGTGGGCATCAATCGCCCGGACATGGATACCGCCGCCTTCAAACAATATTTGATGACCCGCCGTTTCGACACCGTTCCCACCCGGTTCCTCAATCAGGAAGCCATGCAACGCATGCTGCTCTTTGGTAAAAACGAACTGGATGGACTGGAAGAGGTGGACATTACCAATCAGATGGGACTGAAAGTTTACCAGTATTATTTGAAAGGCGACTGGGATCTGTATTGAACCCAAATAATGCAAGAAACCACGAATCACGCGAATGAGTTCGAATCATATCAACAAAATAACGAATGTATCCGGGAAAACGTTTTTATCCAGATAGAATCAAGTGCATTTTAATTCGTTTCATTCGTGGTTCTCATGCATAATCTGGGATTATTTATGTTAATTCGTGTAATTCGTAGGCTATTGCATAATCTGGGATTATTAGTGTTCATTCGTGCAATTCGTGATCTTCTGCATAACCTGGGTTGAAACGCTGACGGGCTGAAAAAGCAAGTCGTTTATGTGACTGTGCATCCGTCTGACAGGACGTCCGAATTGGGAAACCATTTTCACCAGGAAATTTTTCCATTATATTTTGAAGCATCGTTTTGGGAACGGAGCAAAATCTGCGGGAATCGGGAACGTCTGGACATTGGGTGAGAAGGAAACGTAAGGGCAGAGGGGCGCGAATGCAGATCGTTCTGGTGCCGTTCAACAGTTCCCGGTAGTGAAACGGATTCCTTCTTTTTCAGGGTTGGGGCTCTGGCGTAGCTTTTGACCACGGTTCCGTAACGGTTATTGAATGTAACGGAAAATGAAGCGCATGGGGCGTAGGATGTTCCGAACACTGGCCAAAATGATTTCGGATTTTGTGTATTTTGCGCGCCACGAAAACCTGGGGCGTCTGTTCCTTTTGATTCTGCTCCTGATCGTGGTCAGCACCATTGGACTGTACCTGTTTGAACCCGACATTACCATCTTCAATGCCATCTGGTGGAGCATCGTGACTTTGACCACCGTGGGATACGGCGATATTACCCCCACCACCACGGGAGGGCGCATCATTGGCATTTTCATCATGTTTCTGGGAATTGGTTTGCTGGGGACATTCACCGCTACTGTGGCCAGTTTTTTTGTGGAGAAAAAAATGAAGGAAGAAAAAGGGATGAAATCGTTCGATTTTGAAGATCACGTTATCCTGTGTGGCTGGAATTTCCGCGCCCGAGAAATTCTGGAAGAATTCCGCAACGATCCCCGAATGGCTACCAAACCGGTCATTTTAATTGCAAATATCGATTCCAAACCGGTGGATGACGACCGGTTGTATTTCATCCAGGGCGAGGTGACCGAAGATACCCTGACGCGAGCCAATTTATCCCACGCCAGTTCTGTGGTTATTCTGGGAGACGATACCCTGGACGAAACCTCGCGAGATGCCAAGGTGGTGCTTTCCGTTCTAACCGTGGAAAGCCTGAATCCCAACGTGTATACCGTGGTCGAATTATCCACCGAGGAAAATATTAAACATTGCCAGCGCGCCCATGCAGACGAGATCATCGTGGGGAGTGAGTTCAGTGCCCGATTGCTGGCCCGCGCAACCATGGATCATGGCATCAGCAAGGTCATCTCGGAATTGTTGAGTGCCCGTCTGGGGAACGATCTGTACAAAATTCCCGCAACAGAGGAGATGATTGGACAGGCCTTTCTGGAGGTCATGACCCGGTTAAAACGGGAGAAAAACAGCATTGCGCTGGGAATCCATCACGCGGATGGTACTGTGGTTACCAATCCTCCCTCGGATCAGATAATTCAGGAGGGAGATGAAATCATCGTCATCACGCTGAAACATGAATCCGGAGGTGCCTCCGGGGCATAATCGCATGAACCAGGAACAGTCCACCAGAAAGCGAACCATTTTCATCATTGCCGGAGAGGCCTCCGGGGATCGTCACGCTGCCGACCTGGTGCAGGCGTTATTGACGCTTCAACCCGAATGGCGTTTTACCGGCATCGGTGGAGATCGGATGCAGCAGGCGGGAGTGGAACTGATATATCACCTGTCCCAGCTGGCATTTCTGGGCATTGCGGAAGTGATTCGTCATTTGCCCACCATTTTACGGGTGCAGAAGGGCGTCCGGCGGCGACTGGAAGCCGGGGTAGATGCGGTGATTCTGGTGGACTATCCTGGATTTAATCTGCACATTGCCCGAATGGCCCATGGGATGGGCATTCCGGTGATCTACTACATCTGTCCGCAGCTCTGGGCCTGGGGACAAAAACGGGTTGAAAAGATCCGTAAATATGTGGATTTGCCGCTGGTAATCTTCAAGTTTGAAGAATCCTTTTTTGCCCGCTTTGGGATTCAGGCACACTGGGTGGGACATCCGCTGGTGGATCAGTTGACCCATCTGTTGCCTGAGGAAGCATTCCGAGAAAAATATGGTCTTGCACCAGATCAACGAATTATTGCCCTGCTACCAGGATCCCGTGAGATGGAGGTGCGGCAGTTGCTTCCGGTGATGATTGCTGCCGTCCAGGAGCTGGCACGAACCCACCGGATTGTCCCGATTGTTGGAAAACCGGAGCATCTGGAAATGGCGTTTTACCGACAGCTGGTACCGGATTCCATTCGGATCATTGATCAGGATGTGCATGCTTTGATGAAACATGCCCACTTTGCGCTGGTTGCCAGTGGCACAGCCACTCTGGAGCTGGGGTATTTGCAAACGCCCATGGTGGTGATGTATCGGGTGGCGCCGCTCACCTATTATCTGGGACGGTTGTTAATCCAGCTGGATCATATCGCGCTGGCCAACATTGTTGCCGGGAAGCCTGTGGTACCGGAATTAATCCAACACCATTTAACGGTAGAACGAGTACAACAGTATGCCCGCAAGTATCTGGAAGATGAACGTTATTATATCGCGGTCAAATCCGGTCTGGCTTCCATTCCCGAGGTGCTGGGCCCCCCCGGTGCCAGTGAACGGGCCGCCCGCCGAATTGTTGACTTCTTAAATCGTTCGCTTACCTGAATAATACCCACACGCTAAAATTTTTTAATGTTTTTTCATTTTTCATTTTATTGCGTAATTTTCCTTCTGACACAAGGAAAGCAAGTTCAATGATTCGGATTGAAGCGCGTGACCTCCAGAAACAATTCAACGACCGCCTCATCTTTTCCCAGATCAATTTTTCCTTACAATCCGGTGAATCCCTGGCCATTACCGGGCCCAATGGTTCGGGAAAAACCACCCTGGTGCGGATCATTTCCGGATTGATTTCCCCGACCAGCGGACAAATCACCTATCACATCAATGGTCGAACCTATGCGCCTCACGAAGTGTATGGGGTGATTGGCTTGGTGGGGCCCTATTTGCAGCTGTATTTGAATCTAACGGCCTGGGAGAATCTGGAATTCTTCAGCCGGATTCGCGGGGTACCGGTGGATAAATCGCGGTTAAAGCGACTGATGGCCCATTTTGGGCTGGCCGGACGGGAACTGGACTTGCTGAAAACCTTTTCGTCGGGCATGTTGCAGCGAATGAAGTACGTGGTGGCTTTGATTCATCAGCCGGAAGTGTTGCTGGTAGATGAGCCCACTTCCAATCTGGATGAAGAGGGTAGCGAAACGGTTTACCAATTACTGGAAGAACAACAAAAGGATAAAATCTTAATTGTGGCGACCAATGAACCTGAGGAAATCCGCTTTGGAAGAAAACGTGTGGACGTTACTGGTCAAAAGTAATATTATTTTTCAAAAAGATTTTCACCTGGAATTTCGCACGCGATATGCCATTAATGCCATCATTTTATTTGCGGTAATCAGTTTGACCGCCGTGAGCTTTTCCATTGGCCCCATGCAACTGGATCCCCCCATTCAATCGGCCATGTTGTGGATCATCATTTTTTTCTCGGCCATGTCCGGGTTGGCCCACATTTTCGTACGCGAGGAAGAGCAGCAAACCTCCGATACCCTGCGGCTGGTCGCACCCCCGACGGCCATCTTTCTGGGCAAGTGGGTCTTCAATGTGGTTCTTCTTTTTTCGCTGGAAATCATTGTCATTCCCTTATACATTGCTCTCTTAAACGTGGATGTTCAGGGTATGGGAGCGTTTTTGACCATCATTATACTGGGCAGCGTTGGCCTGGCGTCGATAGGAACAATCATGGCGGCAATTGTGGCCCAGGCCAGTACCCGCGGCGCCTTATTTGCGGTGCTCAGCTTTCCGCTTTCCATTCCTGTCCTGCGTTCGGCCATTCAGGGCACCTGGACGGCCATTCAGGGTGGGGGACTGGCGGACTGTCTGGCAGACATTCAATTGCTGTTTTCGTTTACGGTGGTCATTTTAACCAGCTCCATTATGCTGTTTGAATTTATCTGGAGGAAATAGTCATGAAACGGGATTGGTGGAAATGGTTACTGGGCATCTGGATGACGGTCATGATTCTGGGAGCCTTTTTGTACACGCCGGTGGCAAAGGGTCTGGGACAGACCACGCGGGTGCTCTATTTTCATGTACCTTCAGCATGGGTGGCAACGCTTTCTTTCTTCATTTCGGCGCTCTACAGCATTCGCTATCTGCAAAAACAAAATATCGTGTACGACATCTGGGCGGCTTCCTCGGCACAAATTGGGTTCATGTTCACCGTGCTGGCAACGGTTACGGGCTCCATCTGGGCAAAAGAAATCTGGCAGTCCTACTGGAACTGGGATCCGCGCGAGACCTCAATCTTCGTCCTGCTGCTCATTTACGCGGCTTACTTTGCGCTGCGTTCGGCCATTGAAGAAAAGAATCAGAAGGCGCGGCTGGCTGCGGTGTATTCCATCCTGGCTTTTGTGACCGTTCCTTTTCTGGTGTTTGTCATCCCCAGAATCTACGATTCCCTGCATCCAGATCCGCTGATCAATCCAGAACGAAAGATTAAAATGGATCCGCGCATGTTGCAGGTGTTTCTGGGATCGCTGTTTGGATTTACCGTGCTGTTTTACTGGATCCTGCGGATTAAAACGGAGATTGAGTTTCTTAAACTAAAACTAAGCAAACGGATGTAAAAGGAGAACGTTATGTGGCACATCATCGGGATGTACATGCTGAATGTTCTGGGCATGTTAATGCAGCCGGAAACCAAACCGGTGGGGCAGAATATTTACGTGGTACTGGCCGTCACTTTGATTGTCTGGCTGGGTGTGTTTTTCTTCTTAATTTACCTGGATCGTCAATTGAAACAGGTTAAACAAAAGGTGGAGTGGCAGGAAGGCGAAGAAAAAAAATAAACCTGGAAATCTGCCCCTGAATGGGCGTTAATATTTTAAGAACCAAAATGTAGGAGAAGTCGACCATGCGTCCTAAATATATAGTCGGTATTGGCATCATTCTGGTGTTCATTGCCTTTGCCGGTCTGAAGCTCAAACAGTCGTTCACGCCCTATGTCTCCCTTCAGGAGGCAAAGCGAACCGGCGGGGTGGTGCAGGTAAAAGGAACTCGCATCCCCGGTTCAGAAAGGTATGACTATGAGAAAAAAGTGTTCATTTTCGAAATGAAGGACACCACCGGAGAGGTTTTTAAGGTGGTTTATCATGGTGTGAAACCCTCCAATTTTGAGCAGGCCATGGAAGTGGTAGCCATTGGGGCCTACCGGAATGGTGTGTTTGAGGCCAACCAGCTGCTAATCAAGTGCCCATCTAAATATCAGGCGGAAGAATCGAAAGGGGTACAGTCATGATTATTGGATTCATGAGTATAACCGTTGCCTTTGTGGCCTCCGTGGTGGCCATCGTGGCCTATTATTTTTATCATCGCGATCGCACCCCGGAGATGCTGCAGCTGGCAAACCGCAGTTTTTACCTGATGAGTGCCGGAATCATTTTTGCTTCCGGCTTGTTGATGTACTACATCATGACCCACCGTTTTGATGTAAATTATGTCTACAGTTACTCCTCCCGCAGCCTGTCCTGGGATTACCTGATGTCCACTTTCTGGGCAGGGCAGGAGGGTACCTTTTTGCTCTGGCTGTTTTATGGCGTGATTTACGGAATAATCTTAATTCGCCGGGTAGGGAAGGATCAGCCCCTGGTGCTGGTCTTCTTTACGCTGGTGCAGGCCTACATTTTGCTCATCCTGCTGAAAAAGAACCCTTTTGCCATGGTGTGGCACGTGCACGAAGAGGCCCCCGTTGGATTTGTTCCCAGGGATGGGGCGGGATTGAATCCATTGCTGATTAATCCCTGGATGCGGGTGCATCCGCCTACGCTGTTTCTGGGCTACTCCTCGGCCATGGTGCTGTTTGCCTTTGCCATGGCGGCCATGATCAATAAGGATTTCCATGGGTGGATTAAACACGTGCGACCCTGGGCGGTTTTTGTGGCCATGTCCCTGGGGGCCGGAATCATTCTGGGCGGCTATTGGGCCTACATTACCCTGGGCTGGGGTGGTTACTGGGCCTGGGATCCGGTCGAAAACGCCTCCCTGGTGCCCTGGCTCCTCAGTGCGGTGCTGGTGCATGGGATCATCATCCAGAGCCGAATAAAGGGACTGGTGAAAACCAATCTCTTTGTGGCCGGTCTGACCTTCATCACCGTGCTCTGGGGATCTTTCCTCACGCGTTCCGGTGTTTTAACTGATTTTTCCGTCCATTCATTTGCCGAATCCGGATTGAATATTTATCTGATCCTGATGGTCTTGCTGTTTACCGCCCTGTTCTTGTTTGTGTTCTTCCGGGAAACCCGCGGTGTGGAAAGTCCCCGATTTACCGATGCCTTCCTGACCCGGGAAACCCTCATCTTTGTGGGAATGATGACCCTGTTCGTGACCAGTATTCTGGTTTTGGTCGCGACCTCATCGCCCATCTATACGGGATTGTTTGGGAATCCCGCCAGCGTATCGGCAGAATATTACAACCAGGTAATCATTCCCATTGCGGTGTTTATGATTGTTGCGCTGGCACTGGCACCCATGCTGGGATGGAAAGTGGCCCGCATCCGCGATTGGGCCACGATTATTAAAGCCGCCATCGTTGCCATGGTGACGACCCTTGTGGGGATCGTTCTGGGATTGCGGGACTGGATTTCCATCACCCTGCTGCTGCTGTCCATGTTTGCCTTTGTGACCAACGGGGTATTCATTTATCGATTCATGCGGAAGAATTTCATGAAATCCGGAGCCTATCTGGCCCATGTGGGACTGGCGTTGATGGTTATCGGAATCGTCATTTCCTCCATTTACGATCGCAGCGAACGGGTGAGCCTGCCCAAGGGAGAATTCCAGAAAACCAGTCTGGGAATTGAATTGAAGTTTGAAGGATTCGTGCCACAGCCCGATGGCCGCGACATGGTGAAATTAATCGTGCGCACGCCGGAAGGCGAAGAATACGAAGCCTATCCGCTTTTCTATTACAGCGACTACAACCAGAGCTACATGGCTTCCCCCGACGTGAAAAGCAGCTTGACCAAGGATATTTACATTGAACCGTTTTCCTTTACACCGGGGGAACTGCTAAGCGAGCGGGAAATCACGCTGGATCAGAACGAATCGGAAGAAATTGGCGATTTGCGGGTGGAATTTACCCGCTTTGATGTGGCCATGGGTTCCGATAAGCAGGTGGTCAAAGCCAAGTTGAAAGTTGCCCGCAAGGAAAACAATTACTGGAAGGAATATGAAATTTCACCGGCCATTTACATGCAGCCGGGTGGCGGTATGAAGCGGGAAGAAGTGGCGCTGCCGGGAACGGATTATCGCTTTTATCTGAAATCAGTGGATGCAACCTCCAAGCGGATCCAGCTGGCCATTAAAATGGGAAATGATGAGGAACAGAAGGACACCATGGCGGTAGAAGTCCGCGAAAAACCGATGATGGCAGTGCTGTGGCTGGGCACCATTTTGTTAATCGGTGGTATTTTGATGGTGCTTGTGGATCAGGTAAAAAGCCGGCGCCGTGCCCGTTAACCGTTTGGCAACAGGGAGATTGTGCCAGATAGCAAATGGGTGGACAGGTTTGCTAATAACGGCTGGATCGCGAAAAGGACTTTACCACAAGAAAGGGGATGGGCTGCCATCCCCTTTCTTAATTTGTTGCGATTCATGAATTTTGAAGAAACCCACCGCATCTTGCTTTCAACCAAAAAATGCATGAAACCCAAATCATGCAATCAACCACGAATCACGTGAATGAATCCTAAAAATATCAATAAAATAGCGATTAAATCCCGGATCACATTTTTCACCCGGATATAATCAAACGGATTTTATTGTTTTTGTTCGCGTTAATTCGTGTAATTCGTGGTTTCATGCAGAATCCGGATTTATCGCACCAGCAGCATTTTGCCTACCCGACGTTGATCCTCCCACTGCAGGGTGTAAAAATACATGCCCGAAGGTTGATTCCTGGCCTGCCAGCGAACCCGATGTGTCCCGGCCTCCATCATCCCATCAACCAGGGTGGCAATCTCCTGTCCACGGGCATTGTAAATGGTCAGTTTCACCCGTCCGGTTTCCGGTAATTGAAATTCGATGGTGGTTTCCGGATTAAAGGGATTCGGGTAATTACGAATCACCTGGAATTGAGTGATCAGCTGCGGTTGTGATTCATTCTCCCCGGCAAGCTCCACGTTTGTTCCTGGAGTGTAGGGGACGTATTCACTTTTTTCCACCCAGATGGAATAGCCCCGCGGGGGTGCCCAGACGTACACCCGTCCGTCGGCATAAACCTGGGTCTCCTCCAGTGCATTTTTGGTCGCATTCACCAGCACTTTCCCGGCCCAGTTGGTGTATCCGGGAGCAGGTGCATTATCCACCCACAATCCTTTCACATCGGTTTCGTGATCGTTAATGACCAGGATGGCCCCGGATTTGACACCATTCCCCTGGCGTCGGGCCACATACACATCGCTGGTGTTGGCACCGGGCCAGGGATTGCCGATCTCACTCAAAACAATCATGCTGCCATTCAGATAGGTTTTTCGGATGAAAATTAGACGATTGATTTCGTCTTTGAGGCTGGCCGGTGGGGTCACCCGATCTTCGGAACAGGCGTGTTTGGAAACCTGAGTGATGCCATAGTAATGAGGATAGAAGATGCAGGGACGGCCTTCGGCAAACAAGATGTAGGCATACGCCATGTCCCAATCGCGCCATAGCCATTTGTCCGATTCCTTGCCGGTATCGTGATTGTCCACAAAGGTTACCACCTGAACGCCAGAGAGATTATTCCCGGAATTATCCCGGATCAACCCGGCGTGATTCAGCCAGCTCATATCGAAATCGGCGCCGTTCCAGTTGGCCATATCCGTCAGCGTGAATTTCAGCGGAAAGTCGAAGGCGTCCACATCGGCACCGTAGCTTTCCACGGTGGTCACCCAGTATTTGATGGCCGGTTTGTCTCCCCAGTATTCTCCCACGGCAAATCGCTGAGATCCATCCGGCCGTTTGGGCATGCTGTTTAACCACTGCGCGATGAATTCGGGTTGCACTCCGCGAACAAAATCCAGTCGGTAGCCATCATATCCCACGGTATTGGTGAGCCACTGGCCCCATTCGATCAATCGGTTTTGTACCACCGGATCGTAGGTGTTCAAATCGTTTCCAAAAAATTTTGTATTGGGAATGATTTCGTCGGTACCGGGATACCCCAGATAGTCCCGATCGTCCACTGGATGGAAATGGCTGTAATTCCATGTCCACTGGGGTTCCCCGGTTCCTGTGTGAGTGACGTACGATATTCCGGTGTTTGTATGCGCTTCCAGCACCGTGGCAGCCAGATTTTGCCCGTTGTACCAGATTTCAAAGGGATAGTACCCATTGGTCTGGCTGGCGTAGCCGAACGTCCAGTTGCCGTTGCAATCGGTGGTTTCCCGACGCGCTTCCAGTCGGATCACAATGTCATGGGCTGCATTGAGGGTGATTTTGTACTCGTCGATATCCCCATATTGATTAATATGGGCCCAGATGTGTTTCCCCGAACCCGGGAACACGTTGTACTGACCATTTCCGTTATTCGGCTCGTATTCCCAGTTTGCCGATGTCGGTGTGTTGGGTTGATCGGGAGAACCATCCCAGTTGATGTACAGATCGTATCCTCGTTCCGTGTAACTGGCATTCCAGTCCAGGTGATATCCTTTAATCTTGATGTAATAATCCCCGGGAGAGGCATTGGGGATGATCCAGACAATCTCATTTGTTGGGTAGGGACTGTACTGATCATACACGCCGTCCCCGTCGGGATCCCGGATGGCTTCATCAAAAACATACTGTTTAACAGCGGGGTTGTTTTCCCGTTCGCTATCCCCGGCGTAGATGTGGTTCAAAATAATGTCGGCATAAACTTCAATACCGTAGCTGTGCATGGTGTTAACCATGTTGATTAACTCGGTGCGGCTGCCAAATCGCGTTTCCACAGTTCCTTTTTGATTGTAATTTCCCAGGTCAAAATGATCGAAAATGCCGTAACCCATGTCGTAAATCCCGAAGTTGCCCTTGGAGGGAGCGGGTGTCCAGATGCCGGTAATGCCAGCGCTGGCCAACTCCGGAGCCTTAACGCGCAACGTGTCCCACCAGGAACCGTTCTTGTTGACCGCATCCACCGGCACATCCCAGTAAAAGGCCTGCATCATTACATCATTCTGGGCATTTCCGGTGTAAAGCGCAAAAAGTAGAAACATGCCCACAATGGCAATGAACCGAAAAGTGGATCGAAACATTGTGAAACCTCCTACGCTTTGATGAGGCTGTTGAACAATCCCTTATTGATTCATTCCCTTTGAGTCTGTCAAAGAAACAGCAGGGGAGAACCGGAACGTGGTTGCCAGTTTGGTCTTAAAGCAGTGCTGGTTGGAATCGTTCCCATCGGGTGGCTGGCGATGGGAAGAGATTCTCTTCTTTTTGCTTGATAATAATTGAAGGAGACCCGTATATTAGTCACTCAGAAACTGATTACGAATCGAGTCATAATATAATCGTGTGGAAGAAAATTTGTCAAATCTTTTTTCTCCTGATTTTCATCGGGTCTGCCTGTGCTCCCTTTAATCCCCAGAAAAAACAAATCGTTATCTGGACAACCCTGCGACCGGTTGAACGGGAATTGTTGCAGCAGAAGCTGGATCAGTTTGCCCGGCGCTATCCCGATTACACGTTCCAGCAGTTGTATTATCAACCGGAAGAATTGCGGCCCAATTTTATCATTTCATCACTGGCAGGGAAGGGGCCGGAGCTGGTTCACGTGCCCAGCGACTTTATCGGGCCCTTTGTGGAATTGGAGGTGGTGCAACCTCTGGAGCCGTTCTTTTCACAGGCGTTTCTGGATAGTTTTATTACTGAGCCCTTTCCCGCCAATACCTGGTTTAAAGGCCATTTGTATCAGATTGCCGATCGGGTGGGAAACCACCTGTGTCTGGTGTATAATAAAGATATTGTTCCCGAGCCCCCCAAAACCATCTCCGAACTGATTGAAATGGGTAAACAGATTGCCCGTGACGAGGACGGGGATGGCATTCCCGATCGGTATGCCCTGGCCTGGAATTACATCGAGCCGTATTTTGTGATTCCCTTCATCGGGGGGTATGGGGGATGGATTCTGGATGAGAACAACCGTCCCACGTTGAACACACCAGCGGTCATCAAGGCGGCACGGCTCATCCAGGATTTGCGCAATAAGTATCGAATCATTCCCAAGGAAAGCGATTACGAGACGGCCAATGCTCTGTTCCGGGACGGGCGAACGGCCATGATTATCAACGGCCCCTGGTCATGGGGAACCTATTTGAAGGATGGCATTCGCCTGGGAATTGCCCGAATCCCCAAAATTGATGAAACCGGCTTGTGGCCGACTCCGCTGGTTTCGCCCATGGGGTATATGCTGAACGCCAATGCCACGGGGAAAAAACGCCGGATTGCCATTGAACTCATCCGCTATTTAACTTCCACCGAGGTTGAACTGGAGTTTGCCCGGCGATTCTTGCTGGTGCCATCGCGGAAGGATGCGCTGGAAAAAGCCCTGAAGGATCCCGAACTGGGGCAGAATGAGCTTTACCTGGCGTCAATTGATCAGATGAAGGTGGGACGTCTGATGCCCGTGGTCACAGAAATGCGCTGGATCTGGGATGCCATGCGACCGGCCTATCAGGGAATTTTCACCGGGAAATATTCGCCGGAGGAAGCGGCACGCGAGATGCAACGCCTGGCCGAAAAGCTAATCGAAGAAAGTCGATAAATCGGGTGCGCTTATGGCAGGAACGGTAACACGACTGGGTTCAGCAAATCGACTGGCTTACTTTTATGTGCTCCCGGCCCTGCTGGTCATGGGGTTTGTCGTTCTCTACCCATTCCTGTACAACATTGTCATTGCCTTTTCGAACATGAACCTGACCCACTTCCGGGACTGGCGCATTATTGGGTTTCGGAATTTTGTGGAAGTGATCAGCGATCGGTTATTCTGGTACTTTCTGTTTAAAACCGTGTTGTGGACGGTGTTGAACCTGATTTTCCACGTGGGCATCGGGGTGTTGCTGGCGCTCATTCTGAATAAGGACATCAAAGGTCGATCGGTATTTCGCACCCTGTTAATCCTGCCCTGGGCAGTGCCCCAGTACATTACCGCGCTGACCTGGAGGGGCATGTTCAATTCCGAGTACGGGGCAGTAAATCTTTTCCTGCAAAAAATGGCCGGTATTCAGATTCCCTGGCTTTCCAGCGAGTGGGGGGCATTCACCGCCTGCTTGATTACCAATATCTGGCTGGGATTTCCCTTCATGATGATTGTGGCCCTGGGCGGCCTGCAGAGCATTCCCGATGAATTTTACGAGGCGGCTGAAATGGACGGAGCAAATCCCTGGCAGAAGTTTTGGCACATCACCGTCCCTTTGCTGCGGCCGGTGATGATTCCAGCAATTACCCTCGGTGTCATCTGGACGTTCAACAATTTTAACGTGGTCTGGCTGGTGAGTAACGGGGGAGAACCATCGGATACCACTCACATTCTGGTAAGCTGGGTGTACAAGGCGGCATTCACGTACTTCCGCATGGGGTATGCCGCGGCGTTTTCGATGATTATCTTCGCGATTCTGTTCATTTTCAGCTGGCGATTTATTAAACAGACCCGGGTGCTGGAAAATGTGTACCAATAACAAAAGGGCCTGAAGATGGCAAATCCCAGGGCGTTATCCACACGCGGAAAAATTGCGGCTTACGGTGTTTTGTTGTTATTTACCCTGTTTGCCATTTATCCCGTTTTGCGGGTCATATCCATTTCGCTGCGTCCGGGAAATCGCCTGTTAACCCGGTCGCTGGCGTTGATTCCCGAAGGGGCTACCCTGGAGGCCTACCGCCGCCTGTTTACGGACGAGCCGTTCCTGCAATGGCTGGCCAATTCTATTTTTGTATCCTCCTGGGTCACCGTGGTTGGCGTCACCCTGGCTGCAACCGCGGGATATGCCTTCTCCCGGTATCGATTTCGCGGGCGCAATGCCGCCATGCTGGGCATCATTACCACGCAGATGTTTCCGGTGACCATGCTGCTTTTGCCCCTGTTTATTATGTTAATTAAACTACGCCTGTACGACTCCTATCTGGGATTGATTATTGCCTACTCTGCCACCGCACTGCCGTTTACCATCTGGCAGATGAAAGGCTATTACGATACCATACCCTACAGTCTGGAAGAGGCGGCGATGATAGACGGCGCCTCCCCGGGGTACACGTTTTATAAGATTGTGTTGCCACTGGCCCTGCCAGCGCTGGCCATTTCGGCACTCTTTTCCTTCATGACGGCTTGGTCGGAGTACCTGGTGGCCGCCGTGCTGATTCAAAATCCCCAGTTGTTTACCCTGCCGCTGGGATTGAAATCGTTCCAATCCAACATGGAAGTGGCCTGGGGATTGTATTCAGCCAGCGCCGTGCTGGTGAGCCTGCCGGTGGTGGTGCTGTTTATGTTTCTCAGCCGATGGTTAATTTCGGGGTTGACCCTGGGGAGCGTAAAAGGGTGAAGAAAGCGGGTAAAATTCAATTAAAACAAGCGTTCAAAAAATGCAGTTTGCGGCAAAATTTTCTTGACTATTATTATTTTCTTTTTAATTTATCGTTAGTAACTATGATATGAGTTGCGCATGACCATTGACGATCGAAAAATAGGTAAGCCGTTCTTTGTAAACCTTCACTAAAGCGAGCCAAAATGAACATCCGCTACGGATTACACATTTTTCTCTTCCTTTTCCTTTCCGGGCTTGTCTGGATCTCCTGCCAGCGCCAGCCTTCCAGCGAAGATGTTCTGGCTCGCATCGACCGCAGTTCCATCACCACAGACGATTTCCGGAAGCGCTTTCAGGAGCTGAAGGTGCGCATGGGACTTCCGGATAATGGCCAGACCCGCCGGGAGTTGTTGAAGAACATGGTCAACGAGAAGCTGCTGATCATCGAGGCCAAACATCGCGGCTACGATCGAGATGCACAGGGACAGTTTGAGTGGGAGCGCATTCAAATACAGGGTTTGTTGAATCAGTTTTATGAACGGGAAATTGCCAGCAAGGTTCGGATCAGCGAAAGGGAACTCCGGGAATTGTTTGTGCGCTTTAATACCCGAATCAAAGCCCGGCACCTTTATGCGCCTACCCGCAAAAAGGCCGATTCGCTTTACGCCCTGTTACAGAAAGGCGCTTCCTTTGAAGAGCTGGCAAAGAAGGTGTTCAAAGATCCCAGGCTCCGGGAAAGTGGCGGTTTAATTGGATATTTCACAGTGGATGAAATGCACCCCAATTTTGAGGATGCAGCTTTCCGCCTGAAGGTGGGAGAAATCTCGCCGCCAGTGAAAATTGCCAGCGGATACAGCATCATCAAGGTGGAGGATCGCATTCAAAATCCCCTGATTACCGAAATTCAATTTGCCCAGAAGAAAGACCGGCTGGAGCAATTTCTCCGCTACCGTAAGACCATTAAAAAGGCAGCCGCATTTGTGGATTCCATGCGCAGGGTGCTGGAGGTGGAGTTCGATCCCGACGTCATTCGCGAGGTTTACCAGCATATTCAGGGGCAACCGGAGGGCTATTTGATACTCGAAGAAAGAGGGGATGGCTTCGCGCCCGAACTGGATGATCGGATCATCGTACGCTCCCGCTTGGGCGAATGGACAGTGCGCACCTTCCGGGAAAAAGCCCGGTTTACATCGGACAAGGAAAAGCGCTGGATCCGCAATGAGGAAAATTTAGAGGAGTTTATTGCAGGGCTGGTCGTTCGCGATTACATGCTGCAGCAAGCCCGGCGGAAAAAATATGATCGCTTGCCCGAATATCGGGAATACGTCCAGGAACAGTGGGAAATGTATTTGCTGGAGCGATTGGAGCAGGCCCTGTGGGAAGAAATTGTCGTCCCGGAAGACAGTCTGCGCCATTATTACCAGCGCAATCGCGATCGCTTTACCCAGGCGCCCCAGATCGGGTTGCGAGAGATTGCGGTTAACGATCGCCAGGTGGCTCAGGTCATTAAGCGATTGTTACGTCAGGGCGCCTCTTTCGAGGAACTGGCACAAAAGTATTCCATCCGCAACCAGGGGCCAACCCGGGCCAACGATGTGGCCTATTTTACCCGCCGACAGCTGGGGAAGTGGGCGGATGAAATATTCCCGCTGCAGCCGGGTGAATGGCGGGGCCCGTTCACTTCGCCGGATTCCCTCTACCTGTTTGTCAAATGCGTGGACAGGCTCCCGCAACGGGTCATTCCCTATGAAGAAGCCCGCGAAGAAATTGTCAAGATTTACAAATACATGTGGATGGCAAAAAAACGGGAAGAAATCATCCGTCGGGTGGAACGAACGGTTCCGGTTGCCCGATTCCCGGAAAAATTAAAAACGGTTCGACTCAATTAACTCAATTAAAAGAGGCGTTTGTTCAATATGAAACGATGGATACCGAGTCTTCTTTTTCTGCTGCTGTGCGGGGCCCTCTGGCCGGATAATGGGATTGCCCAATCCTATGGTAAAATCACTGGGATCGTTACCGATGCCGAAACCGGTGAACCCTTACCCGGTGCCAATGTGCTGATCGAGGGAACCAATCTGGGAGCTTCCACCGATCTGGATGGCACCTACCTGATCCTGCGCGTGCCGCCAGGTACCTACACGTTAACCGTGGAATACATCGGTTATCAGAAAATGAGTATCACCAACGTGCAGGTAATGACCGATTTGACCACCAAAATCAACTTTCAGTTGCGGCCCGAAGCCATTGCCGGGGAAGAGGTGGTTGTGGTGGCAGAGACCCCCATCATCCGAAAAGACCTGACATCAGTGGAAGCGCGCGTGCATGCCGAGACCATTGAGCGGATGCCGGTTCAGGACGTGGGGGACATCTTGAATCTGCAGGCGGGTGTGACCCGGGATGCGGCCGGTGGCATTCACATTCGCGGGGGACGTTCCACGGAAATTTCCTACATGATCAACGGCATCAGCATCACCGATGATTTTACCCGCTCACAGTCGCTGCAAATCGAAAATGAATCCATTCAGGAATTGCAGGTTATCAGTGGAACCTTCAATGCGGAATACGGCAACGCCATGAGTGGCGTAATTAATATCGTAACCAAAACCGGATCGAATGTTTTCAAGGGGAACCTGACGGCCTGGTCGGGCGATTATTACAGCCGCGATACCGACATTTTCTGGAATCTGGACCAGATTAACCCGACTTCCATTTACAATTTGCAGGGATATTTGAGTGGCCCGATCATTAAGGATCGGGTTACTTTTTTTGCAACGGCCCGGCGCTGGTACGATGACGGCTGGATTTACGGGCCGTATGTGTACAGTCCCCAGGGACGCATCCAGATTGTGGATGGCGATACGCTGGAGGTACGCGGGGACAGCAGCGCCGTTCCCATGAATTTCCGTTCCCGTTTTAGTGGCCAGTTCTCGCTGGAATGGCAGGTGGCCATGCCGGTAAAATATCGCATCGATATTCTGGGGAGCTGGGAAAAGCGGCGCAATTACGATCACTTCTTTCGTTTGAATCCTTACGGTGATCGCGGGGATGTGGAAAAGGGCATTACCGTCATCAACAACCTGGTGCATCAGCTGAATCCAAAAATGTTTTACGAGGTCACCGTTGCCTATAAGTTCAACACCATCATTTCCCGCCTGTACGAGGATCCATTCGATCCCCGGTATGTGCATCCGGATTCGCTGAACGTGGGGGCCTTTCAATTTTCCCGCGCCGGAACGGATCTGACCCGATTTGAACGCTATACCCGCTCCTGGATCGGCAAGTTTGATGTCACCGCTCAGGTCACCCGGCGCCATCAGGTGAAATTTGGCGTGGAATACCAGCAGGACGAGGTGTTTTATGAAAACTTAACGCTGGTTCCGGCGGAAACGCCAACCGGGGAACAGATCCAGCCGTTTAAGCCGGCCATCCGTCCACCATCCTCGCCGGTGCACGATCGCTTCACCCGTAGACCGGTCAAGTTCTCGGCATACATTCAGGACAAAATTGAATATGAAGAGATGATCATTAACGTGGGGTTGCGCTTTGACCTGTTTGATGCCAACGGGAAAATCCCCCGCGATTTGTCGGATCCCAATATTTACAATCCGTTTAAATTGACCAATATTTACCGGGATTTGAATGGGGACGGGGTCATCGACCTGAGCGAACAACGGGAAGACAACAAGTATACCCTGGAGGAGCGACAACAATTCTGGTGGCGAGAAACCAGCATCAAAACCCAGTTGAGTCCCCGTCTGGGTGTGGCCTACCCCATTTCCGAGGGTGGGGTGATTCATTTTTCGTACGGGATTTTTCAGCAAATCCCCGACTACAGCCAGTTGTATGTTGGGGATGAGCTGAAGGTGACCACCGCCACCGGCACGCAGGGGCCCTTCGGGAATCCGGACTTAAATCCCCAGCGCACCACCATGTACGAAATTGGTCTGAAGCAGAAGCTGGGCGATGTGATGGCCATTGATGTGACCGGCTTTTATCGGGACATTCGCGATTGGGTTTCCACAAGTCAGCCCATTCCCACGGTGCTGGGTGGGGTGTCCTACGTGCGGAAAATTAATCGCGATTTTGCCAACGTGCGCGGCATTACGGTTACCCTTCAAAAGCAGTACCGTGATGGGTATGCCTTTTCCATCGATTACACCTTTCAAATTGCGGAGGGGACCAACTCCTATCCGGAACAGGAATTCTTCTCCCAGCTGGGAGGTGCGGAACCCACCAAAGTGTTGACGCCCCTGGATTGGGATCAGCGGCACACGTTTAACGGCTATTTCTTTTATGGCGGGGATGATTGGGGCATCAGTTTCATCTCCCGCTTTGAATCCGGACAGCCGTACACCCCGGCGATTGTGACGGGCGTACGGGTGGGACGCAACATCGTGTCCGGTTTGCAGCGCAACAGCCGGAATAAGCCCAATAAGTTTACGGTGGATCTGAACGCCTACAAACGGATTCAAATTCTCAATCAGGAAGTGGAATTCTTCCTGCAGGTGTACAATTTGTTCGACGCCCGCAACCCGGTAAACGTATATGGCGATACGGGACAACCCGACCTGACGCTGTTTCAGATGCAGGCGGTTCAGGCCGATCCGGGCTGGTTTGTTCGACCCGATTTTTATTCTCCACCGCGGCGCATTCAGGTCGGTTTCAAATTTAAACTATAAGTGATGGCTAATGGGAAGGTGAAAGACGTATGCATAAACGAATGACAGGGTTAATGAATGGTGAGCGGCCCATGAAAGCTGGAAAAATCGCACTGATCGTATTCCTGAGTTTTCTGATTGGCCTGCAAACACTGACGGCACAGATCAACGAGCACATTCCTTCGGATCAACGGGGTGATCCTAAACTGCGGCGGAAATCGCACATCGATGGCAATAATATCCGGGCAACGATTTTCAATTTTGGGATGAGCGGACGAACCGCTGCACGTCCCGATGAAATTCCCTACGAGTGGCCCAAAAACACCCAGCGAATTTACATTGCCCTGGTGGGCATCTGGCTGGCCGGCGAGGTGAAGAATCAGGCCGGGGAGACCATTCACATTGTGGATTTTCCCGCCTACCGCCAAAGTCCCGACGGGGGTTCCTGGAATCTGGAGCCGGTTCCGGGATTTTTAAATCCCGAATCCGGGGAAATTGCCCGCAGCGACAATCCCGACACCTGGCCCACCGCAGCCCAGGGGGGATGGCGGGATAAACGGGACGATCCGGTGGATCCCGGCTGGATTGGCTCCTGGAATGGGTTTTTCGGTAAAAACGTGTTTAACGCAGATCAGGAGATGTACTACCGGGCATCGGATGACCTCTACACCCGGCATAATTACATCCCGGATGAAACCGATCCCACCCGGGGTGGAATGGCCCTGCTGGTGGATGTGCGGGCTTTTGCCTGGTCGCAAATCCTGATTAACGACGTGTTGTTTTTCATTCACGATATTTTGAATGATGGAACCAAACGGATACCCAAAACCGCCTTCCTGATCTGGCTGGCTGACATCGTGGGGGGCGATCCGGCTGATGACCAGCCGTTTGTGGATTTGCAGACCAGCATTGCCTTCCTGACCGATGCCGACCGCGTGGGGGACTCCGCATTTGGTACGGACAAGGTTGGAGTAGCATCGGTGAAGTATATCGAAACGCCCGGAAACGCGGTGGATGGAATTGATAACGATGGCGATTCCGATTTTTACCCGGATCTTCTGGCCCGCATCGATGGCAACCCGGATGAAGTCATTCCTCATTTTACTGATGCCGATTTTATTCCCCGGGAGTTGAAGCCCGGAGACAAGATTGTTCTAATTGATTCCTTAACCTTTGCCCGCATCATTACCACCTATCCCGAGGGAGGTGGAACGGTGGTGACTCTGGGGCGGGAGATTTACCTGCCCCCGGAAGGAATAACTGTCGAAGAAGACACGGTTGCCAATTCGTTTGACGAAGATTTTGACGGGTTAATTGATGAGCGCATCACCCTGCACCTGGAGCGCTTCGACGAGATTACCGGAACGGTCCGGCCAGTTCGCTATATCAACTACCTGGCCTTTGAACCGGGCGACACGCTGAAACGGGGTTTCATCGTTCCGGGATGGGATGTGCAACCGTCCTATGCCACCGTGGCACCCATGATTGATGAATCCCGGGATGATAAGTTTGACAACGACAACGATTGGGATGTGATGCAGGATGACACCGGGCTGGATGGCGTGGAAGATACGGGGGATCCCGGTGAAGGGGATGGGATGCCAACCAGTGGTTCCGGAACCGATTTTCCGGGGGAACCCAATATCGACAAAACCGATGTATCCGAAACCGATTTGATCGGTTTAACCACTGCCATTCAGGATCCGGCATTTGGAATTAATTTTAACACCGTATCAGATGATTTCATCTGGCGGAAGTTCATGATCCCCGGTCAGTTTTACCTTCCGCGAAAGACCGGTGATTACGACCTGTTTGTGTCCTCTGGATTTTTCCCGCTGGATCCGGGTGAACGGCAGCGCATGGCCATCTCGGTGGCGCTGGCGGGGGGCGGAACCACCAAACAGGCGGACATCGAAAGTGCCATTCAGAAGCAGAAACAGGCCCGGGTGGCATTTGAGGCGGACTATCAGTTTGCCCAGGCGCCCCTGCAGGTGACCCTGCGTGCCGTACCGGGCGATGGTAAAGTTACTCTCTATTGGGATGATGTGGCTGAGTCATCGGTCGATCGCTTTATCAAGCGCATTGGTGGTCCGGCCAACGATTTTGAAGGGTATCGCATCTATCGCGCCACTGATGCAGCTTTCCTGGATGCCAAAGTCATTACCGATGCCCAGGGCGTGCCCACCTTCCTGCGACCCATCGCCCAGTTCGATAAAATCGATGGGATTACCGGATATCATCCCGTGGATATCAACGGTGTAAAGTTTTACCTGGGCAATGACAACGGTATTGTCCACACGTATGTGGATTCCAATGTGGTGAACGGTCAGCGCTATTTTTATGCCGTTACTGCTTACGATTTTGGCTATGCGGAGGCTGATATTCCACCGACGGAAACCAACATTAAAGTGGTGGTGGATCCTGAAGGGAACATCATTACCGGGCCCAACGTGGTGGTGGTGCGGCCGCGTGCGCCGGTGGCTGGATATTTGCCCGCCGATGTAGAAAAACTGGAGCACATCAGTGGAAGCGCCACCGGAGAGATCGGTTTTAAGATCATCGATCCCCGGCTGGTAAAGGATGGGCACGTGTACGAAATTACCTTTGAGGATACGTTGATCAAAGGCGACAAGCCCGGCGCCGATACCCTGACCACCAAAAACTTCACCGTAACCGATATTACCGATGGCGTGGTGAAGCTGGAGAAGAGCACCCTGTTTAATGAAGGGGATGAGGTGCCGTTAATCGACGGCATTCAACTCTATTTTGTAAACGAGAAACAGGTGGAGCTGAACACGGCCACTTCTGGCTGGAATGATCCCGACGTGTATATATTTGAATTCAAACCGGTGTTTTTAATTTCCACCATTGGGGAACAACGGCCCAGCGACTACCGGATTGTCTTCGGCGACGTGGGATTCGGAACCTCCAGGGACACCACAATCAGTGAAGGATTCATTTCCGTACCGCTGCCCTCCAAACCGGTGAATTTCCGGGTGTTTAACCTTTCGGAAGATAAAGAGATTGAATTTGCCTTTGCTGAACTGGATGGAGACGACGGGCGTTTTACGATCGATTCGACCAATGCGAACAATACGGACATCATTTTCTTCCTGGAGGAGAATAACGAAGGGAAACTGGTGTACACCTGGCAGGTCACTTTGAACCTGAAAGAGAATGGGCGCAATCCCCAACCGGGTGACACGCTGAACATCTATTTACGCAAGCCGTTTCTGTCCACCGACGTGTATCGATTTACCGTCCGCGGAGAACGGATGGATCCGGAGCTGGCCAAACAACAGCTGGATCGCATACGGGTGGTGCCCAATCCCTATATTGCGGCCGAGCGCTGGGAACCGCGAAATCCCTATACCACCGGTCGGGGCCCGCGGGAGTTGCATTTTATCAACTTACCGAAAAAATGCACCATCCGAATCTACGATGTCAATGGCGTGCTGGTGGATAAGATTGAGCACAACTCCACTCTGGACAACGGAACGGCCATCTGGGATATGCTGAGTATGGATAATCTGGAAATTTCTTACGGCATCTACATTTATCATATCGATGCCCCGGGAATTGGACAGAAGACCGGGACATTTGCGGTGATCAAATAACCAAAAACAGGCAATAGGGAATAGAATGGATCGAAAAATGAAATCGGCGAAAATTATTTCCATCATCATTCTGATACTGGTGCAATTTGGGATAAGCGTGCAGCCACTGGATGCGCAACGGGTGCGGAAAGTGGGAACCTCGGCAGCTGCATTTTTACGGATTTTTGTGGGCTCCAGAGGCAGTGCCATGGGGGGTGCCTTCGTTTCCGTGGCCAACGATCCGTCTGCCATGTACTGGAATCCCGGTGGACTGGCTCAGCTGAAGCAATCTTCGGTTTATGTAGATCATTCCCCGTACCTGCCGGGATTGGATTTTAACTTTCTGGGACTGGTGCTGGCTTCCCGCAATCTGGGTACGGTTGGCGTGAGTGTCACCGCATTAACTACCGAGCGCATGCTGGTGACCACCCCGGATCATCCCATGGGTACCGGTGAAACGTTTACTGCAGCCAGCATTGCCGTGGGCATTACTTATTCCCGGTTTTTAACCGATCGATTTTCCATTGGTGGAACCTTCAAGTACGTGAATGAACGCATTTATAATTCCAGTGCCGCGGGCATTGCCTTCGATATTGGAACCATCTTTGTGACGCCGTTTTACGGGATTCGCCTGGGCGTGAGCATTTCCAATTTTGGTAATAAAATGCAGATGCTTGGAGAAGACCTGAACGTTCGGGTGGACATCGCCCCTGACATTCAGGGGAACAACCAGAGTGTGGTGGGACAATTGAAGACCGATCGTTTTGAAATGCCATTGATCATGCGCGTGGGATTGTCCTGGGATGTCATTCAAACCGGTTCCAGCCGATTCACCGTTGCAGTGGATGGCGTCAATCCCAACGATAACGCCCAGAGCATTAATCTGGGCGCGGAATATGCCCTGTTTAATGAAACTTTGCAGTTACGTGCCGGCTACAACGACATGTTTTTGCCGGATCGGGAAAAAGGTTTGACCCTGGGAGTGGGGCTGAACATTCAGCAAATTCAACGATTGAACATCCAGGTGGGATACGCCTATCAGGAGTTTCGATATTTAGGCGGTGTGAATCGATTTTCATTTGCAATCAGCTTTTAGAAGAAAGGGGGTGATCGGTCCCGTATAACGCGCAAAGATTGGAAATTGGTCCAAACCCTTAAATTAAAAGTGGAGGAGTTTCTATGAGAAGTGTGAGTAGAATTATCCTAATCACCGCGTTGGTGGTGGCCTTTGTGGGAGCCTGGAGCCTTCCTGCACTGGCCCAGATCAACGTCACATTCCGGGTCAACACCGCCACGGTGCCGGACACATTGAAGCCAAACCACGTGGTGCAGATTCGCGGTGCAGTGAACGGACAGACCGGGGCCATTTTACCAGATGGCAAGACCATCGACTGGGGCTCTTCTTCGGAACTGATCATGCAGAACGTGGGTGGTGATTACTGGGAAATTACGTTTCAAATGTACCCGGATGATACCCTGCGCTACAAATTCTGGGCAGGATTTACCACCACGGACGGGGTGAACTTTAACACCGGATGGGAATCCAACATTAATGATGCCGATGGATTGGGTGGCCAGGACCGCTCGTTCATCTCCGGGCAGAACGATACGGTGGTCGCCTTGCAATTCTTCAATGGCACCGGGCAGACTCAGGATCAGTTCTGGCGACCATACGAAGTGAAGCCCGATAGCGTGGCCATTTTCTTCCGTGTCAACATGGCCGGTGTGATTGAAAGCGGTCGCTTCAATCCCGACACCGAAGGTCCCATTGGGGTGCGTGGAGATCCCGGCGCCTCCGGTGGTGCACTGGATTGGGGAGCCACCACGCTGATCAGCAACGAGGCGATGAATACCGATTTCTGGTCTGGTGTGATTTATTTTCCAGCCGATTCGCTTACCGCAGGAAATCAGCAAAAGTACAAATTCTTTATTGAGCAGGATGATCAAGGTGGCTGGGAAGACAACATTGCCGACCGAATTTTCGTTTACTCAAGCAATTTAATTAATGTTACCCGGGACACCACCCTGCACTGGGTCTATTTCAATGATCAGGCACCAACGGGTAAAACCCCGGTCACCAGCGATCTGGTCTTTCGGGTGAACGTGCAGGCACTGGAAGGCATCGGCGTGTTTGATCGCGGTGTTGGTGATGCCGTCGGTGTGATTGGTGTGAATGGCTGGTCCGTGCCTTCCAATTTGATCTACATGAATTTCAATCCATTGCTTCAGGAATGGAGTGCCACCGAACCGGTGACTCGCATTCCCGGAGAGACGATTTATTACAAGTATTTTATCCTCTGGGATTCGTCCAGGGTGGATCCGACCAGCGATAATTTCATTCCCGGTTTGGGATCCCTGAGCAACGGCTGGGAAGAGCCGGGACTGTTCGGTGGATCCAACCGTACCATCGTGTTTGAAGGGGTTGATCAGCAGTCCCCGGAAGGCGACTACGGCCAGGACATTCAGTTCTTCAATGGCGTGCCACCTCAGGGCGTGATCACCGAGCCCATCGAAGTGACCTGGGTGGTGGATATGCGCCCGGCGACCGATCCCACCGTGAATCTGGACGTGCTGTTCGATCCCTCAACGGACACGGTCTACATCGAGTTTGACGGATCTCTGTTTGCATTAACCCAGGGCCTGGAATACGGTGGAGAAGGTGCGCGGGTTCAGCTGGAAGATGCCGATGGGGACACCATTTACACCCTGACCATGACCCTGCAAACGCCCACCTGGTACATGAACGGGTTCCGCATCACCTATATCCATCAGGGTGTGGCGTATACCAATGGTGGTGGCGTGGATCCGGGTCGGCGGTATTATCGCTACATCTATCCACTGTCCGTGGACGAACAGGGGAATGTGACCTGGCCAAGCCAGTTCACGTTTGCGCCGGTAGAATGGAAACCGGGTGCAACGCTGGATTATGAGGAACCACCCAACCTGTTCCAGCCGGTGAGCATCGACGACGAGCCGGGCGTTGCGGTGGAGAAATTCGAGCTCTTCCAGAATTATCCCAATCCGTTCAACCCGGCAACTACCATTCGGTATCAGGTGGCCCGAACGGCCAAAGTGGAGCTGAAGATTTACAACGTCCGCGGTCAGCTGGTGAAGACGCTGGTGAATGCCAAGCAGAACGCCGGCCGCTACAAACTGGTCTGGAACGGCACCAACGATGCCGGTGTGCCGGTATCCTCGGGCATTTACTTCCTGACCATGAAGGCGGGCGATTTCCGTAAGGTGCAGAAAATGACCTTGCTGAAGTAATTCACGGGAGAATTGGAATTGGTTGTGGTTGCCAGTTAGCAAAAATGGAACAAAGGGGCATGGGCCAGCGGGCTCGTGCCCTTTTGTTTCAAAAGATCAAAGATTGAAAATCAAAAATCGAAAATCCAGGATCGAAGATCAAAAATCTGAAGAGAAGATCAAAAATCTGAAGATCTGAAATTGGAGTGGGATAGGGATCGCGGATGGACCAAGCCGGATTGAATCGGTAAGCAGAAACAACCATTCATGAAAAAGCAATCAAAGAAACATTCCAGCAAATCGGATAAGGCGGGTGCGGAGCGGCCGCTGGGGAAACGGAAGCGGCACATTTTTGCCATTGGCGTGGCACTCATTCCCCTGCTTTTCTTTTTATTGCTGGAGCTGGGATTACAGGCCATCCAGTACGGCGGAAACCTGAAATTATTCATTTCGCTGACCGGCCCGTATTCTGATTACCTGGCCGTGAATCCCTCCGTTGGCAAACGCTTCTTTTTCACTCAGGTCACAGTGCCCACGCCTTCTAACGATGTGTTTTTAAAGAAGAAGCCGGAAAACGGGTATCGGATTTTTGTGCTGGGGGGATCCACCACCATCGGGTATCCCTATGGCCCCAATCTGATGTTTTCTCGCTTGCTCCACCTCATGCTGAACGAAATCTTTCCCGATCGCCACATCGAAGTGGTCAATGTGGCAATGACCGCGGTGAATTCCTACGCCTACCTGGATTATCTGGATGAAATACTGGCCCAGGATCCGGATGCCATCCTGATCTACGGGGGGCACAACGAATTCTACGGGGCGCTGGGGGTGGCCTCTGCTGAATCCCTGGGAAAATTCCGCTGGGTAGTGAAGGCTTATTTAAAATTGAAAAAATACCGCACTTTTCTGTTGCTCCGGGATGGAATTGCCCGATTGCGAATCGGGTTGCAGAAGTGGTTTGGAGGGGATTCGGTGGAAGATCCGTCGGCAACGCTGATGGAGCGCATGGTGGCCGAGCAACAGATTGCCTATGGTAGTCCGCTGTATCGCATGGGATTGTTCCAGTTTGAGGCGAATATCCGGGAATTGTTGCAGCGCTGTCAGCAGAACGGCGTGCAGGTGGTGTTGAGTGAGCTGGTCAGCAATATTCGGGATCTACCGCCTTTTGAGTCCATTCCAGCGGATACCCTCCCGCCGGCAGATGAGGTGTACCAGCAAGCCCGCCAACTGGACCGGCAGGGACAATTTCGTGCGGCGCGGGAAAAGTATTATCGGGCCAAAGACCTGGATGCCCTGCGCTTTCGGGCCAGCGAGGACCTGAACGCCATCATCCATCGCCTGGCGCAGGAATATCAGATACCGGTGGTGCCGATGAAGGCCTTCTTCGAAAAGGCGGCACGGGATGGCCTGATTGGCAACGATTTGATGACCGATCACCTGCACCCGAACATCAAAGGGTATTTTATCATGGCGGACGCTTTTTTGCGAACGCTTAAACAAAATGGCCTGATTGCCTCCAGCTGGCGCCAGGTTCCCCTGAAGCGGGTGGAACAGCGCATTCAATCCCGCTGTTACACGGCGCTGGATAGCATCTATGGGGAAATCCGTATTCGCATTCTGAAAGGAGGGTGGCCGTTTAAAAAGGAAAGGGGGCCGAATCAGGAATTGCTGAATTTTAAACCCCGGAACATGCTGGAACGATTGGCCTTTCGGGCGTGGGTGGCCAAGGATTATTCTCTGGAAAAGGCCCATGTGGATCTGGCATCCCTGGCCGAGCAGCAACGGGACTATGCAACGGCCATCCGGGAATATCAGGCGTTGATTTGCTTAACGCCGTATAATGCATCACCGTATCTGAAATTGGCCAATGTTTACATCGTGCTGGGGAAGTTGAACGAAGCGCTGCCGTATCTCTACCGCTCGCTGGAGCTGGAACCCACCGCCTTTGCTTACAAATGGGTGGGACAGATTTTACTGGAGCGCGGTCGGGCAAAGGAAGCGTTGCCGTACCTGGAAAAGGCCCGAAAACGAGCACCGGACGATCCCCAGTTACTCTACAATCTCAGCGGCGCGTACGCACTCAACCAGCGGTTTTCCGAGGCCATGAAGACCATTCTGGAAGCCGAGAAAATCGATCCCGATTTTCCCGATTTACAGGCATTCAAACAACAGTTAAAAGAAATTCTGGAAAAACAACAGGCCCGCGTTCAATAGGGCGGGAGAAGGGGATGATTTCCATGGGGGATAGGTCATCTTTACCGCATGTGGGGGGTATCTGGAGGTCCATCGGTGGCCAGTTGATTGGATCAGGTTCCATAGTCAGTGGGGTAGGGAAATGAATTTAGAAAAAATTTCCAGGAAAATGATGGAACTGGGTTTTACCAGTTACGAGGCCAGAGCCTACGTGGCCCTGTTGCAACAGAATCCAGCAACCCGTTACGAATTGAGCAAACGCAGTGGGGTTCCCCGATCGGCCATTTACGACATCATTCAACGGCTGGAGCGCCAGGGGCTGGTCAATGCGCTGGCAACCAAGCCGGAAAAATATGTGCCCCTGCCACCCGATCGCATGCTGGAATTGCTGGAACGCCGCTACAAAGAACGCATCGAGGAGTTGAAAAAATCGCTTACGGAACTCCGCAGCGAATTTGAGCTGGAGCAGCTCTGGAACATTACCGGCTATCAGAATCTCATCATCAAAGCAAAGGAAATGATCAACAAGGCCCGAAGTTCCATCTATCTGTCGGCCTGGAAGCGGGAGGTGCTGAAGCTGCAGGCGGAACTGGAGGAAGCGGTGGATCGGGGGGTGAAGGTGGTCATTTTTTCGTTTACCGAAGTGCCGCAAATCGGTCAGGTGTTTAGCTACGAACTGAACGAAAAGGAGCTGGAGAAGGTCTGGGATCACAAAATTATTCTGGTGCGGGACATGGAAGAGTTGCTGATGGGTGAGGCCAACCAGAGCTACCCCCGAAAAGTGGCCTGGACACATAACAAGGCCATCGTGGGGATTGCAGCCAATCATATTGTCCTGGACATCACGCTGTACGGGTTGCGGGCCGGCGTGGACGTTAGCGATGCGGTCATCGAGGCGCATCCCGGCGAACTGGAACTGCTGGGCCGGCTGTTACGGGAAAAATTCCCCGACAATCCCTGGCTCAGCCTGGATTTCTCGAAAAACAATAATAGTAGCGCCCCATCTCAATAAACGCAGGGGAGAGGACAAACCAGCTGTCTCCCGTTTGCCGGGAGTCATCCCGCATGGAAAATCGAAATTCACGTTTGGAAAAATTGGAGAATGGTATGAAGTTAGGGCAACGAATCGGGACAATTTGGGTGTTACTGGCGATGTTATTTTTGGTGTTGTATTGTGAGAAGAAGCACGGGAAGGGAGAGCCACTTCCGGATTATTCCAGCTATTCGGCGCCGCTGGCACCGGAGTGGGCTCGCAATGGCGTGCTTTACGAGATTTACATCCGTGCCTTTACGCCGGAAGGAACATTTCGGGCGGCCATTCAGCGGCTGGATGCCCTGCAGGAGCTGGGTGTGAACATCCTCTGGTTGATGCCCATTTACCCCATCGGGGAAAAAGGGCGTAAGGGAACGCTGGGTTCCCCCTATTCTGTGAAAGACTTCCGCAAGGTTAACCCAGAATTTGGAACCGAAGCCGATTTTCGGGCTTTTGTGCAGGCCGCCCACCAGCGAGGGATGAAGGTGATTCTGGATATGGTGCCCAATCACGGAGCCAATGACAATGTTTTGATGGCCGACCATCCGGACTGGTTCATGTGGGATGAGGCCGGCAATTTCACCCGCGAGGTGGCCGACTGGAGCGACATTACCGATTTCAATTACGATAACCCTGACATGCGCCGTTACATGCAGGAAACCATGCAATACTGGATCCGGGAATTTGACATCGATGGCTACCGCTGTGATGTGGCGGGCATGGTGCCCCTGGACTTCTGGGAAGAAACGCTGCCCCGACTACGGGAAATAAAACCCGATATTTATTTACTGGCTGAATGGGAAGATCCCAAACTGCTCATCGCAGGGTTTCACTCCGATTACGATTGGACATTATATCACCTGCTGAAAGATGTACGGAAACAGAAAAAGCGTACTGCAGAGGCCATTCAGCTGATTTATGAAAAGGATTCCCGCTATCCACAGAATGCGCTTCCCATGCGCTTTCTGGAAAACCACGATGAGCCCCGCAGCCTGGAAATGTTTGGCCCCGCAGCCATCGAAGCCTACGCCACCTTCATTTTTACCGTGCCGGGACTGCCCCTGATTTACGCCGGCCAGGAGATCGGAGAAACTGTGCGCCCGTCGTTGTTCGAGAAATTCACCATTCGCTGGCAGGAGGGGGATACGGCCCTGTTTCGCATGTACCAGCGGCTGATCCGGTGGCGCAAGCAATACCCGGTGCTGCGGCACGGGGAATTCATTCCCCTGGGGGTAGCCACGTTTAAGGGATCGGTCGGTGCCTTTTTACGACGGGGTGATCAGGGATTGGCCCTGGTGGCCACCAACCTCTGGCCCGATTTTGCCGAAAAAGTGGTAGTAACGTTACCAGAACATCTCAGAGAGACGCTGGGTACACAGGAACTTTACCGGATCGATCAGCCGGAGGAACGACTGTCACTATCGGAAATGGTCTTTGATGAATTCCCGCCGTTTACCACGCGGGTTTACGTGGGAACGCACCCTTAATCGAAAATGCAAAGGAATAGTTCATGAAATTACGGCATATCTTCTGGAATTTGATGCTTGGAATGGTTACTCTGGGCAGCCTGCTGGCTGCCGACAGCGTGGATGTAACCTTTTACTACCGTCCTGAGGGAAATCCCAATATTGTGTATCTGGCCGGGGAGTTTAACAACTGGGCCAATAACAGCAATGGGCGCATTACCGATCCTCGCTTTGCCATGACCTATGACCCGGAAACCGGGTTCTGGTATAAAACCGAACGGTTGCGCATCGGTGGCCCGGCACAGAATCCCCTGAAACCCGGCGCATACGAATATAAATTTAACGAGAACGGTTCCTCTTCCGGATGGTTATCCGATCCACGAAATCCCCGACAGGATCCCGCTAACTACTACAATTCCATTCTTTACGTCAAGGATCCAACCATCCACTATCTGTTGCCCAACGAAACGTCTGACATTATTCGCACCCGCTTTCCGGAAATTTCCGCCTATTTATTCCCAAAGGTCGGGGCCACCATTGATACTCAATCCATTACCGTGCAGATCAATCAAACGGTGTATCGCCAGCTGGGACGATTTTTCGATCCGGAAACCCGGCAATTGCGCTTCACGGTGCCAGATCCCCTTCCCGATGGCGAACATCGGGTGCTGCTCTCGGTGATGAGTTCCAGCGGGAGCTGGAATCAGGATTCGGCGCGCTTTACCGTTCGGGCCGATCTGGTGCAAATCCTTACCCGACCTGCCGAGACCTGGAAGTCTGCCTGGCGAATTCAGGGCGCTATTTTTAAACCCGATGGGGGATACGACAGCAGCATCACCCAGGCCGTGCTGGTTCGGGAGGCGGAACAGTGGCCGATTCGGGTGATCAATGGACGGGTGGACACCACGATTGGCCTGCTGGAGGGGGAAAACCGCTTTCAGTTGCAGGCCACGCTGAATGGGCAGGTAGAGGTGTCTCAACCGGTCCGCATCGTCCGTAAAGTGGATCATGCTCCCTATGCGGTGGTGACCTTTCAGGCAACGGAATCCAATATTACCCTGATGGCCACGGAAAGTACCGATCCAGATGGCCAGTCGCTAACCTTTTTGTGGAAGGAAGTTCCGGGGAATCCCGAAACCATTGGCGGTATTACCGGAACCACCGGCCCCATCCTCAATTTCGATTTGCCGACCACGCCGGGGGAGTATTTTATTCAACTGATCGCGACCGATCCCGACGGGAATCAGGATTCCACCCGCGTGTTTGTCCGCCGCAACCGCGATGGCAGCATCACGTTTTCCGATTACGAAATCAATCCCGAATGGGTGCAGCAGAGCCGCATCTATTTGCTGTTTTTCAAGGCATTCACGCCGGAAGGAACCATCCGTGCCGCCATTCCCAATCTGGATTACATCAAGTCGCTGGGCTTCAACGTCATCTGGGTGCTGCCGGTAATGGATACCGAGGGCATTATTGACAATCAGATTAACATCGGATACAACATCATCGATTTTTACCGGGTGGCCCCGGAATACGGCACTGCACAGGATTTCAAGGATTTTGTTGCTCGCGCCCACGAGCTGGGCATGAAGGTCATTCTGGACGTTACTCCCAATCACACCGGTCGTCAGCACCCCTTTGCGCAGGACGTCCGGGAATGGGGAGAGTACTCGCCGTACTGGTATTATTATCAAACGGAATACATTTCCCACAACGACAATGGTCTGGGCATCTGCAGAACACCCGAAGGCATTTATTATTACTGTGCCTTTAGCGACGCCCTGTTGAATTACAACTGGAGCGACCTGGATGCGCGCCGCTACATGATCGATGTGTACACTTACTGGATTCGCGAGTTTGATATCGATGGCTTTCGCTTTGATGTGTACTGGGGGCCGCATCGCCGGTATGGATCCAGTCAGTTTGATCGGCCATTGAGAAAGGCACTGAAACATGTGAAACCGGACATCCTGTTGCTGGCCGAGGATTCGGGCACCGGTGTGGGCACGGAATGGATTTATGCCGATAAGGGGGGTGGCGCCGATGTGGCCTATGATTTTAAACTGTATCACAATCAGATCAAGAATTTTTCCTTCACCCCTAATGGCATTAGTGGACTGCACAACGAATTGTACAACGGAGGCTATTTCCCTGGAGAGAATGCCTATTACTTGCGCTTCATGGAGACCCAGGATGAAGATCGCATCGCCTATTTTTACAATTCATTCGAGAAGACCATGCCCATGGCCAGTGTGATTTTTACCGCACCGGGCATTCCACTGCTTTACAACGGGCAGGAAGTGGGATTCGGCAAGGGGATGAGTGCGCAGGGGTTCGATTACCGGCGGCGAGCCGTGATTGACTGGGAATTTCCCGGTCGCGAGTTGCTCACGCCTCATTATCAGCGACTGGCGCATATTCGAGCGCAGTTCCCGGCCTTTTCCCAGCACAAAAAGGATACCAACGGGGATGGGAACGTCGATGCCAACGATGCGTCGGACTTCATCCGGGTCAGTTCCAGCAATGGATATGTGTACGCCTTTCTGCGTCCCTATCCCGATGAAAACGGTTTGACAGTGGTGAATTTCAGTGGTACGGCTCAGACGGCCGTGCTGGACATCAGCGGGGCGGGCCTGCAGTTCAGCGGAGGATTTTCGGCAACCGAAACTTACTGGGTGAATGATCTGTACGCAGACACCAGCATCAGTGTGTCTGGCGCACAATTAAGCAATTATCAGGTAACGTTGCCACCGTATGGCAGCGCAATCTACGTAATTGCCACCGAAGAAAAGCAGGTGGTGATTCCTCCATTGTCTCCCATCGTTAAAATTGAAACCGAAGAACCGATCAAACCGCAGAATTTTGCCCTGAAACAGAATTTCCCCAATCCGTTCAATCCCTACACCACCATTGTTTTCGAAGTCCCTCGTACCAGCCGGGTATCGCTGGAAATTTACAACATTCTGGGACAACGCGTGAAGCGTTTGATTCAGGGCGTGTTTGCACCCGGCCAGCACCGGGTTCAATGGGATGGAAGAAACGATCGGGGCGAAAACCTGCCCTCCGGAATCTACATCCTGCAAATGCGAGCGGATGCCTTTATTGCGCATAAGCGATTGTTACTTTTAAAATGACAGGCCATTTTTCTATTTGACGCGCGAGGAAAAAAACCAGAAGAGGCGATCGTGTTCACCATTGGGTGTGGGAAAAGGTTCTGGAAGCGGTTTTACAGTTGGGGTGTGGTTTCCGGGCTGACGCTGGCCTTCAACTTATCATCGCAACCCATTCAGCAGCCACAGGTAAGCACGATCCTGGACTCCCTGCGAATTCAGGTTCCTTTGAAGGTCAATCATCGGTTTACATTCACCAACCAGATTGCCGCGTTCTGGTACGGAGAAACCCGCCGACAGAATCAGCGCCCATTCCAGGGCTACACCATTCTGGAGCAGCTGTATCTGAAAGATTATCAATTGTGGCGGGATGACCGGCCACTGGAACGCCACCAGGCACAGGAAATTGCCCTGTTCCCCGATCGGCTGGTGCGTTCCTATCCGCAGCTCATCGAGACCCACTGGTTTGTCGACTCCCTGAATACCGTTGTGGTGGAAGCCCGCTTAATGCGAGAACAGTCCGTTATGTTTGAACCTTTGTGGAATGCGGCCCTGGGTTCTATTGAATGGCGGGTTCCAGAGGATGAGCCGATTGTTCTGGGAAAGTTGGAAAAACCAATTCCCGGTAGGCCGGATCACTTTTTAATTGCCGCCTGGGTGGAAACGGGGGAGCGGTTGCCGCCCCAACTGGACACACAGCATCCCCGAGTGGGATTTCGGGGGAAAGGAACGGGCTTTCTGGTCGTGCTGTTCGATACGTCCCGCACGCGCCTGCTGGAAACCTACCGGGAGTTACGGGATCGCCCGGAGGTGCATTTAAAACGCCGGTCGCGGCGATTGCAACAATGGATCGATCGAAACCGGTTGAACACGCCCGATCCGCAGATCAATCGGGCCTTTCACTGGGCACTGATTTCGCTGGCCGATCTGGTCACCCATCAGCGGGGGCCAGGAATCTGGGCCGGTCTCCCCTGGTTCAATAATTACTGGGGGCGCGATAGTTTCATCAGCTTCACCGGTGCATTGCTGTGTACGGGAGATTTCTCCCTGGCGCGGGAAATTCTGCTATCCTTTTCCCGATTTCAGGACACCCGGCCCGCATCCCCTTACTTTGGACGCATCCCCAATCGCGTGCGTTTAAACGAAATTATCTACAATACGGCGGATGGAACACCCTGGTTTGTGTGGGCCGCCGAAAAATATGTGCATTACAGCGGAGATACCCTGTTCATCGAAGAAATTTTTCCCGTGTTAAAACGGGCGATGGAAGGAGCACTGGCCAATTATGTAGATGAGTACGGTTTCCTGACCCACGGAGATGCCGAGACCTGGATGGATGCGGTGGGGCCGGATGGCCCCTGGAGTCCTCGCGGGAATCGTGCGGTGGAAATTCAGGTGCTCTGGATGGAGCAGCTGCGCATCTCCAGTGAATGGGCCCGGTATCTGGGATATCCGCGGTGGGCCAGCGAATGGAAGCGACTGGAGGAACGTGTGCGGCGACAATTCTTGCGAGAGTTCTGGGACGCCACCCATCAACGCCTGTATGACCACCTGAATGCAGATCATTTCCCCGATACCCGCATCCGGCCCAATGCCATTTTTGCCCTGACGTTACCTCAAAAGCCGTTGCTTTCTGGCGAGCAGCAACGGGCTGTTCTGAAAGAAATTGTGGAAAAATTAACCTATCCCTGGGGCGTTGCCTCCCTGTCGCAAACAGACCCGAATTTTCATCCCTTCCACCATTACGCACCGTTTTACGTACCCGATGCGGCCTACCACAACGGGCTGGTATGGACCTGGCTGGCGGGACCGGTGATCTCCGCATTGTTTCGCTGGAATAGTCCGCTGGGATTTCAATTGCTGGAGGATATTTCCCGACAAATTCTCCAGCGGGATGGTCTGGGAAGCCAGTCGGAGTTGCTGGAAGCCTGGCCCCGACCGGGGAGCCACTATCCGCTGGTTTCCGGGACCGTTTCGCAGGCCTGGAATCTGGCGGAATACATTCGCAACTGGCGCGAGGATGTGCTGGGCATCCGCCCCGAATTGGATCGGGACCGACTGCAGGTACGTCCCACACTTCCCGTAAATTGGGATCGGGTGGATTTTCGCTTCCGATTGGGTACCACGCAGGTGATGGCCCATTATCGGCAAAGCCAGCATGCCTTTACCGTAAGGTTGCGTTCGGATCGCCTGGATTCACCTCTGCAGGTGGAATTCCAATTACCCATTGGCAACGAACGGGTTGCCGTTTCGGTAATCTGGGAAAATTCGGCCCCTCTGGAAATCCGGGTACAGAAAGAAGCCAGAAAAATGATTGCAACCGTGAATGACCAACCGGTGCGGGCCATTCGTCGGCTGGCTTTGCCACGCCCATTGCAAATGGCCTTTTGCCAGCCCGATACGACGCTGGACGTTCCCGCTTTAAAGGGGCCAGCTTATCCCCTTCTCTCCGGCCCTGAAGTGACCCGAAGACCCGGCCGATTTGCGGAGGTGTTGTTTGATGTGCGGGATCCGGCAGGCGATGATCGAGGGCCTGAAGGGACATATGTGTATCCCACCAATCCCCATTTTCGGCCCGGCATATTTGATGCCCGTCGGGTAAAAATCCGAAAGGACAGGCAATATTATTACTTTGACATCCAGTTGCAAAATCTGGTGAACCCCGGCTGGCATCCCGAAAGTGGGTTTCAATTAACCTTTTTAGCCATTGCGTTAAATTTCGGCGATCGGGCCGGTGTGCGCACCACCCGCGTGGGGATGAATGCCCGTTATCGATTGCCGGTGGAATACGCTTACAATTTCATCATTTATGTTGGAAACGGACTGCAGGTGCAGGATGCCCGCGGACGCATTCGGTGCGCCTATTATCCCACGGATACCCGCCATCCGATTGGTTTCGTCGACCAGAAGCGCATTCGTTTTGCCATTCCGGTTCAATTCCTAAGTGACGCACCCCTGCGTTCTGTGGTGGTACTGGTTGGGGGACAGGATGACCACGGCGGCGGGGGCATGGGCGAGTTCCGCCACGTGGGGAAAACCGCCGGGGAATGGCAGGGTGGAGGCGCCGATTCCGAGCAGGCACCCACAGTGTATGATGTGGTGCGGACGCGGCGGTAATCATCAAATCCAGCAGAAAGCACTCTACGGAAAAGGGACGAAAAGCGTTGGCACTTCTTTTTTTACCCAGAAAATGCATTAAACCACAAATTGCACGAATTAACACAAATAAACCCAGATGATTATGCATTAGAACCACGAATTACACGAATTAACACAAATAAAATTGATAAAATACATTCGATTAAATCTGGATAAAGATTTGTTTTGGGGTTTATTCGCGATTTTGTAGATATTTCTGGGTTTCATTCGCGTGTTTCGCGGTTTCATGCATCATTTGGGTGTAAAAAATTGACAGAAGAGCTGAGCATCGAATTTTTCAAACTGTAAGCAATTTTAAAATCCCGAAAATAAGTATTGGATTTTCTGCCAAATTTCTTTAAAATTTGCGCTATAAATGGGGGAGTAAATAAACGAAGTAAAAATTTTAACAAGGGTCTATTGAATGAAGGATTATTATCATTTGTTTCACATTCCCGTGATGGGAACGGGTTTTTCGGTGGACACGCCGATTCGGGTTGCACCTCTGGGAATCACCTCGGTTATTTCCATAGTGGACGACCTGTTACTGGAAAAAATTCGCAAATATTACTGTGAGAAGTTCAATTTGCCGTATACCAGCATTCCCCGGACGGCAGAGGATGGTCGGGCGCGCCGGATAACGGCCTATCTGGAGACCGTCAAACAGATTGTGCAGATGAAGATGGAGGAAATTAAAAAGCAGCCTTTCTTTGTCAGCAACGAAAAAAGCAAATATTTTGAACTCCTGCCGGACGGACATTTTTTAAAGAAAGCCTACCAGAAGTTACTCAGCCTGACCGATCGGGAAAAAATTGAGAAACTGGCCAGAGAGCTCACCGAGAAGATGAAGCCCGGCTCCATCGACGTGAACATCATGGTGAAAGTGGATCGGCTGAATTACAACAGCGTGGGGGCGATCCTGTCCGAAGAATTCAGCGATGCCAAGGCCGCGCTTCGGGGATATGCCAATAGCAGTTTACAATCGGCCGTGGTGCTTTCCGCCGGGATTAATCAGAGCCTGTACAATTACATGGCCCGTTTCCGCGATTTTTATCGCGACGTGAACGGGGAAATCAAAAAGAAAATCATCATCAAGGTCAGCAATTTCCGCTCGGCGCTGATCCAGGGCAAGTACCTGGCGCGCAAGGGACTGGAAGTGCATGAATTCCGAATCGAATCCGGTTTGAATTGTGGGGGACATGCGTTTGCGTCCAATGGGCAACTATTGCCTTCCATTTTGCGGGAATTCCGGGAAAAACGCGATCAGCTGGTCAAGCAACTGCAGCCGTTAATCCTGAAATTTTACCAGAAGATGGGATGGAAGTATCCGGAGTCGGCACTTTCTCACCGTCCTTTGATTACCGTACAGGGAGGCATTGGAACGCATGGCGAAATGCGGCGCTTGCTGGAAGATTTTGGGGTGGATTTAACCGGATGGGCCAGTCCATTTTTGCTGGTGCCAGAGGTAACCTGCGTGGACGACATGACCCGAGACCTGCTGGCCCGTGCCGATGAAGACGATCTGTACTTGAGCGACGTGTCGCCGCTGGGCGTCCCGTTTAATAACGTGAGAGGAACGCCATCCGAAATCATCACCCGGCAGCGTGCGGAGAGCGGAAAGCCGGGTTCACCCTGTCCCAAGGGCTTTCTGGTGTCGAACACCGAATTTACCGAACGACCCATTTGTCTGGCATCCACTGAATATCAGGTTAAAAAAATCCAGCAAATTCGACAACGCAATTTACCCGAATACGAAAAAGAAGCTGAAATTCAAAAAGTTACCGAGAAGGTTTGCCTGTGCATGCATCTGGGGAACAGTGCCCTGATTGCATTGGGGATCGCCAAGCCCCATCGGGCACCTCAGGCCGTTTGTCCCGGCCCCAATATTGCCTATTTTAAACGCACCTACACCCTGAAGGAGATGGTCGATCATATTTATGGACGAGGGCCATCTCTGGTGCCAGAAGACCGGCCCCATATGTTTGCCAAGGAAATTGTCCTGTATGTGGATTATTTCCAGCGCCTGGTGGATCGCTGCGAATACACGCCCAATGAATTCAAGACACTGAGGGAATTCAAGGAAAATCTGGAACGGGACATGGATTTGTGCCTGGAAATTGCCCATTCCAAACCCTATCCTGGGGAAAATTTACAGTCAATCATTGATACCGTTCGAGTACAACGCGAACGGCTGCAGGCCATTTATCAGACATTTGAGGAAAAAGCTCTGGCGGTGATGGTTTAAGACATTCCGGGGAATGGAAAATCCGTTCCGGGGGGATGGGGACTTTTGTTCGACCTGTCTTTTATCCGTTTCCGGAAGGCCATCGGGAAAAACGGTAGCCGGTGAGGCGTGGAAGGGCCGTCATCGGCGGCATCGGCAGAACGGCAACCGGAGCGGTGAAAAAAATCGCCTGCCATCACCCTGAAAGCGTGAGTCATCCGGGTAAAGGAGAGCCCAGATTATGCAATAGCCTACGAATGACACGAATTAAAACGAATAAAATAACAAAATCCATTGGATGATATCTGGATGAAAATGTCGGTGATTATTCGCAATTTTACAGATATGTTTTGGTTTCATTCGCGTGATTCGCGGTTTAATGCATTTTTTGGGTTTATCCGAAAAACCTTTGCACCTTTCTGGAATGTTATGCAGGTATTGTTTAAACCCACGGGGCGGTACTTGACAGTTTGGCCCGAATAGCTGTATATTCTAACATTCAAATAAATCAAGGAGGCCTGTATGCGCTATAAAAATCTGTCCGAAATGTTTCACAGTACTTGCAAACAGTATCCCGACAAGGTTGGTATGATGTACAAAGAGGGGGGTGAATACAAATCCATTCTTTTCAAGGACATTCAGAAAAATGTGGATTCGATTGCGGCGGGATTGGCGACGCTGGGCGTGAAGAAGGGCGATAAGGTGGTGCTGCTTTCCGAAAACCGTTACGAATGGGCCTTTTGCGATTTTGCGATTTTAACCAACGGGGGAGTAACGGTTCCCATTTATCCCACGCTGCTGGCACCGCATATCAAATTCATCACTAACAACTCCGACGCCAAGGTGGTCATCGTTTCCAATGCCCACCAATTCAGCAAAATTAAAGAGATTGAAAACGAACTGCCTCAGGTGGAGAAATTCGTGATCATCGATCCGGAGAATGTGGAGCACGAAAAGCTCATCACCCTGAGCGATTTGCAGAGGCAGGGAGAAGAATTTCTGCAGAAGAATCCCGATTTTATTGAAAAAAGCATCCAGCAGATCGAACCCGGCGATCTGGCCACCATCATTTACACTTCCGGTACCACCGGGGAACCCAAAGGGGTGATGTTGACCCACTCCAACTTCCTTTCCAATATTGAAGGATCCCTGCGGGCGATTCCCATCGAGGCGTCCGACACGTTCCTTTCTTTCCTGCCGCTGTCTCACGTTTTCGAGCGGATGGTGGGCCACTTCCTGGCCAATTATGTGGGCGCAACGGTGGCGTATGCGGAATCCATCGAAACCGTTCCCGAAAACCTGCTGGAGGTGCGTCCCACCCTGATGGCCAGTGTGCCGCGTTTCTTCGAGAAAGTCTATGCGCGGGTGATGGAATCCCTGGAAGCCGGTTCTGCCCTGAAGAAGAAACTGTTCCTGTGGGCCGTGGGCGTGGGCAAGGAAGCTTTGAAATACAAGATGAAAGGGCAACCCATCCCCGGTGGTATGTTCCGCTTCAAATATCGGTTGGCAGACAAGCTGGTGTTTTCCAAGCTGAAAGAACGTGTGGGTGGCCGGATTAAGTTTTTCGTGTCCGGTGGAGCACCCCTGTCCAAGGAAATCGGGGAGTTCTTCTCCTCTGCCGATTTGTTGATCCTGGAAGGATACGGCCTGACCGAAACCTCGCCGGTCATCACAGTCAATCGACTGAACAAATTCAAATTTGGCACGGTTGGGCTGCCGCTGGATAATGTGGAGGTAAAAATTGCGGAAGATGGCGAAATCTTAACCCGTGGCCCGCACGTCATGCAGGGATATTACAAAAACGAAGCGGCCACCAAGGAAGCGATCGACGAAGACGGCTGGTTCCATACCGGAGATATTGGCATCATCGATGAGGATGGATTCCTGGCCATTACCGATCGCAAGAAGAACATTATCGTGACGGCGGGTGGTAAGAACGTGGCCCCGCAGCCCATCGAAAATCTGCTGATTACTTCTCAGTACATCGAACAGGCGGTGGTGATTGGCGATAAGCGAAAATTCTGCTCGGCACTCATCGTGCCCAACATGGATGCCCTGAAGAAGTTTGCTCAGGAGCGGGGCATTCAATATCAGTCGACCCAGGAATTGTTCCAGCACCCCGATGTGCAGAAGCTCTATCAGCAGGAAATTGATGCCGTTTCCAAGGATCTGGCCCGCTACGAGCGCATCAAGAAATTTGCTTTAATCGAAGAACCGTTCACGATCGAGAGTGGGGAGCTGACACCCACGTTAAAGGTGAAACGCCGGATTGTGGAAGAGCGCTACAAGGACATCATCGACAAGATGTACGAAGAAGCCGAAGAGGTGAGTGCCTGATTTAAATGGGAACAATCAAGGCGCATCCGCCAGTTAAATTGATTTGCGCGATCACGGTATCGAATGTGGAATTGTGGTCGGCGGTTCAACAGCAGCTGGAAGACGTGTTTTCGGAAATGGATTGCATGGGCGAGTGGTATGATTTTACCCATACCCGGTATTATGAACCGGAGATGGGATCCGGCTTGAAAAAACGGATGGTAGCGTTTCGGCAATTGATCCTGGCCGAGGTGCTACCGGATATCAAATGGACAACCAACGTCATTGAGGATCGATTTCGCCAGGAAGGCCACCGTCGGGTAAATCTGGATCCGGGTTACATTGCCACCGCAAAGCTTGTGCTGGCCACCACCAAGGACTATGATCACCGGGTATACCTGGGACGTGGCATCTTTGGGGATCTTCACCTGCGGTTCCGCCAGAAGCATTTCCACCCACTGGAATGGACTTATCCCGATTACCGTGAACCTTTTGTGATTGAGTTTTTTGAGCGGGTGCGTGAGCAATATTTAACGCAACTGGCATTGTTTTATGAAGAGCGGTTGGAGAGGTGATGGAAAAGCGAATGACCTATCGTCAGGCCGGTGTGGACATTGAAAAAGCGGAACAGGCACTGGAACGGTTGAAGCGTCGCATTGCCCGCACATATACGCCGGAGGTCATCTCCGGGGTGGGACTGTTTGGTGGTTTTTACCGGTTTCCGGCAGGCGATTATCGTTCGCCAGTGCTGGTTTCTTCCACTGATGGGGTGGGCACCAAAATTAAAGTGGCCATTCTGGCGGGGAAACACGACACCATCGGACAGGATCTGGTCAACCACTGCATTAATGATATTGCCGTTTGCGGGGCCCGGCCCCTATTTTTTTTGGATTATTTTGCCAGCGGTCAACTGGATGCCAGCGTTTACGAAGCCGTGGTGGGTGGGATTGCCCGGGCATGCGAATATGCGAATATCCCGCTCATCGGTGGCGAAACCGCCGAAATGCCCGACTTCTACCAGCCAGGTGAATACGACATCTCCGGAACCATCGTCGGCGCGGTGGAGGAAGCAAACCTCATCGATGGATCCACCATTCAGCCAGGGGATCTGTTAATCGGGGCCGCGGCCAGTGGATTACACACCAACGGATACACCCTGGCCCGGAAGGTACTGCTTAAACACTTTTCCGTTGACACCTATGTGGCCGAACTGGGATGCACCCTGGCAGAAGAATTGTTGAAAATCCATCGCAATTACTATCCGCTGATTCAGCAGGTTGTCTCCCGGTATACCATTAAAGGAATGGCCCACATTACCGGCGGTGGGCTGGTGAAAAATACCCGGCGCTTGCTTCGGGAAACGATGGATGTGGAAATCCACTGGGATACACTGCCGCGTTATCCGGTTTTTGAGCTGATCAAGAAACTGGGAAATGTTCCAGATGAGGACATGCGACAGACGTTCAATATGGGCATTGGATTGGTGCTCATTACTTCCGTTGAAGAAGGAGAGCGCCTGCTGGCCAGTGAAGGACTGGTCAGGGAATACGGATTAAGACGGATTGGGCGAATTGTTTCCCGCTCCTGATCGTCTGTCGGTTGTCTAAAGGGAGCCGGGATAGCGAAGCAAAAACATTGGAGATGAGGAAATGGGTTATGTGGGATTGATGGTGCTGATAAGCTATTTAATTGGCTCGATTCCCACCAGCATCATTACCGGAAAAGTATTAAAGGGAATCGATATTCGGGAGCATGGCAGTGGTAACGCCGGCGCCACAAATGTTTTTCGCGTCCTGGGCTGGAAGGCCGGTGTGTTTGTGCTGGTGGTAGACATGTTAAAAGGCCTGATCCCAACAATCTGGGTGTACCAGCTGGCTTTGAAAGGTGTGTCCTGGCCGGTCATCGACCTGCAGATTCTTGCCGGGTTGAGCGCGGTTTTTGGCCACATCTGGACGGTGTTTGCCGGTTTTCGGGGCGGTAAGGGAGTCGGAACGGGCGCCGGTGTGGTGATCGGTCTGGCCCCCATCGCCGTGCTGGTCGGAGTGATCGTGTTTATAGTTACGGTTGCCGCCACGCGGTATGTTTCCCTGGGATCGATCCTGGCATCGTTGACTGTTCCCATCACGTTGATCATTCAACGCGTGGCATTTCAGCATGCCGTACCGCTGGAATTGATGATATTTAGCCTTTTTATTCCGGTGTTAATCATTTTTACTCATCGGAGTAACATTCAACGTTTGTTAAAGGGACAGGAAAATCGGATTCAATTTTCAAAGTCAGCATAAATCAGGAGGATCGATGAAGCTGGAAGTTGTTGCTCAGACCAATATTCCGGGTGCACAGCTTCGCAATCGGGGAAAGGTGCGTGATATTTACGTGGTGGATGATCAGCACCTGCTCATTGTGGCCACAGATCGGATCTCCGCCTTTGATGTGGTAATGAATGAGCCCATTCCCGGTAAGGGGATTGTGTTAACCCAGATCTCGCGCTTCTGGTTTGAACGAACCCGCGATATTGTCGCCAACCATTTCATTACCGATGCCGTCGACCGGTTTCCAGAACCGTTTTGTCATCAGACCCCGCTGTTGACCGGACGTGCCATGCTGGTGAAAAAGACCCGGCCGTTACCGGTAGAATGCATTGTGCGGGGATATCTGGCTGGCTCGGGATGGAAAGAATATAAGAAGCAGGGAACGGTACATGGGATTCCATTGCCGGCGGGATTAAGGGAGGCCGATCGATTGCCGGAGCCGCTGTTTACCCCTTCGACCAAAGCCGAGACCGGCCATGATGAGAACATTTCGTTTGACCAGATGGTGAACATCATCGGCAAAGAACTGGCCGAAAGAGTCCGGGAAATTAGTCTGAACATTTATCGGCGCGCGGTGGAAATTGCCGAACCCAAGGGGATCATCATTGCCGATACCAAATTTGAGTTCGGTACCACCGAAACCGGCGAACTGATCCTCATTGATGAGCTGTTGACTCCCGATTCGTCTCGATTCTGGCCCAGAGATACCTATGAGCCCGGAAAATCGCAGCCAAGTCTGGATAAGCAATACGTTCGGGATTACCTGGAATCGCTGGATTGGGACAAAACGCCTCCAACACCGCCGTTACCGGAGGAAATTGTGGAAAATACCAGCAAGAAATATCAGGAGATTTTGCACATATTGACCGGACAAACACTGGAAGATTTGCTGAAATAATTTGGTGGCTCTTTACTCAAATTGGCGCAACTCACCCGGAAACCGGTTGGGCTCCGGGGAGCCGATAGAGGGAGCCGGAAAAACGATCGGGAAGAAAGGACAGGGACATGGAACAGGTTTCGGTGATTGGTGCCGGGAGCTGGGGAACCACGCTGGCCATTTTGCTGGCCGAAAAAGGGTATTCGGTGCAATTGTGGGTACGGGATGCCCGGCAGTATCAGCGGATGTGTGAGGAACGGGTCAATGCCCGGTACCTGCCGGGAGTTCCCTTTCCAGAAGGCTTGCAATTAACCGACGATTTGCAACAGGCAATTGATTTTGGCCAATTTGTGGTACTGGCCGTGCCCACCCACGCCATGCGTGCGGTGTGTGGACAGTTTCAACTCACAGAACCGCACAAAATTTTCATCAGCGTCTCGAAAGGAATCGAAAACGATACCCTGATGCGCATGTCCGAGGTCATTGCCGAAACCACCGGCGCGCCCTTGTCGGCAATTGCCACCCTGTCCGGCCCCAGTCACGCGGAGGAGGTGAGTCGCAAAATTGCCACCGCAGTGGTCTCCGCTTCCAGCGATTTGAACACCGCGCGTCGGGTGCGAGAGTTGTTTCGGACGGAATACTTTCGGGTGTACTCCAGCGACGACATCGTAGGGGTAGAACTGGGGGGAGCCCTGAAGAACGTCATTGCCATTGCGGCAGGCATTGCCGATGGTGCCGGCTTTGGGGACAACACCAAAGCCGCGTTGTTAACCCGTGGACTGGTGGAAATGACCCGCCTGGGGGTTATGCTGGGAGCGCGTCGAGAAACCTTTGCGGGACTGTCCGGTATGGGTGACTTGATCGTCACCTGCATGAGCCAGCACAGCCGCAACCGATTTGTGGGGGAGCAAATCGGCCGGGGACGGCACCTTGATGAAGTCCTGCAGGAAATGGTGATGGTCGCAGAAGGCGTAAAAACCACTCGATCCGTCCATCAATTGTGTGAAAAAACCGGGGTGGAAATGCCCATTTCGGAACAGGTGTTTCAGGTGCTGTTCAACAAGAAATCTCCCCTGAAAGCGGTACACGATTTGATGACCCGCGATCCCAAAGAAGAGCGATTTGAATAAAACGCGACAGATCGATCATTTGTTTTCTTTGTGATTATTCGCGTCATTCGCGGTCGAATGCATTATTTGGGATAAACATTACAGGAAATTCCGGATATCGCAGGGCAGGCACTTCATTGGCGAATTCGAAATATTCCGGGCGAAGGAACAGCGTCTGGCAATCCTTCTGATGGTTTAAGATAAACCATTTGGGAACCGGTGCAACCGGCTCCGGAGGGAAAAGGATATGTGCAGTGAAAAGTGTCCATTTTCCCAGAGTCATGAATGGCCCATCCGGGCGATAGTTGTTGGATTTTTATTGCTTTTTCCAGTGCTTACGCCTGCCCAGATTGTGAAAAACGTACAGATCGTGGGATTTCTGGATTTAACGCATTTGAGTCCCGGCAATACCATTGGTAATGTGTGGGGGTTTTGTCGCAATGGAAGGGAATACGCGGTGGTGGCCATTACCGATGCCGGCGTGGCCATTGTTGACGTCACCGATCCCGCCAATCCCGTAGAAGCCAGCTTTGTTCCCAAACCGCCCAATACCGATCGCCTTTACTATGCGCAGCCCTACAGCAAAGGCTACGTTTATGCAACCATGCGTCCCGGCCCACTACAAATCATTGATGTGCGTGACCCTTACAATGCAAAGGAAGTGGGGCTTTATTCTCAAAATTTTACCGAAGCGTACAAACCCTGGGTGGACGAGCTCCGGGAACGACTGTATTTGATCGATACCCAGGGAGGGCCGGCGGGGGTCAGTACCATTGTGCTGGACATTTCCAATCCCACCCAACCGGTCGAAGTGGGCACCTATGGGGTGGGCTACCATCACATCTACGTGCGTAACGATACCGCTTACGGTTTTCATTTTAACAAAGGGGTGGATGTACTGGACGTGAGCGATCCCGCTAACATTCAACTCATCATGAATTTTGATCCGCTTTTGCCCAAGACCCACAGTGGCTGGTTGCACGATAATGGAAAATATTTGACCGTGGATCACGAATACGCACCGGGTGAAGGCCCCGACAGTCTTGGCGGACATTTGCAAATCTGGGATGTTTCCGCCATGCCAGCGTCCCCAACGTTGCTGGGGCGATATTACACCAGCACCAATCACACGGGACAGGCCTCCCTGCATCATTCGTACTGGTATTTTGATCTCATCTACATGTCGTACTGGACGGAAGGGGTACGGATTGTGGATGCTTCGGATCCTCGCAACCCGGTTGAAGTGGGAGTGTACGATTGGGAAGATCCCAATGTCAGCGGAATTTATCGCGGCATCTGGGGGGTATTTCCCTATCTGCCATCCCGTTACATCCTGGCCTCGTTTCGCACGGCTGGCCTTTACGTACTCGATTATAATGGAGATGGGCCGGGGATTCAGCACACGCCGATCGACACGGCAAAAACCGCAACTTCGGCATTAACCGGAGAGTTTACCTGGATCAACGGAGCGCCCATCGATGCCTCTGCCAGTTTTGTTTACTGGCGATCGCAGTCCGGGAATAGCTGGAACCAAACCGCCGTTCAGCAAAAAAGCGATTCCACCTACTCCTTTTCAATCCCCATTGCCCCTGGAATTTCCCGGATTGAATATTACATCGACGTGGCCGATACACTGGGACGCCGGACACGGGCACCCGGCTTAGCGCCGTATCTGGATTGGTATGAGACCTTCATTAGCAGCGATGCGGCACTACCAGTGGTGATGGTGACTTACACCGCCACCGTCACCGCGGAGGGAATCCAACTTGTCTGGGAAACAGCCGCCGAGGTGAATCACGCGGGATTCGACATCCTCCGCAAATTGTCCGGTGAAGCGGTGTTTACGGTATTGAGCAGTTACCTGGATAATCCCAATTTGCGGGGACGGGGAAATGCTACCCGTGGAAGGCGCTACGCGTTTCTAGATCAGACGGTGGAGAGAGGACAGACCGTTTTCTACCTCATCCGGGCGATTGGACTGGATGGATCGATACAGGATTTCGGTCCCTTGCAGGTAAAGTATCCTCTGGAGCCAATTCCAGATAAATTTCAGCTGTTACCGAACTATCCCAATCCCTTCAATTCGGGAACTCGATTCCGTTTTCAGCTACCGGTACGTGCGGACGGGAAACATCATGCCATTCAGTTAATCGTTTATGATATAAACGGACGACCCGTTGCTACGGTTTTTCAGGGCGAATTGCCACCGGGTGAGCATGTCATCTACTGGGATGGGCGTTCCAATGAAAACGGGTCGATCGCCTCGGGGATTTATTTTGCCGTGTTGCGCGCCGCTGGCACCGTACACATCCAGAAAATTACCTGCATTCGATAATGAGAAAATCATGAATTGTCTTGTTTAGTCTGACGAATCCATTAAATTAGCCTTCAAAAACGGATGGTGGAGCGGTGACGGGTTACTCGACACGCATATCTGTAGCCCCGGATGGCTCCCGAACCTCGCTGAGCGAGCGGAAGAAAATTGGGCGATTGGGGGGCTGGATTAGCATCGGGGTGAATGTTCTCCTGTTCGGGATAAAAGTGGTGGTGGCGATCATTTCGGGTAGCCTGGCCCTGCTGGCGGACGCGATTCACACCCTTTCTGATGTCACTACCTCGATCATTCTGTTAATTTCCATGCGCATTTCCACCAAACCAGGGGATTACAAACATCCTTTCGGACATGGACGGGCGGAGTATGTTGCTGCTATCATTATTGCCACATTACTGGCCGTTGCCGGATTCGAAATCGCCAAGTACAGTGTGGAGCGGATTCTGCAGCCAGTGACGGTGCAGGCCTCCTGGTGGATTATTGGCGTGGTGATTTTAACGATCGGGGTCAAGGAAGCACTGGCTCAATTTTCGCTGCGATTGGCCCGACGGGCCGGCCTGCCCGTCCTTGAAGCCGATGCCTGGCATCACCGAACGGATGCCATCTCTTCTGCGCTGGTGGTAATCTCCATGATTTTTGCCCGATTCAACTATCCCCATCTGGATGGCTGGATTGGCCTGTTCATCTCCCTGTTCATTTTTCTGACGGCCTATCGCATTTCTAAAGAATCGATTGATGATTTAATTGGAACCAAAGCCGATAATGAACTCATCACCCAGGTGGAGAATATTGCTCTCGGCATCAAGGGCGTTCAGGGGGTTCATGATGTGGTGGTGCATAGTTATGGTCACCAGAAGATCATTTCCCTGCATATCGAAGTGGACGAAGACCTGTCGCTGTGGGAAGCCCATCGGATTTCCGAGAAAGTGGATCGAACCCTTAAAGATCGGCTGGGCGTCTATTCCACCGTTCATGTGGATCCCGTGATGAAGCGAACGCCGGAATATCAAAAAGTTGAGCAGGTCATTCAGCAATTTTGTGAACAACATCCGGGTTGTGAAGGGTACCACGATTTGCGAATCATTAAAGAAAATAATTTCACGAATTTGTATCTGGATCTGGTGCTTGCCAGTACTCCGAACAATCACAACGAGGAATCGCTGCTTCTGGAGTGCGAGGAACAGATCCGGGCGCATTTGCCTGAAGTGCATCGCGTGTACATCAAACTGGAGCCCCGATTTACCGTATCCCGCCGATCGCGACACAATGACGTGCGGGGGTAAGCCTGTCGCGATGCCTTCCTCTGGAAGGTTTGGGGGTATGGAGTGGAGGATGCAGAAACAACAGGCTTACCCCCTCTTTAATTTTTAGTCCCTCCGGAACGATTCTGCAGATCGAAACTCGTTTAAACCCAGACTATACATTCGCCTACGAACTACACGAATGAACACCAATAAAACCAATAAAATACATTGGATTGTTTCTGGATGAAAATGTGTTCCAGTATTTATCCCAAATTATGCTTTAGACCACGAATTGCACGAATTAACGCAAATAAAAACAATAAAATCCATTGATTTAGATCTGTATGAAAATTCGCCTCGAGGTTTATTCGTGATTTTATTGATATTTTTTGTGTTCATTCGCGTGATTCGCGGTTTAATGCATTATTTGGGTTAATTCGTGGGATTCGTGGTCTGTTACATAATCTGATTTTAAAGTAGAACAGGAATGGAAAAATTATCCAGTAATATTAATTATTATTTTTTCTTGAAAACGTCCTTTTGGTCTTTAAATTCTAAAGAAGAAACAAAGAGAAGGTGGATTTTAACCAATTTCATTGTAGGCATCATCGGGCTATGAATTAACGGAAAAGGTGGGCTGTGTGGAAGCATTGAGTATTGTTGGTTATTCAAACAATCAGTAGAATCTGAAGAATGGGTCTGAATAAGGTTTTATCAATTTTATCTTAAACTCAAATAATGCATTAAGCCACGAATCACACGAATGAACCCAAAAATAGCCACAAAATCGCGAAAAAAACCCTAAACACATTTTCATCCGGATCTCATCCAATGGATTTTATTATTTTTGTTCGTGTTCATTCGTGTCATTCGTAGGCTATTGCATAACCTGGGTCAAATTTGGAGTTCACTGGAAAATTCAATAGATCCACACCCAGGATCGCGATGAAATTTTTAATGATAGCGGAAAAGAATCATTAAACAGGAGGTATGGATGATGAGGCGGCATGTTTATTTTGGGATATTTATTTTGGTGATGACTGGAATTTTCATTCAGTCCGTACAGGCCATTCCCGCATTCGCTCGAAAATACAGTGTGAGTTGCGTGGCTTGCCATTCCCCCTTTCCAAAATTGACGTCCTTTGGAGAGGATTTTGCAGCAAACGGGTTCACCATGCCAGGCCCGGAACCGACACACACCGTGGTAAATACCGGTGATGAAACGTTGCTATTGCAGCGAACGTTGCCATTGGCTCTGCGTCTGGATGGATTTATTCACTTTTCAGACAGGGGGGATTCTACCCGAAGGGGAAAGGATTTGCAAACCCCTTACATTCTAAAAGTTTTCTCCGGTGGGCCGGTTAGCAAACATGTGTCCTATTATTTCTATTTCTTTTTCTCCGAAAGGGGAGAAGTTGCCGGGATTGAAGATGCCTACTTGCATTTTAACAATCTTTTTGGACAGCCACTGGATATTCTGGTTGGTCAATTTCAGGTATCAGATCCCATGTACAAACGGGAGCTGCGATTGACTTTTGAAGATTACATGATTTACAAGAAGCGGGTTGGAGCGGTTCCCACCAATCTCACTTACGATCGGGGATTGCTGATTAATTACACTGCGCCATGGGGAAGTGATTTTTTCCTGGAAATTGTGAATGGAAATGGGAAAGAACCGGCGGATGAATACCGTCAATTCGATAATGATGATTACAAAAATTATGCCCTGCGCTGGACCCATGAATTCGACTGGCTGCGATTGGGGGCGTTTGGATTCTGGGGGTTAACAGAAGATGTCAGGGCAAAACGCACCAACTGGATGGAGATGTTTGGTCCCGATGCGACCCTGAATGTGGGGCCCCTGGAAATCAATATGCAGTATTTGATTCGCCGGGACGACAATCCCTTTTACAGCCCGCGCAAACCCGCTGAAAAGATTGAGACCCGTGGAGGCTTGGTGGAAGTGATTTATTCCCCGAAGGCCAGCCAGAGCAAATGGTATGTGATTGGCCTGTATAACAAAATCACTTCGAATATTCAGGATGTTTATCCGGAGGCCAAAAGCCTGGAATACGAAACAGCGTGTGTCAACTGCACCTATCTGCTGGCTCGCAATCTCCGCTTAACCGTCGAATATCGGCACGATCTGATCCACAATGAAAATCGATTGACCCTGGGGGTGGTTAGCGCATTTTAAACGCCGGGGAAAAAGGATGAATTTTAGAGGGGGACGGATATGTAACATCCGCCCCCCTTTTTTACCTGCTGGAACGCTAATTTCAAATTGGGGCTAATCATTTTAATCCCAAATAATGCATTAAACCGCGAATCTCGCGAATGAATCCGAAAAATATACACAAAATCGTTAATATCTCCCGGAACACATTTTCATCCAGATAGAGTCAAACGTATTTTATGATTTCTTTTGTGATTATTCGTGTAATTCGTAGGTTAACACATAATCTGGGTTTAAAGAACATTTCAACACCCGCTGTTATGCTTCCATAAAGCTTTAGCCAATGTGTTCCTTCCCCAGTCGATAAGACAAATTGTGGCCGTTCCTGGAGTCACTTGGTGTTGTTGTGACGAGGACCGTTGGGGATATTTTGGAATCATCTTGCTAAACATGTAAAATCCCAATAATTTGTTTTACAAAACGTTCCTGGATGAATTCGAATTCGTTTAAACTTTTGGGGTGTTTGGGCGTAAAGCAATTAAACGAATGAAGGAGGAGGAAAATGGACAGTAAATTTGAGCAGGTGAAACAGTATTTGTTAGATATGGACGTCCGAATTGTGGAAGAAAATCCTGCAGAGGAACTGGTGGTGGTAGAGGATGAAGACCGGGGCATAAAGAATCTGGTGATCGATTGTGAGGCACCGATTTTAATTCTGGAACAGTTTATTATGGAAGTGCCATCGGAGCCGGGCGATTTGTTTAAAAAACTGCTGCAGTGGAATCGCCAGCTGGTCCACGGTGCTTTTGTGATGGATGAGGAAGGGAAATACATCTTTTTCCGGGACACCCTTCAACTGGAACATCTGGATTTCAACGAGCTGGAAGCCTCCATTGAAGCCTTATCCCTTGCCATGGCCGAATTTGGCTCCCAATTACTGGAATTCATGAAAAAATAAGAAAAAGCGAGGAGGTTTGTAATGGGATTGTTTCAGCGGATATTTAAAATTGTTCAGGCAGAAAGCCATTCCGTAGTGGAGAAATTAGAAGACCCGATAAAGATGACCGAACAGGGCATTCGGGATTTAAAGAAGAGTCTGTCAGAGTCCATGAGAAGCCTGGCCGAGGTGAAAGCGATTGCCATCCGGCTTAAGAAAGATGCGGAAGATCAGAAAAAAATGGCTGCCGATTACGAGCGAAAGGCCATGCTGCTGTTGCAGAAGATGAAAAATGGTGAACTGGATGCGGCCGAAGCGGAGCGACTGGCTACCGAGGCACTGGCCAAAAAAGAGGAGGCACTGGAACGCGCCAATACCTTGATGGCCGAACATCGCCAGCAGAAAAAATTGGCCGATCAACTGCAGGTGAAAGTTGAGAAACTCAAACAAATGATTGCGAAATACGAAAATGAGTTGATTACCCTGAAAGCCAGAGCGCGAACGGCCCAGTCCATGCGGAAGATCAATCAACAGATGTCCAAACTGGACACTTCCAGCACCATTGCCATGCTGGAAAAAATGAAGACAAAAGTTATTGAAGAAGAGTCCCTGGCAGAAGCCTATGGAGAAATTGCCGAAACGAGCACGTCGGTGGATGAAGAGATCGACGAAGTGCTGTCCACTCCATCCAAGGCCAAAGCGTCGGAATCGCTGGAAGAATTGAAGAAAAAGATGGGCATTCAATAAAACACTCATTAGAATACCCAGGCCCTGGAGCCATCTCCAGGGCAAATGCATTTTAAAGGATCAAACCCTATCCGTACCGGCTGTTTAATCTAAATCATACTTTAAACCGCGAATCACGCGAAAGAATCCGAAAAATATCAACAAACCGGAACACATTTTCATCCAGATATAGTCATGAATATTTTTTTGTGATCATTCGTGTAATTCGTGTGTCATTCGTGTCATTCGTGGTTTTTGGCTTAATTTAGAACAAAATTTGATCCCCGGGAGAAAAAAGTCTTGATTATTTAATCGAAAATTTTAAATTAAGAACAGCATTTCTTTCAGGGACTCGCATCAGATGATCGGGCAGGCGGGAAGCGTGTACCAATAAATATGCAATAAAACATGGACGTATGGTATGCACGTAGCCAAGTTTGAGTTTGTTCTTCAAACATTGAGCTCATTTGCCCTGCCAGAATTCAAAGGGTCGACTTTCCGGGGCAAATTTGGACATGTTCTAAAGAAAACCATCTGTGTATTTTCCCACAAATCATGCGATGCTTGCGAGCTTCAATCGCGGTGTCCCTACATCTATCTCTTCCAATCAAAAAATCAAAAAAATGAGGAAACCGTACGTCCCTTTGTGCTGGAACCCCCATTGACAAAAAAGCCTTATTTCCTTCGTAATGAGAAGATGTATCTGAATTTAATACTGATCGGCAAGGCTATCGATTATCTTCCCTATTTTGTGTATTGTTTTCAGCGGATGGGGAAGGAGGGAATTGGTCGCGATGCCGGAAAATTCTCGCTGGAAGAGGTACGAGCGGTATCCGCAGATGGAAAAAAGCAACGGGTATTTCATATCGGTGACCAGGTGCTGGTGCATCATGTTCCCCGAATTGAACTGGATGCGTTTCGAGCCCAGCTCCTTCCTCAGGCCACCTTACAATTTCTAACCCCGACGTGTATTAAGCAAAATGGAAAAGTTGTGGAGCAATTAACATTTTCCGTCTTACTGAAGGCCATATTACGGCGGTACCACCGGTTACGCTTTAACCATGATGATGGGCAGCGGGAAGATTTTAGTATAGATTGGGAAGCCGCAGAAAGGATTGCGGTCGTCCACCAGGAAATTGAATTTCAACGTTTTCGCCGATATTCCAACCGCCAGGGCCGACCGGTACCCATGGAGGGATTTGTAGGTAAAGTAATTTTCCGGGGAAATCTAACCCCATTTTACCCCTGGCTAAAAATTGGGGAGTACCTGCACATTGGCAAAGGCGCCACCTTTGGGATGGGGTGGTACCGGGTGGTGGGGTAGGGGATTATAAGGTTTAAAGATTGGAAGATTTGGGAGTTAAATATTTGAAAACATAGTAGAGGAACCGGTAAAATGATCCACAAAATCACTTTCGAATGCGAAACCATTACCCCGATGTTTTTAGCGGGGGCAGATGGGAGGACGCCGGAATTGCGGGCACCATCTATAAAAGGTGCACTGCGTTTCTGGTGGCGGGCTATGAATGGGCATTTGCCTCTGGAAGAATTGAGAAAAAAAGAGGCAAGTATTTTTGGTGGAGTAGGGGATAAAGAAGGCAAGAGTGAAATTTCAATTATTGTTTCATCAAAGGAAGATCGGAACTCTTTTGGGTCTAATTTAAGATCAGATTTGCGTTTAAATTGGAGATTTGCCGGGGGGAAATTACAAGGGCCTCATGCGGGAATAGGTTACCTGCTTTATTCAACAATTCTTTCTAATAGAGAACGACCCTATTTCAAACCACCTCAAAATTCCAGGCCTGGATTTCAATTTATTTTACAATTTTGTGCTTTAGAAAAAAAGTTTTTAATTCAAACAATATCTGCCTTTTGGGTACTTACATTTCTTGGCGGATTGGGTACCCGCTCCCGAAGAGGAGGGGGGAATTTTATTATTAAAAATGTTAATGATGGGAACCATCTAATTTCAGAACTGGGAATTGATTTCATCCCCGATCAAATGGATGCTAGTGCTTTTGTACAATGGTTCTTAAAAAATTTTCAAAAAGTAAAGAATATAATTAATGAGAAAAAACCAACGGATTTTGTTAGCGAATATTCCAATTTAAGTATTAGCCGTTTTATTTTATCGAAAGACCGCTTTCCAGACTGGATTGCGGCGTTAAATGATATCGGTGAAAAATATCAGGAGTTTCGGTTCAAACACCGGAGTGATATTTTTGATACTGGAGTTTTTGGGTTACCTATAGTGCATCGAAGAGGTCGATTAAAAGTGCAAGGGAAATACAACAGAGAGCAAATTAAAAGACGATCTTCCCCCTTAATTTTTAAAATTGTTCGATTGGAAGAAAATCTTTATTATTGGATGGTACTTCGTTTAGCCGGTGAATTTTTACCGCCAGGTGGGGTCATTCAGGCCAATGGTACTCGAAAGCCGGATTACCGGCTAATTGATCAATTCTGGAATGAATTAAAGAGTGTGGGCACTGAATATCTTCTGAATATTCCTGACATTTTTAAGAAAAAATTGGAAATAATTAAAGAAAATTTGGCACCATCAGAAATAATCTTATTTGGTTCAAGAGCGCGAGGAGATTTTCACAGGACTTCGGATATTGATATTGCCGTAAGGACAAAAGAAAATATTGAGGGTATTGATCTGAATGGTGCGTTAGATGTGGTCGATCTTTCCACTGCCAGTGATTCCCTTTTAAAAATTATAATACGCGAAGGAGTCAGATTATATGAATCCCCGTGAAAGGGTTTTCCGCTATTATCAGGATTATAAAAGGGCCGTTGAAAATTTGGGAATTGCAGTTCGAACAGCAAAGGATGATCTGGGCATTGATGGGACAATTAAACGATTCGAATTGTGTTATGAATTGGCCTGGAAGTTAATTAAAGAAGTGTTGGCTGACCGTGGGATTATTTGTAAAAATCCTCGTGATTGTTTTAAAGAAGCATTTAATAATAAACTTATCGATGATCAGGAGCGCTGGCTGGATATGATTAAAGACAGGAATTTGTTAGTGCATACTTATGACGCTTCGATTTCCAGAGAAGTTTTCCAACATATTGAGGAAAAATATTTACCAGCTTTTTTGTATCTAAACAATCAAGTGAAAAAAGAATTGAATGAGTAAAATGCATAATTATTTACGTTATTGAGGGTTATTGCAATGAAAGATGCGATTATTCAGCAAAAAATCAAAGCATATCTTCACGACCCGATTCACAAAGCACTGATATTGATGCAAATGGATAAAACACATGAAGAAGTGGCTCAGGAACTGGCCAGTATTGTAGGAATCTCTCTATCAGAAGTTCACGATGTCGATCTGGCTGATCAACTGGCTTCAGCTGCCGACCGGTTTATTTTTCCCGGGGACCGCGAATTTATGGCCAAATTTCTGGAACAGCCTATTTTAACGCATCCATTTTCTGGAGTCCAAAAAGATTTTACGGAGCAATTAAAGACGTATTCAGCAAATGAGCTTATTTCCGAAACGGAAAAGGCCATTCGAAGAACGTTGGAGACCTATCAAAATTATTTAAACGAACTATCATCTAACAAAGAAAAAAATGCTTTACTCTACTGGCTACTCTGGCGTCGATACAATGAAGATGTGCAAAAACAATTAACTACCCCTTCTTTAAAAGCAATCTGGCCCTTTTTACCTGCGGATACCCGAATACCCGACCATAGCCTCTGGAATCATCTAAAAGTAACGGCCGCATTGTCCGCCTGTGTTGCAGAAAGAGGAAATGTGAATAAGCAGGATTGGATTGATGCAGCATTTTTATTGTTTTCTATCGGACCAGTACAAAGTTTTATCAGTACAGCCAGAAAGACTATTGATCACTGGATGGGATCGTTTTTGCTTTCGTATTTAACCTTTACTGCTATGCAAGCGGTGTTCGAAGAAATCGGCGCGGATGCGATTATTTTCCCCGAACTTTATGGGCAGCCGTTTATGGATGCATATCTGTTTAACCGTTATCCAGAAATTTTTGAAGAATACCAACCAAACAGAGAACAATTGTTAACTCCCAGTCTGCCCAACCGATTTCTGGCAATCGTACCTACTGGACTGGCAGAGGAACTGGCAAGAAACGCTGAAAAAGCGGTGAAAAAAGAATGGGGAAATATTTGGAATGCGGGAAAGCATTATTTTGAAGAAAGGATTGGTATACAACAAACGAAATATTGGAATCACCTCTGGGAACGCCAATGCACCGATTATTTTGAAATCTACTGGCTGGTACTGCCCTGGAAAAAGTCGTTTCAGGAACAGAGTGAATTTTATCGACGTTTTATATCATCAGAATCTCCCGTTGAACTTAAAGAGCCAAAAATATGGGAAAAGGTTCAGAAATTTTATAATCTCAAATTATATGAACATCCCTCTAATCTTGCGCTGGCCTATCCGTTGATTTATGAACTGGCTGAGCATCTATTTGGTGCCCGTAAAAATCTGCGGTATTATCAGCCGTCATTGAATCGAGGCGAACCTTCTTTTAAATGCCACCTTTGCGGTGAACGGGAAGTATTGCATGTGGAGGAACCTAAAATACCCGGATATTTCCAGCAGTTTGATGGCATAATTACCCATCAAAAGGATGGAGAAAAGTTTTATCGCGGAAAAGATGGCTGGCAACATATACAAACCTTCTGGAAAGAGCTGATTCTGGGGAAAATCGACGAGAAACCTCAAGCAAAAATTCGCAAATTTTTTAAAGAAAATGAGCGCCTGTGTGCGGTGTGCGCCAGCAAGCGGGTGGCCGAATTTTACCTGCAGAAGCAATTCCAATCCATGAACATCTCCGTGCCAGAAGTGGCATTTAACTATCCCTCCACCGCCGAAATAGCAGGACTACCCTTCAAGGAGCAGATTTTACATCAGGCCGAGGATGCGCCGGGTGTTTTGGATGATTTTCTGGAAAAATTGAAAGGTCTGCAGGAAAATGCCGCTGAAGAAAAATTCTATTTTCAAACCTTCGCAGTGCCGGCGTTAATGAAGCGGACAGCAAATAAGCCTTCCCTGCAGGACTTTGCGAAAATTGACAGCAGTTTCCTGTTGAATTTGCTGAATCAGGAAACCGGTGACGAGGTTCAGGACGATTTGGATAAAGGCACCAATGTATTAACAGAGATTCGAGAATCGTTCCGGAAACTTACGGAGGTGCTTCAGGTTTCTCCTTCCCGCCTCTCCCGCTATTATTGTTATCTGGCCATGGATGGCGATAAGATGGGGGAGTGGGTGGCGGGAAAACGCCTGCCGCAGTTTCAGGAAGTGATTCATCCTAAAATTGTAGAGCAGATAAAAAATGCTACAGAGGAGCGTACAAAAAAAATAGCCCATATATTAACAGAGAGACGCCGGATTACTCCTTCCATTCACAGCATGATCAGTTCCGTACAAAATCAATTTGCTGTGACTGTTGCGCGGCAGGTGGTGGAGGAACAGCACCGGGGTAAGCTGGTTTATGCCGGTGGGGATGATGTGTTAGCCATGGTGCCGGTAGCGGATGCTCTCAGTTTGGCGCATCATCTGCGGCTGGCTTTTTCGGGATATACTGAACAGATTGAGAAGGCGGCTGGTTGGGTGGCAGAAAAAGATGGCTGGCAAATGCGCTTTGGTCATACTGCTACGGCTTCCCTGGGGTTAGTCATTGCCCATCACACCACGCCCATGCGGCAGGTGATTGCCCAGGCTCAGAAAATGGAGAAAAAAGCCAAAGCATTTGGTCGGAATGCACTGGGAATCGCTTTGTTGAAACGCAGCGGTGAAATTGTACAAACAATTGTTCCTTTTCATCCGGAAAAAGAAACAACTCCAGATTTTGTGAACGATGTTTTGATACCCATGTATAACTGGATTGTGAACGATGTGGTCAGTCGAGATTGGGTATACGTTCTGAAGGCAGAGCAATTGGGTTTTTCGGATGATCAATGGGAGATGTTTGCTATCGAAATTCGGCGCGTTTTTGAAAGAAAAATTAAAAAGAAAGATAAAAAGAAGGATTTGTTAAAGGAGCTGGACGTTTGGTTGAATGTCTTGCAGCAATTATCTAATGAATTGCGGGATCGTTTAGCCAAGCTGGAAACAAAGGAACAGTCTGCACAAAACTCTCACAATCGAATTATCCGTGAAATTTTGAATATGTTTGCCATCGTTGAATTTATGGCAAGGGAGAGTTAGACCCATGAAACCGTTTTTTATTGAAGCTATCGATACGTTATTTTTTCGAGATGGGCGTCCCTTCGAAGTAGGAGGAGAAGCCAATTTGCAAGTCCCCCCAGCACCCTCCACTTTTTATGGAGCGATTCGTTCTGCGTTAATTGCCGCAGGTCGAGGAGGTCTTGCTGCTTTTAAGAATGGAGGCGAGCACGAATTCAAAGAATGGGTAGGGGAAGACAAAGATTCCGAAGGGTTCACAGCAAGATTAACCATTAAAGGCCCCTTGTTTGCGCGAAAGATGGGAGCATATATTACCCGTTTCTTCCCGTTACCCCGCGATTTATTAATTTATGAGGAAAAGGAAAAGGTTTTTCTGGTTCCAACGAAATTAAAACCACTTCCAGAAGACATTGTAACCAATCACAAAATTAAAATGCTATTAATCAATCCTTATTCTCAATCCGCTGAATATCGAATGTTGTTTCTTTCCGAGAAATTATTTCAAAAATATTTATCTGGAGGAATACAAGAACCCTATGAATTGCATTACGGGGAAGACTTATTAAAAATTGAAGATGTTTACAAATCCGATTTCCGTGAAGGAGTGTCGTTGAAGACCCGGCAAAAAAATGCTGAAACAGGTCGGTTGTTCACTATGCAGCACATGGCTTTAAAAAGTGAATCTAACATGCAAATGGGATTTTACGTGGAATGCGAAATACCAGAAGTATTTCAATCCAATACTTTATTACGTCTGGGGGGTGATGGGAAAGTCGCCCAATTTCAGCCTATTTCTGTCTCTGAAATCGATATGCAAGAAGTGACCACCCAAATAGAAAAGACGAAATTTTTTAAAATATATCTGGCTACTCCGGCTATATTCGAACTGGGAGATATTTCTCAAGCTATGTTTAATAAATCGTTTGATGACAGCCCTGGCCTTGAGTTTGAATTAATTACTGCAGCATTGGGTCGGGGAGGAATGTATGGGGGATATGATGTGGCAGTAAATGTACCGAAAGTATCTTTCCCGGCAGTGCCGGCAGGTTCGGTTTTTTATTTCAGGTTAATTAAAGGAAGCGCAGAGCAGGTGCTTCAGGCATTTCATGAGCAATGCATTTCTGATCGTCGAAAAAATCAAGGGTTTGGATATTCATTTGTAGGAGGAATAAACCATGTATAAAAAAGCAATGGCCATGTTTATGTTATGTGAGACCAGCGTACACGCTGGTTCGGGATCAGAGCTGGGGATTGTGGATTTGCCCATTCAACGGGAACGGCATACGGATTACCCGGTGTTTCATTCCAGCAGCATAAAAGGAGCTCTTCGGTTTAATGTAGATCGGGCAACTGCTTTCTGGGAGGCTTTTAAAAAACAACTAAAGAACGACGAGAACATCTTGCTTTCGAAGGTTTTGGATTCTTCCAGTTTTGTAAACATTTTTGAAGCAGTTTTTGGAGAAAAGCAAGTGAGTAATGAAAAAGAAAGCTTTGCCGCGGCTATTGCCATTACAGATGGGAGAATCCTGCTCTTCCCAGTAAAATCCTTGAAAGGAACTTTTGCCTACATTACCTGTTCCTTTGTAATTAATCGCTTAAAACGAGATTTGACTAAAGCTGGTATTGATCTTAATAACATTCCAGAAAAATTGGATGTTAAAGAGGGCAACGCCTTTGTTTGCAAAGGGTCAAGTGTTGTGGTAAATAATGCGCTTACACTGGAGGAATTTACTTTTCACGCGGAAGAAAAAGAAGAGGTTACTCTACTGGCAGAAGAACTCGCAATGTCATTGTTACCCAACGATAGTGTATATGATTACCTGAAAAACAAAATTAAAAACTCGCTGGTGGTGCTTAGCGATGACGATTTTAAAGAGTTTGTTTCCCAGTCCACTGAAGTAGTGGCCCGAATTAAAATTGATGAAAAAACGGGGACGGTAAGTTCAGAAGGGGGAAATCTCTGGTATGAAGAAAATTTACCCGCAGAGACAATTTTATATTCACTGATTTTTGCCCAGGATTTAAATGAAGGCGGAAAGAAAAAGGCCAATCTTGAAAATAACTCGGTTTCTGCCGAAACAGTGTTAACATTTATTAGGCAGGTTATTCCAGAACGGATCCAATTGGGAGGAAATGAAACCATAGGACGGGGAATTTTAGCATTAAAATTTTATAATGGAAATTAGGAGGCAGTCATGGCAGAAAATATTCGTACACTGGAGAATAATAGGGCAAAATTCGCTTTCGAAATGGTACGTGCAGTCAAAGAAAAGAAAGACGAATACAAAAGCTGGTCAAAGAAAATACCAGTGCTGATTAAGAGTAACGGTTTAGGACAAACATTAGCATTTATGAAGTCCCGGAACAAACCAGAAACGAATTTAATGCTGGAGCAAATTAAGAATTGGTTAATTCGGAAAAACGAAATTCAACCAAACGAAGATGTGATAAAAAAAATCACTGAAATTGATAGTTCCATTTATCGGCGCTGGTCACGGGAGACTATTGCTTTATTCAACTGGGTGCGTCGCTTTGCGGATGGATACTTGTAATTAATTTATACTGCAGTAAAATAAAAGGGAAGGTTAGCAATATGTTAATTATTGTTCCAAAAAATACTTTTAAAGCTCATGAAGGAAAATTAAATCGAGCAGGTTATTATGAAAATTTTTCTCTCTTATTTCGCCAATATGTACCCTGGCGAAAACCGAATTATAAATTCGATGAACAAAAGTGGCAATATTTTGAACAATTCCATTTTGATGAGAACTTAATAAATCAACTTCAGAAAAGAGGAAGCGGTGTTATAAAGACATTTAAAAAATTGGGACTGCCAACCTATCAATTCTCCATGCACACCACCTGGCGGCTCATCACCGGTATTGGTGCCAGTAGCTCCCTGGAAGTGGGAATGATTCTGCATCATGTTTATGGCATTCCGTACATTCCCGCCAGTTCGATTAAGGGTTTGCTGCGGTATTACCTTACCAAAATTGAGCCTGATCCGGAATTGGTGGCTTTATTGGGTAAAGGGGGAGATGAGGAAGGCGAAAAAGGAAAAATCGTTTTCCTGGATGCCTTCCCCCAGCCGGAATTTGATATTAGCGTAGATATTATGAATAACCATTATCAGGACTACTACATGGACGATAAACCACCTGCTGATTGGATGGATCCCAACCCTATAAAATTTTTAACCGTGAAAAATGCCACGTTTGTATTCCGACTGTTTTCCAATAGCAGAGAGGTTGGAGTAGAAAAATTAGAAGATGTAGCGCGACAGCTTTCCCAAGCGTTGATCAACCTGGGCATCGGGGCTAAAACTGCAGTCGGGTATGGGCGTATGGAGGGATTTCAACCAATTGCAATAGTTAACGATTCCGAGAAACCGGTTCAAGATAAGGAAGAATTTTCTGCACCAACAGCTGAACCCAATATCAATTTTTATGACAATCCGGATGGTACCAGGGAGTATTATTTAACTCGCCTGAACATGGCAGAACCTTATTCAGAAAAAGTACAGTGGCTGTTCCAGAAATGGGAACGTGATGAGCAGTGGAAAAACGACCCAGAGATTGCAAAAGCATTTTTACCGAAAATAAAAAAGCAAAAAAAGAGCGGTAAGGAAACGCATTTTTACATAGTAATCAAAAGCATATTAAATAAAATATGACGACATATTTCATTGCGATTGCAACTGGACAAAATGTAGCCAATATCCCCCCAATAATTAATCTTGGGCAGAAGGGTGATAAAATTTTATGGATCATTTCAGAAACAGCTAATGAAAGAGGCTGGGTAGATGGAAGTAATCGAGTTCTTCAAGAGCGAGGATTTGTTATTATTGATCCGCTTATTGTTGGTGACGACCTTA
>JAADJD010000018.1 GCA_013150955.1 Calditrichota bacterium
AGTCCCGTAAACCATTCTCTTCTTTTCAGGGCAAGCGAGAGTTTCAACACCACCCATCTTCCTTCTTTCACAAGGTAGGCCCCAATGGCAAACGTTTTATATCGTAAGGTGGACAACCGATGTTGGGTTTGGCTATTCAGGATCACCTGCCGGAAAAGACTCATCAGGTTATACGCTAACATCACAAAGTTTAAAGCCGCTTCGGTTCCGAAAAAATTGTGGATGTTGAAACTTCCAAAACCAAAATCATATTTTAATTCCTTGATTCGGTTCTCTGAATTGGCCCGTTGACGATAAAGACGCCACACATCCGCTGCCGATAGTTTTAAATTGGTAATGTAGCAACTGTATCGATAGTGCTTATAAATACCCTCATCCTCGAACAGTCTTAACGGCTTTCCGCTACATTGAGGCCGGCACTGGAGTTGTTGACGCACGATGATCATGCGGCGGGGTTTATCCCAAAGAGGACTCTGATACATCGTCTCGGCCACCTCCACACCTTCATCTAAGGTTAACCACGTCTTCTGGCTGGCGATGGCGAACTGAATCGGCCGATAAAAACGGGCCGCTACAATGTAGGAGAGCTGACGCTTCTCCAGGTATTCGAAAACTTCTTTTGCATAAAAACCGCTGTCTAAACGTACCAGGCTTACCTCTTTGCCCGCTAACTTATTCAACGTATCCTCCAGAAATGACACAAAATTGTTGGCCGTATGGGCATCGCCACTGCGGAGCCAGAGATTGGCAACCATGAGCGTGTCAGCAACAAAAGCCATTAACGGATGATGGGAACCGCGACCCGGTTTCTGGGGATTATAGCCCTTGAGCGAACCCTGCTGGTTTCCATAGCGGGTTAAAATGGAGGAATCAAAGTCCAGTGTAAAATGATTGAATTTTAACTGTGAAAAAAACCAACCGTAAAAATAATCAAACACTTGCTGATTCACTGCCTGGCTAAACTTTGAAAAATAACGCCTATAGCTATCATGACCCGGCGTCTGGCGCCAGTCGAATATCTGCCTCAGGGCATCGTCATGACGGGTAACCTCCGTGTGTAAAAAGATTGGCCCCACACCATACACTCACGATAAATGCCTCCAAAATGGTCACAGGACGATACCCACGGTTCGAACCCGGCTGGGGTAAAGCCGGACATTTCCCCACCACTTCACGAAATCCCATCTGGTCTAACATGTTCTTTAATAAAATCATCCCTCCCCAGGGAGTGATCGACTTATCGGTAAAATCAATCTTTATTTCCATCGCCAGCCCCGTAAGATTTTCTTACACCGAAAATCATGGGAAATATGCCATTGCAATTCCCAAATAATCAATAGGTTAAAATAATTATTTTCTATTGCTACGCATTAGAAATTTCGTTCTATTGCGTAATCTGGGAATCTGGGATAAATACAAGCATTACGAAATTTTTATTCCCACTACGAATTTTGCGGTCCTGTCCTAAATTTCCTGTAAAAATAGAAAATGGTGCAGCCTCGCATTATATTAGGATTTTTCACATTCACCAAAAAGGAAAGGAGGCTATACCATATGAAGAAGTTACAACCGTCAGAGCAGTTAAGCAACCAGATTGCGGAGTTGTTAGAGAGAGGCGTCCGTAGTGGAGAGAACTTGTTGAGCCAATTGATTCATTTACCCCAGATTATGCATTCGCCTACGAATTACACAAATGAACACTAATAAAAATAATAAAATGCACTTGATTCTATCTGAATGAAAATGTTTTCCCGGATATATTCGCTATTTTGTTGATATTTTTGGTTTCATTCGTGTGATTCGCGGTTTAATGCATTATTTGGGTTTATTTGTGATCCTTCGTATTATCCGTGGTTCAAACTCAATTTGGGATTATTTTTTTGGTGTGAATTGGTGTTATTCGTGGGTGAATGCGAAAATCCGGGATAAAATCCATACAATGGTTTTATGCAAAGTATACCATAGTCTCACCCAAAACATTTAATTCTTTAATTCAAAACATACAGTTGCTTTACTCAAAACATATAATTGTTTTGTTCAAAACATACGGTTGTTTTACTCAAAACATACGATTGCTTTTTTCAAAACATATAAATGTTTTATTCAAAACATACGGTTGTTTTGTCCAAAACATATAATTGTTTTTTGAAAAACAAACTTTGTTTTAATGAAAACAACCGTATGTTTTCGAGAAAACAACCGGTCGTTTCTCAACTCACCAGGGGAAGCAACTGCTGGACCCACGGTCATGCTGAAGTGAGGAACTATTCGTATCTGATGATTGCCAATTGTTGCACGGCTTATTGCCGGGGCAGTAGCAAGTCTTCCAGAAAAAATGCCGTCAACTCCGAGCGGCCGGACAGGCCAGACTTCGAGTAGATGGCGTTCATCTGCGTTCGCACCGTCTTTACACTGGTCTTGCGAATCCGGGCAATCTGGGTGGCACTGAATCCCTTCAATAAAAGAAACGCCACCTCCTTCTCGGCTTCGGTCAGTCCCCAGCGGTTCAATTGTTCGTCGATCTCCCGGCTCAAACCTTCCAGGTAAATGCGGGAGACCCGTTTCCACTTCTGGGCTTCGGTTTTTAAATCGCTGGAAAACTGGCGCTCCCGGTGCAAGGCCCGCTGCAGACGGATTCGCGTGCGAATCAAATAGTATCCCCAGATTAAAGAAATAATCGCCACCACTAACTCAATGCCAATGTGCCAGAGCGCCACCCCTTCAAAATAATCATTGTAAATGTCTAAAAAGGCCAGGCCGGAAACCGTCAGTAAAAATACGGCCAGAATCAATCGTTCATAACGCATCCAGTCCGTCTTCGTCCTCTTCTTCGTGCTCGTCGTCGTCTTCTTCATATTCCTCCTGAGCTTCGTGTTCATCTTCATTATCGGCACCGGATTCGGATTCATGCTCCACTTCTCCCGCGCGCAGCTCCAACCCGAACATCCGAAGCGTCCGCGTGCCCTCATCATAATGGGCACGGAGATAGCCCACCCAGAATATGCCCAGCACTACCACCAGCATGCCCACCACCGGCCACGTCCGGGCAACGCCAGCCGCTTCGTCTTCCGTGGTCTTCTCTCCGGTAATCATGCTCAAATATAATGCATCCCGATGCGAAAGGTGATGCCAGATTAATCCAAAAAGATGAAGGAGAACCGTCAGTAAAAATCCATTGGCCAGCAGTTCGTGAATATCTTCAAAGAAATCGTTTTTGTATCCCATGGCCATCAGGATGCCGGTCACGACCAGTCCCCCGCCCAGGGCAAACATCGCCAGCGCGGAATAACTGGAGGCCGGATTGTGACCGGGATACAATCGGGTTCCGGAACCCATAAGCTGCCTGAAATATTGAAGGAGCTCCGGGGGATGCAACCGAAACGAGGAAAAACGGGCATATCGGGTACCAATAAATCCCCATATGATCCGGAACAGCAGCAGGTAGCCCAAAAACAATCCAGCCAGGATATGATAATAGAACAGGGGACTTTCGTCCTCCACAATCTTGGCAATGCCAAAGGCCACCACAAACGTCAATGCAAATAACCAGTGAAACACCCGCAGGGGCACATCATACACCGTTGTCTTCTTCATCCTGAACCTCCGTTTTTTCTTTTTGCCTGTTTTTGGGCGGGAATATATCAAAAACCCTTGCGTTGCACATCGGTCAAATGATGTATGGCCCTCCATTATAGGCACTAATGCGGATAAATTCAGCGCACCATGGCCCACAAAACCAATCGCTGAGGGAAACAAGAGGGGTTCACCGATTTCCTTTCATCCCAGATTATGCAATAGCCTACGAATGACACGAATTAAAGCGAATAAAAATAATAAAATCCAATTGATGATCTCTGGATGAAAATATGTTTCAGGGTTTTTTCACGATTTTGCAGATATTTTTTGGCTTCATTCGCGTGATTCGCAGTTTAATACATTATTTTATTTTTCCTGAGCAAAGGGGATTCGTCCTTTTCCCGGGGCGGTTCAAAGCAGATGCATTCTCATTTGTGGATGGAAAATCAGCGCAAGATGCCCGCGTCTCTGGAAGCATATTTTGCCATTCCCCATCCCCCCATTCCGGATGCAAACGTCTCCAGACACCGGATGCGGCACCACCTCCCTTTACCCCTGTGACCGCAATCACCCCTGATTAATGAATGTTGTCTATCTTGCCACTCGTATGTACGCATGATCGTTTTGCAGCACTCGAAAACATCCGAACCTTTTGGTTTCCATTGTTTCATCTCTGGTGGAACATCGCTGATCACCTCCAATAAATATTTGCGTCACGATAGTCACCTGCCTGTCAAATAGTGAAGGGAGGTCATATGGCCATTTTTTCATTCTCAGCATCCCCGATCCGGAGATTGGGTTCGACGTTGAAATCCATCATCATCATCATCATCGTTCTGATTGGCGCGTTCACATTCGCCCCTGCTCAGGATTATTCCCGGGGCATCAGCTGGCCAGAACTGGCGGCAAAGATTGATACGTTGATCGAGGCCACCCGGCAACACTATAAAATTATCGGCATGACCGTTGCGGTGAGTCAGGCCGGCCGATTGCTCCACAGCAAAGGATATGGCTATGCGAAGGCCAATATACTGCCTCAGGGCGGACTTGAGTTTGCCCCCATGCTACAGGACATGCGCACGCGGATCGGTTCGGTGACCAAAGCCGTCATCACCGGCCCGGTGGCCTACCAGGCCATGGAAGAAAAAGGCATTGACCCCAGGAAACAATCCCTCTACGGCGCCGATGGCATTCTGGGCAATCAATTTGCTGCATATCAGGCGATCAGTAACCGACGATTTTTCCCCATTATTGCCATGGCGATTTCGACAGAAGACCGGGTGTACACCTGGTACACCCATGGCCAATTCACCGTGGGCAGCAGCAACAAGCTGGATCGGTATCAGGGCACAAAGCCTTATTCTTTGCCAGCGGACTATTCCCCCATTGACATTCAAGCAATGGCCATATCGAAATCGAATAAAGTTTACGTGTGGTATAAAAACGGGACCCGCAGCATCGGAACACCCGACGATCTCGATCGCCACCAAAAACCGGATCCCGCGAAAAGGGTGAAGTTCCCTTCCGGGAAATCCATGCTGAACGTGGTTGGGATTGCCATAGCCAAATCGAATGATCGGGTCTACGTCTGGTACGACGACGGAACCCGTAGCATCGGCACCTCGCTGGATTTTGCCAAATACGAAGCACCGAAAAAATACAGCACCCCATCGATGACGCCGGGAACCATGTCCGTTTACGATATCCGTGGACTGGGCATTTCCTCCAAAGACCGGGTGTATGCCTGGTACAGTAACGATCGGGCCACCAGCGGTACCAGCAAGGACCTGGATCGGTACCGTTCCCCCTACAGTTATTCCCTGCCCGAATTGAAGATCTACAACCATCCCATTTTTGACTGGCGGGCGTGGTGGGGACAGATCACCCTGCATTATTTGCTTACCCATCGGTCCGGCTTTGAGCGTAGCGGAGATGGCCCCGGCAGCATGCAAATGTTTGGCGTCAGCGAAGCCAATCTCACCTACACTCACATCCACAAGCATTTCCTGGCCACCCGATTCTTAAAATGGGAGCCCGGACTGGTGATCATTAAGGGCATGCAGCAGACCCAGAAAAAATCCTATTCCAACCACGGTTTTGGATTGTGGACGATGATCATTCCAGAAATCACCAACGGGCAGAGTTATCGGGATTACGCTCGAAAGCGGTATTTTGCGCCGCTGGGATTGTATCAGCGGGTGCGTCCCATGACGGCTTCCCCGGACATCATGGATTCCGATGGTTACAATATGGACAGGAACAACAAAGCCATTCTGAACGCCCCGCGCAATGCCGGGTTGGGATTGGCCGCCGGAGGGTGGACGGCTTCGGCAAAAAGCCTGTTGTGGATCACCCGATACCTGTCCAATAAATACTCCATAGAGGAGTTGAAGAGTATGGGCTGGGGAGCCCGCACGGGTGGGAAAAACAATCAGTACGAAAAACTGCACCACAACGGACTGATCGCGGGCGGTATGGCCTATGTGGTTCTGTTCCCCGCCGGTTATGTTTCCAAATCGGGAAAGAATTTAAGCGAAATTCACGTGGCCATTGCCACCAACACCAGCGATTTCACAAAATTATCCGGTGAAAAACTCCGCGCCCTGGAGCAGCTGGCCAGTCAGATTGCCCTGGCCGTTCCGGATGCCAACGTTCCCCGGAGCTGGAACATCTGGGGTGGGCTCCCGGAAATCGTTCGCTACGGGATCGACGCCGCCAGGTATCCCTTCACCTTCGAGCACGGTTATCGCCCGGTATGGTTGGATGCGTACTGGGTCAACGGAAAGACCTATTTTAACGTGATTTTTCATCCAGAAGACGGCACCCCCTGGGTAGCCCGGCATGGACTGAGCGCCAGTCAATATCAGGCGGCCATCAATCACTGGATCCAGAGGGGCTACCGTCCCCTGCACGTGGAAAGTTATCCTGACCACAACGGCATTCGATACGCGGTCATTTTTGTCAAACAAAAGGGACCGGCCTGGCGCACCTATCACGGGATATCTCCGGCGGATCATCAGCAGCGATTCTATCAGCTGACGTCCCAGGGTTACCATCCCCTGAATATCTCCGCCGTTTCCCTGAACGGAAAGGTGCGGATAACGGCACTGTACGAAAAAGGAGCCAGCGGCAGTTTTGTTGCGTTGCTTAACATCCCTGTTGCCGAATTTCAGCAACAAAACCACACACATCGGGCCGCGGGACGTACATTGACCTACCTGGATGCCTGGCAACACAACGGGACAGTTTATTTCTCGGCCATCTGGAAGTCCGGGGCCCCAAAGAATGTGATGCTTCGGCACGAGCTCAATCCATCGCAATATGCCGATGTAATCGAGCAGCAACAATCGGCGGGAGCCAGAACGCTACTCATTGCCGGATACGAAGTGAAGCAAAGTCACCGTTTCACCAGCATCTGGCTCCGTAAGCCCGGCACCCGATTAAAACCGATGAACAAAATGGGGAATTGATCCGGATTATGCATTAGAACCCCGAATTACACGAATTAACACAAATAAAAATAATAAAATACATTCGATTAAATCTGGATAATGATTTGTTCCGGGGGCTTATTCGCGATTTTGTGGATATTTTTTGGATTCATTCACGTGATTCGCGTTTAATTCATTATTTGAGATAATCCAGGTCTACGACCCATCCGCGTATACGTATCCCCGGTCTCATCATAAAAATATGAATGAAGAATTGATGAATACGTGAAGACGTTGTGGACAAATCCGAGTTTACCGCCAGAGTATTTTCCATTCCCGATGGTCAGTGGTGTCCGCCACAACCACGCGGAAGGGAATGCGTCCCAGCAGCAGTCCATCCTCGGTCTCCACATCCACCCGCCATTTTCCGGGACGAATGTTTCGTTTATAAGTATAGCCCCGATATCCTGCTTCCCTGCCCCCACGGATGACAAACTGGCGCCGATCGGTGGTTTGCCATTGCTGGCGCCGTTCATCATAAACCTGCCAGTGATGCACAATCTGCTTTTCCAGTCGCGTGGGGGCAAACACCGCCGTGAAGCAGAAAACGGTATCTCCGGGCACCCAGCGGAAGGGATCATCCTGCTCCTTCCAGAACTGATACCAGGCCGGACGTTCCATCCTTAGCAGGTACCGTTCCCCCTCCCGATGCACATGATGATACACACCACCGGCCTTTAGCGACAGAGGCACCGGTGGAATCCAGTTTAAAAAATAAAATATCAGCATGATGCCCCACAGGCCAATCACTCCCCGGCGAATGCGCCGAAATTGCGGCACGGTCAGCGCCTTTTGCCGCACCGTCAGCCACCACCACATTCCCATGGAGATGGCCAGACTGATGAACGCCGACAGCAAAAACATCCAGACGTTCATTATCCGGCTAATCACGGGGAGGAAAAAAATAAAAAAAGAAAAACCGACCAGGAAGTGCAGTGCACTCTGCAAATACACATTTTCCAGACGTTTTTCCAGGAATTCGTTCCCGATGAGCAACAAAATCAACAATCCCAGAAAAATTGCGCTTTTGGTAAAGGAGGCGCTCTGGAAGTAGAAAATCACATAGCTGCTGAACAATCCCCCAAAGAAAAATTGAATCGCCAGCGGATACCACGGGCGAAATCGATAGAAAATGAGCGGTTTTACCCGCTCGGCATCCACCAGGTGCATGAGCAGGATGGCACCACTGGCCAGCAGGTAATAAAGTAACAGGATCATATTGTCGGACAGGCGATCGATTCGGGTCAGGGTGGCACTATCCCACAAAAATCCGCCGATAAAGGAAAACACCGGCACCAGGCGCTCATACCGCCGATACCGTTCCTGCCATCGACGAAACGATTCTTTCCATCGCATGTCATTCCCCCACATGGCGAATGATGACCAGGGTTCGATCGTCCACCGGCCGGATCTGGCGATTGACATGGGTGAGTATGGCGCCGCATATGGCCTCCAGCGATGCCTGCGCGTGCGCCCTTACCACCTCCGCAATGTCCCGGATGTCGATCCAGAGTTCCTTGTTTTCCGGGGATTCCAGCATGCCGTCGGTGAACAGGACAAACAGATCCCCCGGCTGAAACGATACCAACAGGGTCTGGTATTCGGGCGAAAAGGGCGCACCCAGCGGCACCTGGGAGAGGTGACGATACTGCACCTGATGATCGTGCTTCTGATAATGAAGAATGGGAAGATGACCGGCGGTGACCACCTCGGCCATCGGATTGTCCGGGTGGAGCTGAACACCCGCGAAGGTCACGAACATGGTGCGCTCTTTTAAGGATTCCACCACCGGATGCACGGTTTTCAGCAGCGATCTCAGATTCAAATCCTGATGCAGGGCGGTACGAACGGCGCTCTTCACCACCCCCATGAGCAATCCCGCAGAAATGCCGTGACCGGACACATCCGCCACATAGACGGTTACCACTTTCTCCCGGTGAATCACATCCATTAGATCCCCACCAATTTCCTGAGCCGCCTGAGACCGACCGTAAATTTCCCACAGGCCAATGCGTTCGTGAATGGGGGGAACCAGCGTCCGATGCATCTTCGCGCCCAGTTCCAGCTCCTGGCGAATGCGCCCTATGCGATCGCCCACACGGGAGATGAGCAGCACAAAGAAGAGATAGCCCAGAATGACATGGGCCAGAATGAGCACTCCCACACCCACCAGATGCGCCCTTGAGGGCACCGTAGCGCTTTCGGGCTGGCGTGACAACCAGAAGAAAATAGACAGGTGTGCCACAACCAGGAGGATCAACAATTTCCTTCGCTGGCGAATGGAGGCATATGCGTATCCCACGGACAACAATCCAATGAAGCCCACCAGGAAGAACAAACGCGACCAGGAGAGCGTCCCCCCATTGATGAGGTCGATCACGTAGGCGATCATGGAAAACGAGAAAAAGACCGCCAGGAGGAAAAAGGCAAATTCACGTCGGGAGATTTCCTGCCAGAATCTCAGGGTAAAATAGGATACACCTCTCATGCACTCAGATCCTCATTCAACCCGCAGTGCTTTGTTAAACCCAGATTATGAAATAGCCTACGAATTACACGAATTAAAACGAATAAAAATAATAAAATCCATTTGATGATATCTGGATAAAAATATGTCCCAGGGTTTTTTCGCGATTTTGCAGATATTTTTTGGCTTCATTCGCGTGATTCGTGGTTTAACGCATTATTTGGGTTAAAACATTTTGCTCTCCAGGAAAAGGCTGGCATCCTCTTTCCCCGCGAACCGTTCGGGGAATCGTTCGACCGCCGCTATGCCCTTTCCGGTTTTCTGGTGCCCGACCCGGCTCACCTTTTTACCAGCATCCAGCGGATGCGAAGGCCTCCCATTCACTGCTTGTGATACGGGTCTTCCCCACAACCTCTCCGCGCGTTTTTTTGCCCCCTATCTCCCCTGGACCCGTGAGCGCTACGGGCCGCAGACGCCTTTCGCTGTTCCCTATTCACTGACGGGTGGATACAGATCGTTCCACCACTGAGGCTGATCTTTCAACCAGCGATCGAACCAGGCCAGGATGGTGCGCTGCCACATCTGCCGCTTTTTGTAATCCAGAATATGATGGTTCTGATCGAAAATCTGCACATATTCCACCTGCTTGCCCAGCAGCTTCAGGGCGGCAAAAAATTGGGTGCTTTCGCCCGGTGGCACGTTGGTATCCACCGTCCCGTGCAGCAACAGCAGCGGATTTTTGACCTTATCCGCATGAAACAGCGGGCTCTGATCCACATAAATATCCCGGCGATTCCAGGGGAAGCTAAATGCCGCGGACATGGCGTTGTAGATGTAGCCCCAGTAGCCTTCGCCCCAGTAACTGGAAATGGAGCTAATGCCGGCATGGGCAATACCGGTGGCAAAGATGTCTGTTTTGGTCATCAACAGCATGGTCATGAAGCCGCCGTAAGAGGCCCCAATAGCCCCCACGCGTTTTCGATCCACAAACGGATGCGCATCCAGAAACTTCTTCACCCCATCGATGATTTCATCGGCAACGATTTTTCCCCAGTCATTGACATGCAGGGCGGAAAATTCCTGACCGTATCCGGTTGCCCCGCTGGGCTGAAGCACATACACCACGTATCCCTGCGCAGCAAATAGGTTTTTGGGATAGCGACCGGCAAACGCCCGATTGGTTGGATTGACACCACCGTAATAATAAACAATACAGGGATACGTCTGTTGCGGATTAAAATCCGGTGGGTAATACACCCGACCATCGATCTCCACGCCCCGTTCATTCACGAATGTCCACTTTTCCACTTTGCCAAACTTCACATGGCGAAAATCGTCGGCAGAGGGATCGGACAGCACCCGATAGCGATCACGTTTCAAATCGATGATCATGGCCACGTGGGGACGGGTGGCACTGGATCCGTAGTACACGCCCACCGGTTTCTTGCGGGCCAGCTCAAAGCGGTTGATCACCTCCACCCCCGTTTCCAGGCGCTGAAAACGGCGTTTCCTGAGATCAAAGCGATACAGCGAGCGGTATTCTCGATCAATGGTGAGGAAGTAAATCTGGCGTCCATTCTGTGACCAGAAGGCATCCACAATATCAGGATCGAATTCGCGGGTCAGACACTCCACTTTTTTGCTGGCCAGGTCCATCAGATAGGCCTGGGTATCGAATTCATTGGGAATGACGCCCTCCGGCACCGCATGCCCCAATTGGCCAAACATGGACGGGCCACCCAGAAACAGCAACTGTTTGCCATCCGGAGACCATTTGACCTTGTCGAACCAGCTTCCCACAAACAGGGTGTCCACAGTCAGGGTTCGGAGATTCAACCGAAAGATTTCGCTGCGGACATAGGGACGGGCATCGTAATCGTCGCGTTCGCGTTCGAATATGAGCCAGTTCCCATCGGGACTGATGGCATCCAGATCGGTACTTAAAGCGCCCGCTGTCAATCGCTGGCGGACACCGGATGAAACATCCACCCTGTAAAGGTATGTTCGATTCCGCGACCAGGGCCAGCGATCGCGCAGATTGATCACCCGCTTCACGCCGGTCTTGTTCTTTGGAGCCTTTTCTTCCACCTCGTATACAATAAAGCGGCCATCTGGCGACCAGGCGTGCGATTTCAGATTCTTGATGCCTTCCAGCAGCAGGTGCGTTTCGCCGGTGCGTAAATCCACGATCCATAAATTTCCCCGCTCCTTTTCGCTGGTGGTATAGGAAAATCGTTTTCCATCCGGCGCCCATTTCACGGACCGAATGCTCCTGGCACCCCGATACGTCTCCACCAGCCGGCCATCGGCTACCCGCCGCAGTTCAATCCAGTTCTCCGATTTTCCCTCCGGAGGCATCACCCGCCGGATGGTCACCGTGGCCAGCTCGGCATCCGGGGAAATGGATACCCCGGTCACCTTGGGCCCTTCCAGCAAGTGGCGAATATTCATCCAGTGGGTGGGATCGGTGGTTACTTCCAGAGCGGTGTTTCCAAATTCCGCTTCAAATGAGAATGTTGCACGAATGGTCCAGGGTTGATCGGCCTTTGGATCGCGCACGGTTTTTAGCAACACGATGTGTTTACCGGTCTCCAGCTTGACCGTTCCACTGGCTTTGGCGGAATCGTCTTCTTTAGAAACCGTTTCCTTCTTTGCAATGGACTGGCCATCCACAAACACCTGTACCAGATGGGGTGTGGTGACCTCCAGCTTTGCGTTGACCCATCGATGGGCCCGGACGTAAACGGCCAGAAAGGCCACCTGAGGAGTGAGATCCGGTTGTACCGGCGACAGGGTAATTTCCCCTCCATCGGCCGCAACCGACCGCCAGCGGGTGATCTCTCCCGATGGCCATTGAACGCTCTCAAACACCGCCGGCCAGGCGGTCTTCACCAACCCTTCATCAAAGGCCAGCAACTGGGAGAGGCCAAACGGCTTTTTCCCCTCATCATGAAAAGCAGGCAGGGGTTGCGCCACCGGGCCCAGCAGCAACCATTCATCCACCTCAACCGTCACGCGGGCATCACCCGCCATTAATTGAATGGCCAGCAACCATCCCAATAACCAACCCCATTTTACAGCATTTATGGTCTTCATGAACATTCCTCCAGATGTTTCGTTTCCCATACGTTTCGCCATTTTTTTGCCAGCAGATTCAAGCGCGATTTACTGGATTTACGCCGCTTCATTTTCAAGTATCAAACATAAAATATTGCCGGGAAAAATCCAATTCGAACCTGATCTTCTTTAACCCGGATCATGAATTAAACCACGCATTGCACGAAATAACACGAATAAAATTAATAAAATGCATTAGATTATCCCAAATCATGCATTTAACCGCGAATCACACAAATGAATTCAATAAATATCCACAAAATCGCGAATAAACCCCGGAACACAATTTCATCCAGACACAATCCAATGTATTATATTGGTTTTATTGGTGTGAATTCGTGTCATTCGTAGGCGAATGCATAATCTGGGATGATATCTGGATGAAAATTCGCTTCGAGGTTTTTCGCGATTTTGGGAATATCTTTTGGATTCATTGGCGTCATTCGGGGTCTAATGCATTATTCGGGTTTATCATGGGCGTCACACCCGATGGATCGTGGATGGCGCACCGCGGGAAATGGCGGCTCGCCGGTAATCAATCGCGCCCCTTTCTTCCGCGTGAAATAATCCCAGGCCCACTGGAAGAGCACCAGCAACTTGTTGTCGAATTCGATCAAATACCAGATGTGAACGAACAACCAGGCCAACCAGGCCGGAAATCCCGCCAGTTGCCATTTTCGGAACCGGGCCACCGCCTGGTTTCGGCCGATGACGGCCAGGCTGCCCTTATCCCGATAACGAAAAGCGGGGGTGGATTTTCCCTGAAGGGCTCGCAGAATGCGGCGGGCCACATAACGTCCCTGCTGCATGGCCACGGGGGCAATTCCGGGCAGCGGCTGTCCAGACTCGGTTTCCAGATGGGCCAGATCGCCAATGACAAAAATCTCCGGATAATCCGGCAAGGAAAGATCGGGTCGAACCATCACCCGCCCGTTCCGATCCAGCGGTACCCCTGTTTTTCGCCGCAACCACTCTCCCACTCCCGATGCCCGCACCCCGGCCGCCCAGAGCACCGTGTGGGTTCGCAACGCTGCTTTCCGACCATCCTCCAGCCAGGTCACCCAATCCTCAAATATTTCCGTTAGCCGCGTCCGGGTTTTCACGGTCACGCCCAGTCGGGTTAGCGATTTTTCCGCCTGTCGGGATAGTTTTTCGGGGAAGGTGGGCAGGATGCGTTCCGTGGCCTCTATCAGATAAATGCGCGCATCGGTAGGCCGGATGAATCGAAAATCCCGCCGAAGGGTGTGCCGGGCCAGTTCGGCCAGCGCACCCGCCAGTTCCACTCCCGTGGGCCCACCGCCAACGACCACAAAGGTTAACCAGGCCTGCTGCTCCTGTGGATCGCTTTCTTTTTCGGCAGCCTCGAAGGCCATGAAGATTCGCCGCCGGATTTCCAATGCATCTTCAATGGTCTTCAATCCCGGTGCCAGCCGGGCCCAGGCATCGTTCCCGAAATAATGATGCGACACTCCGGTGGACAGGATCAACACATCGTAACACACATCGCTGGCCGATAACTGCAAGCGCTTTTCATCCGGAAAGATATCCCGCACCTCATCCTGAATCACCGTAATATTGCGAAAGCGATTGAGAATGGCCCGAAGCGGCGAGGCAATGTCGCCGGGAGACAGGCCACCCGTAGCCACCTGATACAGCAGCGGCTGGAACAGATGGAAATTGCGTCGATCAATCAGGGTTACCTGTACCGGTTGATTGCCCAGGGCTTTGGCGGCGTAAAGCCCACCAAAGCCGCCTCCGACGATGACCACGTGCGGTTGTGCCGTTCGATTTATGTGGAATGGATGATGGGATTTCATCACAACCTCCCCTGTTTATTCCATAAAACATAAAACACACCGGTGAAGGAATACAGGGAAATTTCGATTTTGTGCGTTTGCGGCGCAAATAACCGGGGGAATCGAACAGGACGATTCGCGCCGGCTTCAGTGGGTAGAATCGCCAACGGATTGCTGCTGCAGATTGATCAATTCTTGAATGACTCCTTGCCCAAAGCCCTGTGCCCCATCCATCCCATTCCAGCAGATCCCATCCCCAATAAGATTGCTGAAAAACCATGCCAGAAACCCGCGGTCAGATCCGCATCAATTATTCAGAAAGCGAAAATTCAGTTTTATTATAGGTGTTCCTTGGCTAAATTTAATGCCGTAAACGAATTGACTGGAAACAAAACCATTGGGAGATAACCATGTTTGGTTTAGGACCCTGGGAATTATTAGTCATCTTTGTGGTGATCATCATCCTGTTTGGCCCCAAACGGTTGCCCGAGCTGGCCCGGTCGCTGGGTCGTTCGATCAAGGAATTCAAACATGCCAGTCAGGGACTGAAAGAGGAGCTGGATTTAACCAACATTGACGAACCCTCCATACCCGAAAGCACCGCCAATCCAGCGGAGAAAACCCAGAAAAAGGATCAGGAAACGGCTTCGGCAAAAAACGATCAGTAAATCAAACCACGGAAAATGGGATTTAATGGAAAGGAGGTGACGGTGGATTCTGCACGTGTTCGTCATCAGCAATACGTTGAGGGGAAATTTCGTCTGGCCGATGCTGTAGAGGATTATCTGGAACGTATTGAGGCGCATAAGGATTTAAACGCCTTCATTCAGGTATATGCCGACGAAGCCCGGGAGCGGGCGCGGGAGCTGGATGCACGTCGGGAACGGGGGGAATCCCTGGGCGATCTGGCCGGACTGATCATTGCCGTTAAAGACAACATCGTTATCAAGGATCACCTGACCACCTGCGCGTCGCACATCCTGGAGAATTTTGTTTCTCCCTACCATGCCACCGTGGTGGAAAAGATTCTGCAGGCGGACGGCCTCATCATCGGGAAAACCAATCTGGACGAATTTGCCATGGGCTCTTCCACGGAGAATTCCTACTTTGGCGCCACTCGCAACCCTGTGGATCCGGAACGGGTACCGGGCGGATCCAGCGGTGGCTCTGCCGTGGCCATTGCCGCTGGCATGGCCGATCTGGCCCTGGGAAGCGATACCGGTGGATCCATTCGTCAGCCAGCCGCTTTTTGTGGCGTGGTGGGACTCAAGCCGACGTATGGTCGGGTGTCCCGTTACGGTCTGGTGGCATATGCCTCTTCGCTGGATCAGATTGGCCCCTTTGGCCGCACGGTCGAAGACGTGGCCCTGTTTACCCGGATCATCGCGGGGGCAGACGAACGCGATTCCACCACGGTACCCACGGAAGTGCCCGATTATCTGCAGGAACTGCAGCGCGACCCCCGGGATCTGACCATCGGCATTCCGCAGGAGTATTTTCAGGAAGGGCTGGATGGGGAAATCCGCACCGCCATTTTCCAGGTCATCGATCGGCTGAAAGAAGAAGGATTTACCCTAAAAGAAATTCGCCTGCCGCTGACCGATTACGCCATCGCCACCTACTACATTGTGGCAACGGCAGAGGCCTCTTCCAATCTGGCGCGTTACGACGGTGTGCGCTATGGTTTCCGTGCCGAGGGGGTAGAAGATCTTCAGGAAATGTATTTTCGCACCCGCAGCGAAGGATTTGGCACCGAGGTCAAACGCCGCATCATGCTGGGAACCTACGTGCTTTCTGCCGGTTACTACGAGGCGTATTACAAAAAGGCGCAGCAGGTTCGTCGGATGATCAAGGACGAATTTGATGCGGCCTTCCGGGAGGTGGACATCCTGATCACTCCAACCACCCCCACACCCGCATTTCGGCTGGGGGAAAAGCTGGACGATCCGTTGCAAATGTACCTGTCGGACATTTACACCGTCACCGTGAATCTGGCGGGAATCTGTGCCCTGAATCTCCCCATTGCCCGAACACAGCAGGGACTTCCCATCGGCATGCAGTTAATGGCCGGCATGTTCCGGGAAAGCGATCTGTTCCGACTGGGGCATTTCATTGAACGTCAACTGACCCCGTCCACCCAACAGGTTCCGTGAATCAGACCGGCTGCGAGCCGTTTCCGGGGAGACCGCGGCCGAATCATGTGGCGGAATAACGGGGACGTCCCTTTCGGGGAGGGGATCGGGAATGAAAACGAAACAGCACGTCCAGACTTCAACGATTGACAACTTGTAAGAAAATAGACCGGAAAAACGGGAGGCAGATAAACTCATGAAATACGAAGCGGTCATTGGCCTGGAAGTTCATGCCCAGTTGTTAACCGATTCCAAGATTTTTTGTGGGTGTTCCACCACCTTTGGAGCGGAACCCAATTCCCAGACCTGTCCGGTGTGCCTGGGCATGCCCGGCGTTTTGCCAGTTTTAAACGAGCGCGCGGTGGAATTTGCCATTAAAATGGGATTGGCCACCCATTGCAAGATTGCCCCTTTTAGCCGCTTTGCCCGTAAAAATTACTTTTACCCCGACCTGCCCAAGGGCTATCAAATCTCTCAATACGAATTGCCCCTCTGCAGCGATGGTTACGTGGACATTGAACTGGAAGACGGCACCCGCAAGCGGATTGGCATCATCCGCATTCATCTGGAAGAGGATGCCGGTAAATCCATTCACGATCCGGTGCTGGCCGGCGAGGATACGCTGGTCGACCTGAATCGCTGTGGGGTACCGTTAATCGAAATCGTCAGTGCGCCGGACTTACGTTCCCCGCAGGAAGCCTATGCCTATCTGGTGCGCTTAAAACAGCTGGTCACCTACCTGGGCATCTGCGATGGCAATATGGAAGAGGGTAGCCTGCGCTGCGATGCCAACGTGTCCGTGCGTCCGGTGGGTTCCACCGAATTTGGCGTCAAAACCGAAGTAAAAAATATGAACTCCTTCCGAAATGTCGAACGGGCATTGACGTTCGAAATTAATCGCCAGATTCAATTGCTGGAATCGGGAGGGGAGGTGGTTCAGGAAACGTTGCTCTGGGATGCCCATGCGGGAGAAGCGCGCCCCATGCGCAGCAAGGAAGAAGCCCACGATTACCGCTACTTTCCGGAACCTGACCTGGTGCCAATGGTGATCGAAGAAAGCTGGGTGCAGAAGATCCGGGAATCCCTGCCGGAATTGCCCCTGGCCCGTAAAGAGCGCTTCATGGAACAGTACAAACTTCCGGCTTATGATGCCGGAATACTAACGATGACCCGTGAACTGGCCGATTATTATGAGGCAGTGGTTACCGAATGTCGGGATTACAAACTGGCCAGCAACTGGGTAATGGGAGAGGTTTTGCGGGTGCTAAATGAACGGAAAATCGAGATCACCGAGTTTCCCATATCGGCACAGCAGCTGGCCCGCTTGCTGAACTTGATACTGGACGAGACCATCAGTTCCAAAATTGCCAAGACGGTTTACGAAGAGATGCTGAACACTGGCGAGGATCCGGCGAAGATTGTGGAAAAGAAGGGTCTGGCACAGGTTACGGATCGCGCCACCATTGAAGCCATCGTCGTTAAAGTGCTGGAAGAAAATCCCAAACAGGTCGAACAGTACCGTTCGGGAAAAGAAAAAGTGTTTGGTTATTTTGTCGGGCAGGTGATGCGTGCAACCCGAGGGAAGGCGAATCCGGGTTTGGTGAATGAAATTCTTAAAGAAAAATTAAGAGAATGATATGCCCATCAACAAAGTGCTGTTAATCGAAGACGAGTCCGATATTGCCCTGATCATTCAAAACATCCTGGACATGCAGCAGATCGAAACCATCGTTGCACCCGACGGCACCACAGCCCTGGAACTGTTAAAGCAGCATCAGGTTCAGGGGGTCATCATGGATTTAAATTTACCCGACATGGGCGGAATGGAGTTGCATGATCGCATCATCGCAACGTTTCCGGAGCTGGAAGGGAAATTTCTTTTTATGTCCGGCTATGATATCGATAACGAACTGGAAGCGGTACTGCAACGGACGCGGAATTTGTTTATCCACAAGCCCTTCCATCTGGACAAATTTCGCCAGGCTGTGGAGTCGTTGCTCTCGCGATAAGGCCACCTCAATCGGGCAGGGGCAAATATTGGCAACACCCGCAATCCGGTGAACTCCGTGAGCGCTCATGGATCGGACAGCATATGGGTGCACCACACAATTCCCCTCAATTCAACCCGGATGACGCATGAAACCACGAATCGCGCGAATGAAACCAAAAATATCCACAAAATTGCGAATAGATCCTGGAACACATTTTCATCCAGATATCATCAAATAGATTTTATTTTTTTATTCGTGTTAATTCGTGTCATTCGTAGGCTATTTGATAATCCGGGTCAAACATCATCGAAAATATTCCGGAAAATATCGAAAGATATGCAATAATATACACATGATACATCCTATTGTTTATTCTGATATTGGCTACCCATTCGCCCATAAAATTATCCAGTTTCTTTTTTAGAATTTGCATTTATCGAGATTTTATACAAAATTTGATGGTCATGTTGGAGCTTAAACGGAACAGCAACACGCGTCAAACCACCCGGAAACCTCATCACAAAGAAAGGCGTGACCCATGAATATCCCGGTTGAACCCTTCAAAATCAAGATGGTGGAACCCATCCAGCTGTTGCCCAGGGAGGAGCGCGAGCGGTGGTTGCGGGAGGCGGGATTCAATCTGTTTAAAATTCCTGCAGAAGCGGTTTTCATCGATCTGCTCACCGATTCCGGCACCTCGGCGATGAGCGATCGCCAGTGGGCGGCGTTAATGCAGGGGGATGAAGCCTACGCCCAGTCCCGCAGTTTCTTCCGATTTCAGGAAGTAGTGCAGTCGATCACCGGACTTCCGCATGTGATTCCCGCGCATCAGGGACGGGCTGCGGAAAACATCCTGTTCTCCGTGCTGGTGAAACCGGGGGATGTGGTGCCCAATAACATACACTTCGACACCACGCGGGCCAACATCGAATATCTGGGAGCAACTGCACTGGACTGCGTCATCGATGAGGCGTACGATCCTTACCGGGAACATCCATTCAAAGGGAACATGGACATCCACAAATTACAGCAGGCTATACGCACTTACGGAAGGGAGCGCATTCCCCTGGTGATGCTCACCATCACCAACAATAGCGGTGGGGGACAACCGGTTTCCATGGAAAACATTCGACAGGTCAGTCAATTGTGCCGGGAACATCGCATTCCCTTTTTCTTTGATGCGGCCCGCTTTGCCGAGAACAGTTTTTTCATTCAGCAGCGAGAACCGGGATATCAAAACAAGTCCATTGCCGACATCGCGCGGGAAATGTTCTCGTACGTGGACGGATGCACCATGAGCGCCAAAAAGGATGCACTGGTCAATATCGGGGGATTTCTGGCATTACGGGATGATGAGCTGGCCCAGAAGGTGAAAGATCTTCTGATTTTAAAAGAAGGGTTTCCCACCTACGGCGGCCTGGCGGGACGGGATCTGGAGGCCATGGCAGCGGGTCTTCAGGAAGTGGTGCAGGAATCGTACTTATCGCATCGGGTGGCCCAGGTGGCCTACCTGGGGCAACTGTTGCAGGAAAAAGGTATTCCTGTGGTGAAACCGTTTGGCGGCCACGCCATTTATGTGGATGCACGGGCCCTGGTGCCGCACATCCCTCAGGAACAATTTCCCGGGCAGGCCATTGTGGTGGCCCTGTACCGGGAAGGGGGAATTCGGGCGGTGGAAATTGGCAGCCTGATGTTTGCCCGTCAAACCGAAGCCGGCAACTGGGAATTTCCCCGCATGGAACTGGTGCGCCTGGCCATTCCCCGACGGGTGTACACCGTGTCTCACCTGCAGTTCGTGGCCCAGACACTGGGCACCATTCAACAGCGGGCGGCCGATTTAAAGGGATTTCGCATCCGCTCAGCCCCGCCGTTTCTCCGGCACTTCACGGTGGAACTGGAAGAACTTCAATAATCCCAAATCAGGCATTAAACCGCGAATCCGCGAATGGAACTAAAAAATTACAAACAAAATCGCGAATAAACCTCGAAACACATTTTCATCTGGATCTAATCCAATGGATTCTTTATTTGTATTTGTGTGGATTCGTGTCATTCGTAGGCTATTGCATAATCCGGGATAATCCATTGAAGGCGATGGTGCAGACTGGTGATCCCCTCTGGCAACACCCACTGCCGCGTTCTTTCTTTGCCCGCCCCACCCTGACGGTGGCACAGGGACTCCTTGGGCACCTGCTGGTGCGGACGTATCAATCCCATCTTCTGGTCGGTCGCATTGTGGAGACGGAAGCTTACATTGGAAAGGACGATCCCGCCTGCCATGCCGCCCGGGGTCGAACGCCGCGCAATGCCGTGATGTTTGGGCCACCCGGATACAGCTACATCTATTTTATCTACGGAAAACATTACTGCCTGAACGTGGTTACCGAACCGGAGGGCTTTCCCGCCGCGGTACTCATTCGCGCACTCGAACCGGTGGAAGGCATCGAATGGATGCAACAACTTCGAAGCGGCGTTCCCCGGGAACAACTAACCAACGGGCCGGGGAAATTGTGCCAGGCACTGGCACTGGATCACCAGCTGAACGGCATCGATATGTGTCGGGTGGGGCCATTGTACATCGTTCCGGGAACAGCGGTTGCGCGGGAGCAGATCGTGCAGTTGTCCCGAATCGGCATCAAACAGGGTACCGAACACCCCTGGCGTTTTTATGTGAAGGGCAATCCCTTTGTCTCACGCCCGTAAACCCGATGACGCTTGAGATCAAATAATGCATAAAACCGTGAATCACACGAATGGAACCAAAAATTACAAACAAATCGTGAATAACCCCTGAAACACAGTTTCATCCAAATCTAATCCAGTGTATTTTTTATTTGTATTTGTGTGAATTCGTGTCATTCGTGGTCGAATGCATCATACGGGTTAAACCCGGGACAGCACATTGTGGAGGATTTCGCTTACCTCTTCGATCCGATACGGTTTTTTCATCACGCCCATGAATCCGTAATCGCGGTAATTGGCCATGACCGGATCGTTGGAATATCCACTGGATACGATGGCCACCACATCGGGATCGATCTCCCGCAGCCGCGAGATGGTTTCCACCCCGCCCATGCCACCGGGTACGGTCAGATCCATGATGACCGCATCGAAGCGTTCGCCGCGTGCCTGGTGCTCTTTGTAAATCTCGATTGCTTCTTCCCCCGTGTGTGCCTGGAACGCGTGATATCCCAGCTGGGATAAAATCTGCGACAGAATATCCAGAATGTAATCCTCGTCGTCCATGATCAGGATTTTCCCCTGTCCCTGCAGGGCTTCGGCGGCCTGCTGCGGTGCGACCTGAGGACGCCGCCTGGTGGCAGGCAGGAAAATCGTAAATACGGTGCCCACCCCAACGGACGACTGCACCATGATGTGCCCATCGTGCTTCTTGATGATCGAATATGCACTGGACAGTCCCAGACCGCTGCCCTTCTGCTTGGTTGTGAAAAACGGGTCGAAAATCTTTTCCAGATATTCCGGGGGAATACCTATGCCTTCGTCCCGAATGGTAATTTTGATATACAATCCCGGCTTTAACGGGACACCACCGTTCTGAGCGGTGATGCGAACATTTTCCACACCAATATGAATGGTTCCACCAGAGGGCATGGCCTGATCGGCATTAATGATCAGGTTTTGAATCACCTGGCTGATCTGGCCTTCATCCACTTCCACCGACCAGATGGGTTCCTTGTAATTGAATTCGTACTTCACATTTGAACCGCGGAGGGCAAATTCGGTGGATTCTTTGATAATATCGATAATGGACGCGGTCTTTTTAATCGGGGTACCGCCTTTTGCAAAGGTCAACAGCTGCTGGGTCAAATCCTGTGCCCGCAGGGTGGCCTTTTCGGCAATGGTCAACCGTTCAAAGATTTTATCGTTGGGATCGGCAAACATCTTTGCCAGCGAAATGTTCCCCAGAATGGACGTCAAAATGTTGTTGAAGTCGTGTGCGATTCCACCGGCCAGAATGCCCAGCGATTCCAGCTTCTGCGTGCGCGCCAGCTCTTCTTCCAGCTTCTGCTGCTCGGTAATGTCCCGAAACACCAGCACCGCACCAATGTTATTGCTGGATTTATCCCGAATGGGTGCAAAGCTGACCTGAATGATGCGTTCCTGTCCATTGCGGGACTTCAGCAGGATGGGCGAATTGGATTCCCAGATGATGCCGGAATTCAGGATGTCTCTCAAAGGGCTGCGAATGGGTTTGCGGGTCTTCTGATCGTAGATGTGGAACACCGTATCCAGCGATTTGCCCAGCACTTCCTCCTGCGTACATCCCAGCAGGTTCTCGGCCACCCGATTGATCAGGGTAATGGTGCCTTCCTGATTGGTACTGATCACCCCTTCGCCGATGGAGCGCAGGGTCACGCTCAGCCGCTCTTTCTGGGCTTCCAGCAATTCCTGCGCCTGCTTGCGCTCGGTAATGTCCCGCGCAATGGCAATCACCACTTCCTGCCCAAAATACTGGCTCTTCGTCAATGCCACTTCTTTGGGGAAAATCTCGCCGTTTTTCCGAACCCCCCACCATTCAAACTTCTGGGGGATGCCATCAAAGGCCTTCTTCAGGTGCTGCAGGGTCTTTTCCATGTCCACTTTTTCGTGATAGGCCAGAAAGGCCGGTGTGCGTCCCAGAAATTCTTCCTTGGAATATCCATACATGTTCACCGCACCCTGATTCACATCCAGGAATTTACCTTCTTTATCCTGAACGTAAATGGCATCCGGAATGCTGTTGAACAGGTCGCGGTAGCTCTTTTCGGAATCGCGCAGGCGCTTCTCGGCCAGCTTGTTTTCGGTGATATCGCGACCAATGACCAGCAGCCCTTTGCGGTGCCCTTCCGGCGTAAACAGGGGCACCTTGATGGTGTCAAAGATGCGATCCTCCCCGCTTCTCAACGTCACCACCTCTTCTCCACGGGTAATGGTGCGATTCCGCCAGGCATTTTCGTCAGAGGTGACACAAAATTCCAGCGCATCCTTAAAGAAAGGACGTTCACAGGCCAGCTCCAGATCGGTCTTGCCCTTGTAATCCACATCGGTCAATTCAAACAATTCCAGCGCCGTTTTGTTGGCTTCCAGCCAGCGTCCCTGCCCGTCTTTGAACACAATCATATCGGGAATGTTGTTGATCAGGGTGCGCAGATTCTCCTCGCTCTCCCGCAGGGCTTCTTCGGTAATCTTGCGATCGGTGATGTCCACACAAATGCCGTTGATTTCCTTGATCTGCCCATCGCCATCCAGCGTGGGTGTGGCCACATCGTAAATCCAGCGCACGGTGCCGTCCTTGCAAATAATTCGATACTCCCCGGAAACCGATTCCCCTTTCAGCAGATCGGCCACTTTTTCTTCCACCTGCTTGCGATCCTCCGGGTGTACCAGATTCATCCAGAATGGATATCCCCCTTCCAGAAATTCTTCCTTGGAATAGCCGGTGACCTTGATGACATTATCGGTGTAAAAACTGTATTGAATGCCGCCGTTGCCATTCACATGGGCGCTCCACAAATACGCATCCACATTGGACAGCACATTGCGCAATCGTTTTTCCGTGCGGCGCAGATTTTCCTCGGTGATCTTGCGATCGGTAATGTCGAAGGCTGTTCCCAGGGCAGCAGGCTGATCTTCGTAAATGATGGGTCGGGCGGTAAAGTCAATCCACTTCACCTGGCCATCTTTGGTCACAATCTTAAACTCGTAGCGACTGGGCACCGGTGTCCCCGTCTGCCGCAACAATCCCCGCTGCCGAACCACCTCTTTGTAATCTTCATGAACAATCTCCCAGAACTTCATCTTCATGATTTCATCCTGGGTGTAGCCGGTGATCTGGCAGGTGGCGGGATTGACGTATTTAAATCGGGATTGCTGGTAAATAAAGATGGCGCTGGGGGTGGTTTCCGCCAGAGCCCGGAATTTTTCTTCGCTTTCCTGCAGGGCACGATAGGCCTTTTCCACTTTTTCTTTTTCCTCCAGCAACTCCTGTGTACGCGTGCGCACCCGTTCTTCCAGAATGATGTTTTCTCGCTCAATGCGGCGCACCCGCTGCCGGTGCAACCCAAACACGCCGGCCGTTAAGGTGCCAATCACCAGCAAAATAAACCAGGCCTTCTGCCAGAAGGGGGACTGGATGGTGAAGGTGTACTGGGCGGCATCTTTAGACCAGATGCCGTTGTTGTTACAGGCAATGACTTTGAAAACATAATCCCCTGGCGGCAGATTGGAAAAAGTGGCCGAACGTTCGGTGGTTGGCGGCGACCATTCCTCGCTAAACCCTTCCAGCTTGTATTTGTACAGGATTTTTTCCGGCACGCTCAGGCTCAGCGCTGTGTAATAGATCTTGATATCGTTTTTGGAATAGGGAATCTTGGCGCTGGTCGGAACGGGCTCATCGTACAGGAAATATTTGACCGATGTAATCCGCAATGTGGGGGGAATTAGATTGGGACGATCTTCCCGGGGATTGTATTTGATGGCCCCCGCAATGGTGCCAAACCAGATGTTCCCATTTCGATCTTTAAAAATCGCATTCTGATTGTTCTCCAGGCCCAGCACCCCATCCAGCTTGCCGTAATGGTGAAACGTGGTATCCTTTAAATTCAACCGATCAATGCCACGGGTGTTGCCGATCCACAGATAATCGTTATCTGCCAGAATGGAATAAATCAGATTGCCGCTGAGTCCGTCCCGATCCGTTAGATTGGTGAACTTCTTGCCGTCAAAACAAAACAGGCCGTGCCCTGAGGAACCAAACCACATGTTCCCCATGGCATCTTCGGTAATGGACATGACGGTTTCTGCAGTTAATCCGTCCTTATGGGTATAATGGACGATCGTGTCCCCATCAAACATACACACCCCACCGCCATCGGTGGCAAACCAGACCCGATCCCGCGAATCGATGTAAATGGCATTTAAGTAATTGCTGCTCAGTCCCTCATCCGTGGTCAGCTGAAAGATCTCGCCCGTGTCCACGTCGTAGCGCAGGGCACCGGCACCAAAGGTGGCCATCCAGATGCGCCCCTGCCGATCCTGCTTTAAGTGGAAAATGGCATTGATGGGCAAGCCATTCTTCATGTTCAGGTACTCAAACTTTCCCGTTCGGGGGGAATAAATCCCCACTCCGCTGCGGGCGGTGCCGAACCAGATCCGACCCTTCTTATCCTCCAGAATGGTGATCACATGGTATCCGGGAATGCCATCTTTGACGGTAATCTGGCGGTGATTGTCCAGATCCAGCTTGCCATCGCGTTCCGGGAAGAAGGTAACGCCTTTATCGGTGGCAATCCAGTAATTGCCCTGGCGATCCTGCATAATCGACCAGACAATGGGATCGACCAGTCCTTCCTCCACCCCATAAATTTCAAAGCGTTTTCCGCGGAACTGACAGACACCCCCACCCGATGTGCCGAACCAGAGATTCCCCTCGCGATCCTGCAATATGGAAAGCACGCGGTTTTTACTTAGCCCGTTCTTTTCGGAAATCACTTCGAACGTGGGTTGGGCATGTTCCGCAGAAGGCGGAATGTAGCGCAATACCCCGCGAGTGGTGCTGCCCATCCAGATGGTCTGATTCCGATCTTCGTAAATCACGTTGATGAAATTGTCCTTGACATCGGGCAGCTCCAGATGTTCGAATTCCCCAAATTGGGGATGCAGCGGATTGGCGTGATAAATGGAGACCACCCCGACGTTGTAACCGATCCAGATGTTTCCCTGAGAATCCCGAAACAGCGCCCCCACGTAGTTGCTGTACAGCCCATCCTCTTTGGTCATCAAAGAAAATTGTTGCTGTGCGGGCTGGTAGACCACAATGCCCTTCCGGGTGGAAAACCAGATCTCTCCACGGGGCGTTTCCACAATATCCAGTACGTTGGTGTCGATGATCCCGTCCTCGCTGTTAAACTCGGAGATCAGCCCGTTTTTGATGGTGAACACCTTCCGCGCCTGGGTGGCAATCCAGTAAATCCCCCGACTGTCCTTGTAAATCTTGCGAATGTCCGATCGTGTGGGCAGGTCGCTCAGTGTTAAAATGGTAAATTTTTCTGTGATTGGATCATAGATCGTAATTTTTCCCCCGGGATGCCCGAACCAGATCTTCCCATCCTCATCCTGAAAAGAAGTGGAGATGGCATTGTTGGCCAGACCGTCCTTGCGGGTAAAGGTGGTAAAGGTGTAACCGTCGTAGCGGGAAAGGCCATCGAAGGAGCCAAACCACAGGTAACCGTTAATATCCTGATTGATCGACAGCACCTGCGATTGTGCCAGCCCGTCCTCGACGTTGAAATTGCGAAAATAGTACTTCTGGGCATGCATTTTCAGCGGGAAAACAAACAGACAAACAAAAACAATGAGAAGGGTGACCATGCGTGGGGTAATGGGGATACGGCAATGTTGATTTACCATAGGCTTACCCTGCATTTTGGGCATTCATTTCTTAGAACCTTTTTGAAACCATTATTCAAAACCCGATAAAACGCAAAATTTTTAATTAAGAATAAATCGGCTGTTTTTGCAAAAATATGAGTACATGTTCGCTGATGTTTAAAAAAAATTGGATACAGGCTGTGAAAATTGCAAGAATAACGGAACGCCCATTCCCTCCCCAGAACTGTCCCTAATTAACGGGAAAGTGAAAAATAATGCAAATGATTAGAAAAATAATTCCATCCTATGGCATGTTAAATCCCATTCGGACGTGAATTACCCCGGATGTTGCGAATGACGGATAAAATTCATTAGATGCCATCTGGATGAAGATGGGTTCCGGGGGTTGACAGCCATTTTGGGGGTATTTTTTTGAACCCAAATAATGCATTAAACCGCGAATCCCGCGAATGAACCCAAACCATATCCACAAAATCGCGAATAAACTTCAAAACGAATTTTCATCCAGATCTGATCTAATGGATTTGATTATTTTTATTTGTGTTCATTCGTGCAATTCGTGGTCTAATGCATAATCTGGGTTAATGTATTATTTGTGTTCATTCGCGTCATTCGTGGTTTGTTCAGATGAATTCCCGTAACTCACAGTTTCATGCATCATATGGGATGATTGGTGTAATGCGTGGGTAAATCCTACGAACGGGTGGGCATGCCTTCACCTTTGCCTTTCCGGAAGAACTCTTCAATCCGGGCAATTCCCGATTGCAATCCCTCCTGTAACGTGCCCTCAAATACCACGCGTCCCGCATCCAGAAAGATAATCCGATCCGCCAGGCGAAAGATGCTGGGAACTTCGTGGGTGATAAGAACAATGGTCATGCCCAGCTGATGTTTAAGATTGAGGATTAGCTCGTCCAGTGCCGCCATGGTGATGGGATCCAATCCCGCAGACGGCTCATCGCAGAAAAGCAGGGGAGGATCCAGCGCAATGGCGCGGGCCAATGCCGCCCGTTTCCGCATGCCACCGGACAGCTCCGATGGGAGCAAATGGGCCGCATGTTCCAATTCCACCAGTTTCAATTTCAAACGCACCAGATCCTGGATCACGTCGGGTGGCAAATCGGTGTGCTGCTCCAGGGGAATGGCGACATTTTCTGCCACCGTAATGGAATTGAGCAGCGCCCCATTCTGGAATAACACCCCCATCTTCAGGGACAACTGTTGTTTCTGCGGTTCATCCAGCGCGGCAAGTTCCTGTTGCATGATTCTGACCTGTCCCGAACGAATGGGATACAATCCGATCAAATGCTTCAACACCGTGGTTTTACCGCAACCACTGCTGCCCAGTATCACCGTCACCTGATTGGGATAAACCCGGAAAGACACATCGGTGAGCACCTGCCGTTCCCCCAGGGTGGCTGACAGGTGCGACACGTCGATGATCGGCGATTGTGACGATGGCATTGAATGCGGCTCCCGGATTTCCACTTTTGTTCCTCGCAAATTATCCCCAAAGAAACGGACGGTTGTCAATAAAAAATCAGTCCCAGAATGCTGTCCGCAACGATGACCAGGATAATAGCACCCACCACCGCGGTGGTGGTAACCTTACCCACCCCTTCTGCACCCCCCTTTACCCGAAAACCAAAGAAGCTACCATTCAACACGATGAGTACGGCGAACACCAGGGATTTCACGAAACCGATGGCCACATCCCGGACATAAAGCACCTCCACCATGCGGTTGTAAAATACCTGGGGCGCCAGATCCAGATTCAAATACGCCACCAGCAATCCACCGGTGATGCCCAGGGCATCGGCCAGGATGGTTAAGAAGGGCAGTGTAAAAACCAGTGCATGCATCTTGGGTACCACGATGAATCGAATGGGATTGAGCCCCATGGTTTTGAGGGCATCCACTTCTTCAGTGACCACCATGGTGGCAATTTCGGATGCAATGGAGGAACCGCTGCGTCCCGCCACCATGATGGCCGTAATCAATGGCCCCATTTCCTGCACCATGGCCACCACGGTCAGATCGGCTACAAAAATATTGGCCCCAAATTGGCGGAGCTGCTCGCCGGACTGCAGCGCCAGCACCACCCCGATCAAAAAGGCAATGAGCCCGATGATGGGTACGGCGTTGACGCCAATGAGGGTGGCCTGATTGAAAAACTCCCCTTTGCGATGGGCCTTCCGCTGGAACAGATCCACCACCGAATAATAAATGACGTCCACCAGAAGCAGCAGGAATTCGTAAACGTCCCGTACCCAGAAGTCGTACACCCTCTCGCCGAACCGTTCCAGGGCAGAATCCTTTTCCCCAGCCGGTGCCGCCGTTTGCGGGGGAATGGCAAAGGTTTGCATGATCTGTTGAATGCCAGGGGGAACAGCTTCTATTTCCGTTTTAATGCCCTGAGCCTGAAGCCAGTCTCGCAGATGCTGTAGTGCCGCCACACCAATGCTATCGATGCGCTGGAGTTCCCGCAGGTTTATCCGAAGAAATTTGCGCGGATATTTTCGTAGCTGTTTTTTCAATTTTGGGAGTTGCTGATCCACTCCCGCCAGTACCAGCGAACCTTTCAGGTACAGGACATCGCCTTCCAGCTGAAAGGCAAATGCGGCCGGAGTGGAGGGCGCTGCGTCGGATCGGGTCTTCATCGGGATTCGGGGGTTATCGTTTCACCAACGGACTGGGGCAATTCCAGGCGTTTGAAATACGCCCGAATTTTTTTGCTGAAATCCGAAAGTCCCTGCTTCAACATGGTGCTGATGGCTCCGGCGAATTCATCCAGATCTTTACGTGCCAGTGGCTGATACCGGTCAAAACTGTACTGAACCACTGCCTGGCGTTTTTCGGTGTCAATTAAAAACAAATCCATGTGCAGATGGGCCACAAACTTGCCCTTCTCCTTGCGCACTTCCAGTTGATGCACATACCCCTTGATGCGATAATCAGGCAGCGAACGCCAGGCTTCACCGGAAACTTCTCCAAAAATTGCCGCGTTCAGCATGAATTTTTCCACCAGGGAGGTCATGATCTCTGCTGGGGGACTGGCCCACTGGTGATAAACAAAATACGAGATTTCGTAATTCTTCTCCCGTATGGCAATGCGGCGGCCGGCGAATGCGGAAGAAATGGTCACCGGTAAGATTTCGCAGACGGCTTCCGGGCGCATCGGCTTTTGCAATTCCCTGTGAAGGGGCAGGTCTGGCAATTCAATCACATAATATTTATGAACCACCGCCTTTTTCCCGCATCCCAGCATAAACATTCCCACCAATCCCACCCACACAGCCAATCGCCATTTGTTCATGAAGCACCGTCCGGTTTCGTGTCCAGGACTCAAGAAATTAATTTTGGTAACAAAAATTTTAAGGTTTTTCCTTAAATTAATCCACTAAAAAATAAACGAATCGCAATACAGGTAAATATGCTGCCTTTCTGGGGATGCATCCTGATACTGGTTTTTTTATATGGGGCGGTGACCGTTTACATTCATCTGGGACTGAAACGGCCATCGGTCACACCGCGCCCCCTCCGAAGAATTTCCATTCTGGTTGCTGCACGCAATGAAGAGGCAACGCTGCCCGGATGTCTCCAGAGCCTGGCAGAGCTGGATTATCCCACCGAATACCTGGATATCTGGATTGTGAACGATCGCTCCAGCGATGCGACTCCCCGGATCGCCACGCAATACTGTCAGCAATACGATCATTTCCATTTATTGAACATTTCAGATGATTTGCCGGGATTACGGGGCAAAATGAATGCCCTGGCCCAGGGAATCGAACGCAGTCAGGGGGAAATCCTGTTGATTACCGATGCTGACTGCCGGGTGGCACCGGAATGGGTACGCGCTTACAACGATTTGTTTGATCAGGATACCGGAATGGTCGCTGGAATGACCCTGCTGGAAAGCGGGACGGCCAATCCTGGCATCTGGGAGCGGATACAGGCGCTGGATTTGAGCTACCTGTTGAGCATTGCCGCCGGTACCGCTCAACAGGGTCGACCGGTGACCGTGCTGGGGAACAATTTTGGCTTTCGGCGAAGCGCGTATGAGGAAGTGGGAGGCTTTCAGGGAATTGGTTTTTCTCTGACTGAGGACATGAAGCTCATGCAGGCCATCGATCGGCAGACCCGCTGGAAAATTCGGTATTATTTGATCCCCGGAATGCACGTGCAAACCCGTCCGCTGGAAGATTGGCGTGCCTTTTATGAGCAACGGAAGCGCTGGATCATCGGTGGACGGGAAACCCGACCCTGGGGTTACTTTCTGGTTGGGGTGAGCGTCCTTACCCGCCTGAGCGTCCTGCTGGGATTGGCTATGTTTTATAACCAGTTGAGCATCTGGGCTGCGGTCGGGGGAATTCTGCTGGCGGATGCCAGCCTGCTATGGCGCATCCGAAAACGCTTTAACCGGCGTTTTTCCCTGCTGGACTTTCTGCTGTTCGAAGGATTCCACACCGCTTATTTACTCCTCTTTGCAGCATTCACCCCCTTCTTACGGGAAGTTCGCTGGAAGGGGCGACGGCATCGGGAATGATTCCCGCCAATGCGAACGAATCAAAAAATACCCCCCACGCAAGGCGTGGGGGGCAATCGTATGGTAGCCCTTCGCGCAATTCGCCCTGAAAGGGCAAAATAGGTTAGCCCGGGGCATCGCCCCGGGATTGGGGACATCCATCATTTATTCATTTCGCCCTGAAGGGGCATAATCATTTTATTGCTGCTCTTCAGGCAGCGGGGTTGGAAAATGTTGGGGCATTTCTTCCCCCCCCCACGCAAGGCGTGGGGGCTAACGTATCATTGCCCTTCGGGCAATTCACGCTGAAAGGGCAAAATAGGGTAGCCAGGGGTAACACCCCTAGAAAAAAGGAAACCACCATTCATGGTTTACCTCGCCCTGAAAGGGCAAAATAGGTTAGCCCGGGGTATCGCCCCGGGATTGGGGAATTCCATCATTTATGCATTCCACCCTGAAGGGGCATAATCATTTTATTGCTGCCCTTCAGGCAGCGGGGTTGATTTGGGACGGACTGTTTTCCCACTCCCCACGCAAGGCGTGGGGGCTAACGTATGGTAGCCCTTCGGGCAATTCGCCCTGAAAGGGCAAAATAAAACCACCAATTACGCGAATGAAACCAAAACATATCCATAAAATCGCAAATAAACCCAAATAAAGCGTTAAACCACGAATCACGCGAATGAATTCGAATGAAATCAACAAAATAGCGAATATATCCAAGAAAACACTTTCATTCAGATATAATCCAATGCATTTTATTATTTTTATTGGTGTTAATTCGTGTAATTCGCGGTTCTAATACATAATCTGGGATAAAACCCGAAACAAATTTTCATCCAAATACTACTCATGTACTTTAGTATTTTTATTTGGGTTAATTCGTGTCATTCGTAGGCTATCGCATAACCTGGGTTTATTTTTCTCGCGTGAATTCGTGGTGAAATCGGGTTCATCAACTTTACGATTAGCGGCAGAAGCGGAAAAACCGCACTGGAGTTTCAGCTTTCCACCAGCTGCAATTCGTGGGCGATGCGTTTGACCACTTCGGCCTTGCGGAGGATCTGGATGATTTCCTGTCGGGAGGCCGCACGCATCAACAGTTCCCGGAAACGCTGATCTTTCAATATGTTCGATAGACTGGCCAGGATCTCCAGATACTGTCGACGCCGGGTAACCGGTGCAATCACCGCAAAAATCAAATGCACCAGTTGCCCATCCAGCGAGTGAAAATCCACGCCTGCACGACTGCGATAAATCAGGATTTTCATGTTTTTCACTTCCGGAAAGATGGCATGGGGGATGGCAATCCCACTGCCAATGCCCGTGGTTAACGAATTTTCCCGGCGGTAGAATTCGTGAAGCAGCTGGGCGCGATTACTGACAATGCCAATGCTGGCCAGATGCTGGCTGATCTCCGAAAGGACGTCGTCTTTATTCCGTGCCTCCCCGTCCAGAATCACCAGTCGCGGATCCAGAAACTGGCTAAAGGTGGTGAAGGGATAACGCCGTTTTTTCTGAATTTCTTCGATGATCACCAGATCTTCTTCGTCCAGACCCCGCAGTTGCTGGTAAGGTTCCAGCAAAATCATTGGAGGCCGCTCAAATTCCTGCAGATCCTGCACCATCAATTCAAACTGGTGCTGATCGCTCTGGATCAAATTCATTAGCTGGGGCTTAAGGGCTTCCATCAAGACTAACTTGCCATGCTGTTCGGCACGGGTGAATAGCACGCGCAAAATCCCGGTGGCCATTTTCCGCAGCGCCTGCAAATCCTGATTGCGATGGATGCGGACTTCCAGATTGACCTGGGCCATTCGATGGAGCCCGAAGCGATCCTCGATATCGATGAGCAATCCGGTCTCCACACCGTAACCGGTAAAAAAGGGAATGCGCTCTAAAATTTCCCGACGTCCGGCATATTCTCCACTCAGCGGCTGTTGAAACACCGATAGCTGCGGATAAAGCAGGTTAAAGAACGGTTTGACCAGAATTTCGGTGACCCGTCCACCGCCCACCGGCTGCAGTTTTTTTCCTATTTTTATGGGCCGCCGGTAGAATCCCTTCACAAAACCGATTTCTTTCTGGAACAGCAAGGGACCAATCAATCCGTAAACAAATCGCGGATGCATGTTCTGGATGTCCGTATCCAGCCAGATGATGATGTCCCCTTTTGCCAGGTAAACCGACTTCCAGAGATTCTCCCCTTTTCCCCGCACCGTCCCGTATTCACGAAGCACATCGTTTGCATAATACACCATTGCGCCGTGCTTGCGGGCAATTTCCACCGTGCGATCGGTGGATCCGCTATCGATGACCAGGATTTCGTCCAGCAGGGGAACCCGATCGTATAATTCTTTTTTCAGAATTTTAATGATTTGCCCAATGGTTTCTTCTTCATTCAGGGTAGGTAAGCAAAGACTGATGGAAACTTGAAGGTCACGTTTTTTTTGATAGAGTAGATGCAGGTCGGAAAATTGTTGGTGGTGAAAGGTTCGGAGTTGTAGCCAGTCGTTTAATCTCATACTGGCCTCCTCTTTTAGGTTGGCCGGTTCTCTTCCTCCCTGAATTTTCTTTCTTCCTGAAAATTCGCGATGCCGAGCCGTCTAATCGATCGCCGGAGAAAAGGCGCTTAAAATCTCGCGTCTACACCTGAAACGGGTGACAAAGGGTTAAAGTTCCGTTTGTGACATTCGGCACATTGAGGAAATACTTTAACGTGAAATCGAAAAAAGTAAGTTCCGTGGCGATGTCAAAGATAATTTTGAATGGCGCATTTAAATATCGGAAATTCCGTGCCCGCAGGCAACCCCTTTCTGAATTGAATCCATATTATGCATTCGCCTACGAATGACACAAATGAACACCAATAAAATAAAAATAACAAAATGCACTTGATTCTATCTGGATGAACATGTTTTCCCGGATATGCTATTTTGATGATATTTTTCGAATTCATTCATGTGATTCGTAGTTTAACCCAGATTATGCAGTAGCCTACGAATTACACGAATTAAAACGAATAAAAATAATAAAATTCATTGGATGATATATGGATGAAAATGTGTTTTGTGGTTTATTCGCGATTTTGTAGATATTTTTTGGTTTCATTCGTGCGATTCGCGGTTTAATGCATGATTTGGGATGCATGATTTGGGTTTAACGCATTATTTAGGTTGAATCCATTTCCCTGTTTCGACAATTGGGTTGAACGGTGGGCATAGTATCCCACCTGTGCAACACGGATATCCATCAATCAACTAAAAATCCACCTCACCACTGAAAAATATCGAAAACCGGTAGGCGCCGGCTTTACGCCTGCGCTAACACGGGCTAAAGCCCGTGGCTACCCTGTTCACTGGACGGGCACAAAATAGCAGAACAAAATTCCACCTCATTCACGGGAAAATCCCGAACCACGGTAGGCGCAGGTCTCTTGCCTGCGCTATTACAGGCATAAAGCCCGTGGCTACCCTGTTCACCGGACAGGCAGAAAATAGCAGAACAAAATTCCACCTCATTCACGGGAAAATCCCAAACAATGGTCGCCCCAGGCTTTACGCCTGCATTTCCAACTGCTCACTGCAAACTGCCAGCTGCTTACTGGCTACTGCCAACTGAACACAAACCCTGACGCACACTCCACACAATTTCACAACGGGCTTTGTTATTTGGGTTTCTTTTTTTAGTATTATGAGTAAATTAGGTGGGTAGTCGGTTTAGATGGAGGAGGTCTCAAGTGGTGTGGAATCAACAAATGAAACCCGCAATCGGGGTTGCGTTTCTGATCTGTCTGGTGCTTTCGGTCGTGGGCTACACAGTTCCCCCGGAAGCCTTTTATCCGCTCTCCGGTAGCATCATTCAACTCATTCGCGCTTCCGCGCTCATTCTCGCCCTGGTGCTGTTGTTCGAAAAAATACTGAACATCCAGCTTCTCAATAAAATCCTGCTGGGAATGATCCTGGGCATTTTGTTGGGACTTCAATTCGGAGCGCAAATCTCCGAAGTGAAGCCCGTGGGCACGGCCTTCCTGCGGTTGATCCAGATGATTGTGGTCCCGCTGGTACTGGCCTCGCTCATCGTGGGAACGGCCAGTCTGGGAGATCCCAAAAAGCTGGGTCGCATCGGGATGAAAACGTTTGCTTATTACCTGAGTACCACCGCGCTGGCCATTACCATCGGGTTGCTGATGGCAAACATTTTTCAGCCGGGCAGCGGGCTATCCCCGGAAGCCCAGGCCCAGCTGTTGCAAAACTATCAGGGACAGGCCAGCGAGAAGATGGCCCAGATGGGCAAAACGTCCATCGTGGATACCATCCTGAACATCATTCCCACCAATCCAATCGACGCGCTCAGCTCCGGTAAAATGCTGCAGATCATTTTCTTTGCCATTTTCACGGGCATCGCGCTAACCATCATTCCGCAGGAAAAATCCCGGCCGGTCATTGCCTTCTTTGACGGCCTGAACGAAGCCATGTTAAAGATCGTCCTGATCGCCATAAAAATCGCCCCTTACGGTGTGTTTGCGCTGATCGCCGACGCCGTGGGCAGTTTTGGTCTGGACATCATTATTACCCTGTTGAAATATACCCTGGTCACCACCGCAGGCCTGTTAATCATGGCCTCGATTTACCCGTTTATTGCCCGGACATTCAGCGGCATATCCCCCATCAAATACCTGAAGGCCATTCGTCCGGCCCAGATCATTGCCTTCAGCACCAGCTCCAGCGGAGCCACGCTTCCGGTTACCATGGAAGTGAGTGAAGAAAATCTGGGCGTATCCAACAACATCGCCAGTTTCGTGTTGCCGCTGGGGGCCACGGTAAACATGGACGGTACCGCCCTGTATCAGGGAGTCGCCTCCGTGTTTATTGCCCAGGTGTACGGCATTCATCTGGGGGTTGGGGATCAGCTGATGATTGTGTTAACGGCCACGCTGGCTTCGATCGGTACTGCAGCAGCACCAGGTGTGGGCCTGCTGATGCTGGTCATGATCCTGAAACAGGTGGGGATCCCCCTGGAAGGAATCGCGCTCATCCTGTCCGTGGATCGACTGTTAGACATGTTTCGCACCGTCATTAACGTTACCAGTGATTTGACCGCCTCGGTGGTGGTCGCATCCACAGAAAATCAAATTCAACCACCAGAAGAACTCAGGTCATAATCGATGGTATCGATCCGGAAAGCAGCACCTCATATCAATCTGAATCTTAACGTGCGGGGCATGGAGCAATCCGCCACGTTAAAGATTAACGAAATCTGTCGCCAGTTTTTACGAGAAGGCAAACAGGTGTTCCGGCTGGGTCTGGGACAATCGCCTTTCCCGGTGCCCACGCCCGTGGTGGAAGAGCTCAAAGCCAATGCCCATCAAAAAGATTATTTACCGGTTTTTGGATTGCCCCAGCTTCGGGAATCCATTGCCAATTACTTCCGTCGCACGCAGAGTCTGGGATGCCACCCCGAAGATGTCATCATTGGACCCGGTTCCAAAGAGCTCATGTTTATTCTGCAACTGGTTTATTACGGAGATCTGGTGATTCCCAATCCCAGCTGGGTGTCTTATGCCCCACAGGCCCGGATTGTGGGACGACAGATCTCCTGGCTGCACACCAGCCTGATTACCGAATGGAAAATCACCCCGGAAGAGATCGAAGAATTGTGCCAATCCGATCCGGAACGGCCGCGACTGATCATCCTGAATTACCCGTCCAATCCGGCCGGTACCACCTATCACGTGGACGAGTTGAAAGCCATTGCCCGGGTGGCCCGTCATTATCGCATTGTGTTGTTATCCGATGAAATTTACGGCGAGCTGCACCACAGCGGTCGGCATGTGTCCATCGCCCGGTTTTATCCGGAAGGCACCATCATCAGCAGTGGATTGAGCAAGTGGTGTGGGGCCGGCGGCTGGCGTCTGGGATGCTTCGTGTTCCCCAAGTCGCTGTACTGGCTGCGGGACGCCATGGGCGTGGTGGCCTCGGAGACGTTTACTTCGACCTCCGCACCCATTCAATATGCGGCAGTGCGGGCGTTTAAAGGGGGATTGGAAATTGAACATTACCTCTGGCAGGCCCGGCGCATTTTGCGCAGTCTGGGACGCTACCTGTACCAGAAACTCAAGAAGGCGGGCGTGGGCATTGCCGAGCCCCGGGGAGCCTTCTACCTATTTCCGGATTTTGAACCTTTCCGGGAAAAGTTGATGAAAAAGGGCATCCTGACCAGCCAGCAACTGGCCGAGCGTTTGCTATTGGAAACGGGGGTGGCGGTGTTACCGGGACATGTTTTCGGAAGGCCGCTGGAAGAATTTACCGTGCGGATTGCCTACGTGGATTTTGACGGTGCCCGGGCATTGTCCGCCGCCGAGCAGATCCCTCAGAACAAACACCTGAATAAAGATTTTCTATATTATTATTGCAACAACACCGTCACGGCCATTGATCGGTTGTGCGATTGGTTGTGTGGTTGATCCTTCCGCGGGTTAAATTTCAGACAAAGTTGGATGTTCCCCGGATTTGACCGTCATGAGATTTGTGCTGGATTTTCAGTTGGCAGTCGGCAGTGAGCAGTTGGCAGTTGGCAGTTTGCAGTTGGCAGTAAGCAATGGGCAGTTGGAAATGTAGGGGAAAGCCCGTGGCAATCATGGTTCGAGATTTCCCCGTGAATGAGGTGGAATTTTGTACTGCAATTTTATGCCAAATAATGCATTAAACCGCGAATCACACGAATGAAACCAAAACATATCTACAAAATCGCGAATAAACTCCGGAACACATTTTCATCCAGACACAATCCAAAGTATTTTATTGGTTTTATTTGTGTGAATTCGTGTCATTCGTAGGCTAATGCATCATCTGGGTTTATGCCTGTCCAGTGAACAGGGTAGCCACGGGCTTTATGCCCGTGATAGCGCAGGCATAAAGCCTGCGCCTACCGGCGGTTGGAATTTTGCCATGGTGAAACGGATTTTACACTGCTGATTAATCCCCGTGCAGCGCAGGCGTAAAGCCTGCGCCGACCAATCATTTTTTTCTTGTGGATCAATCTATCCAGCGCAAAATGTAGGCCGCTATCAGGATGCCAATCACCCCGATCACATTAATTTTCATGCTAAATCCCAGCGTCACGGTGAAAACGATCAAATTCAACACGGCCGGCCCCACAGAAAAACTGGCGGAACGGAGGAAAAATTCCTTCACCACACCGTTGGGTAAAATCAATCCCAGCACCTCCCCCATCGCGCTCCCGATAATCGCCCCCAAGAAGATAATGACCAGAATCAATCCCAATCCTTTCCTGCGCATGGGGTCTCTCCTTTCCCGTGATAATTGTTCTCCCCTGCCTTACGGTTCCCGGCATTTTGCCGGCACCGCCCAAAACTTAGGGAAAAAAATCATTTTAAACAAATATTCGGCACGGATTTCTCCCACTCCTCAAAGAAAATCATCGGGGCAATCGAGGGATCGATCGGGGACAGGGAAATCCATTCCTTTCCGGATCATCGAAACGGCCTAACCGGTCATCAGCGATTCGAAAACCCAGCGACCATCTTCGGATCCCAGCAGGGCTTCCACAGCCCGTTCTGGATGGGGCATCATTCCCAGCACGTTGCCCTCCCGATTGATGATTCCCGCAATGTTGCCAACGGATCCATTGGGATTGGCCTCCGGGGTCACCCGATTATCCGCGGTGGCGTACCGAAACACGATCTGTCCGTTCGCCTCCAGTTCCTCCAGTCCCGCGGCATCAATAAAATAATTTCCCTCCCCGTGGGCAATGGGAATGCGTAGCGGTTTTTGATCAGGAATCCGATGGGTAAACGGTGTGTGGGTATTTTCGACCCGCACATGCACAAATTTACAAATAAACCGGAGGTTCTGATTGCGCAACAGTGCACCGGGTAGCAAACCGGCTTCGGTTAATATTTGAAAGCCGTTGCAGATCCCCAGCACCCGCCCCCCTTTGCGGGCAAAGCGGACAACCTCCTGCATGATCGGCGAAAAGCGGGCAATTGCCCCCGCGCGCAAATAATCGCCGTAGGAAAATCCACCCGGTAACACAACCAGATCGTACCCATCCAGTCGGCGTTCTTTGTGCCACACGTATTCCACCTGTGCTCCCATCAAACGAAGCGCTTCGTACACATCCGCATCACAATTGGAACCGGGAAACACAATGACCGCGCTTTTCACTCCCACTACTCCTCCGGCTGAATCTCAAAATCTTCGATGACGGGATTGGCCAGTAACTTCTGGCTGGCTTCTTCCAGAATCTGCCGGGCCTTCCGGGGATCGCTTTCATCAATTTCCACTTCAATGAGCTTCCCGATGCGCACATCCCGGATTTGCTCGTAACCCAGATGGTGCAGGGCCTGATTCACCGTTTTGCCCTGCGGATCCAGAATTCCTTTCTTCAATCGCACTTTGATCACGAATTTCATAAGTGGCTATCTTCCTCTGAGGTTGGACTTTCTTCGGGACCTCCTTTAATCACTAACCACAGGGACCGGGCCAGTCCGGAAAGCACGTAAACGATGGCCCAGGGGAAAAATGCTTCCTGGGGAAAGATAATCAGAATCAGCACCCCCATGCTGACCACCAGAATCTTCACCCGATTGGCGGTATTGGTTCGCAGGGAAAACTGGGGCATGGTTTCGTAACGAATGTTGGTGATCATCAGTATCGACACCAGGAGAATGAGCGTCAGAAACAGCTTGGACCAGCGGAGCATTTCCCAGAAGTGATAATTGAAAATCACAAACGACCCCAGGGTAACGGCGGCAGCGGGTATGGGCAATCCCTCGAAAAAGGCCTTGTCGTATCCTTTCAGGCGCACGTTAAAACGGGCCAATCGGATGGAACCAAAAACCAGGGGGACAAAGCTGAGCATCAGTCCCAGCGTGCCCCAGTTTTGCAGATAGACGAAATATGCCAGCACAGATGGCGCCAATCCAAAGGAGACCACGTCGGCCAGCGAATCGTACTGCACCCCAAAGGGGGAAGCACTCTTGGTCAGGCGCGCCAGCTTTCCATCCACGGTATCCAGAATGGCAGCGGCAATGATTAGCCAGGCCGCCTGAATAAATTGCCCCCGGGAGGAAAGTATGGCCGAATAAAAGCCACAGAACATATTGGCCATGGTAAAAAAACTGGGGACTAAACCCGCTCTCACTCGAACCACATCAGACCTCATAATTATCGTTCATGCTCCTGTATCGATGCCACCCCCTGCTCAGACTGGCTGTCTGCCGCCCTAATATACTTCCTCCACCGGGGTATCCACCACATTGGCCTCAACCTTTTCCTGATCGCCTTCATCGGTAAACTGGGCAATGACTGTTTCCCCGGCCCTGACGCGTTGTCCCGGGCTGACCATCACCCGGGCGTTCAGGTCAAAGAAGATATCGACCCGGCTGCCGTAACGAATCATGCCCATGCGGTCGCCGGCCTGAACGGTGTGCCCTTCCCGTAGATTGCACACAATTCGGCGGGCCACAATGCCGGCTATCTGTTTAAACAGCACCCGACGCCCCCGGGGATCCACAATCCCGATCGCCGTGTGCTCGTTCTCTTCCGATGCCTTATCCTTAAATGCCGCCAAAAACTTGCCCGGCTGATAATGGAAGTAACGCACCTTTCCGGAAATGGGTACCCGGTTGACGTGCACATCAAATACCGACAGGAAGATGCTGACCATGCGCACCTTTTCATCAAAAAACCGGGGCTCGTACACTTCGGTGATTTTGATGATCTTGCCATCGGCCGGGGAAAGAATGGCATTGGGATTTTGCGGGGGCTCCCGGTGGGGATCCCGGAAAAAATACAGATTAAACACCGAGAACACCCCCAGCAATACGGTAATGACCGTTAAAACCGGCTGTTGCACGTACAGCCGAATGATCAGAAAGATCAGAAAAATCACCAGCGAACCAATAACCAGTGCCAAACCGTCTTTTGCTATCAACGTCGTTACTCCTGATTGGTTATGCTTTCTTACCCACCACATGTTCCTGGATTTGCTGATACACCTCCAGCTTTTTGGAACCGGTGATGGCAAATTTTTTGGGATCGGTAATCTGGCCCTTTTCATCCACGGCAAAAAGGGTCATGGTATCCGCCGAAATTTCGTCGGCCAGCAGGATTTGATTCTGGGCCCTCCCGAATTCCATGCGAAAATCGCCCAGACGCAATTGATGCCGTTGAAAATAGGATTTCAACACCGCATTCACCTTGGTGGCAATGCGGGTAATCTGGGTCATTTCACTGCGATCGCACAATCCCAGGGCGTAGGCATGGTATTCGTTGATCATGGGATTTCCGAGATCGGGGTTTTTGTAATAGATCTCGATGATGGGATATTCCAGCGGCTGTAACGGCTCCAGCCGAAACCGGGAGGCCAGATCCTCCCCCGCAATATTCCAGATGTGAAAGTACATGGGTAGCATTTCCAGTCGCCGTGCGGCAAAGCTCTTCTCGTCCAGCTTGCGAACAAAATGCGTGGGCACGTTGTAGCTATTCAAATAGTCAAATAAGAATGACGAAATGCTGTTGTTAATGGCCCCCTTACCGGCAACTTTCTCCTTCTTTTTCGATAACCAGGGGGGCAGAGTATCCTGAAATTCGATGATGACCTGATCGGCCTGATCCGTCGCATACACTTTCTTCGTGGATCCCTCAACAAGCAATTCTTTGATTTCCACCGTTCTTCCTCCACCGTTTTAACCTATGCCTAATCGTTCAAAAATTAAATCGATATTTTTCAATCGCCGTTGCAAACTGCAGATCCGATCAATCTCATCCGGAGACAGATACTGCGTCAATTCGGCGTCTTCTTTAATCAGGGCCACAAAATCCCCTCCCTCTTCCCAGCTCTGCATGGCATTGCGCTGCACCAGTCGATACGCTTCTTCCCGACTCAATCCTTTATCGATTAAATTTAATAAAATTGCCTGAGAAAAAATCAATCCTCTACTTTTTTCCAGATTGGCCTGCATGCGTTCGGGGTACACCACCATGTCTTCGATGATTTGCCGCATTTTTTCCAGCATGTAATATACGGTAATGGTGGCATCCGGCAAAATCACGCGCTCCACCGAAGAGTGGGAAATATCCCGTTCGTGCCACAGGGCCACGTTTTCCAGTGCGGCGGTGACATGTCCCCGAAGCAGGCGCGCCAGTCCACTGATCCGTTCCGAAAGGATGGGATTCCGCTTGTGGGGCATGGCGGATGAACCTTTCTGTCCCCGGCGGAACGGCTCTTCCACCTCCAGCACTTCGGTGCGCTGCAAATGGCGAATTTCCACGGCCATTTTTTCCAGGGTGGCCGCCAGCTGAGCCAGCACCGCCACATACTCCGCGTGACGATCCCGCTGTAAGATTTGCGTGGAGATGGGAGCCGGCTGCAGGCCCAGTTTCTCGCACACATAGGCTTCCACAAACGGATCCAGATGATCGAAGGTGCCCACGGCTCCGGAAATTTTGCCCACCGAAACCCGCTGAATGGCCGCCTTTAAGCGCTCCTGGTGCCGTTGCAATTCGGCAAACCAGACGGCCAGCTTAAATCCAAACGTGATCGGTTCCGCATGTACCCCGTGGGTGCGTCCCACCATCAGGGTATGCCGATGTGCCCTGGCCTGTTGCCGCACCCGATCCACCAGAATGGCCAGCTTTTCCTGAATGCGCTCCCCGGCCTGCTTCATCTGAACCGCCAGTGCGGTGTCCAGTACATCGGAAGAGGTCATCCCGTAATGGATGTAGCGGGCGGCCTCGCCCACATACTCCGCCACGTTGGTTAAAAATGCAATTACATCGTGATGTGTCCGGGCTTCGATTTCCTGAATGCGCTGCACATCGAACCGCGCCTTCTGGCGAATCTCCTGCACGGCCGATTCGGGGATGCGCCCCAGCTTCGCCTGAGCCTCGCAGGCCAGAATTTCAATCTCCAGCCAGATCCGAAACTTGTTCTCCTCGCTCCAGATCTGACCGATCTCCGGTAACGTATATCGTTCTATCATCGCTTATCGGGGTAATGGTTTTAAAGTTACCTGAATATCCATTTTGGTTTTACCGCGAACCACGGTAAAGGTCAACACGTCGCCCACTTTCAGATCCATATTTTCCAGCACATCGACCAGATGCTGGGCATTTTCGATGCGCTGCCCGTTCAGGGCAATGATGACATCTTCTTCTTTCAATCCCGCCTTTGCCGCAGGACTCCGGGGTTCAATCTGGGCGATGATGGCTCCGTAGTCCACGTTCAATCCCAGCGCCGAGATAATGAAGGGGTTCAAATCCTGCACCTTCAAAATGCCCAGCCAGTAATTCCGGTTTATGCCCCCCTTTTCTTTAATCTCGCGCACCACTTCCTTAATGCGATTGATGGGAATGGCAAATCCAATGCCGACAAATCCTTCCTGATACCGGCTGCCGGTGTAGATAAACGTATTCATTCCAATGACCTGCCCCAGCGAATTCACCAGCGGCCCCCCGCTGTTTCCGTGATTGATGGCGGCATCGGTCTGGATCATGTCCAGGTACAGACGGCCGGTTTCGGTGCGCCCCCAATCCCGATCCACGGCACTGATCACCCCTACCGTTACCGTGGGCTTGTCGTTTAACTCAAACAATCCAAAGGGATTGCCCAGCGCGATCACCCATTCGCCCACAATCAGATCGTCGGAGTCGCCCATCTCGATGTAGGGGAAGTTCTCGCCTTCGATTTTGAGCAGGGCAATGTCGGTCACCCAGTCGCTGCCCACCAATTCCGCTTCGTAATGCTTGCCATTGGTCATGGTAACCACAATCTCGGCGGCATTTTCCACCACATGCTCGTTGGTAATCAGATAGCCATCCGGGGACACCAGAAATCCCGATCCCAGGGACTTGATCCGCTGCTCATAGACGCGGTCGCGAAACAGCTCGGGGAAAATGGCTCGCCACAGGGGATCGTCGATGTTGAAGGGGCTTTTTTGCACAATTCGGCGCACCTGCAACACGTTAATTCCCACCACGGCGGGACTCACCTTTGCCACGGCACGGGTGATGGCATTTTCCCGCAATTGATGCAGGCGTCGGGTGTTCTCGCGCACCTGCTCGGTGTCCGGACGGGCGTAGACAGCGTTCAGGAATAGGGAATCGCCCCCGGTGGCGCTGCTCCCGCCGTTTCGATCACACACGTGAAAAATGCCCAGGGCAATCACCACGCCTATCAAAACCCCGATGAACAGGTTCTTCATTTTTTTATCCTCTGCCAATTTCTGGCCATTGATTTTCGCAACCCTTCATGCCCCGCCCTGCCCGGTTTCCGATCTTCCCGGCTCCGCTGTTTTCTGCAATCGCTGAGACGCTCCTACTTCTGAATCTTCTTCCAGTCGCTTAAGAAACGCTCAATGCCCACATCCGTTAAGGGATGTTTGAACAGTTGATTGATGACTTTAAAGGGAATGGTGCAGATGTCGGCACCCATCAGGGCCGCTTCCACCACATGCATGGGGTGGCGCACGCTGGCCACCAGAATTTCCGTTTCAAATCCGTAATTGTTGTAGATTTGCACGATTTGTTCGATCAGGCGCATGCCATCGCTGCTCACGTCATCGATGCGGCCCACAAAGGGACTGACGAAGGTGGCACCGGCCCGCGCTACCAGAATGGCCTGAGCCGGGGAAAACACCAGGGTCATGTTGACCTGAATCCCCTCCGCCGACAACCGCTTACACGCCTTGATTCCCTCCTTCGTCGTGGGCAATTTTATGACAATATTTTCCGCGATTTTTGCCAGCTCGTGGGCTTCGCGAATCATGCCATCCACATCGGTGGCAATCACTTCCGCACTGACCGGGCCACTCACAAGGTCGCAAATCTTTTTCAGATTCTCGAACGGATCGCCAGGCTCCCGCGACAGCAGGGTGGGATTCGTGGTCACCCCGTCCAGGATCCCCATGTCTGCGGCTTCCTGGATTTCCTGCAAATTGGCTGTATCGATGAAAAATTTCATGGTACCTCCAGGATTTTTAACTTCTTGTCTTCATCTGCCCTGCCCGCCGGCACCCGCTTTCTCCACCGGTCATACCAGTGCCCGTTCTTCGTACTCCACCGCTTCCAGGATTAACCCTTTAGCGGGCGCGGCCGGCCCCGCTGCAGTACGATCCCGGGAATGAAAAATTTCCAGAAACTGCTCCTCCGTCAATTTCCCCCGGGCCACATCCATCATGGTGCCTACCAGGGTACGCACCATCCCGTGCAGAAACCGATTGGCCACAATTCGGTATACCCACATCCCCCGATCCTGAAACCAGCGAGATTCGTACACGATACACCGCTTATGGTCGCTTTGTACTTCCATTCGGGAGAAGGCGCCAAAGTCGTGTTCTCCGCGAATGGTTTCTGCCAGGCGCTGAAGTACCTGCGGATCGAAGGGTTGAAAAAACTGCCAGCAGAAGTTTCGGTACAGGGCCGTTCGGCGGGGCGAAATGTAATAATGATACACCCGTTTCCGGGCGCTGAAACGGGCATTAAATTCGGCAGGAACTTCCGTTGCCGATTTCACCACAATGTCCCGTGGCAGGTAGGCATTTAATCCGGCCTCGATGTTATGCAGGGGCAGATCTTTTTGCATAAAAAAATTGGCCACCTGGCCACGTGCATGCACCCCCGCATCCGTACGTCCCGCCCCGATGATGGTAACCGATTCGCCGGTCAACCGCCGGACGGCTTCCGTCAATCGTCCCTGAATGGTATCCGCATTCTCCTGAATCTGCCAGCCATGATACCGCGTGCCTTCGTACTCCACTTCAATGCGTATGTTGCGCTCCATTTTCTATTCGAACCTGCCCTTACCCGGGCACTGAATTTTTCTTCAGGCTCCAAAGACCCGCTGTGTCCCTCGCTTATCAGCGCCTTCTCTGCGGGCCTCTCCCCCGCCGTCCACACATCCCGTCAGAAATGACTTCTTCGTCCGGTCGGACGTTGTGTTTGAGAAGCAAAAATATAACAATTTTCCCGCGGAAATCAAAACACTTAAGGCAGGAGGCCGGGAGCCGTTCATGATCGGGGAAGCACAATTTTCACCCACTCGATCTTCCGGCGAGTGGCCCGGGTGATGATGAACTTGATCTGCTGAAATTCAAATTCCTCCTCGCGACGGGGAATGTGACCCAGATGATATAGCAAAAACCCAGCCAGGGTCTCGTAATTCCCTTCGGGTAAATGAATACCCAGCTCACGATTCAACTGCTCGATCTCGATCCGGGCATTCACGGAGTAGGTGTGGTCATCCAGCTTGCGGACGAGCGTGGGGGCCATATCGTATTCGTCCTGTATCTCCCCGAACAGTTCTTCCACCAGATCCTCAGTAGTCACCAGTCCCGCCGTTCCACCGTACTCATCCACCACAATGGCAATGCTGGTATTGTTTTCCCGAAACTCCGACAACAGTTCGATGACCCGCTTGCTGTCCGGCACCATCATAATCGGGCGGATGATGTCCTTCAGGCTGCGCGGCTGTTGAAACAGATCCTTTAAAAACACCACGCCCACCACATTATCCAGGGTACCGCTGTAAACCGGTAGACGGGTAAATCCGTGCTTGGTGAAAATTTCGCCAACTTCCTTTAGGGACATGTTTTCCGAAACTGCAACGATCTCCGTCCGCGGAATCATGGCGTCCCGCACTCGCAATTCTCGCATCTCCAGAATCCGCCGTAAGAATTCGCTTTCCCGACGGGGAATTTGCCGCACCATGTCCTGGCTTTCGTACAATAAAATCTCAATGTCCTTTTTGGAAAAAAATCGCTGCAATTCCCCGCGCTGAACCCCAAACAATCGTAAAAACATTTCGGAGATGTGGCTGACAATGAGAATGAAGGGATAAAACAGCCGGTAAAAAAATTCCAGCGGGTAAACGGCCCCCCGCACCACCCAATCGGCCAGACTGCGAAATAGCGTTTTGGGAATGATTTCGCCCAGGAAAATGGTCAGCAGCAAAATGCCCAGCCAGGTCAATCGGGGATTGAGATACTGATTGAAATAGATGGTGGCAAAGGAGGCAAAGGCGACATTAAAAATGTTGTTGCCCACCAGGGTGGTGTACAGAAAACGTTCCGGTTTTTTCAGAAAATTGTAGATGAGCTGGGCGGCGCGAATCCGTTGCCGCCGCCACAATTCCACCCGAACCTTGTTTACCGATACGAATGCAGTTTCAGTACCCGAAAAATAGAAGGATAAAACGAGCGAAATAACAATGACTGTTAAATAGTAAACCTGCAATCTGCTCCGCTTTGTTTTGTCGCTGCAAAATTAATGCATCGCTAATGACCATTGCAAATAAAATTCATCCCGGATAAGCCTTAGACCACAAATGAAACGAATTAGCACAAAAAGCATTTGCCTACGAATGACACGAATGAACGCGAACAAAAATAATAAATTGCTCTTGATTCTATCTGGATGAAAATGGTTTCCCGGAACATTCTTTATTTTGTTAATATTATTCGAATTCATTCGCGTGATTCGCGGTTTCAAACATAATCCCAGATTAAGCAATAGCCTACGAATGACACGAATGAACACAAATAAAACCAATAAAATACATTGAATTTTGTCTGGATGAAAATGTGTTCCAGGGTTTATTCGCGATTTTGTAGATATTTTTTGGTTTCATTCGCGTGATTCGCGGTTTATTGCATAATTCGTGATTCGCGGTTTATTGCATAATTTGGGATAATTTGTTTCTATTTTTTATTCGCATCATTCGTGGTCTCGATCATCATTCGGGTTTAAGCCAGAAAGAGCAGGTTGCACCGGCTGAATCCCGGTTCATCTTTCGTCACAATAGATCCCGCGTCTCTTTTCCACCAGACAGCAACCACGTTACCCGGCAGAGTCGTCTGTATCGGCAGTTGCACCCAGATGACGCGGCCGCAACAAATCGAAAACCGTTTTGACGGGATTGAATGTTTCCAGCGGCACCTCTACAAAAATGGAATTCCAGAACGCCATGGAGCCATTCCACAGTCCCGGCAGCTCCATCACCCGAACCTCCTGCCCTTCCAGATATTTCACCGTGATGAAACCGGTTTCGGGATCCCGGAAGCGCATCAAATCGAAGGGCTGGCCTTTGAAATTGCGCACCCCACACACCAGATCGGTGGGATTAAAGTGGGTGGACTGTTCCCAGATGCGCTGCTGTTCCGCATCGCGGGTGTCCACCTGCGCCTGTTCCACAATTTGCAGGGACAGAGAACCGTCCCGCCCTTTCACCCAGAACGGCCCTCCTCCGGGCTCTCCCTCATTTTTGACCATACCGCACACCCGCAGGGGACGATCCAGCCGCTGACGCAGGTAGGCCTTTCGTTGTTCAAGCGACCAGCTGGAATAGTCATCCGGGAACGGCTCGAACATCCACTCTTTTAACACCTGTTCAATTCGGACGAAATCGGCTTCCACAAGCTGACCGGCTTCCAGCCTGTTCAAAAAATCGAAAATCTGCTGTTGAACGGCCACCAGAATGCCACCCAGCACCTTCTTGTACCGCACCACCGGATCCTTAAACGCATCGGGAACCACATTGTCGATGTTTTTAATGAAAACAATATCGCCCTTCAGGGCATTCAAATTTTCCAGCAGGGCACCGTGGCCTCCCGGCCTAAAAACCAGTCGTCCAGAAGCATCGCGAATTGGCCGATTGTGAAAATCCACCGCAATTAAATCCAGCGCCGGATTCTGAGTGGAATAATCAATGTGGAAACGCACCCCATCCTGCTCGTATTCCGGTTGAACCTGCTGCACGAATCGGGCAATGGATTCCTGGTAGGCAACCGGCACGGTAAAATGCAGGCGCACATTCCCCTGCGCATCCCGCACATGGTGTCGTCCCTCCACCAGATGCTCCTCGATGGGCGTGCGCGCCCGATGATTGGCGCGATGGAATAAAATCAGCGCCTTGGGCAACTGACCGTAGTTCAATCCCTTTTCCGTAAGCAGATAGGTGAGCAGCGTGCGATAGTCCTTGCGGCGCAGAATAGCGGCCAGATCCTGCCCCGCGCGCCTCAACACCTCTTGCAGCGCCTCGTAAAACGCAAAGCGATGCAGATTGTCCACGAATCGCCTCAGGGGTTGCAGGGATTCCTCCCATTGCGCTTCCGGTTTGTTCTGAATGCTATCCACATACCGATCGTAATGGGTAAGGATCTGCTGCAAATCGCGAAACATGCGCGTGGCCGCACCGGAGGCGGGGACAAATTTCATGGCCCGCCCCTGAGCCATGGCCGCTTCGTACCGGGTGATGAAATGATCTTCCTCTTCCGGGGTCAACTGCCGAATCCCATCACCAGGGGTGCAGGGACGCACCAGTTGAATGCGTGGAAATCCCGTACGGAAGCGCTCCAGTTGCGCCTCAATTTCCGAAACACCAATCCCGCGCTCCCGAAGCTGTTCCTGCACCACGGGGGAATGTTTCCAGTCGTTTGCCGATGATTGTCCCATGGTTCCCACCCATTATCGATTTTCCCTTCCTGCAGATGCTGCGGTGCCTTGAAAATACGGGCAACCCGGCCCACCCGAAACCGGCGTCAAAACCGGGGGTTCTTCCTGGCATCTGCTTCGCTCGGGCGTCTTTATTTAAAACGAATTTTAGCGGGATAAAAGAAATTTTTGAAAATTTCGGGAATAGTGGGTCACCCCGGAGGAATCGATCACCATCCCCTCCACATCTTCCAGCTGATCAATCCAGGCCAGTCCCCGCCGGGCGCCCAGAACAAAAAGAGCGGTGGCAAAGGCGTCCGCCTGTTCGGTGGTGGGGGCAATCACGGTGGCGCTCTGGCTCTTCCGCGCCGGCTGACCGGTTTGAGGATCCAGAATGTGATGATACCGGTTTCCCTGATACACATAGAACCGTTGATAATCGCCGGAAGTGGCCACCGCGCGATCCTGCAGCTGTAACACCGCCACCACCGCTCCCGGCTGACGAGGATGCTGGATACCCACCACCCAGGGCCGTCCACGCTTGCTGCCCAGGCAGTACAAATCCCCACCCGCATTGATCAATGCCTGTTGAATGCCATGTTGACGCAAAACGTCAATGGCGCGATCCACTGCATATCCCTTGGCCACCCCACCCAGCGCCACCTGAACGGCCGGATTTTCTTTTTCGAATTGCCCCTCATTGCCGGGAAGGATGCGAAACCAGCCCACCGCTGGCAATCGCTCCTGAATGGTAGATCGCGAAGGCGGTGTGGGATGGGCCGGTCTGCCAACCTGGCCGGGCTGACCAAACCCGTAAAGATCCAGCACCGGCTTGATGGTCACATCGAAGGCACCGTTAGACAGTTGACTGTACCGCAAACTGCGCCGGAAAAGGCCGGCCACTTCGGGGGGTAGCATTCCGCCATGCGGGGAATGATTCCATTTATAGACGGGACTGGATGGATTCTCTTCCCAGAATAGCGAATCAATGCGCTGGATTTCCCGGTGGGCGGCATCTACCGCCTGCCGGGCCTGATCGCGATCCCGCGCCACTACCCGATACTCCACCACCGTATCCATGGAAAATCGGGTAAATGAATACACTTTTGCCTGTCGCCCAGGCGAAGGAGAACGGTCACAGGAAAGCTGGAGCGCCACCGCAACCACGGCAACCCACAGACCAATCGTGCAGATAAAATAGAAACCCGGATGACGCCTTAGCAGATGGCTCACTCGGGATCTAATAGGATTCAAATCAATGAATTCACGTAACATTCTTCGTTTAAGCACCGGTATGCCTTGCCTGCGATAATATCGTCTTCCAGGAATTGATTTTTTGATTATCCGCGTCATTCATGGTCGAACGCATCATTCAGGACAGAAACGAAGCCATTCGGTAGGGCCGGGATGAACGGCCACAAAAATGAGGGCGTTGTGCCCTCAGAAAACATTCCCGGGAAATGACCTTCTGTGCGCCGGTCACGAACCGCAGAAAATTCCTCCCGGAATAGTTTTACAGCCGTCTGGAATCCAGGGAAAAATCCAGGTGGTGAAAGGAAATATTGAACCAACCTTCCGGACAGACCGAACCGGCGGCAGAAAAACACCGTGGCGCCACCGGTGACATGTAAAACAGAACCTTCCCATCAAATCGGCATCATCCGACCACGGCATCCAGCGAAGTGGGCGCCAGGGTGACCAGCAGCCGATTGGGTGCACAGATCAATTTTCCCTGCGCCATGGGGCCCATCTGTTCGCACAGCCTGTGGCGACAACTGGATTGGATCACCTGCATCTTCCCATCCCGATACCGAAGCACCGTTTTTCCCATCGGGCCCGGAACGTCAATCCGATCATAATTCCGGGTACCGTCCAGCCTGGCAAATAGCACACCATCCACGCGAATCTCCACGCCCTCCTCCCGTGTCCGGACGGCCGGCCGCGCCAGAATCAGAGTGTAGCCGGGACGGTGACGTTGCCGCATTTCCCGCGCCAGACGGGTCACCAATCCTGGCACCGCAACACCCTTCACTGGATCCATCAACACCCCGTTCCGGATGAGCGTCACATCCTGCGGCAGGGCATCCACGGGGTAATATTCCACTTCCCAGGGATCACTGCCCGCCTCCAGCAACGGAGATAATTGCGCCAGATCACGCCGGGGTTGATCGGTGATGAGTACCAGCGTCTGCGACTCCCGGAAAGGCCACCACCAGCTTCCCACAGCACTTCCCACACCCGCCACCGCAATCCACTTCAAAAAGTCTCGACGTTTCATACCCGTACCTGCCTGTTATCGATTCCTTCTTTCGACCCACCCAAATTAATTCCGCCACCCGATAAATTCAAGCTCCGTGTAGAAATGTTTTTGGCCTTTCTTCAGGGCAATTTTTCTTTTGCTTGTGTTTTTCCGGATCCGGATTATATTTTGTAAAGGAACCCTATCGCAGCAACCAACGCCCTCAGGGGCGATCACATACAATCATTTCCTGAAAACGATTTGTTAACGTTGTGCAACGGATCAAATGAGGGCGCATCAATTGGATGCAAAATCCAGATGACCGAAGAACAGAGAGAAGAAGTGGCTTTTTCCGATCGGGACGGCAATATGTTGGGGGTATCCATCCGTTCCCGAAAAGGTTTAAACCAAGGAAAGGAGGATTCCATGGAGGCACGCAAGACAGACATTACCTTAAAAATTGAAAAAGAGCACGAAGCGCTCAAGCAATTAATGAACACCATCATCCAGGAAATGCACCAGCCCATCCCGGAAGATGGGTTCGATGCCTGGAAACTGGAATTTGTCTGGCGCCTGCGAGATTTTCGGAATCAGCTTCTAAAGCACTTTGAGCTGGAGGAGCACGGGGGTTTTGCAGAGGACATGTTGCGGATTAAGCCTGAGAATCATACCCGACTGAAGGAGCTGGAAGCCGAGCATCAGGAAATTATCGATACGCTGGACGGCATCATCGCGGCTCTGAAGGCACTGGGTTGTCGGGACTGCGACCAGTTTCCGGGAATTCGGGCGCAGATTGAGCAGTTGTTGAAGCGGCTGGAGGCCCATGAGGCGGCGGAGCGGGATTTGATTCAGAGCACGTATTTACAGGACTTTGGTGCAGCCGATTGATCCCGCGGCGATGGTGTTTTTTGGCGGGACAAGAAAAGAGGTTGATTTTTATCGCGGGGGATTGTAGTATTGGGTTGGGGATTTGAAAAATGCGTTGAAGGAAATTGGGGTGGTGAGGGCGATTTTTGTAAGCTCAGGAAAAACAAGAAAATAACTGCAATGTGCTCTACGCAAAACAAAAACAAGAACTTAGGTTCATTTTTTGGGTTTGGGAATGGTTTTGCAGGGCGAGATTTGGGTTCTTCACGCAAACGCCTCTGGAGCTTGCGGTATTGCGTAAGTTACGGGGGTGCTGTCTGAAAAGCCCCGTTTTTCAGAGGGGATTGAGACCCAAGTGCCGGGTTATCACGAAAAAACATCCGCTCGGGTGTCTGAAAAGCCCCGTTTTTCAGAGGGGATTGAGACCGACAATTGCGTTGACACGGCCGACGCCGGTAATCTCAGACGTCTGAAAAGCCCCGTTTTTCAGAGGGGATTGAGACTGATGCACAATCTGTATCCCGCGTTCTCGCAGTTCCCGCGTCTGAAAAGCCCCGTTATTCAGAGGGGATTGAGACGTACCATTTGCGCCCTTCCTTAGCACCCTTGTTAGGTTGTGTCTGAAAAGCCCCGTTATTCAGAGGGGATTGAGACACCATGCCGGCCACGAGGCCGGTGGCGAAGGCTTCGGGTAGTCTGAAAAGCCCCGTTATTCAGAGGGGATTGAGACGGCTCTCGTTCTCCATAACGTAGTGCCACAACGTATCAGTAGTCTGAAAAGCCCCGTTATTCAGAGGGGATTGAGACTTTCGGTGGCCATTTTGATTGTATAACGTAATCTTTAGGTCTGAAAAGCCCCGTTATTCAGAGGGGATTGAGACCCTCCATTTTTTGGTTCATCATTAAATCCACCATTAATATGTCTGAAAAGCCCCGTTATTCAGAGGGGATTGAGACAATACATGACTCATGGCATTCTCCTTTCTGTTAAGTGAAGTCTGAAAAGCCCCGTTATTCAGAGGGGATTGAGACATGCTAATAGTTTCTCCTCGGAAACGATAAATTTGCTTCCCTGTCTGAAAAGCCCCGTTATTCAGAGGGGATTGAGACAATTCGTCCCAAATATGCCGGATTTCTACTACACGTTCCGGTCTGAAAAGCCCCGTTATTCAGAGGGGATTGAGACTTTGTGGTTCACGGCTTTTCACAAAGCCGTTCGCTGCCCGTCTGAAAAGCCCCGTTTTTCAGAGGGGATTGAGACCCTGAAATGCTGCCAAATTCCACAAGGACAGTCCCATCCATGGTCTGAAAAGCCCCGTTTTTCAGAGGGGATTGAGACCAGATCACCTGGTCTCTTCTTGATGATTTTTCTCAGATATGTCTGAAAAGCCCCGTTTTTCAGAGGGGATTGAGACCTTAGTTCTATGTGCTCGTAATCCTCGTCCCTCGGATCCCACCGTCTGAAAAGCCCCGTTTTTCAGAGGGGATTGAGACTCGACGGCACTTTTTACACAGTTATATGGCAAATCTAACCAGTCTGAAAAGCCCCGTTTTTCAGAGGGGATTGAGACATCCCCGCCAATAGTTCCAAGACAGCATCGGCCGGCGGGGTCTGAAAAGCCCCGTTATTCAGAGGGGATTGAGACTTCATTCCCATCCGCTATAAAAGTAACCGATACTTCAAATCGTCTGAAAAGCCCCGTTATTCAGAGGGGATTGAGACTATATTATTAGTGACCACTCTTAGGGGGAATTATGATAGCCGTCTGAAAAGCCCCGTTATTCAGAGGGGATTGAGACAACAAAATCGATCAAGAAATCCCAGAACTGATCCCAGAAGTCTGAAAAGCCCCGTTATTCAGAGGGGATTGAGACGGTAAAAGCGTTTAGGAAACACAACAATTCCTTAAGGCTTGTGTCTGAAAAGCCCCGTTATTCATCCCGATAATCGTGCCGTCCGGGCACGATCGGGATGTCGCCCGTCCACGGGCTCCAGAGGGATTGAGACATTGGTGAATGGACTCTCGGTGAAGGCTGGATTAGGTATCTGAAAAGCTGAGGCCGGGAGGGCCTGTCTGCCGCCAGGCAGGCCGAAGTCCCGCCGAGCGCGGGGATGCGCGGTGGCGGGAGCCCCGTGGCGCGGCGCAATCACCATCCCTGGTTTTCGCGCCATACCCCACATCCGGTGGCGCACATCTACCTTCCCTGATTCTTTCGCCATGTCCCGCATTCAACATCCCCCCACCCTGTTCTTCGCACCATCTCATCCTACCCGGATGAAATTAACCCAGATTAAGCAATAGCCTACGAATGACACAAACCAAAACGAATAAAATAATAAAATCCAATTGATTAAGTCTGCATGAAAAATGTGTTCCAGGGTTTGTTCGCGATTTTGTAGATATTTTTTGGTTTCATTCGTGTGATTCGCAGTTTGATGCATTGTTTGGGTTTAACACAAACAAAAACTGTAAAACCCATTGGATTATTTTCGGATGAAAATTCGTTCGGGGTTTATTTACGATTTTGCGGTTATTTTTGGATACATTCATGGGATTTGCGGTTTGATGCATTATTTGGGATAAACCGGGTTTAACCCCATTACATTCCTCCTTTTGAAAATAACTGGGGAGGAAGGTCCGGTTGTTTATAAAAACATGGGGAATAGTTTTTTTATCAATCTCATTTTGCAATCTGTGCAAGGGGTAATGTAATAAGCAATCTTTTCATCCTCTCATATTTTACCGCACCAGCACCATCTTCCGCATCTGCTCAAATTGGCCAACCTTCAGGCTGTAGAAATAAATACCCGCGGGAACAACCCGACCACTCTTATCCCGGCCATCCCATTGCACGGTGTAGCGGCCGGCTGGCTGGTGCCGGTTAACCAGTGTATGTACTTTCTGGCCCAGACTGTTATAAATCACCAGCGTAACATCCCCTGCCCGGGGCAACGCATAACGAATGGTCGTTGTGGGGTTGAATGGATTGGGGTAATTAGGATGTAAAGCAAATTCTTCCTGTCGATGTTCTCCATCATTCTCAATACCCGTTGGTCCAGTGAATTTTAGAATATATACCCCATCATAACCGTCTGCCACAAAAACATAATCATTACTGATATAGACGCCTTTGGCCATATCCCCTGTATTGAAATATCCCACTTCCTTGGGCCGGGCCGGATCGCTCACATCAATAACGCGAAGACCATTGAGTCTATTTGCCACAAAAGCATAGTCCCCGTTCACATGGACGTCAAAAACCTGATCGCTGGTACTAAAATATCCCACATCCTGTGGCCTAACCGGATCACTCACATCGATGATGCGGAGGCCATTCCCACCATCTGCTACATAAACATAGCTGTCATTAACATAGATACCCACTGCATAACCGCCCGTATCGAAAAATCCCACTTCCTGTGGCCTAACCGGATCACTCACATCGATAATACGAAGACCATTCGAACCATCTGCCATTCGAACCATCTGCCACATAAACATAGCTGTTACTAACATGGACATCCATTGCATAACCGCCCGTATCGAAAAATCCCACTTCCTGTGGCCTAACCGGATCACTCACATCGATAATACGAAGACCATTCGAACCATCTGCCTGCCACATAAACATAGCTGTTACTAACATGGACATCCATTGCATAACCGCCCGTATCGAAAAATCCCAATTGCTGCGGTTGAGTTGGGTTGCTCACATCAATAATGCGTAGACCTGAATCTCCAACCGCTACAAAGGCATTTTGGCCGCTGACATAAATACCTATAGCTTGATCGCCTGTATCGAATTGTCCCAATTCCTGGGGTCGGGCAGGATTACTCACATCTACAATATAAATACCATCATAACCATCTGCAATGTAAGCATAATGACCTCTAATATAAATATCTATAGCCTGATCGCCTGTATCAAAATAGCCCACTTCTTGTGGCTGAGCAGACTTACTTACATCGATAATTCGCAGTCCTTCCCATCCGTCCGCAACATATGCATAGTCACCGCTCACATAAACATCCCTGGCATGACCTTTCGTATCAAAATATCCTACTTCTTTTGGCTGAGTTGGATCACTCACATCAATAATGAGAAGCCCTTCCTCATAATCCGCTACATAGACATAACTATCGTTAACGGATAATGCCTGGGCCTGAGATCTTGTGTTATAAGATCCTACTTCATTTGGACTAGCGGGATTACTCACATCAACAATTCGGACACCATTCCAGCTATCCGCTACATATGCATAATTACCACTAACGTAAACATCCAATGCCCAACCGGTATCATAATAACCCACTTCCTGTGGACTGGTCGGATCGCTCACATCGACGATTCGGAGCCCACTTCCTCCAACTGTTACATAGGCATAATCACCAAGAACATATATTCCTCCTGGATAACCTTTAATATAATATCCCACTTCCTTGGGCTCGCTTGGATCGCTCACATCAAAAATACGTAAACCATTCCAATCGTCCGCCAAATAAGCATAATTTCCGCTAACGTATATGTCCCGAGCCCAACCACCTGTAACGAAATTTCCAACCTCCTGAGGATTAGTTAAGTCACTTATATCAATAACACGTAACCCTGCATAGCCGTCCGCAACGTAAGCATAATTGCCACTAACAACAACTCCATTAATAATTGATGGCAATAAAACTTTAGCTAATTTAATAGGGCTTCTTGGACTGCTCACATCGACTATTTCAAGGTATCCCCCATTGCCAAAATAGGCAATATTTCTATGGACATAAGCTACCTTACAGTAACCATTTGCCCAACGGCCTATCAAAGTTACATTAGAATCTTTACGGATCTCGTTTACCTCGTAATTCCATCCTTTATTATAAAAACCAATTGACCAGGGATGAATACCATGCAGCTTACTTTCATTTACGTATTCTGTTCCTGTTTGAGCTACAAGACTCATTGTTTGAACGATAACGAACCACATAATTAAAAACATCTTTAACATGATTTTCCTCCTAATTTTCTTATTTGGCAATTCTTGTTAGGATTAATATTTCAATTAAAACCGTTTAATTTTTTGTTTGCCAGAAAATTCAAAAAGAAAGTAGGGTATTTCTACACATTATTTCAATCCATCGACTTGTTTAGTCTCTTAAAAAATTATTTTGAAAAAATATATTACTATTTTTAGCACCTTCTCGATATCCGAAGAACAAACTTAAACATTCGATAGAAATTACAATAGTTATGCCAAAACAAAAATTATAGAGATTTACAAAGATTTCTGGAAAAAATGTGTACATAGTGAAACATATACGGATCAAAACTATGGCAAATATTGCCATTTATAAATAGGATTGGTGGATGAAGATTTCAGAAAAAAGCAGGAAGTGAAAAGTTTTGTTTTAACCCAAGCCTACCCCCAATTCTTGCCAACCTCTAAGATTAAGCATAGGAACTACGGATTTTCAGAGCGCAACGCGTTTGGTTTTCAGTGGATAGTAGCTCAACCCGAACGCATCATAAATCAACCGGTGAATAGCTTTAGATTAGGCGGATTCTCGTGCATGAATTCGCTGGCCATCTCGGACGGTCGTAAATATGGCGGTTCGTACATGGGAGGGCAGCCGCTCACCGATACTCCGCCACTGCATATGAATGCCCTAACTTCATAATTACGTTTGAATAGTGTGGAGTAAATGGTACGCCAGCACGGTAATGAACAAGTGCGCATCGCAACGCCCCTGTTTTTGATGATAAACCCAAAATAATGCTATAAACCGTGAACCGAGCGAATGATACCGAAAAGTATCAATAAAATAGTGGAAACCTTTGATTTAATCGATTAAAAATTTTCTTTGCAAAACAAGCAAAAACCCCTTATAATTAAATAAAAACAACAAGATAGGGGGACGAACCGGTGATTGGCAAACCAAAATCTCAGCTCTCGCTTCTCGACAGCGCTTTTAACAACCGAACGAAAAGAAGTCGCAGTGACCAGCTTCTTAAACAAATTGATGCGCTTGTGGACTGGAAACGGTTGGAGAAAGAAATAGAACCTTTGTACAAGCCCTCTCGTCGGGGGCGTCCCACGGTGCCAATCATTTATTCTTTGAAATGTTTGTTTCTTCAATATCTTTATAAATTGAGCGACCCGCAACTGAAAGATGCTTTGATCGATCGTCTTTCTCTTCAACGGTTTTTGGGGATTCGTTTTGAGGAGGAGATACCGGATTTTACGACCATCTGGCGATCTCAAGAGCGACTGGCGAAGTCGGGCGTTTTGGAGAAGCT
>JAADJD010000035.1 GCA_013150955.1 Calditrichota bacterium
TCATGATACTCCCCCAATACTATATTGTGATTACAATATAAATATTATATTTGTAGATTTCAATCATTTAGGATTAGGAATGATATGTTCGGCATCTTCATGGTGAGGCAAGGACTCCATTTTTTAAACAGGAACTTTTAGCGATTGAATATTCCGTCTTGCGCCCGTAATTTAGATTCGTAACATTGAAAAAGGTTGTGCATGGACAGCCGTTTTACACGATATATGATAGCGACACTTCTGATGATAGCGATTGCGGATTTACCATACGGTTATTACATTTTCTTAAGAATAGCTGTAACTCTCGTTGCGATTACCATGGCAAATATGGCGTATCGACAAAAGCATTCGTACTGGATGATGCTGTTTATTGCAATTGCTATTCTGTTTAATCCTATAATTCCCGTTTATCTGGACAAGGAGATATGGATTGTAATTGACCTGGTGGTTGCACTTTTGTTCATTGTATCAGTGTTCTCTTTGCGCCTAAAATGAACAATTAACCCAAATAATGCATTAAACCGCGAATCACACGAATGAAACCAAAAAATATCTACAAAATCGCGAATAAACCCTGAAACACCTTTTCATACAGACACAATCCAATGTATTATATTGGTTTTATTTGTGTTAATTCGTGTCATTCGTAGGCTAATGCATAATCTGGGATAAAAAACGCAGGCTGAAGCCTGCGCCTGCCGGTACCGTGAACATTCGAGTAGCACACCGACTTTCCCACCGGGGGAAAGCCGGTGCCCCTGACATTAATACTCATCAAAATCCGGTGGTGTAGCCGGTGCTTTCTTCTTCTCCGGTTTTTCCACCAGAACCGCTTCCGTCATCAACATTAATGCGGCGGCACTGACGGCATTCTCCAATGCCGTGCGTACGACTTTGGTGGGATCAATGATGCCCGCCTCAAACATGTCGATGTAGCGTTCCTTCTCCGCATCGAATCCTTCGTTATCCTTCATTTCCCGGACTTTTTCCACCACCACACTGCCGTCCCAGCCCGCATTATTGGCGATCTGACGCAGCGGTTCTTCCAGTGCTCGCTTTAGAATGTCCGCACCAATCTTTTCGTCACCCTGCAGGTTCAGCGAATCCAGTGCCTTCTGAGCCCGCAACAGTGCCACACCGCCGCCAGGGACGATCCCCTCCTCCACAGCTGCCTTGGTGGCATTCAGCGCGTCCTCCGCGCGGGCTTTACGTTCCTTCATCTCCACTTCCGTGGCGGCACCAATTTTCACCACCGCCACGCCACCAGCCAGCTTGGCCAACCGTTCTTCCAGCTTCTCGCGATCATAGTCGGAAGTGGTTTCTTCAATCTGCTTTTTAATCGATGCCACCCGCGCTTCAATTTCCTTGGGATCGCCCGCTCCGCCTACGATGGTGGTATTCTCCTTGTCCACCACCACTTTTTTGGCTCGTCCCAGGTCATTCAAATCCACATGTTCCAGCTTGATGCCCAGATCCTCGCTGATAAAGCGACCGCCCGTCAAAATGGCAATATCCTGCATCATGGCCTTTCGGCGGTCACCAAACGCTGGCGCCTTTACCGCTACACTCTTCAACACACCTTTCAACTTGTTCACCACCAGCGTGGCCAGCGCCTCGCCTTCAACATCTTCGGCGATGATAACCAGCGGCTTCCCGGACTGAGCCACTTTTTCCAGCAAAGGTAACAATTCGCGAATGTTGGAAATTTTCTTCTCGTGAATCAGAATGTACGGATCTTCCAGTTCCACCTCCATGGTATCGGGATTGGTGATGAAGTAAGGCGAAACATAACCCCGGTCAAATTGCATTCCCTCCACCACTTCAATCTGATCTTCAATGGATTTGGCCTCCTCGATGGTGATGACCCCGTTTTCTCCTGCCTTCTCCATGGCCTCGGCAATCAGTTTGCCGATCTGTTCATCGTTGTTGGCGGAAATGGAGGCCACCTTCATGATTTCATCGTTGCCTTTCAGTGGACGGCTGCGTTTCTTCAGATCATCGATAACTTTGGCTGCAGCCTTTTCAATTCCCCGTTTTAAATCCAGTGGATTGGCACCGGCCTCCACCATACGCAATCCATTGCGGAACAGTGATTGTGCCAGTACCGTTGCGGTCGTGGTGCCATCCCCGGCCACATCGTTGGTCTTGGTGGCCACTTCCTTTAACATTTGTACCGCCACATTCTGGAACTTGTCTTCCACTTCGATTTCCCTGGCAACGGTTACGCCGTCTTTGGTAACCACCGGTGGGCCAAACTTCTTGTCTAAAACCACATTACGCCCTCGCGGGCCAAGGGTTACCTTTACGGTATTACCCAGAATGTCCACACCCTGTAACAATTTCTCCCGTGCATCCAGATTGTAGATGATCTCCTTTGCCATCGTACCACCTCCTCCTTATTTTTTACAGAATGGCCAGGATATCATCTTCTTCCATAATCAAATATTTCTCTCCGTGAATCTCCACCTCTTCGCCAGCGTATTTGCTGAACAACACCTTGTCTCCCACCATGACCTCCAAGGGAACGCGTTTTCCATTTTTCAAGACACGGCCTTTCCCCACCGCGATCACTTCTCCCCGTTGCGGCTTATCCTTGGCCGTATCCGGAATGATGATCCCACCCGGCGTTTTTTCGTCTTCTTCCAGACGCCGGACGATGACGTGACTTCCCAGGGGTCGTAACTTCATGGCTCCTCCTCCTGTTTTAGACCACCCGTTGATTTTTCATCCGGTATCTGGCATAAAGATTCACTTTTGTGAATGGGCAAAAGTTTCCATCCAGAGAAATTTTTTGGCTGGACACCGCATCCTCCCGGTGGATCAGATCCAATTCCTGCATCCGAACCGGAACAATGTAAATGGGTAAATTCATCGGGTAGCAGGTGAGGTAAAAGCGTCCAGGGGGCAACACCAATCGCACAGTGACGGTATCCACGCGCCCCGGAACGAACCGAATGGTTCGGGAAAAGTGTTTTAACAGCAGTAACTCTCTCTTGGCATTCCACACGGAGAAATCCAGGCGGTATCGCAACTGTTTTCCATCTTCCAGAATACCCGGTAAGGCATTTTCCGGAAATGGCACCTGTACCATCAACGTCACCTGCAGGGAATCCCCGACAGGTGATATCTTTACCGGTTGAATGCGAATCTGCGGATCGGGCTGTGCCAGCAACATCGACGTCCACACGACAATTCCGGCCAGTACTCCCCACCTCGGCCAGATGCTGGATCGGTTCATGCAACCACCTCCCGTATTCCGCATCCATTGCCTTTCGAGCTGAGATCAAACAGGAGCCCGAAATCCATTCCTTTTCGGGCTCCTCTGCAAACTATTCTTCGGGAATGGTAAAGGCGATAAACAGACGTTGCTCACCCCGCTGCACATACAGGGCGATGGGATCTCCGGGTTTCAGCTCATCCACGATGCGCTCGAAGTCGCGGACGTTTTCCACCGGTTTTCGATTCACTTTCAGGATCACATCGCCCACATCCAGTCCACTGCGGGCTGCCGCGCTGCCGCGCCGGACGCGAACAACGACCACCCCTTTCACATCCTTGCTCAGTCCCAAACGGCTGCGCAGTTCCGGGGTGATGTTTTCCACGCTAAATCCAAGCCGTTTGACGGCCTTTTTCTCGCGAGCAACGGGCTGTTCCTCTTCGGGCAATTCACCCAGCTTCACTTTCACTTTTTTCTTTTTGCCATCCCGCAGAATGGTAAGGGTGACCTCGGTACCGGGTTCGGTGGATGCCACCCGTGTGCTCAGGTCAAAACGGTTCTTGACTTTTTTGCCATTAAATTCCAGAATGATGTCTTCCGCTTTCAGCCCTGCTTTTTCGGCCGGACTGTCCTCCACCACCTGGCTGATGATGGCTCCTTCGGGTTTATCCAGGCCGTACACTTTGGCCATATCGGGGGTCACATCCCCAATATACACGCCCAGCCATCCGCGAACCACCCGGCCTTTCTCCAGGATATCTTCCATCACCTTCCGGGCCAGATTCACCGGGATGGCAAATCCAATCCCCATGTACCCGCCGGATCGGGTGATGATGGCGGTGTTGATGCCGATGAGCTCGCCCTTGAGATTTACCAGCGGTCCCCCACTGTTTCCGGGATTGATGGCCGCATCGGTTTGAATGTAGTCCTGATACGTGGCCAGACCGGTGAAGCCACTGCGACCTTTCCCGCTGATGATGCCCGCCGTGACGGTGTGCTCCAGATTGGGATCCAGCGGCGACCCGATGGCCAGAACCCACTGGCCTACCCGGATATGATCCGAATCCCCAAATTTAATGGCCTTCAACCCGTCCACGTCAATTTTCAGCACTGCCAGATCGGTACGCTGGTCGCTGCCTTTGATCTCCGCTTTAAATTCCCGGCCATCAATCAATCGCACGTTGATGTCCTGCGCATCTTTGATCACATGAAAATTGGTGAGAATGATCCCGTCAGAACGGACAATCACACCGGAGCCCAGGCCTTCCCGGATGATATCCCCTTCCGGTTCGGGCATCTGGAAAAATCGCTTGAAGAAATCATCTCCGAAAAAATCATCGAACGGAAAGCCAAACGGCGTAACCCGCCGCCCTTTGACGACCGTTCGGGTAAAGATGGTAACCACGGAGGGATTCACCTGCTCGGCAACACTGGCAAAAGCGTTGCTGAGGGCGTCCAGTACTTCGGTGGAACCTTCAGGTGGTTCCGGTGATGTGGCCGGTGCCGGCACATCCGCCGGTGCCAGTGGCGTATCGGCATGACTCTGGTTGGTAATGTTCAATCCCGAAGCCAGAATCAATCCAATGATAATCCCCAAACCAATCAGCAGCACGGCAAAACCGGTTAATTGTTTTCGATTCATCGCACAATCCTCCTTTCTCCATCATTCGTATTGATGCTACGGTTGACCGCAACCCTCAGTTTCCACTCCCTGAAAATCGTTTCGCTTCCTGTATTGCATATCCTGCCCACCCCGGAACGGGAGCGGGCAGGATGCGTTCAACAACGGTTTTACTCGGTTTCTTCCACCACTTCCGCTTTCTCGATGGGCTCGAAGACAATTTCCCCGTTTTGATAATCCACTTTGATGATCTGATTGCGGTGGAATTTGCCCGCCAGCAGATCGAAGGCCAGTTTGTCCACCACTTCTCGCTGAATGACCCGTTTCAACGGTCGGGCACCAAAGGCCGGATCGTAACCCACTTCGGCCAGATGGTCTTTGGCAGCTTCGGTCAGTTCGATGTCCAGCCCCTGTTCCGCCAGCTGCTGCCGGATGCGTTCGACCTGCAGATCGACAATCCGTTTGATGTGCTCTTTGGTGAGGCTGTGGAAAACGATGATTTCATCCACCCGGTTTAAAAATTCCGGACGCAGCTGCTGCCGCAGCAATCCCAGTACCTCTTCCTGAATTTCCCGGAACAGTTCCTCGCGATTGTGTTCCGTCATCCGCATGGATTTTTCCAGAATCAACGGCGCACCGATGTTCGAGGTCATGATAATGATGGTGTTTTTGAAATTCACCGTGCGCCCTTTGTTGTCCGTTAACCGCCCATCGTCCAGTACCTGCAACAGGATGTTGAACACCTCTGGATGTGCCTTTTCGATTTCATCCAGTAGCACCACAGAATAAGGTTTGCGGCGTACGGCTTCGGTGAGCTGGCCGCCTTCTTCATAGCCCACATAACCCGGCGGTGCCCCGATCAAACGACTGACGGAATGCCGCTCCATGTATTCGGACATGTCGATGCGGATCATGGCGTTTTCGTCATCAAACAGGAATTCGGCCAGTGCACGGGCCAGTTCGGTTTTCCCAACCCCGGTTGGGCCAAGGAAGATGAACGATCCGATGGGACGGTTCTTATCCGCCAGACCCGCACGGGAGCGTCGGATGGCATTGGCCACCGCACGAATCGCTTCTTCCTGACCAATCACCCGCCGGGAGAGGCGCTCTTCGATCTTTAACAACTTCTCGCGCTCGCTTTCCAGCATTCGGGAAACCGGAATGCCCGTCCAGCGACTGACAATTTCCGCAATGTCTTCTTCATCCACTTCTTCCTTCAGCATCTTTCGGTCTTTCTGGATTTCCTGCAGCTTCCGGGTCAGTTCTTCCACCTGTTTTTGCAATTCGGGGATGCGGCCGTATTTAATCTCGGCCACCCGGTTCAAATCGCCCATTCGCTCCGCCTTCTCCATTTCCACACGCAGCTGATCGATCTGGGCCTTGGTTTCCCGAATTTGTTGAATGGTTTGCTTTTCCAGCATCCAGTGGGCTCGCAATTTGTTGCGCTCTTCGCGCAAGTTGGCCAGCTCTTCCTCAATCTTCTTCAGCCGTTCCTTCGCCGCCGCATCTTTCTCTTTCTTCAGCGCCACCTGTTCAATTTCAAGCTGTTTGATGCGGCGCTCGATTTCGTCCAGCTCCTCGGGCATGGAATCAATCTCGATGCGCAGTCGCGAGGCCGCCTCATCGATTAAATCGATGGCCTTATCCGGTAAATACCGATCGGTGATGTAGCGATGCGACAGAGTGGCGGCGGCAATGATGGCTGCATCGGTAATTTTGACACCGTGGTGCACTTCATACTTCTCCTTCAATCCCCGAAGGATGGAGATGGTGTCTTCCACGCTGGGCTCTTCCACCAGGATGGGCTGAAACCGCCGTTCCAGGGCCGGATCCTTTTCAATATGCTTGCGATACTCATCCACGGTGGTTGCCCCAATGCAGCGCAGTTCACCCCGCGCCAGTGCCGGCTTCAGCATATTGGATGCATCCATGGCACCCTCCGCCGCACCGGCACCCACCAGGGTGTGAATTTCATCGATGAAAGTGATAATCTGCCCTTCCGATTCCTGAATTTCCTTCAGTACCGCCTTCAGGCGCTCTTCAAATTCGCCGCGGAATTTGGCACCGGCTACCAGCGCTCCCATATCCAGAGCCACAATCCGCTTGTCCTTTAGCGAATCGGGCACATCTCCATTGACGATGCGCTGGGCGATGCCTTCCACAATTGCCGTTTTCCCGACACCCGGATCCCCGATTAAAACGGGATTATTTTTGGTGCGTCGGGAAAGCACCTGCAACACCCGGCGTATCTCCTCATCACGACCGATGACCGGATCCAGCTTACCCTGACGCGCCAGCGCCGTTAAATCTCGCGTGTAGCGCTCCAGGGCCATGTATTTTCCTTCGGGATTCTGATCGGTAACGCGCTGTTTGCCGCGCACTTCCTGCAGTGCTTTCAGGGTTAGATCCCGATCCACCCCAAAACCGGTCAGGATGCGATAGGCCTCTGTCCCTTTCACCTCCAGCATGGCCAGGAACAGGTGCTCTGTGGAGACGTATTCGTCTTTTAAATTTTTCGCCTCCTGCAAGGCCACGTTGATTAATTGATTCAGCTGGGGAGATGCATACACCTGACCCGCAGCGCCATGCACTTTGGGGAATTTATTGATGGCGATGTCCAGCTGGGTCATGACATTGGCGGGATCCACCCCCATCTTTTTCAACATGACCGGAACAATGCCCTGATCGTCTTCCAGAAGTGCTTTCAGCACGTGTTCCGGTTCCAGCTGTTGTTGATTGAGGCTAATGACCAGCTGTTGGGCGTTGGCCAGAGCCTCCTGTGCTTTTATGGTGAATTTATCCAGGTTCATCTGTTTCAACCTCCTTTCTTTCGATGGATGATGATTGCACCCCATTTAATACAATTTTTGTGCCAAAGGAACCACCTCCAATCTATCCCATTGATTTTATTAAGATTATAACAATCACTTCCTGGCGATCGACTCCGGCAATCTGACAAAAGGTTATGCCATTCAGGCGGACAGTGTTACTGAACGCGGATTTTTTCCAATTAATGTTTCTGGCATTGAAAACAATTAAAATTTTGTCCAACTGCAGTAAATCAATCAAAACATAATTTTTTACTCGTGCAATTTAGGGCCATTCATTAATTTTTATTAAACAGAAAAATTGGAGATAATGTCGCTATGAGCACTTACCTAATTGCAATTTTAATAGGTATTTTTTCAAGCTTAATCGCCTCTTTTACTTTCATATTTTTCTTAGCACGGTTACGACCACGAATAGAGATCTCCTCAAAAATTGCCAAGAGAATTGGAGAAAATCAGAATCCCGAATACCGGATAAAAATTATTAATCGGACACCTCGTTCTATTATTAACATAAAAGCACAACTGCATTTAATGGCCCCCGTAAGTACCCCGGGAGGCATTATTATGACTTCTAAAGAAATTAAATTAAAAAGGGACGAAATTATGGAAATTTCTCGCTTTAACAAGAAAGATCCTTTAGCAGGCTATGCTTTTAGATTTGTAACTTTTGAAAATATTGATGAAATTTGGCAGGATGATACCCATTTTTTTCTTCGATTCCGTATCCACGCTACCGATTCCTTTTCAGGATTTAGTCGGGTTTTTGTCAAAGATTACCACAAGAAACGCAGCTCAATTAAAGAAGGCGAGTTCGAATTTGGTAATTCCTTAAACCCAGATTACGCATTAGAGAATTGAACTGGCAACTTAAACTGTTTGGATTTTTGCCAGAGTCCCGTAAACCATTCTCTTCTTTTCAG